>DASXIN010000189.1:0-61908 GCA_036497945.1 Streptosporangiaceae bacterium | reverse complement strand
TCTCGGACCGGACCTATGTGCTCGGCGGCGGGGAGGTCCGGATGGTCGGCACCCCGGCCGAGCTGTCGGCCAGCCCGGATTTCGTGGAATCCTTCCTCGGCGGTGGCCGCGGCCAGGCTGCCGCGCCCCGAGCTGAACCGTGATGCCGCAGGTCACGCCGGGCTGACCGGTCCGGGTGCCTGCCGCTGGCCTGGGCCGGGGCGTACCATCGGTGAGGTGGCGGGTCAGGGTGGCACTGGAACGGCGGCGGGCGAGGCGATGGCCGAGCCGGCCGCCGGGGCTGTGCGATACCTCCAGGTGCAGACCACCACGGATTCGCGGGCCGAAGCCATCGAGCTCGGGCGCGACGCCGTGCAGTCCAGGCTGGCCGCCTGCGCGCAGGTGGCCGGGCCGGTGGTGAGCACCTTCTGGTGGGAAGGTGACCTGGAGCGGGCCGAGGAATGGCTGCTGATGTTCAAGCTGCCCGCCGCGCGATACCAGGAACTAGCCGACTTCCTCACCCAGCGGCACAGCTACGACGAGCCGGAGATCGTGGCCACGCCCATCGTGGCCGGGACCGCGACGTTTCTGAGCTGGATCGAGGACGAAACCCGGCCGCGCTGACCGCGGGCCCTTGGCGGCCGCGCGCGGCGCGCCGCGCTACTCGAACGCGACCGGGGGCACGTTCCAGGACAGGATGACCGGGGAGTCGTGCTCGGCGTCCAGCACCGACAGCGTGCCGGTGCCCAGCCGGAACAGGCGGCCACTGATCGGATCCAGCTCCAGCCAGCGGGCGGTCAGCACGCGCAGCAGGTGCGCGTGGCCGACCAGCGCCACGTCGCCCTCGGCGAGCAATGGCCGCACCCGGGCCAGCACCCTGTCGGCACGGGCTCCCACCTGCTCAACGCTCTCACCTGGATGCTCGGCGTCCCCGGGCACGACGCCGTCGCGCCACAAATACCAGCCGGGCCGCTCTTCCCGGATCTGCGGCGTGGTCAGGCCTTCGTAGCTGCCGTAGTCCCACTCCTGCAAGTCCGGGTCGATCGTGACGTCGGTCAGCCCGGCCAGTTCGGCGGTGTCCCTGGCCCGCTGGGCCGGGCTGCTGAACACGGCGCGGAAGTGCCACCCGGCCAGTGCCGGGGCCAGGGCAGCGGCGGCCGCCTTGCCCTCCGGGCTGAGCGGGATGTCGGTGCGGCCGGTGTGCTTGCCGGCCTTGCTCCACTCCGTCTCGCTATGCCGGAGCAGGATCAGCTGTCCCATGGGGACCATCATCGCCGACGGCTCTGCCCGGTGTGCCGCCGACTTGACACCGGCCCGTCGCCCGCCTTGACACCGGCCCCTCGTCCGCCTTGACGCGCCCTCTCTTTCACGTGTAAGTTTTTTGTGACAGGTGAAAGAGTCTCGAGTCGGGGAGTCATGCTGACCAGTGACGAGCTGCTTACCGTGCTCACCGCGGTGGCGAATCCGCACCGGCTGCGGATCGTCGCGGAACTGCGGGACGGCCGGGTGCACGTCAGCGAGCTGGCCCGCAGGCTCGGCATGTCCCGGCCGCTGCTCTACATGCACCTGGACAAGCTGGAGAAGGCAGGACTGGTGGCCGGCCAGCTGGAGCTGTCGGAGGACGGCAAGGCCATGAAGTACTTCGAGCTGGCGCCGTTCGACTTGCACCTCAACGCCGAAACGATCATTGCAGCGCTGCGCAACGGCAGCGTGGAAGGGGACGACGTGGACACCCGAGAGTCTGATCCGGACGGAGTCAGCCAATGATGGCCGCGCACATGGCCAGCCTGAGCAGCAGCGCCATCGCTGGGATCACTATCGGGCTGGGCATCCCGCTCGCGGTGTGCGCGGCGGCGGCGGTGATCGTCTGGTCCTACTTCCGGCTGCAGGCCCACCGTGCTGACGCGGTGGCCATGGCCCACTACAAGAAGCTGGCCGAGGAAGCCGTGGCCAACCAGCAGGAACTGCGCACCGAACTGACCAAGCTGACCGAGCACGTGCAGGCGGTCGAGCAGCTGATGCGGGACGTGGGATGAACACCCGGCTGCCGCTGTACCGCAACCCGCTGCGCCAACTGGTGGCGGGCAGTACCTGGCGCGCGGCCTGGTTCCTGCTCGCTTACCTGGTGTGGGGCTGGCTGCTGTGGGCCGCGGTGCTGGCCGCCACACTGACCACCGTCGTGCTGGCCATCACGCTGGCCGGCATCCCGCTGCTGGTCGCCACGTCCGGCGTCATCCGGGGCTGCGCCAACGCGGAACGCTACCGGCTGCGCGGGGTGCTGGCCGGGCCGGTCCGTGGCCGGTACCGGGTGGCCGACCGGCCTGGCATCCTCGCTCAGGTCCGCACCCGGTGGACCGATCCGGCCACCTGGCGCGATTTCGCCTACCTGTTCGGCATGTTCCCACTGCTGTGGGTGCTCGATTGCGCGGTCTTCGTGGTCTGGCTGGTGCTGCTCTGCGGCATCACCGTACCCGCCTGGTACTGGGCGCCCCGCGACACGTTCAACAACGGGCAGGCCGCGAACGGCCTGCAGTTCGGCTACTTCCCGAATGGCCCGCACGGCACCGGATCCTGGGGCGTGTGGGTGGGCAGCCTGCACCAGGCGTTCATCGCCGCGGCGGTCTTCCTGGTGCTGTTCCTGCTCTTCAACTACGTGCTGGTGGGCACCGCCCGGCTGCACACTCGCGTCGCGTACGCGCTGCTGCGCGCACCGTCCGACCCGATGGCGGAAGCGAAGGAGGTGCTGACCCAGCCAGGCCCGCTGGGCCCGCTACACCCAGAACCGCTACGGCCGCAGCCGCTGAATCCGGCGAAATAAGCCGCGCCCTCACCCATGAGGGACCAGCTCATGGGTGAGGGACTACGACCGACTCACGCACCGCCCTGAGAGAGAAGGCCATCATGCGCCAGCCGTCTAGTTCAGTATTGCCAGAAACCGACCCTGTTCGCGAGCACCCGCCCCGATCCCGCGCGCCGGTGGTCGAGCGGATCGCCGGGTGGAGCGCCCGGTACCACAAGACCGCCGTGTTCGGCTGGTTCCTGCTCGTCGCGGTCATCTTCGTGGCGTGCCACCAGTTGCCGTCCAAGAATTTGCCGTCCACTGACGCGGGGCAGTCCGGCGTGGCCGAGCAGACCCTGAACCGGCTGGGTTTCACCACCCCGCCGCACGAGTACGTGCTGATCCAGTCGCGGGGGAGCGGCAGGCCCGGGCAGACCTTCGCTACCGACCCGGCCATGCGCCGCGCGGCCCGGCAGGTCGCGGCCGCACTGGCCGCTGCGCCGCACTCGGCGCGGGACATCGCCACGCCTCTCGGCCCCGGCCATGCCGGCCTCGTCTCGGCCGACGGCCGCAGCGCCCTGGTCACGTTCACTGTGCCCGCCAGCACCAGCCACGAGGACCAGGCGGTCGAGTCCGCGCTGCGCGCGGTGGCCGCGGTGCAGGCCCGCCATCCCGGCCTGCTGATCGCCGAGGCCGGGGATGCGAGCACCGACCGCGCCGCGAACGCGATCGTCGGCCATGACTTCCGGCAGGCCGAGGAGACTTCGGTGCCGATCACGCTGATCCTGCTGATCGGCGTGTTCGGCGCGCTGATCGCGGCGGGCATCCCGGTGCTGCTGGCCGGGACGGCGGTGTTCACCGCGCTGGCGCTGCTCGCGGTCCCCGGGCAATGGCTGCCTATCGACTCCAGCACGTCCGAGGTCGTGCTGCTGATCGGGATGGCGGTCGGCATCGACTACTCGCTGTTCTACCTGCGTCGGGAGCGGGAGGAACGGGCTCGCGGGGCGACTACTGAGCGGGCGCTGCGCACCGCGGCGGCCACGTCCGGTCGGGCCATCCTGGTCTCCGGGCTGACCGTGATGATCGCGGTGGCCGGGCTGTTCCTCACCGGCGTCAGCGAGTTCACCGGTATGGCGTTCGGCACGATCGCGGTGGTCGGCGTCGCGGTGATCGGCTCGCTGACGTTTCTGCCCGCGCTGCTGTCCTGGCTGGGCCCGTGGGCGGACCGGGGCCGGATCCCGTTCCTCGGCCGTCGCCGGACGGCCGCCCGCCCATCCCGGCTGTGGGCCGCCCTGGTCCGCCGGGTCATCCGGCATCCGGCCGCCTGGGGTTCGGTGGCCGCGCTGGCCATGCTCGCGCTGGCCGCGCCCGTCCTGGGGCTGCGGCTGGGCAACCCGCCCAACGGCGGGTTCTCTAACAAGATCCCGATCGTGGCCACGTACGACCGGATCAATCGCGCGTTCCCGGGCGGCCCGGCACCGGCCGAGGTCGTGGTGACCGGCCATGATCTGGCTGGCCCGCAGGTCACCCGGGCGCTGGGCCAGTTGCGGTCCGAGGCCTCGGCGAACGGGCCGATCCGCGAGCCGATCCGGGCCGAGGCGGTGGCGCGCGGCCGCGCCGTGCTGATCAGTGTCCCGTTGGCCGGTGACGGCACCGATGTGGTGTCCAATCACGCCCTGCTCGACCTGCGGAACCATGTCCTGCCGGACACGCTGGGCCGGGTGCCTGGGGTCAGCTTCGCGGTGACCGGCGGTACGGCGCAGAACTACGACGACACCGGGGTGCTGCGGGGGCGTACCCCCCTGGTGCTGGCCGTAGTGGCGCTGCTGGCGTTCGGCCTGCTGCTGCTGGCGTTCCGCTCGGTGCTGATACCGCTGGTGTCCATCTCGCTCAACCTGCTGTCGGTGGCCGCCGCGTTCGGCCTGCTCACGCTCGTCTTCCAGGACGGCCACCTGGCCGGCCCGCTGGGCTTCACCAGCTACGGGGCGATCGTGCCCTGGGTGCCGCTGTTCGTGTTCGTGTTCCTGTTCGGGCTGAGCATGGACTACCACGTGTTCATCCTGAGCCGGATCAGGGAACTGCGCGGCCGCGGTGCGACAACCAAGGACGCGGTGGTCGGCGGCATCGCCAGCAGCGCCGGGGTGGTGACCAGCGCGGCGCTGATCATGATGGCGGTGTTCTCCATCTTCGCCACGCTCGGCCTGGTCTCGCTCAAGATGCTCGGCGTGACGCTGACGGCCGCGGTGCTGATCGACGCGACCGTGGTGCGCGGCATCCTGCTGCCCGCCTGCCTGGCCCTGCTGGGCGAGCGCAGCTGGTACCTGCCCCGCTGGCTGCGCTGGCTGCCCGGCCGGCCCGTGGTCCCCTTCGGGCCGGCCGGGCCCGCAGCCGGGACGGCGCTCCTCCCGGAGACGGCTGGGCCTGCCGTCAGGCAGGGCTGACCCCCGGGGGGCGGCCCGGGTGCGGGGACCAGGCCCGGTCCCGCCGGATGGCGGGACCGGGCCTGACTCCGATGACGCAGACTTAGCGCTCGCGCCATGATGTCGATACGGCCGGCTCGGCTTCGACCTTCTCGTGACGGCGCCCGCCGCTGTTCGCCGGGGAACGGGCCGAGCTCGTCCCGGCAGGGAAACCCATCGCCGGGGCCGTGACCCACCTGCGCTACCGCGTCCTGAAGCCCTGACGTCTTTCCTGAACTGTGTGGGTGGGTCAGGCTACGAAGGTGCCGCGCCGCAGCGAGCAGGTCGGCTCTGACCTGGGCCATCGTGTCCCGGTCAGGGTCCCAGCCGGCATCCGGGAAGCTGAGGGTTAGCTGTAAAACTCCGCAGAATCCCTGGACACTGACGTCAGTGTCAGAAAAGTCTGACATCCTGTCCGGGATCCCTGACAAACACGTCAGATACGCCTGCCGTGCTGGTCAGTCGCCCGAACCCCACGAGGCCAGATGCGCGAGCTGCTCAACCCTGCCCTGCCCCAGGTACGCACGCCTCTCCCGGAACTGCCACCGGCGCTGCCCGCGGAGCGGTTCCCGGAACCCGACCCGGAGCGCGGCAGCCCCGGCGGGCGGCGGCCACGGGCACCGATGGTGGAGCGGATCGCGTGCTGGAGCGCCCGGCACCGGATCGCGGTGATCGCCGGGTGGCTGGTGCTCGCAGCGGTGGCGCTGCTCGGCGGCCACCTGCTCGGCACGCAGAGCCAGCCGCAGTACGACCCAGGCCAGTCCGGCCAGGCCGAGCAGATGCTGAGCCGGCTGGGCGTGGTCACCCCGCCCGCGGAGAGCGTGCTCATCCAGGCTCGCGGCACCGGCCCGGGCAGCACGTACCCGCACGATCCGGCGCTGCGCGGCGCGGTGGCCGAGGTGGTCAGCGCGCTGCACCGGCTGCCCGGGGCGGCGCGGGACATCCGGTCCCCGCTCAGTCCCGGCGGCCAGGCGCTGATCTCGGCCGACGGCCGCACCGCGCTGATCACCTTCCAGGTGGCCGGCCCGAACGCCAGTGCGGACAGCACGGTCAACGCGGATCTGGCCGCGGTGGCCCGGGTACAGGCCAGCCATCCCGGCCTGATCGTGGCCGAGGCTGGTGGCGCCAGCACCGACCGGGCGGCCAACGCGCTGATGAGCCAGGACTTCCACAAGGCCGAGCTGACCTCGGTGCCGATCACGCTGATCCTGCTGGTCGCGGTGTTCGGCGCGCTGATCGCCGCGGGCATCCCGGTGCTGCTGGCCGGCAGCGCGGTGCTGGTCGCCGTGTCGCTGCTCGCGATACCGAGCCGGTGGCTGCCGATCGGCTCCAGCACGGCCGAGGTGGTGCTGATCATCGGGATGGCCGTGGGCGTCGACTACTCGCTGTTCTACCTGCGTCGGGAGCGCGAGGAACGGGCGGCCGGTGCCTCCTTCCCCGGGGCGCTGGCCACCGCCGCGGCCACCTCCGGCCGGGCCATCCTGGTCTCCGGCCTGACCGTGATGGTGTCCATGGCCGGTCTGCTGCTGACCGGGATCGACCTGTTCACCGGGATCGCGGTCGGCACCATCATGGTGGTCGGCGTGGCCGTCATCGGCTCGCTGACGTTCCTGCCCGCGCTGCTCTCCTTGCTCGGGCCGTGGGCCGACCGGGGCCGGATTCCATTCTTGGGGCGGCGCCGCACCCAGGCCAGGCCGTCCCGGCTGTGGGGCGCGCTGGTCCGCCGGGTGGTGCGCAGGCCACTGCTGTTCGGCGGCGCGGCCGTGCTAGGCCTGCTCGCGTTGGCCGCGCCCGCACTGGGCATGCGCACCGGCGCCCCGGCCATCGACCTGCCGTCCCGGTTGCCGGTGGTGCACACTCTGGACCGGATCCAGCAGGCCTTTCCAGGCCGGCCCGCGCCCGCTCAGGTCGTGGTGACCGGAGGCAGTGTGTCCGGCTCGGCCATGCGGTCCGAGGTGGCCGCCCTGCAAGCCACCGCGTCGGCCCACGGGGTGATCCACCGGCCGGTCACCGCGCAGGTGGTGGGCCACGGGCACGGGATGGTGATCTCGGTCCCGCTGGCTGGCAACGGGTCGGACGCGGTGTCCCGCAACGCGCTGCTGGCGCTGCGGGACCGGATCCTGCCCGGCACGATCGGCAAGGTGCCCGGGGCCAGCTACGCGGTCACCGGTGACACGGCCAACGGCTACGACTTCAGTTCGGCGCTGCACTCCCGGACGCCCATAGTGTTCGCCGTGGTGGCGCTGCTCGCCTTGGTGCTGCTCGCGCTGGCCTTCCGGTCGCTGATCATCCCGCTGGTGTCGATCGGGCTGAACCTGCTCTCGGTCGGCGCGGCCTACGGCCTGATCACGCTGATCTTCCAGGACGGCCGGCTGCAGGGCCTGCTCGGCTTCACCTCGTTCGGCGCCATCATCGACTGGGTGCCGCTGTTCATGTTCGTGTTCCTGTTCGGGCTGAGCATGGACTACCACGTGTTCATCCTCAGCCGGATCCGCGAGTTGCGGTCCGCGGGCAAGTCGCACCGCGACGCGGTGGTCGGTGGCATCGCGACCTGCTCCGGCGTGGTGACCAGCGCGGCGGTGATCATGGTGGCGGTGTTCTCGATCTTCGCCACGCTGTCCATCATCGACCTGAAGATGATCGGCGTTGGGCTGGCGGCCGCGGTGCTGATCGACGCGACCGTGGTGCGCGGCATCCTGGTGCCCGCCGCGCTGGCCCTGTGCGGTGAACGCACCTGGTACTTCCCGCGCTGGCTGGACTGGCTGCCCGGTCGGCACACGCTGGATCACGGGCCGGCTGGGCCAAGTAGCAGCGGCGGGGAGCGGATCCGCCGGGCCCCCGCGGCACCCGGTGGCCGGCCGAAGCCGGCGGTATTCTTGGCAGGTGAACCAAGCGGGTCCCGGCCAGGCGTGGGCTGACCACGACGCCGGGACCAGCCCGCGCCCCGCGCGGGCGGCTCGCCATCGCGGTCTGGTCATCGCCCTTACCGCCCTCGGCGGGGTGTGCTGCCTGGTCGCCGCCGTGCTGGCCGGGCACGCGGCCATCGCCCAGCAGACCCGGCGGCCCACCACGGCGGAGCGCGCCGCGGCCGCCGCGACGGCGGTGGCGCGCCGGTGGCGGACCTGGCCCGCGGGCCGGATCTTCCCGGCCACCCTGGGCTACAGCACCAGATTGCTGAACGACGACACGGCGCGCCGGGTCGGCATCTCGCCGCAGCGCCAGTGCGCGGCCGCGCTGGACCCGGCGCTGGCCGGGCCAGCCCGGCGGGCCGGCTGCCGGGCTGGGCTGCGCGCCAGCTACGTCGACGAACTGCAAGGGGTGGTCTACACCACCGGGGTGCTCGCGTTCCCTAACCCGGCCAAGGCCCGGGCGTTCGACCGCGGCCTGCCGTCGGCCCGGCCACCGGTGACCGCGCTGCGGGCGCTGGCCTTCCCGGGCACGGCGGCGGGGCGGTTCGCGGACGACAGCAGGCAGACGGCCACCGCCCGGCAGGCCGGGCCGTACGTGCTGCTGACCGTGGCTGGCTACGCGGACGGCCGGACGGCGGCGGCTACCGGCCAGTACAACTCGACCGCGTTCGCCGCGGCCGGCTCGCTGGCCAAGGCGATCCTGGCCCCGCTGAACCGGCCCGCGGTGGTGGACTGCGCGGCGACCCGGCAGTGGTCATGCTGAGCCCGCGCGCCCGGCTCGTCGTGCCTGGCTTAGCGCTGGCCGGGATCACGGTGCTCACCGGGGCGGCCGCCCCGGGCAGCGTCGGCGGCCAGGTGCGGGCGGCGGAGCAGCCGCAACTGCGGGCTGTCGAGGCGCCGGCCGCGTGGCGGCTAAGCCAGGGCCGCGGCGTGACCGTGGCCGTGCTGGACACCGGCGTAGACCCGAGCGCGGCCGACCTGGCCGGGTCGGTGACCACCGGGCCGGACTACACGCTGGGCGCGGATCCGCCCGGGTATCAGCCACCGCATCTGCACGGCACGTTCATCGCCTCGCTCATCGCCGGTCACGGCAGCGGGCCCGGCCAGGACGGCGGCGTCATCGGCATCGCCCCGGCGGCCCGGGTGCTGTCGGTCCGGGTCATCCTGGACGACCAGGAGCCAGGGCTGGGCGTGTACAACTCCAACCCGCGGTACGCCAACGCCATCGACGACGGCATCCGGTACGCCACCCGGCACGGCGCCAGGGTGATCAACATGTCGCTGGGCACGGGGCAGCCGACCCGGGACATGCAGGCGGCGCTGGGTTATGCCGTGTCGCGCGGGGTGCTGGTGGTGGCGTCCGCGGGGAACAGCGGCCACCCCGGAGCGGGCTTCACGCCGTACTCGTATCCGGCCGCGTTCACCGGGGTGATCTCGGTCGCGGCGGTGAACGGGGCCGGGCAGCGGGCGACGTTCTCCGACCGGAACTCGTCGGTGGAACTGTCCGCGCCTGGCATCAGCATCATCGGGGCGGGCCCCGGCGGGACCTACCTGCAAGCCAGCGGGACCAGCCCGGCGTCGGCGTTCGTGGCCGGGGTGGCGGCGCTGATCCGGTCGGCCTACCCGCGGCTGGCCCCGGCGCAGGTGGCGCAGGCGCTGCTCGCCTCGGCGCGGCACCGCCCGGCCGGTGGGTACAGCCCGTCGACCGGGTTCGGCGAGGTCGACGCGGTGGCCGCGCTGCACGCCGCGGGGCGGCTGGCCGCGGCCCGGCCGGCCGCCGGGCTGGCCGCCCGCGGCCACTTCGGCCACGCCGCCGGCCCGGTCCAGGTCACCCACCGTGCTGCGGCGCGGATCGCGGTGCTGGCCGGGGTGGCGGCGGCGGGCACGGCCGGGGTGATCATCGCGCTGGTGGTGCTGACCGTGCTGACTGTGCGCACGGTGCGGGACCGGCGGCGGCTCGGCGCGGCGGGCCCGCCCGGAGCCGCCGGGCCCTTCGGCGTGGCCGCGCCGGCGCCGATGCGGCCGCGCAACGTTGGGCTGATCGAACTGCTGGGGCCGGCGGACCCGGCGGACCCGGCCGAGCCGGCCGGGCCGGACTGGCCGACCGCCGCCGGTCCGGAGCCCGGTACTGAGACCGGACCGTAACGTGCCAAACCGCGCTTTTCCTGCCATACAGCCGTACCTTTTTGAGCGTGTCAGATCGCGCGGACGAACCTGCGCTGGCTCCCGCGGCTCGTGACGTTCCCTCAGCTCCGGCGGCGGCGCCGGCCGCAGCGCCAGGAACGCCGGGAGTGCGGGGAGCGGGCGTACGCCGGGCCCGCTGGCACGCGCCGCTGCTGGTCGTGCTGGCCCTGGCCGGCGTGGCGGGTTTAGCGGTCGGCGGGTTCGCGCTGCACGCGGAGCTCACCCGGCGGGCCACCGCGGCGGAAGCGGCCGCCACGGGCCGGGCCGAGATCGCCACCCGGTGGCAGCGGCTGCCGGCCGGCCGGCTGTTCCCGGCCTCGATCAGTTATCTCAGCCCGGGAAAGCAGCGGACCACCGCGCTGCGGGTGGGCATCGCGCCCGCCACGTCCTGCGCAGCCGGGCTAGACGCGCCAGCCGAGCAGATTGTCCGCCCGCACGGCTGCCGTACCGTGCTGCGCGCCACCTACTCGGATGCGTCGGGGTCGCTGGCCGTGACCGTCGGCATCGTGGTGCTGCCCAGTACCGCCGCCGCGCAGAGCGTCGCGTCCGACATGGCCATCCAGCCCCCGCCCGCTGGGGTCCGGGTGGTGAGCTTCCCGGGCACCCGGGCGGCCGGGTACGGCGAGGCGCAGCGGGGCTGGTTCCACGCTGTGGCCGCCAACGGGCCGTACGTGTTCCTGTACGCGGCCGGATTCACGGATGGCCGGCAGGGGATCGGGGAACTCACCACCGGGCCTGGGCACCTGGCCAATGCCGTACTGAAGCGGCTGATCACCGAGCTGACCGGGGGCGGCGCGCCCTGCTCGCGGGCGGACATCCGATGCTGAACCGCCGCCTGCTCCAGATTGCGCTGGCCGCGGGGCCGCTCAGCCTGCTCGCCGTGCTGCCCTCGCCTGCCACGGCCGGGACCGCCACCCCGGCCGGCTCCGGCTTCGGCCGGGCGGCGGCCCCGCAACTGGTCCGGGACCTGCGCGCCGCGTGGCAGATCAGCAAGGGCGCGGGGGTGACCGTCGCGGTGCTGGCCGGCGGCGTCGACCCGACCGCACCCGGCCTGGCCGGGGACGTGACCACCGGCCCGTCCTTCGGCAACGTGGCCGGGGACACGAACGCGGCGGGCACCGTGTTTGCGTCCGGGGTGGCCGGGCGCGGGCCCAGCGGCAGCAACCCGGCGGGCACGCTCGGCCTGGCCCCGGCCGCCCGGATCCTGGCCGAAAAGGTACCCGGCCACGGCGCGAACGGCCCGTTCCAGCGGGCCTACGCGGCCGCCATCCGGTACGCGGCCGGGCACGGCGCTCAGGTCATCTGGGTGGCCGGTGAGGCGTACCAGGACGCGGCCGTGCTGGACCGCGCGGTCGAGTACGCGGAGTCCAGGAACGCGGTGGTGATCAGCCCGGAGTACGCAGGCCGGCGCGCGCCGCGGAACGCCAGCACGGTCCCGGGCAGCCTGCCCGGCGTGCTCGGCGCAGCCTCGGTGCTGCTGCCCGGGATGACCGCGCCGTCCAAGTTCGCCGCATCCCCGGCCAACGAGTCCATCCTGGTGGCCGCCCCGGCCGACGTGCTGACCGTCACCGGGCCGCTTGGCCAGGGGTATCAGATGTTCAACAGCCTGGCCGCGGCCGCCTGGCTGACCGCGACCGCGGCACTGATCAAGTCGGTCTACCCGCACCTGCCGGCCAGCCTGGTCGACCAGGCCATCGCCCGGTCGGCCCGGGATCACCCCAAAGGCGGCTACTCACCTCAGGTCGGCTTTGGCCTGCTCAATCCGGACGGCGCGCTACATGAGGCGGCCGCGCTGGCCAAGCGGCCGGCCGCCGCACCCGCCGGGGCCAGCTCACTGGCCGAATCTGCCCACTTCGGTTCGGGGTCGCCGCCCGGCGTCATCGACGCGGTGCACCATCCGACCAGCAAGCTGGCCGGTTTCGCCGGAGCCATGGTGGCCGGGCTGCTGCTGCTCGTCATCGCGGCGGTACTGGCGTTGCGCTGGCGAAAGCATCCCCGATCGGGGCGGAAACTGGCGAATCCTACGGGAGCGTGAGGATTTCGTGGCCGGTACCGGTGACCAGCAGGGTGTGCTCGAACTGGGCGGTGCGCTTACGGTCCTTGGTGACCGCGGTCCAGCCGTCGTCCCACACGTCGTAGGCGATCGTGCCCAGGGTGAGCATGGGTTCGATGGTGAACGTCATGCCCTCCTCCATGATCAGGTTGACGCCGGGGTCGTCGAAGTGCGGCACGATCAGGCCGGAATGGAACGTGGTGCCGATGCCGTGCCCGGTGAAGTCGCGGACCACCCCGTAGCCGAACCGGCGTGCGTAGGATTCGATCACCCGGCCGACGGCGTTCAGCGGGCGGCCGGGCGCGACGGCCCGGATGCCGCGCATCATGGCCTCGTGGGTGCGCTCCACCAGCAGCCGCGACTCCTCATCCACGTCGCCGGCCAGGAACGTGGCGTTGGTGTCCCCGTGCACGCCGCTGCGGTACGCGGTGATGTCCACGTTGACGATGTCCCCGTCGGCGATCACCGTGTCGTCCGGGATGCCGTGGCAGATGACCTCGTTCAGCGAGGTGCACAGCGACTTGGGGTAGCCGCGGTAGCCGAGCGTGCTGGGGTAGGCGCCATGCTCGACGAGGAATTCGTGCCCGACCCGGTCCAGCTCATCGGTGGTGACCCCGGGTGCCACGTGCCGGCCGACCTCTTGCAGGGCCTGGGCGGCCAGCTGGCCGGCCACCCGCATCCGCTCGATCGTGTCGGCGTCCTTGACATCCGGTTCACCGGTCTTCGGGTATTTGCGGCCGACGTACTCCGGCCGCGGGATGCTTTCCGGCACGCGCCGAGGCGGGGAGAGCCGGCCGGGGTGGAGCATAGTCGCCATGGTCTGCGAGTCTAGTGTGCATGGACGATGACCAGAGCTGGTGGTACTGCCTCAAGCACGGAACGGTGGAGCACGGCCCGGGCTGCCCAGGCAAAGACCGGCTGGGTCCGTACGCCACCGAGGAGGAAGCGCGGAACGCTCTCGAGCTGGTCCGGGAGCGTAACGAGGACTGGGATGCGGCTGACTCCGACTGAGCTTGCCCGCGATCATCGGTGATTGGGGGACTGACAGGTATCGTGGGTGCTGCGACGATGCCGGAAGAGGGGCGCACGGTGACCGAGGACCGCGCGGGCAGTGACCTTCCCACGGCTGCCCGGGCCCGGTTGGCCGAGATCCGGCAGAGCGGGACCTGGGGTTCCGCCCTCACCAGCGATGAGTTCGCGGCCATCCGCAGCGCCGGCTTCGAGCCGGTCGGCCAGGTGCTCGGCGCGGCGGTATACAACATCGGCTTCACCGGCGGATACCACTGCCCGGGCGCGTGGTCCGGCTACGGGGGTTACGCGCAGGCCTACCGCAGCGTGACCCAGGTGTCCGGGCAAGGCGGCGCCGGCTCGTTCGGCCCGCTGACCCAGGCCATGTACCAGGCCCGGCACCAGGCCATCGGCCGGATGCAGGAAGAGTGCGCCGCGCTCGGCGGGCACGGCATCGTCGGGGTAACGCTGAGCATCGGCTCGTTCCCGGCTGGCGGGCTGGAGTTCAAGGCGATCGGCACCGCGGTCCGGGCGCCCGGGGCGGTGCCGCTGAGCGAGCCGTTCAGCTCGGACCTGTCCGGACAGGACTTCGCCAAGCTGATCCACGCCGGCTATGTGCCCTGTGGGCTGGCGCTGGGCATCTCCGTGGGCGCGCGGCACGACGACTGGCTGACCGTGGGGCAGACCCGCTGGGGGGCGGGCAACGCCGAGGTGGTCGGCTACACCGAGCTGGTCAACGACAGCCGGCATGACGCGCGGCAGCAGCTGGAACGGGACGTGCGCCGGCTCGGCGGCGAGGCCGTCGTGGTGTCCCGGATGGACCTGCGGGTGCACGAGCGGGAGTGCCCGATGCAGGAGCACGGCAAGGATCACGTCGTGGAAGTGACCATCATCGGCACGGCCACGGTGCAGTTCGCCGCGGTGGCCAAGCCACCGCCGCCGCTCGCCGTGCTTTCGCTCGACCCGCAGCGACGGCAGGCCGCCCGGGTCAATCTGGGACGCTGACTTGCAGCAGAACGCATCTGAGGGAGAGCCGATGACCGACCAGCAGAGCAAAGAGCTGAGCGCGGAAGGGGTCCCGCAGGACGCCATCCGCAGGCTGGCCGAGCTGCAGCCCGGGCGCCCCGGTGCCATCTTCACCTCGGACCTGTCGGTAAACGAGTTCCTGCTGGTGCGCGAGGCCGGGTTCCGCCCGCTCGGGCTGGTGCTGGGCAGCTCGATCTACCACGTCGGCCTGCAGGTCGGCCGCTGGGGCCGGAACCAGGAACTCGACGTGCTGTCGCAGGCCATGTACCACGCCCGCGAGCTGGCCATGACCCGGATGGAGGCGGAAGCCGACGCGCTCGGCGCGGACGGCATCGTCGGGGTGCGGCTGGACGTCGAACTGAAGGAGTTCGGCAACGACATCGCCGAGTTCATCGCGGTCGGCACGGCGGTCAAGGCCGAACCGGGCGCGGGCGGCGGCGGCGTCTCAGACTGGCGGAACAACAAGAAGCAGCCGTTCACCTCGGACCTGTCCGGGCAGGACTTCTGGACGCTGATCCGGGCCGGTTACGCCCCGCTGGGCATGGTGATGGGCTCGTGCGTGTACCACATCGCGCACCAGCGGCTCGGCAGCAAGGTCAGCAACATCGGCCGCAACGTGGAGCTCGAGCAGTTCACCCAGGCCCTGTATGACGCCCGGGAGCTGGCCATGAGCCGGATGCAGGACGAGGCCGAGCAGCTGCACGCCGAGGGCATCGTCGGGGTGCAGCTGCGGCAGCACAGCCACACCTGGGGCTCGCACACCACCGAGTTCTTCGCCATCGGCACCGCGGTCCGCCCGCTCCGCGAAGATCACGTTATTGAACGCCCGACCATGGTGCTCAGCCTGGACAGCTGACTGGTTTCGCGTGCGGGCAGAGTTAGCCGGGGAAGGCGTCGCGGATGGCGGCGCGGCCGTCGGCGGCCAGCGCGAAGAAGCCGTAGCTGCCCTGGTCGCGCAGTTCGCGGGCGGCCCGGACGGCCGCGCCCAGGGCGACGTAAGCGAACGCGGAGCCGACCGAGACCCGGCGGACGCCCGCCGCGGCCAGCTCGGGGATGCCCGGGCCGTCCGGCAGGGCGAGCACGTTGACGGGCCGGTCCACCGAGCTGACCACGGTGCGGATGTCGTCCAGGCTGGTCAGCCCGGGGGCGTACAGCGCGTCCGCGCCCCCTTCCTGGTAGGCCTGCAGCCGGGTGATGGTGTCGGCCAGGTCCGGCTGGCCGTGCAGCCGGCCGGCTCAGACGGGGTTGGTCACCATGTGCTGCACATGGTGAACCGCGGACCGCACCCGGAACGCCAGCACGATCTCCATGATGCCGTAGATGATCAGCCAGATGCCGAGCACGATGGCTATGGTGACCAGCGACGGACCCGGCCACACGATCACGATGATCCCGGCGACCACACTCAGCGCGCCGATGAAGCCCATCCAGCCGCGATTCGCCAGTTCGCTGTGGGCGATCGCGGCGTAGAGCTGCGCGATGCCGTAGGCCACCCAGTAGATGCCGATCAGCAGGGCCAGCGCGACCACCGAGACGATGATGTGCCGGACCGCGTACAGCCCGATCACGATGCCGAGCAGCCCGAGGATCACGTACCACACCCGCATCCCGCCGGACTCGTCGGCCGCGAACGCGTTGATGAACGAGAAGATGCCGGACACGATGATCTGGATGCCGAACAGCACGCCCAGCACCAGCACGGTCGGGCCAGGCCAGGCCACCGCGGCCACCCCCGCCGCCACCATGAGAACGCCAAAGAACAGCAGCCAGCCCCAGTGCCGGCCGATCCGGCCGAGCTGGTCGCCGATATCCCTCGACAGCGGAGTGGTCATGTGGGCCTCCCAGTCAGCAACGCGTACAGGTCATATGTCCCCATGATCAGTGTGGCGGCTGTGGTTGTCCACGTTCGGCTGGACAACGGTTTGTGAACCCGTTGGTCCGCGCGGACAGCGCGGCCATATACCCGGGCCGGGGTGACCTCTTATCATCTGGCAATGGGTCCGCAATCGGATGACTGGGCGGTTGACGAGCAACTGGCCGAGCTCGGCCGGGTGCTGAGCAAGCGGACCGACGCGCTGGCCACGGCGATGGCCGAGCAGATCACCGCGGAGGTCAGCTTCTACCGGGAGCAGCCCACGGTGTCACCGGAGGAGCTGCGGGACAGCTGCCGCGCGCACCTGGATTACGTGCTCGGCTCGCTTGGCGCGCCGTCCACCCGGGACATCTCGCCCGCCGAGCAGAATGGCCGCCGCCGGGCGAATGCGGACGTCCCGCTGCCCGCGCTGATGGACGCGTACCGGGTCGGCACCCGGTTCATCTGGGAATGCTTCGTGACCGAGGCGGAGAGCAGCGGGACGCCGGACAGCGCGACGCTGGTCCGCGCCTCGTCGCAGGTCTGGCTGCTGCAAACCAACTTCATCGAGGCGATGTCGGCCGGCTACCGGGACGCGATGACCGCGCGGGTGCTCAGCCGGGAGCACGAGCGGTCCGCACTGGTCGGCGCGCTGCTGGAAGGGCGGATCACCGAGACCCGGACGCTGTGGGAGACCGCGGAGATCCTGCGCATCAGCCGGCGCGGGCCGTACGTGGTGGTGGCCGCGGAAGTCCCTGGCGTGGGCCGCCAGGCCATCCGCGACGTGGAGAACCGGCTGCGCGCGGACGGGATCTCCTCGGCCTGGCGGCTGCTGCCCGATCTGCAGGTAGGCATCGTCGTGCTGCGTACCGCCCGGCAGCTCGGCCAACTGGTCACCGTGCTCACCGGGCGGTCCGCGCACCGGATCGGGATCAGCCCGCAGTACCAGGCGCTGGAGGACACCGCCCAGGCGCTGCGGTTCGCCCGGATCGCGATGACCGCGGCCGTCCCGGGCAGCGCGGCGATCACCCTGTTCGACCGGGCCCCGCTGGCCGTGGCCGCGGCCAGCACGCCGGAGGTGATGCGGCACGTGACCGGCTCGGTGCTCGGCGCGCTGGCCACGCTGCCCGAGGCGGAGCGGGCGGTGCTGCTGGACACGCTGGAAGCGTGGCGGGACTGCGGCGGGTCGGCCAGCCAGGCGGCGGAACGCCTGTTCGTGCACCCGAACACGGTGCGGCACCGGCTGCGCCGGATCACCGCGGCCACCGGGCGCAGCCTGACCGCGCCGCGCGACGTGGCCGAGCTGTGCCTGGCCCTGGAAACCGCCCGCCAGCAGCCCGGGTGACCGCTCAGGTGAAGGCGGACAGGCCGGTGATGGCGCGGCCGACGATGAGGGTGTTCATCTCCCGGGTGCCCTCGTAGGAGTAGATGGCCTCGGCGTCGGCCACGAACCGGCCCACGTTGTGCTCCAGCAGGATGCCGTTGCCGCCCATCAGCTCCCGGGCCCAGCCCACCGTCTCGCGCATCCGCATCGTGCAGAACGCCTTGGCCAGCGCGGAGTGCTCGTCCCGGGCCTGGCCCGCTTCCTGCAGCCCGGCCAGCCGGGCGCACAGCGCGGCCGACGCTGTGGTGTTGGCCAGCATCTTCACCAGCAGATCCTGCACCAGCTGGAAGCCCGCGATGGGCCGGCCGAACTGTTCCCGCTGCATGCCATAAGCCAGCGCGTGCTCGTAGGCGCCGCGGCCGCAGCCGGTGGCCATCCAGGCGACACCGGCCCGGGTCATCCGGAGCACCTCGGCCGTGTCCTTGAACGAGTGGGCGTTCTGCAGCCGGCTGGCCTCCGGCACCCGCACGTCGTCCAGGGTGATCCGGGCGTTCTGCACCACCCGCAGGGCGATCTTGTCGGCCAGCTTCTGGGTACTGAAGCCGGCCGTGCCCTGCTCGACCACGAACCCCTTGACCTGGCCGTCCGCGGCGTCCTTGGCCCAGATGACGATGAGGTCGGCGAACGTCGCGTTGCCGATCCAGGTCTTCTGCCCGCGCAGCACCCAGCTGTCGCCGTCGCGGTGGGCGGTGCTGGTCAGCCCGCGCGCCGCGCCCGAGCCGGTCTCCGGCTCGGTCAGCCCGAACGCGCCGATCAGCTCCATCCGGGCCATCGGTGGCAGCCAGCGCTGCTTCTGCTCCTCGGACCCGCACACGTAGATCGAGCCCATGGCCAGCCCGCCGTGCACGCCGCAGAACGTGGCGATGGACGGGTCGGTCCGGGCCAGCTCCAGCGCGACCAGGCCGTCCAGCAGCAGCCGCGCCCCGGGGCAGCCGTAGCCGTGATACGGCAGTCCGGCGATGCCCAGCCCGCGCAGCCCGGGGATCAGCTCGTGCGGGAACTGGGCCGTGACCCAGTACCGGTTGATCACCGGCGCGACTTCTTTCTCCATGAACGCCCGTACCTGGTGCAGCACAGCTCGCTCGGGCTCGTCGAGTAGCTGCTCCAGGCCATAGAAGTCGGCGGCATGTGGCATCGGCGTTACCTCCCTGCGGACGGCGGGCCGGGCTTGGTGAGGAACTGGCTGACCGGCGGGGCCAGCAGGTCCGGGCGCAGCACCAGCTCGACATGGCCGCCGTGGTACACGGTCAGCTCGGCATTGGGGATCAGCCGGGCCAGGACCCGGGCGTTGACCAGCGGGATGATCGGGTCGTCGTCGCCTGCCATGATCAGGGTCGGCTGGCGGAGCGTGGGCAGCAGCGGCAGCGAGGTCCAGCCGGCCGCGGCGGCCAGCTGGTACAGGTAGCCGCGGGACGGGCCGGCCCGGGTCCACTGGTGCAGTACCCGGGTGACCTGCTCGATCTCCCGTCGCGCGGTGCCGCCGTAGAGTTGGCCGGCCACCCGGTGCGCATAGTCCGGGTCCTGGTAGCGCCGCGGCGTGGCCAGCACCCACGGGTTGCCGGGCACCATCAGCGTCCCGGTCCCGGTGGCCACCAGCACCACCCGGCGGCAGCGGCTCGGCACGGACAGCGCGAACTGCTGGGCCAGCGCGCCGCCCCAGGAGATGCCGAGGATATCCGCCTGCTCGTGGCCGAGCTGATCGAGCAGCCCGGCCAGCAGCCGGGCCAGCCCGTTGAGCCGGTACGGCCGGGCTGGCAGCGGCGAGCCGCCCACGCCCGGCACGTCGAACCGGATGACCTCGATGGCCGGGTCGAGCGCGGCCAGGAACGGCTCGAACGTCTCCAGGCTGGCGCCCATGCCGTTGGCCAGCAGCAGCGGCGGGCCGCTGCCGGTGCCGGGCCGGATCGCGATGCGCAGCGGGGTGCGGCCGACCACCACGATGCGGGTCACGGAGCGCTGCCGGGCCCGGCGCGCGGCGCGCCGGGCCCACAGCGACTCTCCGCCGGCTGGGGCTTCAGCGGTCGAAGACATAGCTTCCTGGCGCGGGTTCGAGGGGTGGCATCTCTGGGCTGCCGGGGGAGCCCGGGGCCGGTTTCTCCGCGCTGCTGCGCTCACCCAGCCAGGCGGCGAAGTCCGGCCACCACGAACCCTGCCGAGTGCTAGCCGCGGCCAGCCATTCCTCCGGGTCGGCCGGGGTGTCCGGCGCGGTCCGGTACACCGCCTTGGCGTTGCCGACCGGGCTGACCATGGACGCGATGTGCCCGCTGCGGGCCAGCACGAAGCGGCAGTCCCCGCCGAGCAGCTGGGTGCTGCGGTAGCAGGACTGCCAGGGGCACAGGTGATCCGCCGCGCCGGCCACAAGATAACAGTCGGTGCTCAGCGCGGCCAGGTCAACCGGGCTGCCCAGCATTCTGGCCCGGCCTGGCACGGTCAGGCTGTTGCCCAGCGCCAGCTCGATGAAGTCGCGGTGCACGCCCGCGGGCATCCGGGTGGTGTCGGCATTCCAGTACAGGATGTCGAACGGGGGCGGCGGCCGGCCCAGCAGGTAGTTGTTCACCCAGTAGGTCCAGATCAGGTCTCCGGGCTTGAGCCAGGCGAACACCTCGGCCAGCGCGGCGCCGTCCAGGTAGCCGCGGGCCGCGGACACGGCCATCGCGGCCTGCGCGGTGCGCGGGTCGAGCAGGGCGGCAGGCAGCCCGGCCCGGGACTGGTCGAGCACGGTCACCGCCAGGGCCAGCCCGGCGATCTCCGGCTGGCGGCCGGTGTCGGCCAGGTGCGCGGCCACCATCGTGGCCAGGATCCCGCCCGAGCACAGCCCGAGCAGCACGGCCGAGTCCGCCGCGGTGATGTCACGGGCGGCGGCCAGCGCGGCCTGCACCGCCTCGCCGTAAGTGTCCAGCCCCCAGTCCCGGTGCCGCACGTCCGGGTTCCGCCAGGAGATCATGAAGACCTGCTGCCCGGTGGAGACCAGGTACTCGACCAGGCTGCGGCCCGGGGCCAGGTCGGTGATGTAGTACTTGTTGATCACCGGCGGCACCACCAGCAGCGGCCGCTCCCGCACGTCGGCGGTGGCCGGGGCGTACTGGATCAGCTCGAACACCGGGGTACGCAGCACCACCGAGCCTGGGGTCACGGCCAGGTCGACGCCGACCGCGAACGCGTCCGGCTCGACCATGGACGGAACGCGCGGTGCCGTGGCCAGGTCCCCGGCCAGGCGGCGCGTGCCGGCCAGCACGTTGCCGCCGCGGGTGTCGATGACCGCCTTCCAGAACGCCGGGCTCAGCACCGGGTTGTTGCTCGGCGCCAGGGCCTCGGTCAGGTTGCCGAGCTGGAAGCTGACCCGCTCGCCGTCCGCCCAGTCCAGCCCGGCGTCGGCCTGCAGCTCGGTCAGCGTGGCGGTGCCGGCCAGATAAGCCTGCACCAGCCGGCGCAGCACTGGGTTCTGGGTCCAGGCCGGATCGGCGAACCGGCGGTCCTTGGGCCCGGCGGCCAGTTCCGAACGGCCGGCCGCGATCCGGGCCAGCTCGCCGCCCAGGCCGGACAGCCGGCTGGCCAGCAGCTCCGGCTGGGCCGCCAGCCGGGTCGCGAAGCGGGCCATCGCCCTGCCGGGGATGAATCGCCGGGCCGGCCCGAGCGCCGCGTCGGCCAGCAGCATGTCCAGCGCGCCAGCCGCATCCACTGCCGCGTCCGGTGCGGCCTCCGGTCCCATGTCCCTGGCCGGGCTCATAGCAGCAGCCCGGCCGGGGCGGTCACTTCGCGGCGCAGGATCTTCCCGGTCGGCCCCTTGGGCAGTGCGTCTACCAGCCAGACGTGCCGCGGGTACTTGTACGCGGCCACCCGGGATTTGACGAACGCGCGCAGCTCCTCCGGGGTGGCGCTGGCGCCGGGCTTGAGCGCGGCGGCCGCGCCGATCTCCTCGCCCAGGGTGGGGTGCGGGATGCCGATGACCGCCGCCTCGGCCACCGCCGGGTGCTCGTACAGCACCTCTTCGATCTCCCGCGGGTAGACGTTGAACCCGCCCCGGATGACCAGGTCTTTCTTGCGGTCCACGATGAAGAAGTAGCCGTCCTCGTCTTGCCGGGCCAGGTCGCCGGTGCGCAGCCAGCCATCCGGGACGGCCTCCTGGGTCGCGTCCGGCCGGCCCCAGTAGCCCTTCATCACGTTCGGCCCGCGCACCGCGATCTCGCCCACCTCGCCGGCCGGCACGTCGGTGCCGTCCGAGGCGACCAGCCGGAGCTGCACGCCGCGCACCGGGGTGCCGATCGAGCCGGGCTTGCGCGCCCGGTCCGGGTGGTTGAACGAGGCCACTGGCGAGGTCTCGGACAGCCCGTACCCCTCCAGGATCATCGTGCTGAACGCCGCCTCGAACCCGCGGAGCAGCTCTACTGGGAGGGCGGCGCCGCCGCTGACGCAGACCCGCACCGAGCTGGTGTCGTACTGGTCCCGGTCCGGGTGGTGCAGCAGCGCCGCGTACATGGTGGGCACGCCCTCGAACACGGTGACCCGGCAGCGCTGGATGACCTGCAGGGCCTGGCCCGGGTCGAACCGGGCCAGCAGGGCCAGCGTGGCGCCGGAGCCGACCGCCGAGTTCAGCCCGCAGGTCAGCCCGAAGACGTGGAACAGCGGCAGGCAGCCCATGACCACGTCGGAGGGGCTCAGGCTGAACAGGGTCTCGGCACTGAGCTGGGCGTTCGTCCGCAGGTTGGCGTGGCTGAGCTCGGCGCCCTTGGGCTGCCCGGTGGTGCCCGAGGTGTACAGGATCAGCGCGGTGTCCTCGTCCGCGCGGCCGGTCACCTCGGGCCGGGGCGGCTGGGCCTGGAGCAGCGCGGCCAGGTCGGCCGCGCCGGCCGGGATGAAGTTCGCGCCCGCGGCGGCCGCGCCCGCGGCGGGTTCCCCGGGCGAGTCGGCCGCCGCGAACAGCAGGCCCGCTCCGGAGTCGCTCAGGTAGTACTCGATCTCGCGGGACTTGAGCAGTGGGTTCATCGGCACCACGGTGCCGCCCGCGCGGAGCACCCCGTAACACACGATGCAGAACTCCGGTGTGTTGGCCAGCATCAGCCCGGCCCGGTCGCCGGCCTGGAAACCACGGCTGAGCAGGAACGACGCGACGCGCGCGGCGGCGTCGTCGAACTCGGCGTAGCTGATCACCCGGTCCCCGGCCACGATTGCGGGATGCTCCGGCTGCTTGGCCGCCTGGTCGGTGAGGAGCTGCGCGAGGTTGGCCATCGTCTCCACCTCCGGATGCGGGCCTGGATCGTCTTACCTCAGGATCTGCCCTGGTGGCGAGCATGTCGATGGCATGCGGAAACAGCGCTGGGCGGTTTCCATGGTTGCCGCGGACAACGATCGCGGCTGGCCGGGGCAGCCAGCGACGCTGGCCGGCTAGGCCGGTGTGGCCTGACGGTCGCCGTTGTCGCTGGCGCGGGCCTTGGCCTGTTTGATCCGCGCCTCGGCGGTGCTGTGCACCTGGTCGACGTCGATGCCGAGCTTGGCGGCCACGGCTTCCAGCCACACCTCGGACAGCATGTCGGTCTCGAAGTCGATCTCGGAGCGGAAGTCCGAGCGGGCCGACTCCCGGTTCTGGCTGATCATGACGAACGTGGACAGGAAGATCGCTTCCAGCGAGACGATGAGGGTGAGCAGGCCAAACGGGAACGGGTCGAACCGCCACCAGAGCAGGTTGCCGATGGTCCATACGGCGAACCAGACCACGTGCAGGTAGACGAACTGCATCGAGCCCGCGAAATCGGTGATCATGTCCGAGATACGGTCCTGCAGCCGCCTGCGCCGCTGCATGGCGAGCAGGCGTTCCTGTCGCAGCGTGATCCGGGGGACCTTCGCACCGTTCATCTACATGCCCCTTAGCGCAGCATCCGCCTAAGGGACGAACTATCCCATGCCCACCTGGCCAGCAGGTGTCAGGCCGCGCTGCCGGGCCGGTACCGGGCCGCGAGCGCCGCGGTCAGCTGATCGGCCAGCGCGGCTGCCTGGTCGCGGATCTCCGGGATCGCGGTCGTCTCATAGCGCAGCCCGCGCAGCGGCGGGCCGAGCGTGAACAGGGTGGCGCTGGGCGTGCCCGCGCTGTCCAGCACGGAGCCGGCCGGGTCGGCGTCGAGGCCCAGCCGGTGCCGGTCGGGCCGGGCCAGCCCGCGGCGCAGCAGGTCGCGGAGCAGCGGGTCGGTGCTGGCGGTGCTGTCCGTGCCCGGCCCGGTCGCGTTGATCAGCCAGCCCACGGCCAGCTCGCGGACCGCGCCGCCGGAGTCCACGCTGACCCGCAGCTGGCCCGCGTGCTCGGTGACCTGGGTGACCCGGCCGGGCAGCACCCGGAGGCGGCCGGCCATCCGCAGCGCGGTGATCCGCTGCGCGGTGCCGGGCGGCATCCGGTGCCGGTGCACCTCCCAGTAGCGGGCCACCCGTCGGAGGAACAGCCGCTGATCCGCCGGGCTCAGCCGCTGCCACAGGCTGGGCAGCTCCGGCCGGAGCGCGTCGATCACGTCCTGCCAGTGCTGCGGCCGGCTGCTCATCGCCGCGCGGACCTGCCAGATGAGGTCGGTCAGCCGGACCGGGCCCGCCGGGCCGGCCAGCACGGGCAGCCAGATGCTGTCCCCGCCGGGGGCGGGCATGCCCCGGTGCACCTGGGGCAGCAGGCCGTGCCGGGATACCGCGGTGACCGGGCCGGACGAGCGGCCCTGGGTCACCGACATGGCCACGTCCAGCATGGTCAGCCCGGTGCCCAGGATCAGCACCGGGCGGCCGTCGGGCACCGCGTCCAGCGCTCCCGGCGCCCACGGGTCGGCCACCACCCGTGGGCTGGCCGGCACCGGGACCGGCATGGCCGGCGGCAGGTGGCCGGTGGCCAGGATGGCGGCATCGGCCTCCAGGCAGCTGCCGTCGCCGAGGACCAGCCGCACCGGGCGGCCGCCGCTGCCCGGCCGGATGGCCAGCACGTCGGCGGTCAGCTCGGCCAGCCGGGACCGCGGCTCGGCCCGCAGCTGCGCGTCGGCCAGCAGGTCACGGATGTAACGCCCGTAGGCCGGCCGGGGCAGGAAGCCCGGCGCAGGAAAACCTGCCCCGGCTGCCCACCGAACCAGGTGATCCGGGTGGCCGGCCAGGGCGCTCATCCGCCCGGCGGGGGCGTTCAGCAGATGGTCGGGGTTGGTGGTTGCGTACGCCTGGCCCAGCCCGTGGCGGCCGAGCCGGTCGATCAGCGCGATCCGGAGCGTGACCTGCCGCGCCACGGCGGCCCGCAGCAGGTGCACGGCGGCCAGGGTGCCGCTGGCCCCGCCGCCGATGATCGCGATGACCGGCGCGCGGCCCGCGGCCGGCCCCGGGCGGCCCGGCCCGGGATGGGCCGCGCCGTAGGGCCGGGAGAAGAAAGCCACCGGGATCAGCCGACCGGGGCCGGCACGCCCTGGCCGCGCGGCGCCGCGAACTGGCTGTCCGGCCGCGGGATGCCGTAGTGCTCGCGCAGCGTCCGGCCGGTGTACTCGGTGCGGAACAGGCCGCGCTGGCGGAAGATCGGGATCACCTGCTCGGCGAACGTCTGCAGCCCGGACGGCAGCGCGGCGGGCATCACGTTGAAGCCGTCCGCGGCGCCCCGCTCGAACCAGTCCTGGATGGTGTCCGCGACCTGCTCCGGGGTGCCGGTGAAGGTACGGTGCCCGCGGCCGCCGCCGAGCCGCCCGAGCAGCTGGCGGACGGTGAGATTCTCCCGGCGGCCGAGTTCGGTGACGAGATCGAACCGGCTCTGCGCCCCCTCGACCCGCGGCCTGCGGTACACCTCCGCGGGCAGCGGCCGGTCCAGGTGCAGCGTGTCCGCGGGCACTTCGAGCACCCGGGACAGCTGGGCCAGCCCGTACTCCGGGATGATCAGCTCCTCGAGCTCGTCGGCCAGCGCGTGCGCCGCCGCCTCGGTGGAGCCGATCACCGGGACGATCCCAGGCAGGATCTTGATCAGGTCCGGGTCCCGGCCCAGCCGCCGGGCGCGCTGCTTGATGTCCGCGTAGAACTCCTGGCCGTCGGCCAGCGTCTGCTGCGCGGTGAAGATGGCCTCGGCGTACCGGGCGGCGAACTCCCGGCCGTCCTGCGACGAGCCGGCCTGCACCAGCAGCGGGCGGCCCTGCGGCGAGCGGGGCAGGTTCAGCGGCCCGCGCACCTGGTAGTAGCGGCCCTGGTAGTCCACCCGGTGGATGCGGTCCGGGTCGGCGTACAGGCCGGCCGCCTTGTCACCCAGCTCCGCGTCGTCCTCCCAGCTGTCCAACAGCCGGATGGACACGTCCACGAACTCCGCCGCCCGCTCGTACCGCTCCCGGTGCGACGGCCGGTCGCGGCGGCCGAAGTTCTGCGCCGACGTGCGCTCGGCGGTGGTCACGATGTTCCAGCCGGCCCGCCCGCCGCTGATGTGGTCCAGCGACGCGAACCGCCGGGCCAGGTTGTACGGCGCGTTGTAGGTGGTCGACGCGGTGGCGATCAGCCCGATGTGGCTGGTCACCCCGGCCAGCGCGGTGAGCAGCACGGTCGGCTCCAGTGCGCCGGCCGGGCGGTGCTTGGCGCTGTTCCACATGGCCGGGCTGTCAGCCAGGAACAGCGAGTCGAACCTGGCCTGCTCGGCCAGCTGGGCGAGGTTGCGCCAGTGCGCCAAGTCGACGTTGGCGAACGGGTTGCTCTCGGGCAGCCGCCAGGCGGCCTCGTGGTGTCCCGAGCTCATCAGGAACGCATTGAAGTGCAGTTGCCGGTCAGTCACGTGGTCCTCCTCAGGCGCTGGCGCGCATCGGCTGCCGAACGGAGTTGGCCGCGGCGGCCTCCCGGCGGCGGATCTCGGGCAGCACGCCCTCGCCGAACCAGTACGCCTCCTCCAGGTGCGGGTAACCGGACAGGATGAACTCGGTGATGCCGAGCGAGGCGTACTCCTCGATGAGGTCGGCCACCTTCTCGTGGCTGCCCACCAGGGCGGTGCCCGCGCCGCCGCGGACCAGGCCGACCCCGGCCCACAGGTTCGGGTAGATCTCCAGGTGCTGCGCGGAGCCGCCGTGCCGGTACGCCGCGTGCAGCGCGCGCATCCGGTCCTGCCCCACCGACTCGCTGGCGCCGAGGATCCGCTGCGCCTTGGTGATCTCTGCCGGGTCGATGTAGTCGAGCAGGCGGCTGGCCTCGGCCCAGGCGTCCGCCTCGCTGTCCCGGGTGATCACGTGCAGCCGGATGCCGAAGCGCAGCGTGCGCCCGCGGGCGGCGGCCAGCTCGCGGATCCAGCGCAGTTTCTCGGCCACCTGGTCCGGTGGTTCACCCCACGTCAGGTAGACGTCCGCGTGCTGGGCGGCGACCGGGCCGGCCGCGGCCGACGAGCCGCCGAAGTAGATGCCGGGCACCGGGTCCGGCGGGCGCAGCACGGTCGCCCCGTCGACCTGGTAGTGCTGGCCGGCGAAGTCGAACGGCTGGCTGCCCCAGGCGCCGCGGACGATGTCCAGGAACTCGCCGGTCCGGGCGTAACGCTCGTCGTGCGACAGGTGATCGCCGAACCGGCGCTGCTCGTCGGCCTGGCCGCCGGTGACCACGTTGAGCAGCAGCCGGCCACCGGACAGCCGCTGATAGGTGGCGGCCATCTGGGCGGCCAGCGTCGGCGAGGTCAGCCCGGGCCGGAAGGCGACCAGGAACTTGAGCCGCCGGGTCTCCCTGGTCAGCGCGGCGGTGACCAGCCAGGCGTCCTCGCACCAGGTCCCGGTCGGGGTGAGCACGGCCGCGAAGCCGAGTTGCTCGGCGGATCGGGCCACCTGGGCCAGGTACTCGATGTCCGGCGGCCGTTCCTGCACCGCGGCGCCCCGGATGTGCGGGGCGTCCGGGAGGCGGCTCAGCCCGCCTTCCGGGCTAGCCGGGCTGGCCGGGGGCAGGCTGTGCCCCCGGCCCATGATCGACCGGCCGTCGCCGGTGGTGGGCAGGAACCAGTGGAAGGTCAGGCTCATCAGGACGTCCCTCCGGCGGTGCTGTTGAACGCCGTGTCCACGAACTTGCTGAAGTCCACGTGGCCGGGGATCAGCCCAGCAGCGGTGAAACTGTTAGACACCTGCTGCTCGGACGTGACCACCGCTGGGGTGATCGGCACCGCGACGGCCGCGTCGTCCTTGGCCGCCGCGGTCATGATGCTGGCGGGCAGCCCGGTCGCCTTGGCCCACACCGCGGCCCAGGCGGCCTGATGGGTGGCGGCCCACGCGTGCGCCTGGGCGAGCAGCTTGAGGTAGTCGCGGATCGCCGCCGCCTTGGCCGGATCGGCCAGCGCGCCGCGGGCGGCCACCGTGAACGAGTAGGGGCTGCCGTAGCCCACCCCGCTGACCAGCAGCCGGGCGTGATCCTGGGCCTCGGCCTGCTCGGCGAACGGGGACCAGATGTCCCACGCGTCCACGTGGCCGGAGGCCAGCGCGGCCAGGCCCTCGGCGGGCTGCAGGTAGTCCAGGGTGACGTCGTGCACGCTCAGCCCGGCCTTCTTCTTTCACGGTGAGCAGGTGGTAGTCGGCCGAGCTGCCCTGGGCCACCGCGATGCGCTTGCCGCGCAGCTGGGCGATCGAGTGGATCGGTGAGTTCTTCGGCACCAGCAGCGCGGAGCCGTGCGGGTTGGCCTGGAACGCGCCGACGATCGTGAGGTTGTCGCCGCCCGCGGCGGCGAACACCGGCGGCGCGTTGCCCACGCTGCCGATGTCCACCGCACCGCCGGCCATGGCCTGCAGCATCGGCGGCCCGGAGGTGAAGTCGGACCAGGTCACCTTGAACGGCAGCTTGCTGATCAGGCCGGCCGCGGTGAGCAGGGCCTGCGAGCCGGAGCCCGCCTGGTCCCCGATGTGCAGGGTGACCTGGGAGACGTCGGTGGTGCTGGCCTTGGCGGCCGAGCCGGTGCTGCCGCCGGATGAGGCGGGGGTGCCGCCGGCGTTGGCTGATGAGCAGCCCGCCGCGAGCAGCGCGAGCAGGGCCAGCGGGGCTAGCGGGGCGGCCAGCCGGAGCGGCCGCCGGATTCCGGTCGTGGTCATCCGTTTACCTCCAGGGCGACGCCCAGCTCGGTGAGCAGGCGGGTACGTAGGTCGGCCAGGCCGGGATCGTCCCGGTCCCGGGGCCGCGGCGCGTCGATCCGGCCGCTGTAGGCGATCCGGCCGCCGCCCAGCACCAGCACCCGGTCGGCCAGGGACAGCGCCTCGTCCACGTCGTGCGTGACGAGCAGCACGGCCGGCTGGTGATGCGCCCACAGCCGGAGCACCAGGCGGTGCATGGTGATCCTGGTCAGCGCGTCCAGCGCGCTGAACGGCTCGTCCAGCAGCAGCAGGCTGGGCTCGCGGACCAGGGCCCGGGCCAGCGCGGCGCGCTGCGCCTCGCCGCCGGACAGGGTGAGAGGCCAGGCATCGGCCCGGGCGGTCAGGCCGACTTCGTCCAGCGCGGCGCGCGCGATGGCCCGGGTGTCGTCGGCCCGCAGGCCCAGCCGCACGTTGTCGCTGACCCGGCGCCAGGGCAGCAGCCGCGGCTCCTGGAAGGCCACCGCGGCGGTGCCGTCCACCTGGAGTTCCCCGGTGACCGCCGGGTCCAGCCCGGCCAGCGCGCGGAGCAGCGTCGACTTGCCGCTGCCGCTGCGGCCGATCAGCGCGACGAACTCACCGGGCGCGATGTCCAGGTCAAGCTGGTCCAGCACGGCCTGGTCCCCGAAGTAGCGGCTCAGCCCCCGGACATGGGCCGCGGGGTTCCCCGTGGTCCGGGATCCGGTCACGCTTCCAGCAGTCCGCGGCGCCATGTCAGCGCCCTCCTTTCCAGCAGCCGGACCAGGGCATCGGTGATCAGGCCGAGCAGGCAGTACACGAGCAGCGCCACGAAGATCACGTCGTTGCGCAGGAACTGGGTCGCCTGGCTGATCATGAAACCGAGGCCGGCGTTGGCGTTGATCTGCTCCGCCACGACCAGCGCGAGCCAGGCCACGCCCAGGCTCTGCCGCAGCCCGACCAGCATCTGAGGCAGCGCGCCGGGCAGGATGATGTGCCGGATCTTCTCGGCCCGGGTGAGCCCGAGCGACTGGCCGGCCTCGGCCAGCTTGGCGTCCACGTTCCGGATGCCGGCGAACGTGTTGAGGTACAGCGGGATCGCCGCCCCCAGCGCGATCAGCAGCACCTTGGGCAGTTCGCCGATGCCAAACCAGACGATGAACACCGGGATCAGCCCGAACAGCGGCAGCGTGCGGAGCATCTGCAGCAGCGGGTCCACCGAGTTCTCGCCCAGCCGGCTCAGGCCGGCGATCACGGCCAGGACCAGCCCGGCCGCGCCGCCCAGGGCGAAGCCGATCGCCACCCGTTCCAGCGACACCACCATGGCGCCCTGCAGCGTGCCGTAGGCGGCCGAGTTCGTGGTGATCAAGGTGATCGCGGTGTGCAGCACCGTGCTGGGGGAGGGCAGCTTCTGTTCCGAGACCAGCCCGGAGCTGCTGACCAGCTGCCAGATGATCAGCACGGCGAGCGGGCTGACCAGCCGGTACCAGGCGTGGCGCCGCGGTCCCCGCCGGGCCGCCGCCCCCGCTGCTCCCGCTGCGGAGGCCGCGCCGGGTGCCACGGCTGTGCCGGGTGGAGCGGCTGTGCTGGGTGGGGCGGCTGTGCCGGGCCCGGCCGCGGCGGCCTGCTGGGCGGCGGCTGGGCCGGTCCCCGGTGGCGTGCCGCCGGGCGGTCCGGTGCGGCTGGGTGTACCCGTATCCGTGCCGCTCCGGGGCAGCGCGGTGGGCAGCAATCCGGTCGGTGTATTTCCTGGCATGACAGACCTCGCTCGTGGCAGGGGAGCCGTCAGCGGACGCCGTGGTGCTCGGCGCCCTGGACGGTTGGCTGATCCGGTTTGCGGTGTGCCTGCTCAGTGCGGAGCAGGACGGCAGGCCGGGCACAGCGCCGTGGACTGCCGGCACAGATCGACGTAGCGGCGTGAGACCAGGAGGCGCGGACGAACCATGTCCCTATCGTTGATTGGTTATCCCTATAATGTCAATAGGTAATCTAGGATGTGATCATCGCCACGGCCGCCGGGCACGACGCTGGCGAACGCGGGGAGGGCGGCGCTAGCGGCTGGGGGCGGGGCCGCTGACCGCGTCCAGGACGCGGTTCAGCCACTGCCGCAGCCCGTGCCGGGACGGCTCGTCCGGCTGCCCCGCGGCGGAGCTGACCAGGTGCTGCGCGGCGTCGAAGGACAGCGGCGCGGCGCCCGGCGGCACGCTGAGTGCCTCGTGGGCGAGCTGGTCGAGCTCGGGGTCACCCTGATCGAGAGCCAACACGGGGGCCTTTTTTCCGGGCGTCGTTCACCCGTTCCAGCAGGGCCGCCGGGGCCGGTTCCGCGCTGACCACGAACACGGTTTCGCCTGGGCCGGCCTGCTCCAGCCGTTGCATGCCCACTCGCAGGTGCGCGGGCGCCCCGGGCGCTGGCGCCCAGCGGACCAGGGTGGGGCTCAGCCCGGGCAGGCTGGCCAGCCGGCTCTCCTCGTCCAGATGCGCGGTGAGGTGCCAGGGCTCGTCATCGGGCGTGCCGACGACCAGCAACCCACCGGGGGAACGTGGCCGCCGCAGCGCCCGGGCCAGCGCGACGGTGCGCTCCAGCCAGCCGGACGGCGCCAGTAGGGCGCGCAGCGCGGCCACCTGTTCCGCGTCCATCGGCCCATCGTGCCACGCCCCTGGCCGCTCTGGCAGGATCGGGGGATGACCGCTGAGCAGGCTTCTCCCGCTTTGACTGTGGACGTGGCAGAACTCACCATCGGGGTGCTGGGCGGCACCGGCGATCAGGGACGCGGGCTGGCGTACCGGTTCGCCGCCGTGGGCAACCCGGTGATCATCGGCTCGCGCAGCACGGACCGGGCGCAGACCGCCGCGACGGAAATAGCGGCCGGCCTGGACGGCCGCCGGCCGTCCATCCGGGGCATGGCCAACGCGGACGCGGCCGCCGCGGCCGACGTGGTGATCGTCGCCGTGCCGTGGGATGGGCATCGCGATCTGCTGGCGGAGCTGGCCGGCCCGCTCACCGGCAAGATCGTGATCGACTGCGTGAACCCGCTGGGCTTCGACAAGCGCGGCGCCTACCCGCTCCGGGTGGAGGAGGGCAGCGCCGCGGAACAGGCCGCCGCGGTGCTGCCGGGCAGCCGGGTGGTCGGCGCGTTCCATCACGTGTCCGCGGTGGTGCTGATGGATCCCAAGGTGGCCACGGTCGACCTGGACGTGATGGTGCTCGGTGACCACCGGGAAGCTACCGACCTGGTCCAGGAGCTGGCCGCGCGCATCCCCGGGGTACGCGGCATCTACGCCGGCCGGCTGCGCAACTGCGGCCAGGTCGAGGCGCTGACCGCAAACCTGGTCTCGGTCAACCGCCGGTACAGGGTGCACGCTGGGCTGCGCCTCACCGACGTGTCTGAGCGGCTGAGCAACCTAAACCTCTGAGCCTCAACGTTAGGTTGACGGTCGGGGAGGCGGGACTCGCCGCGCCAGCGGGCCGTCGCCCCCGCGTTCCGGCCCGGCGCCGCTCTTACTCCCGCACGGGCGGCTCGGAGTGGTGCGGGCGTTAAGAAGAGGGAGTGGGCAGGACCTGGATGCCGGGGCGGAGCCGGCTGAACGTCGGTTCGTAGCTCGGCCCTTGCTCGGTGACCAGGGTGGCGTAGCAGACGCGGCCGGCCGGAGCGGCGATCGCGTACTGCAGCACGGTCAGCGACCGGCCGCCCACGCTGGCCTGGTCGTAGCTGAGCACTGCGGTCCGGCCGTCCACCGTGGTCTGGCCGAGCTGGGTGTTGCCCGCGTTGGCCGCGGTGAACTCCTGCTCGCTGAGCGTGGTCAGCCCGGTGGCCGGGCTGGTGCCCGGCGGGAAGTGGGCTGGCGCGCAGTACAGCGACGTGAGCGCCCCGGTGCCGGACCCGCCGGTGCCAGGCGCGGCCACGTCCACCGAGCCGGCCCCGCCCTGGCCCGGGACCAGCGCGGCCAGTTGCGTCCTGGTGGCCCGGCCCAGGCCCAGATCGTGCAGGGCGCGGCGGAACGCGGCCCCGTACACGGTCACCCAGCCGTCCGGGACAGCCACCCGTAGGCCAGCGGCGGCCGTGCCGACCATCTTGTGCCCGGCCGACGCGGTACCGGCTGCGGTCATCACCGCGCTGCTCGCCGCCGCGTACATGGACTGCTCGGCCTGGGTGGAGCTGCTGGCGCCGGACGAGCAGCCCGCCACCGCGACCGCACCGGCGACGATGGCGGGCAGCAGCAACACGCCAGGCAGCCGCCTCATCCGGGCTCCTCCGCTACTGTCCGCAGTCGCTTCGCGGAGAAGATACTAGGTGCCCGGAATCGGATTATGTGCCTGAATAGGCAATTGTGGCGGCGAGGTCAGGCGAGGTCAGGCGAGGTCAGCGGTAGGAGTGCTCGGTGTCCGGGAACGCGCCGCTGACCACGTCCTCGGCGAAGGCCTGAGCGGCCTGGCCCAGCACGCCCGCCACGTCCGCGTAGCGCTTGACGAACTTCGGCGTCCGCGGGCTGAGCCCGGCCATGTCCTGCCAGACCAGCACCTGGGCGTCGCAGTCCGGCCCGGCGCCGATGCCGATGGTCGGGATGGACAGCGCCGCGGTGACCCGGGAGGCGAGGTCGGCGGGCACGCACTCGAGCACCACGGCGAACGCGCCCGCTACCTCCATCGCCTTGGCGTCGTGCACCAGGCGTTCGCCGTCCTCGCCGCGGCCCTGCACCCGGTACCCGCCGAACGCGTTGACCGACTGCGGGGTGAGCCCCAGGTGGGCCATGACCGGGATGCCCGCCGCGACCAGTTCCTCCGCCTGGCGCAGCACCCGGTGGCCGCCCTCCAGCTTGACCGCGTGCGCCCCGGTCTCCTTGAGGAACCGGATGCCGGTGGCCAGCGCCGCCTCGGGCGACGACTGGTACGAGCCGAACGGGAGGTCGGCCACGATCAGCGCCCGGCTGGTGCCGCGGACCACCGCGGCGGTCAGCGGGATCAGGTCGTCCACCGTGACCGGGATCGTCGTGTCGTGCCCGAAGACCACCATCCCGGCCGAGTCGCCGACCAGCAGCACCGGGATGCCCGCGTCGTCGAAGACCCGGGCGACGAGCGCGTCGTACGCGGTGAGCATGGGCCATTTCTCGCCGCGAGCCTTGGCCGCGGCCAGATCGTTGATGGTCACCCGGCGCGAAGTCCGGCCGCCGTACAGCGGCTCGGGCCGCTTGATGGCGGGAACAGGGGCTGACGGTACTGGGGCTGGCGCATCGGTCCGCGCTCCGGTCGCGGCCGTGCCCAGGCCCCCGGAAGGGGCGTTCATGCTGGATCCTCCATGTCTCGTGGCGCCACCACGGCGTCCCCGGACAGTTCGATGATGACACGGGCCAGGCGGTGCCGGTAACCCCCGAAGGTCCCGGCCGGATCCGGGAATGTTTTCCGATACGGGCTAGTTCCGTATCGATAGCTTCCCCGGCGCGGCACCATCTGGCCGGGTACCACAGACACAGACAGAAGGACGTCAATGGAACATCGCATTGCCGATCTCCAGTCCGCTGCCGCTGACCGCATCTACCGCCGCCGGTGGGCCATCCTCGGCGTGCTGATCATCAGCCTGATCGCCATCGTGCTGGACAACACGGTGCTGAACGTCGCGCTGAAGACCATCGCCGAGCCCACGGTGGGCCTGGGTGCGAGCCAGAGCCAGCTCGAGTGGGGGATCAACTCCTACACGCTGGTGTTCGCTGGCCTGCTGTTCACGTTCGGGGTGATCGGCGACCGGATCGGGCGCAAGCGGATGCTGATGATCGGGATGGCCGCGTTCGGCATCTTCTCGCTGCTGACCGCGTACTCGAAGAGCCCCGATCAGCTCATCTTCGCCCGGGCCGCGATGGGCCTGGGCGCCGCGGCGGTCATGCCGCAGACGCTGTCCATCATCTCCAACGTGTTCGACCCGCGGGAGCGGGCCCGGGCCATCGGCATCTGGGCCACCGCCGTGGGCATCGGGGTGGCCATCGGCCCGATCGTGGGCGGGCTGCTGCTCGCGCACTTCTGGTGGGGCTCCGTCTTCCTGATCAACGTCCCGCTCACCGCGGTGGGCGTGGTCGCGATCCTGCTCCTGGTGCCAGAGTCCAAGAACCCGAACCCGGGCCGGATCGACTACCTGGGTGTGCTGCTGTCCATCGTGGGTCTGGTGCTCGTGGTGTACGGCATCATCCAGGGCGGCGAGAAGGGCACCTGGATCCACTGGGACGTGCTCGGCGCCACCGTGGCCGGGCTGGCCGTGCTGGCCACGTTCGCCTGGTGGGAGACCCGGCTCAGCCATCCGTCACTCGACGTGAAGCTGTTCCGCGACCCGCGGCTGTCGTCCGCGGTGGGGGCGCTTGGCCTGGTCTTCTTCGGCATGATGGGCGCGCTGTTCTTCCTCAGCTTCTACCTGCAGAGCGTGCGCGGTTACACACCGCTGGCCGCGGGCCTGCTGACCCTGCCGTTCGCGGCCGGCCAGCTGCTGATGGCACCGCGCAGCGCGAAGCTGGTCCGCCGGTTCGGCACCAAGGCGGTCGCCGCCAGCGGGCTGCTCACCGTGACGGTCGCGCTGGCCGGCTACCAGCTGCTCGGCACCAGCACGCCGATCTGGGTGCTGGGCGTGATCTTCTTCGTGCAGGGCGCGGGCATGGGCAGCGTGATGCCGCCCGCCACCGAGGCGGTCATGTCCGTGGTGCCCAGGGAGAAGGCCGGTTCCGGGTCGGCGCTGACCAACACCGCCCGCCAGGTGTTCGGCGCGCTCGGCGTCGCGGTGCTCGGTTCCATCCTGGCCCAGGTGTACCGCGGCCAGCTGAACCCGCACCTCACCGCGCTGCCCGCCGCGGCCCGGGACGCCGCGGCCGGCTCGATCACCGGCACGCAGACCGTGGCCTCCCGGCTGGGTGGCGCAGGGCTGCGGCTGGACAGCTTCGCGGACGCCGCGTTCGTGCACGCCATGCACGTGACCACGATCATCTCCGCGGTCGTCACGCTGGTCGGCGCGCTGGTCGTGCTGGCCTGGATGCCCGGCCGCACGGCGGACCGCACCGCGCTGGCCGCGGAAGAGGCACGCGAGGACGCCGTGGTGAGCGAGCCGGTGTATGACGACACCGTGGTCGCGGACATCCCGGCGGCGCTCCGCGCCGAGGTCGCTACGGAAGGCTGAGAACATGCCGGTAGCAGACGTCAGCACCGTTGCTGACCAGCAGCCCGGGACGGCGGCCGAGCACCGCCGCCCCGGGCGGCCGCGCAGTGAGCGGGCCGACCGCGCGATCATCGACGCGGCGCTCAGCCTGTTCGCCGAGCACGGCGTGGAGGGGCTGTGCATCGAGGAGGTGGCGGCCCGCGCCGGGGTCGGCAAGGCCACCATCTACCGCCGCTGGCCGGGCAAGGAGGACCTGCTGCTCGACGCGCTGGCCGCGCTCAAGACACCGTTCCCCGAGCCGCGTGGCGAGTCGGTCCGCGACGACCTGGCGGCGATGCTGAACGCGATGGCGGCCGACTACGCCGACCCGCGCCGGGCCCGGTCGTTCGCCCTGCTGCTCGGCGAGGGCGCCAAGTTCCCCCGGCTGATGTCGCGCTACCTGGACACCGTGGTCGAGCCGCGCCGCGAGGTGATCAGGACGGTGCTGCGCCGTGGCGTGGCCAACGGCGAGCTGCGCCCGGACGTCGACGTCGAGGTGGCGCTGTTCATGCTGTCCGGCGCGCTGCTGGCCCGCGGCAAGCACCAGCCGGAAGGCATGGCCGAAGGCTTCGCCGAGCGGGTGGTGGACGAACTGCTGGCCGGGCTGAGGGCCCGCTGACCGGCTGCGGACCGCCCGCCCACGGCGCGGCGTGAAAGACTCGGGAACTGTGCGGCGCCCATTCCGTCAGGTCGATGTGTTCACCACCAGCTCGTACCGGGGCAATCCGCTGGCCGTCGTGCTCGACGCCGACGGGCTGAGCACAGGCGACATGCAGCAGTTCGCGAACTGGATGAACCTGTCGGAGACCACGTTCGTCCTGCCGCCGTCCAGCGGGCAGGCGGACTACCGGGTGCGGATCTTCACCCCGTCCACCGAGCTGCCGTTCGCCGGGCATCCCACGCTCGGCACCGGCCACGCCTGGCTGGAAGCCGGCGGGCAGCCGGCCAGCCCTGGACGCTGCGTCCAGGAATGCGGGGCCGGCCTGATCCAGATCCGCCGCACCGACGCCGGGCTGGCCTTCGCCGCGCCCCCGCTGATCCGGTCCGGCCCAGTCGAGGAACCGCTGGCCGAACGCATCGCCGCCCAGCTCGGCATCGGCCGGGCCGACATCGTGGACCTGGCCTGGGCGGACAACGGTCCCGGCTGGGTCGCGGTGTTGCTGCCCAGTGCGGACGCGGTCCTGGCGCTGCGCCCGGCGGTGGTCGATCTGGATATCGGCGTGGCCGGGCCGTACCCGCCGGGCGGGCCGGCCGCCTTCGAAGTGCGGGCATTCTTCCCGAACGCCGGCCGCACGGTCGAGGACCCGGTCACCGGCAGCCTGAACGCCGCGCTGGCCGGCTGGCTGCTCGGCACCGGCCGGGCAACCGCCCCCTACCTGGCCAGTCAGGGGACCGCGCTGGGCCGGGCCGGCCAGGTGCAGATCAGCCAGGATCCGGGCGGCCAGATCTGGGTCGGCGGCGCGTCGCGCACGTGCATCTCAGGCCACGTCGAACTGTAGGCGTAGGACGGCCTGCTGCCGGGAATCCAACTCGGTGCAGGCCGGAACTCTCGGCTGGAGGGGCGGTCGGACCATGGACCTGAGGCAAGAATGGGCCGGACTGCTCGGTACCGAGGGGGCCGGCTACGCGGGCGTGGCGCTGGCCAACATCAAGCACGAGTTCCCGGCCGCCATGCAGCACCTGATGAAGGGACCGGGTGACTTCCCGTACCGGCCGCGGGCCCGCACGCCGGTGTTCTACGGCAGCCACGACTGGCACTCCTCGGTGCAGATGCACTGGGCCCTGCTCCGGCTGCTGCGCCAGGTCCCAGACGAGGCCCGCGGCGGGGAGATCCGGCTCGCGCTGGGCGGCCAGTTCACCCCGGTGGCGCTGGCCCACGAGGCCGACTTCATCGCCGGGCCGGACGCGTCCACCGAGCGCCCGCAGGGCTGGGGCTGGGCGCTCGCCCTGGTGCACGAGGCGGCCAGCTGGGACCACCCGGACGGGCTGAAGTGGTCCAGCGCGATGGCCCCGCTGGCCGAGGCGCTGGTCAGCTGCTTTCTGCGCTGGCTGCCCGGGCAGGTCTACCCGGTGCGCTACGGCACCCGCCGGGGGAGTGCGTTCGGCTTGTCGCTGGCCTGGCCGTTCGCCCAGGCGCGGGCGGCCGCCGGGGACCCGGCGCTGCGCGAGGCGATCGCCTCCCGGGCCATGGGCTGGTTCCTCGCGGACACCATGTACCCGGCCGACTGGGAGCCGTCCGGGGACGACTGTCTGTCGCCCGCGCTGACCGAAGCCGAGCTGATGTCCCGTATCCTGCCCCAGGCCGATTTCGCCGAATGGCTGACCATGTTCCTGCCCGGCATCGAGTGGGGCCGGCCAGCCACCCTGTTCACCCCCGCGGCGGCCGGCGACGGCACCGACGGGCTGGCCGCTCAGCTGCACGGCCTGAACGCCAGCCGGGCCTGGTGCTGGCGGCGGATCGCGGACGCGCTGCCGCCTGGCGACCCGCGGGCCGAGCCGGCCCGGGCCGCGGCCCGGCAGCACGCCAAGGCGGCGCTGCCCTACGTGGTCGGCGGCGACTACCAGCTAGAACACTGGCTCGTCGGCTACGCCGTTCTCATGCTCTCCAGCTGAACGCCGGCTGCGCGCACTGCCGCCGCGCCGGTCACTCCGGTTGACCGCGCGGCGGCGCCGCGCTCGGCGCGGAGCGGCGATCGGGGGGACCGGGGGGTCGCCCCCCCGGGTCAGCACTGGCCGGGCGGGGCTCACGCCACCGGCTGGTGATCGGCAGCCGCCGGTCCCGGCCGAAGTTGCGCTGGGTGATCTTCGGGCCGGGCGGGTACTGCCGCCGCTTGTACTCGGCCCGGTCCACCAGCTGGATCACCCGGTCCACCAGCGCGGGGTCATGCCCGGCCGCGACCAGCTGGGCCGCGCCCATGTCCTTGTCCACGTAGTCGTCGAGCAGCGGGTCCAGCACCGCGTAGCTGGGCAGCGAATCGGTGTCCAGCTGGCCGGGGGACAGTTCCGCGCTGGGCGGCTTGGTGATGGAGTTCTCCGGGATCGGCGGCGTCTCACCGCGCGCCGCCGCCTGGTCGTTGCGCCACCGGGCCAGGTCCCAGACCAGCGTCTTGAGCACGTCCTTGATCGGGCCGAAGCCACCCGCCGAATCGCCGTACAGGGTGGAGTACCCGGTGGCGATCTCGCTCTTGTTCCCGGTGGTCAGCACGAGGTGCCCGGCCGCGTTGCTCAGCCCCATCAGGATCACCCCGCGGATCCGGGACTGCAGGTTCTCCGCGGCCAGCCCGGTCAGGTCGAGCTCGGCCTGGAAACTGTCCACCACGGGCGCGATCGGCACCGTCCTGGCCTGCAGTCCCTGCCGCTTGGCCAGGTCCTCCGCGTCGCGGACCGAGTGCTCCGAGGAGTAGTGGCTGGGCATCAGCACCACGTGCACCTGCTCCGGGCCGAGCGCGTCGGTGGCGATGGTGGCCACCAGCGCGGAGTCGATCCCGCCGGACAGGCCGAGGATCACCGTGCGGAACCCGTTCTTCCGCACGTAGTCGCGGACCCCGATGACCACAGCGGCGTACACCTCAGCCAGCGGCGGCAGCCGCGCGTACAGTGTTGGCCCGGGGGGGCGACCCCCCGGAACCCCCCGATCGCCGCTCCGCGCCGAGGCCGGCGAAGCCGGCCGTTCCGGCTGGGGCAAAACCGCTCGGGTGATGGTCATGGTTGTGCCGTCAAATGCGTCGGCCGGGCTGTTTTCGGGCAGCGGGCCGGACGGCGCGGCGGGCAGGTCCAGGTCGGCGACCAGCAGGGTCTCCTCGAACTGCGGGCCGCGGGCGATCAGCTCGCCAGCCGCGTCCACGATGATCGAGTCCCCATCGAAGACCAGCTCGTCCTGGCCGCCCATCATGTTCACGTAGGCCAGCGCGGCGCCTGCCTCACGGGCCCGCCGGGACACCAGCTCGAACCGGGCCTCGCTCTTGCCCCGCTCGTACGGCGAGGCGTTCGGCACCACCAGCAGCCCGGCGCCCGCCTGCCGGGTGACCGCCACCGGCCCGCCGTCCTGCCACAGGTCCTCGCAGATGGCGATGGCCACGTCGACCGCGCCGCCGTCGGCGGCGGGGACGCGGACCACCGGCAGGCAGTTGCCCGGCACGAAGTACCGGTACTCGTCGAACACGCCGTAGTTCGGCAGATGGTGCTTGGCCGTGCTGACCACGACCCGGCCGCCGTGCAGCAGCGCGGCCGCGTCCAGCGGCGCGCCGATCGGCACGCCGACCCGGGCGGCCACCCCGGCCTGGCGGCCCAGGTACCCGATGACCACCGCGATGTCGCCGAGCCCGGCCGCGTCCAGCTGCCGCGCGGTGTCCTCCAGCGCCGCGATGGACGCGGTCACGAACGAGGCGCGCAGCGCGAGGTCTTCCACCGGGTAGCCGGTGAGCATCATCTCCGGGAACAGCACCAGATCGGCGCCCGCCGTGGCGGCGCGGCGGGTCCACTCCAGTACCGCGGCCGCGTTCCCGGTCAGGTCACCGACGGTCGAGTTCGCCTGCGCGAGGGCGATCCGCAGCCTGGTCACCCATTTACTGTATGCCGCCCGGAAGTGGGCCGGTTCAGGGCACCGCGAGTAGACTCGCGGTGGCTTTGTAACGTCCCGGTAACACGATCGAGAGAGACTGGCGCCGGGGCGCAAGCTCGGTCAGCCGGTATGCTGTGCTGCCCGCATCCACGCAGGTGTAAGCCGCTGACCAGCAAGGACAGGCTGTCATGGACAGGCAGGAAGAATTCGTCCTCCGTACCCTGGAGGAACACGACATCCGTTTTGTCCGGCTATGGTTCACCGACGTGCTCGGCTACCTGAAATCGGTCGCGGTGGCCCCGGCCGAGCTGGAGGGGGCCTTCGCCGAGGGCATCGGATTCGACGGCTCGGCCATCGAGGGCTTCGCCCGGGTCTACGAGGCGGACATGATCGCCAAGCCGGACGCGTCCACGTTCCAGCTGCTGCCCTGGCGGGGCGAGGCGTCCGGGGTCGGCCGGATGTTCTGTGACATCCGGATGCCGGACGGCGCACCGTCCTACGCCGACCCGCGGTACGTGCTGAAGCGGGCCCTGGGCCACGCGGCCGATCTCGGCTTCACCTTCTACACCCACCCCGAGGTGGAGTTCTTCCTGCTCAAGGAGAAGCCCGCGGCGGGCACCGCGCCGCAGCCGATCGACACCGGCGGCTACTTCGACCACACGCCGCACAGCATCGCGCACGACTTCCGGCACGTGTCCATCCAGATGCTGGAGAGCATGGGCATCTCGGTGGAGTTCAGCCATCACGAGGGCGCGCCGGGCCAGCAGGAAATCGACCTGCGGTACGCGGACGCGCTGACCACGGCCGACAACATTATGTCGTTCCGGCTGGTCATGAAGGAGGTGGCACTTCAGCAAGGGGTGTACGCGTCCTTTATGCCGAAGCCGTTCACCGAGTTCCCCGGCTCCGGTATGCACACCCATATGTCGCTGTTCGAGGGTGACCGCAATGTGTTCTACGAACCGGGTGCCGAATTCCAGCTGTCCAAGCTCGGCCGGGCGTTCATCGCCGGCCTGCTCCGGCACGCGGCGGAGATCACTGCGGTCTGTAACCAGTGGGTCAACTCTTATAAGCGGCTGTGGGGCGCGGCGGAAGTTACCGCCGGTGCAGGCGGAGAGGCGCCCGCCTACATTTGCTGGGGGCACAACAACCGGTCGGCTCTGGTCCGGGTCCCCATGTACAAGCCGCACAAGGGAAATGCCACCCGTGTCGAGTTCCGCTCGGTAGACTCGGCGTGCAACCCTTACCTTGCGTTCGCGGTGATCCTGGAAGCAGGTCTGAAAGGAATCGAGGCCGGCTACGAGTTGCCGCCCGGCGCGGAGGATGACGTCTGGGCGCTCACCTCGGCCGAGCGGCGCGCACTGGGCATCTCGCCGCTACCGCAGAGCCTGGATGAGGCGATCACGGCGATGCAGGACAGCGAACTGGTAGCCGAGGCTCTCGGCGAGCACGTCTTCGACTTCTTCTTGCGTAACAAGCGCGCCGAGTGGCGCGAGTACCGGCATCAGGTCACCCAGTTCGAGTTGGACCGGTACCTGCCGGTGCTGTGACGGTGGGTCAGTGCTATGGGGGGTAAACGGTGAGTCAGTGCTATGGGGGCTAACCAGGGCTGGGGCGGTGGCGGGCCGCGACAGGGATCGGGGTTAGGGGCAGCGTGTTCTGGGTGGGCGTGCTCGGGCCATTACTGGTTCGGGCTGATGGCGCGGACGTAGTCGTCCCAGCGCCGAAACAGCGGGTGATCCTGGCCGCGCTGGCGCTCCGGGCTGGGCAGGTTGCCTCCTACGACGAGCTGGCCGAGTTCATCTGGGACGGCACGCCCCCGTCCGGCGCCCGGGTGGCCATCCGCAACTACGTGAAGCGGCTCCGGCAGATACTCGGCCCGGTGGCCGGGCGCCGGATCGTGACCCGTGATCCCGGCTACGCGCTGGAAGCGGAGCCGGACGAGGTCGACGCGCTGTGGTTCACCACGCTGTGCGCCCGCGGCGGCGAAGCGGTCGGGCGCGGCGCCGCGGCCGCCGGCACCCAGGCGGCCTGGGAGGTGCTCAGCGAGGCGCTGGCCTTGTGGCGCGGCAGTCCGCTGGTGGACGTGCCGTCGAACGTCCTGATCACCGCCGAGGTGCCCCGGCTCGACGCGCTGCGGATGCAGGCCCAGGAATGGCGGATGGACGCTGGTCTGGCCCAGGGGCGGCACTCCGAGCTGGTCGGTGAGCTGACCCAGCTGGCCGTGGACCACCCATGGCGGGAGCGCTTCCACGCGCAGCTCATGCTGGCGCTGTACCGGTGCGGGCGGCAGGCCGAGGCGCTCGCCGCCTACCAGCGCACCCGCCGGATGCTGGTCGACGAGCTGGGTGTCGAACCGGGCCGGGAACTGCGCGACCTGCAGGCGGGCATCCTGGCCGGCGATCCCGGCCTGGCTGCCCCGGGCCCCACCCTGGCCAGCTTCCGGGTGGCCGGGAGCCCGGCGGAGCCGGCCGCGTCCCGGTCAGCCGACGCGGGCCCGGACCGCGCCCAGCCGCCCAGCGCCCGCCCGGGCAGAACGCAGCCGGGCAGTACTCAGCCGGGCAGCGCGCGGCCCAGCCGGGAGCCGTCCCAGACGGCAGGCCCGGGCCGGCCCAAGCCAGCCAGTGCGGCTCGCGGGCCAGCGGCGGCGGGCGAGCCGCGCACCGGCACCCGGAGCACCCGGCGCGGCGCGCTGCGCGGCGCCACGGCCCCCGCGGGCGCCGCACCCGGGGGCACGACATCCGCAGGCGCGGCGCAGGCGGGCGGGGCGGACGATGCGGCGGGCGATGGGCCAGCCGGCCCGCCGGGGTCAGTCGGCCGGGCCGCCAAGCGGGCGGCCGGTGCCGCGGACCGCCCGGCGGCCACACCGGTCGTGCCGCGCCAGCTGCCCGCCGGGGTGGCGCACTTCGCTGGGCGGACCGCGCAGCTGGCCGAGCTGCGGGCCTGGCTGCAGGCGGCGGGCTCGTCGGACGAGGCGGTCCGGGTGCTGGTCATCGGGGGCACGGCGGGGGCAGGCAAGACGGCGCTGGCGGTGCACTGGGCGCATCAGTCGGCCGCCGAGTTCCCGGACGGGCAGCTGTATGTGAACCTGCGCGGGTTCGACCCGTCGGGTACGCCGGTGGCGGCCGGGGACGCGCTGCGCTGGTTCCTCGGCGCGTTCGGGGTGACCGAGGAGCAGATCCCGGACAGCGTGGATGCGCAGGCGGCGCTGTACCGCAGCGTGCTGGCGGGAAAGCGGGTGCTGGTCATCCTGGACAACGCGCGGGACGCCGCCCAGGTGCGGCCACTGCTGCCGGGCAGCCCGTCCTGCCTGGTCCTGGTGACCAGCCGGGCCCGGCTGCCCGGGCTGGCCGCGACCGAGGGTGCGCAGCTGCTGCCGCTGGACGTGCTGACCGGCACCGAGGCGCGGGAACTGCTGGCTGGCCGGCTGGGCGAGCGGGCGAGCGCGGAGGCGGACGCGGCCCGCCAGCTGACCGAGTCGTGTTCCCGGCTGCCGCTGGCGCTGAGCATCGTGGCCGCCCGGGCCGCTGCCCGGCCGATGATGCCGCTGACCGAGCTGTCCCGGGAACTGGCCGATGCGCAGGGCCGGCTGGACGCGCTGGACGCCGGGGACCCGGTGGCCAGCATCCGGGCCGTGTTCTCCTGGTCGTGCCAGCAGCTGAGTGAGCCGGCCGCACGGCTGTTCCGGCTGCTCGGGCTGCACGCCGGGCCAGATGTGACGATCCCGGCCGCGGCCAGCCTGGCCGCCGTCTCGCCCACCCAGGCCGCGGCGGCGGTGGCCGAACTGGCCGACGCGCACCTCATCGCCGAGCACGCCCCAGGCCGGTACGCGTTCCATGACCTGCTCCGCGCCTACGCGGCCGACCTGGCCCGCACCAGCGACCCGGAGGAGCTGCGCCAAGAGGCTGTGCACCGGGTGCTGGACCACTACCTGCACACCGCGTGCGCGGGCACCCGGCTGCTCAACCCGCTCCGGCCGCAGCTGCCGGTCGAGCCGCCCCGTCCCGGGGTGGTCACCCCCGAGATACTCACCTGCGCCGCCGACGCGCAAGCGTGGTTCGCGGCCGAACGCTATGTCCTGCTGGCCGCCATCGGTCAGGCCGAGGAGGCTGGCTTCGACAGCTACGCCTGGCAGCTGCCGTGGGCGGTGTGGCTGTTCTTCGACCGTGAAGGGTACTGGCACGACCAGGTCGCCATCCAGCACACCGCGATCGCCGCGGCCAAGCGGCTGGGCGACCGCGCCGCGCAGGCGCACGTCTACCGGGACCTGAGCGCCACCTACAACCGGCTCGGCTTGCTCGCCGAGGCCCGGGTGTACTGCACCCAGGCTCTGGACCTGCACCACGAGCTGGGCGACCGGCTCGGTGAGGCCCGGGCGCACAACGACATCATGATCCTGGCCGAGCAGCAGGGCCGGCTGGCCGAAGCGCTGGGGCACGCGCAGCTGGCCCTCGCCCTGTACCGCCAGGAGGGCTACGAGCCGGGCCTGGCCAAGATGCTCAACGGGGTCGGCTATATCCACGCCCAGCTCGGCGAGTACCAGCAGGCGCTGGAGTTCTGTGAGCAGGCGCTGAGCATGAGCCGGGGCCGCGGTGACCCGCTGAACGAGGGCGCCATCTGGGACAGCGTCGGCTACGTGCTGTTCCACCTGGGCCGCTTCGACGAGGCGATCACGCACATCCGCACCGCGCTGCGCATCATCGAGGGGATGGCCGGCGGGTACTACCAGACGACCATGCTGGTTCACCTGGGCGACGTCTACCACGCGGCCCGCGACCAGGAGCAGGCCCGGCAGGCCTGGGAACAGGCACTGGCCATCCTGGAGCACCTGCACCACTCGGACGCGGACCAGGTCCGGGCCCGGCTGCGCGGCGAGCTGCCCGAGGTGCCCGGTAGCGTCCCGGCCGCCGCGGCGAGCTCCGCGGTGCGCGGCCTGACCCAGGGGCACGCCGTCGGTGCCTGACGTTTGCGCAGGTAGCGGGCCCGAAAATAGCGGGATTAAGTGGCGCTACCGGGACGTTACCGGCCGGTCGCATTATTAACTCGTGCACCTACCCCCCCCGGTGCACCCCCTGCCGGGGCCGTCTGCGGACGGCCCCGGCGCCAGCTTTTCTGGGCCCGTTCGCCGCGCCGTACCGTGCCGGGACTGGGCCGGGCCGCCGGGGGGAGCCAACCGGACCGCATGCCGTTACCGTTCAGGGGTGAGCGTGCGCCGGAGGACGACGCCGGCCGGGCGGCTGGCCCGGATGGGATTCGCGGACGCCGCCCGGGCGCAGCGGCTGATCAGCGAGGATCTGGCGCTGGACGCCGAGGGCGCCGACGCGGACCTGCTGGCCGCGCTGGCCGCGGCGGCCGACCCCGACCTGGCCCTGATCACGCTGACCCGGATGCCCCGCGACGCCGAGCTGGCCGAGGCGATGCGGGGCGACGCCGGGCTGCGCAACCGGCTCACCGCGGTGCTCGGGGCCAGCGCCGCCCTCGGTGACTACCTGGTCCGGCACCCGGCCGACTGGCGCGTGCTGAGCGGCCCGGACGCGCTGCGCGGCGGCACCGCCGCCGAGGCCCGCGCCGACCTGCTGGCCGCGGTGGGCGCCCAGCCGGATGACCCGGAACCGGTGGCCGACCCGGCCGCGACGCCGGGCGGCAGCCCGGCCACCGCGCTGCCCGCCGCCTACCGGCGGCGGCTACTCCAGCTGGCCGCCCGCGACCTGACTGGCGCGGTCACCGTGGACGAGACCGCCGCCGAGCTGGCCGACCTGGCCGCCGCGGCGCTGGAGGCGGCGCTGGCCATCGCCCGGTCCGAACAGCCGGCCGACGCGGCGCCCGCCCGGCTGGCGGTGATCGCCATGGGCAAGTGCGGCGGCCGCGAGCTGAACTACGCGAGCGACGTCGACGTGATCTTCGTAGCAGCGACGGGGGACGACGCCGATCCCGAGACTGAGACGGCCGCGCTGCGCACCGCGACCCGGCTGGCCGCCGGGCTGATCCGGGTCTGCTCGCAGAGCACCCAGGAAGGCGCGCTGTTCCCCGTTGACCCCAACCTGCGCCCGGAGGGCCGGCACGGCCCGCTGGTCCGCACGCTGGCCAGCCACCGCGTGTACTACGAGCGCTGGGCCAAGACGTGGGAGTTCCAGGCCCTGGTCAAGGCCCGGCCGGTGGCCGGTGACCTCGACCTCGGCCAGGCCTACCTGGACGCGCTGAGCCCGATGGTCTGGCAGGCCGCGCAGCGGCCCAACTTCGTGGCCGACGTGCAGGCCATGCGCCGCCGGGTGATCGGCAACCTGCCCGCCAGCGAGGCCGCCCGCCAGCTCAAGCTCGGCCCCGGCGGGCTGCGCGACATCGAGTTCGCGGTGCAGCTGCTCCAGCTGGTGCACGGCCGGACCGACGAGTCGCTGCGCGAGCCGGGTACCCTGCCCGCCCTGGCCGCGCTGGCCCGGGGCGGCTACGTGGGCCGCGAGGACGCGGCCACCATGGCCGACGCCTACCGGTTCCTGCGCACCGTGGAGCACCTGCTCCAGCTCCGCCAGTTGCGCCGCACGCACACCCTGCCAGAAGATCCCGACGCGCTGCGCCGCCTCGGCCGCGCGCTGCGCCGGGCCGCGACCCGCAACGGCCGCACCGTTCCCGCCGCACCGGCCCGGTCCGACCCGGCCGCCGACCTGATGGCGCAGTGGCGGCAGCACGCCCGGGAAGCCCGCCGGCTGCACGAGAAGCTGTTCTACCGCCCGCTGCTGGACGCGGTCGCCCGGCTGCCCAGCGACGCGGTCCGGCTCACCCGGGCGGAAGCCGGGGCCCGGCTGGAAGCGCTCGGCTACCTGGACCCGGACGGCGCGCTGCGCCACATCGAGGCGCTGACCTCAGGCGTCTCCCGGCGCGCGGCCATCCAGCGCACCCTGCTGCCGGTGCTCCTGGAGTGGTTCGCCGACGCCGCCCAGCCGGACGCCGGGCTGCTCGCGTTCCGACAGGTCAGCGACGCACTCGGGGATTCGCCGTGGTACCTGCGGCTGCTCCGGGATGACACCAACGTGGCCCGCCGGATGGCCCGGCTGCTCGCCTCCAGCCGGTACGCCACCGATCTGCTGATGCGCGCGCCGGAAGCGGTGGCGCTGCTCGGCTCCGATGAGCAGCTGCAGCCGCGGCCCGCCGCCGCGCTGCACGCCGAGGCGGCCGCGGTGGTGAGCCGGCACGGCACGGCCGACGCGGCGGCCCAGGCGGTCCGCGCGCTGCGCCGCCGCGAGCTGCTCCGCACCGCCGCCGCCGACCTGCTCGGGCTGACCACGGTCGAGGAGACCGGCGAGGCGCTCACCGTGATCACCGCGGTCACCATCGGCGGTGCGCTGGACGCGGCGATCGGCCGGGTGGAACGGGACGACGGGCCGCTGCCCACCCGGATCTGCGTGGTCGCGATGGGCCGCTTCGGCGGCCGGGAGACCGGCTACGGCAGCGACGCCGACGTGATGTTCGTGCACGACCCGCTGCGCAGTGCCGGCGAGCAGGCCGCGGCCCGGGCCGCGCACGCGGTGGCCGAGGAGCTGCGCCGGCTGCTGGCCCAGCCGGCGCCGGACCCGCCGCTGGTCGTCGACCCGTCGCTGCGCCCGGAGGGCCGCCAGGGCCCGCTGGTCCGCACCCTGGCCGCCTACCGGGCCTACTACGAGCGCTGGTCGCTGGCGTGGGAGGCGCAGGCGCTGCTCCGGGCGGAACCCGCCGCGGGCGACCGGGACCTGGGCCGCCGGTTCAACGCGCTGGCCGACGAGTACCGCTACCCGGCGGGCGGTATCGACCAGGCGTCGGTGCGCGAGATCAGGCGGCTCAAGGCCCGGATGGAAGCCGAGCGGATGCCCCGCGGCACCGATCCGGCGCTGCACCTCAAGCTCGGCCCGGGCGGCCTGTCCGACGTCGAGTGGGTGGTCCAGTTGCTCCAGCTCAGCCACGCGCACGACGTGCCGGGGCTGCGCAGCACGCAGACCCTGGCCGCGCTGGCCGCGGCCGAGCAGGCCGGCCTGATCGGCGCCGTGGACGCGGCCGTGCTGGCCGCCTCGTGGCGGCTGGCCACCCGGATACGCAACGCGGTGGTGCTGCTCCGCGGCCGCGCCTCCGACGTGCTGCCCGCCAAGCAGGCCGAGCTGGCCGCGGTGGCCCGCATCCTCGGCTATCCGCCGGACGCAAGCCAGGACCTGGTCGAGGACTACCGGCGGACCGCACGCCGGGCCCGCGCCGTGATGGAACGGCTTTTCTATGGCTGAACGCCCGCTGAACTCTCGGGTGTCACCATGGCCCCCGGACGTACTGGCCGCAGGCCGGGTCGGTGTTCCCGGCTAGTGCCCGCGGGATCGGCGGCAGTGGCCCGGCCCGGGCGTTGATCAGCATCGTCCGTTGCCGCGCAGCAGGCGCAGCGCGTCGACGGTGATGGAGCCGCGCCAGTCGGCCGCCGCGGCCGGCGACCAGGTCGGCCAGTTGAACATCCAGCCACCGTCGTCCTGCTGCGCGGCGGCCAGGTGGTCCAGGTGCGCCTCGATGACTTCCGGCCGGAACAGGCGGCGGGCCAGCGAGCCGGGCAGCGGGGCGAAGTCCAGCGGGGTGTGGATCTCCCCGGGCGTGGCCGGGTCCAGGGTGACCAGGCCCTGGTCGAGGATCAGCGGGCCGCACTGGCCGAACGCCTTGACCGCCCGGTCCCGGTCCGGCACCCGGTCCAGGAAGTACATCACCCCGCGCATGTCGTACGGGCTGGTCGTGGTCAGTTCGCTGATCATGGCCCACATCAGCCCGGTGGCCCGGTCCAGCCACGGATGCCGGGCCCGCCGGGCATGCAGCGCCCCGGCCAGCAGGCCGGTCGTGCTGATCGCGGGCGGCTGCCCGGCCTCGGGGGCCCACCAGGGGGCGTGTGGCCAGCCCTCGATGGACGGGTCGAACGCCACCGCGCCGCCCGCCGCGGGCGCGTGCCGCTCCAGCCACCCGCAGGCGCCCTGGACCAGGTCGTCGTCCCACGCGCCAGCCTCGTCCAGGGTGGTCAGGGCCAGCGCGATGGCCAGCGGCTGGCTGCCCGGGCACCGGCCGTCCGGTTCCAGTGCGTGGCCGAACCCACCGTCCGGGTTGCGGTAAGCGGCGACCGCGTCGCGCACCGGCTCCGGGCCATCCGTGCCGAACAGCCGGCCGAACCGGCGGCGATCCAGGACCCGGCCGGTGCTGGCTAGGAACTGGGCTGCGGCCTCGAAATCTGCTGAGGTCATCCGGTCATCATCGCGCCTGCTCGTGGCCGGCGGCTTGAACGAATCGGCCAACTGTCGGCGGGCCATGCCAGACTCGTACCGTGGACTGGTCGCCGGGATACCGCGAGGTCGCGCCCCCCGCCGCGCTCGCCCACGCCGTGTCGTGCGTCTGGGTGGGGGTGACTCCACCGGATGGAGCGCCGCCCACCCGTGTGCTGCCGGACGCCTGCGTGGATCTCATCTGGCAGCGCGGCATCGGCGTGTTCCTGGCCGGGCCGGACACCGGGCCGGTGATCATGCCGATGCCGCCGGGCAGCGTGCTGGCCGGGGTACGGCTGCGGCCCGGCGCGGGCGGACCGGCGCTGGGCCGGCCGCTGACCGGGCTGCTCGATCAGCGGCCGGGGCCGGGTGACCTGCGGGCCGAGCTGCCCCGGGGCCTCGGCGCCCGGCTGGCCGCCGAGGTGCCTGGCGGGCTCAGCCCGGACGTCGCGCTGCGCCACCTGGTCCGGCTGGCCGGGGAACTGGTGACCAGCGCCCCGCCGGACCCGCTGGTCGTGCTGGCCGCCCAGCGGCTGTCCCGGCCCGATGCGCAGGTCCAGCAGGTGGCCCGGGAGCTGGCCATCAGCGAGCGGCAGCTGAACCGGCGGTGCTGCGCCGCGGTCGGCTACGGGCCGGCGCTGCTCCGCCGGGTGCTGCGGTTCCGCCGGTTCGTGTCCCGGGTCGACGCCGCGCCGGCCGCGGCCGATCTGGCCTGCCTGGCCGCGCAGACCGGCTACGCCGACCAGGCGCACCTGACCCGGGAAAGCAGCCAGCTGGCCGGCCTGCCGCCGCTGGCCCTGATCCGGGACCGGCACGGGGTCCCGGGCGGCTGAGCAAACTGGCCCCGGCATGAGAAAACCCGGCCCACGAGGAGCCGGGTGGTATACGCGCCCCATCTTAACAGCAGCGCTGCGGTTATCCTTCCCGGATTTGTGCTCACCAGCCGTCCGGCCGGCGGTACTTGCCCGCCGGGTCGGGGAGCTGGTGGCTGGTCAGGTCGGCGCAGCTCAGCCGGGCCCACCAGTGCCGGCCCGCACCTGCCGACGGCTCGCTGCGCAGCGCGCCGGCCAGGTGGTTGGGCGAGGGGTTGACCACGCCGACCGGCACCCGCTGCCGGGCCTGCTCGACCGGGAAGCGCAGGTCGCTGTCGTTGGAGATGACCAGCGCCCCGTCCACCGCGCCGCCCAGCACATCGAGCAGCAGGTGCGAGGCCACGTTGACGTCGGAGCCCTTCTCCTCCCGGTTGGCGTAGGACACCATGAACACCGCGCCGTCCACCACCCCGCCCTGCCCGTCCTGGACCATCACCGGCCAGGCCGGCCCGACCAGTTCCGGCCGGCCGGTCTTGTCCTTGACCGCCAGCGGGGCGGTCTTGACCCGGGCCACGTAGCTGCCGTACTCGATGTGGTCCACGCTGCGCACCGCGGTCAGCGCCTTGAGGTACACGTCCTGGTCGGCCTGGCCCGAGGGGTTGCTCAGCCCGTCGATCCGGGCCGTGCAGTAGACCAGCCGGGACACCCGGGCGTCCGGCCAGTTGGTTCGCCGGCTGATGAGGGAGGTGGACAGCGCGCGCAGGTCCAGCCAGCGCCAGCCGGGAGTGCCCCGCCCGCACAGCCCGCGGCCGCCGTAGTACAGGTTGAAACCGTCCACGTACACCCCGATGCGCACCGAGGCAACGTAGCACCCCTGGCCGGCCCGCGCCGGTGCGCCATACTGAAGGCAGCGGCGCGGCCAGCGGGCGCCCACACCGACATGACGAGGAAGGCGATCGAGGGATGGACCTGACTGGCGCCACCTGGCGCAAGTCCTCCTTTAGCGGCGGCAACAACGGGGCCTGCGTGGAGGTCGCGGTCGTGCCCGGCTCCAAAGAGGGCAGCGACTACGTGATCACCATGCGCGACTCCAAGGATCCGGACGGCCCGGTGCTGACCTTCACCCCGGACGAGTGGAAGGCGTTCACCCTGGGTGTCCAGGACGGCGAGTTCGACGTAGCCTGACCGGCCCGCTGGGGACGGTGCGAGCCGTGCTGGGAACCTTGGCCGCAGGCCAAGCGTCGAGGCGGTAGGGAACAATGTGATCCCGCATGTGCTGCCGCATGGCCAGCCAGCGTCAGGGAGAGGACAGCCCAGATGAGCCAGCCGCCGGCGGGCCAGCATCCGGGGAGCGGGGCGGCGGCGACGGCCGAACCCGCGCCGGACCCGGTGCTGGCCAAGGTCAGCGGGGTCACCCGGACGTTCGGCACCGGCGCGGCGGCCGTGCACGCGCTGCGCGGGGTCTCGCTAACCATCGAGCGGGGCCAGCTGGTCGCGCTGTCCGGCCGGTCCGGGTCGGGCAAGACCACGCTGCTCAACATCATTGGCGGGCTGGACCGGCCGGACACCGGGACGGTGCGTATCGACGGCCGGGACGTGGCCGCTATGGGGGAGCGGGAGCGCACGCTGATGCGCCGGTCCTCGGTGGCGTTCATCTTCCAGTCGTTCGGGCTCATCCCGATCCTGTCCGCGGCCGAGAATGTCGGCATCCCGTTGCGCATCGCCGGCGCTGACCCGCGGGACCGGGAGGACCGGGTGCGGACCATGCTGGACATCGTCGGCCTGGGGGAGCACGCGAAGCAGCGGCCCGGCGAGCTGTCCGGCGGGCAGCAGCAGCGGGTGGCCATCGCCCGGGCCCTGGCCGGCCGCCCGCAACTGCTCATCGCCGACGAGCCCACCGGGCAGCTCGACTCGGAGACTGGCCGGCAGATCATGCGGCTGATCCGCGCCGTGGTCCGCACCGAGGGCGTCACCGCATTGGTCGCCACGCACGACCCGGCGTTCCTGGACATCGCGGACGTCTCACTCCGCCTGGAAGACGGCCAGATCGCCGCCGCCTAAAGATCTTTAATGGTGGAGGTTACGGGCGACTCGCCCGACAGCGCCCGGTCGAGGTTGCAGGCGGCGCTGATCAGGGCGAGGTGGGTGAAGGCCTGCGGGAAGTTGCCCAGCGCCTCGCCGGCCGGGCCGATCTCCTCGGCGAACAGGCCCACATGGTTGGCGTAGGTGAGCATTTTTTCGAAGACGTACTGGCCCTCGGCGATGCGGCCGGCCCGGGTCAGCGCCTCCACGTACCAGAACGAGCACAAGTTGAACGTGCCCTCGCTGCCGGGCAGCCCATCCGAGCCGTCAGGCTCGTAGCGCCGGACCAGGTTGTCGCTGGCCAGCTCCTCGCCGATCCGGTCCAGGGTGGACAGGAACCGAGGGTCGCTCCGGCCGGCGAACTTGACCAAGGGCATCACCAGGAGCGACGCGTCCAGGGTGGTGCCGCCGAGGTGCTGGACGTAGGCCCGGCGGTCCGGGCTCCAGCCCTCCCGCTGCACAGCCTCGAAGGAGGTCCGGCTCTGACAGGCACGTTCCCGCAGGCGCCAGGGACACAACGCCCGTCCCGTCAGCGGCAGCCATCCCTTCCTTGTTCCTTATCTAGGCCGGTTCCGGTTGACTCAGGCTGGCCAGCCCGGTCAGGTCGGCGCAGATGACACCGCGTACCGTGACGAACACCATGAGTACACTACCGCAGGTCCGGCAGCGGACGACGGTGCCGGGCGCCTGCCGGTAGACGACCAGCTCGGCCACCGGCCTGATCGCCCCGCAGGTGCCGCAGGTGCTGATCGCGGCGGTCATCTCGGTGCTGAAAGCGTCGATGAGCAGGCCGCCGATCGCGTTGCCGTCCAGTGCGTCCATCAGCGTCCTCCTGTCGCCCCGAACCGCTCGGTCTTCACCCGCTCCGGCGGATAGCCGAGGTCGACCAGCCCGGCCGCCACGGCCTCGACGAAGTTCGTCGGCCCGCAGACGAAGGCCAGCGGATCTGCCCCGGCCGGCCAGGCGACCTGGGCGAGCAGAGCCGCGTCCACCCGGCCGCTGTGCCCGGTCCAGCCGGGCGGCTGAGCGCGGGTCAGCGTGTAGATCACCTCTGCGCCGTTGTGGTACCGATCCAGCTCAGCGCGGTAGATCACGTCGGCCAGCGTGCGGGCGGAATACAGCAGGCGCGCCCGGGCATCGCTGCCGGTGCTGCTGCGGTCCCGCAGGATGGACCGCAGCGGGACGACGCCCGACCCGCCTGCCAGCAGCAGCAGCGGGCTGCGGTCGCCGGGCCCCCACACGAAGTACCCGCCGATCGGGCCGCGCAGCTCCAGCTCGTCGCCGGCCCGGAGTTCCTGGGTCAGGTAGGGCGAGACCTCGCCGTTCTCGAGCCGCTCCACCGTGATGGCCAGCGGTTCGCCGGGCGCGGAGGCGATCGAGTAGGACCGCTCGGCGATGTAGCCATCTTCAGCGGTCAGCCGTACGTCCAAGTGTTGCCCAGCGCGGTGGCCGGGCCAGTCCGGCGGGTCCAGCTCGATGGTGACCACCGATGCTGTCTCGCGGGTGAGAGAGGTGACGGTTGCGGCCTGCCAGGTCAGTCGCCTGCGTACCGCTGTTCCTTCCATGGGTCCCCGTACATGTGATAGCCGTAGGTCTCCCAGAAACCAGGCTCGTTCTCGTCACGCAGGTCGAGGCCGCGCACCCACTTGGCGCTCTTCCAGAAGTACAGGTGCGGCACCAGCAGCCGGGCCGGGCCGCCATGCTCGGACTCCAGCGGGCCGCCGTCGTAGCTGAACGCCACCCACGCCTGACCGCCGGTGACGTCCTCGATGGGCAGGTTGGTGGTGTAGCCGCCGTCGCAGAACGCCAGCACATACGGGGCATCGCCCCCAGCCTGGTCCAGCAGCGTGTCCACCGATACGCCCCGCCACTCGGTATTGAGCTTGGACCAGCGGGTGACGCAGTGGATGTCCCTGGTGACGGTCTCGGCTGGCAGTCCCTGCAATTCCCCCCACGTCCAGGACTTCTCCGTCTCGCCGCCCTGCGTGATGGAGAACGTCCACTGGTCCAGGGGGGTGTGCGGCGTCGGCCCGGCCGACAGCACCGGGAAGTCGTCGGTCACATACTGACCTGGCGGTACCCGTCCCTCCGCCCCGGCCGGGGTGCGGCGCAAGCCATGGAAGCCTCGCGAGATGGGACCACTCATAGCCAGCCAACTCCTTCCCCGAAGAGGGGCTGCCGCGCTACGCATCTCTACCCTGGCCGCGCCACCGGCGGCGCACACCGTCAAGGCTGCTAGTCCCACATCACCCGTTCGGCGGGAGTCTGGAGCGGCTAGCTGCCTTGACGTTGTGCTGCGGCCGGCGGCGCAGCAATACTCGGCGGGTGTGCCAGATCGGTCCGCCGGATGTGCGCACTCCCTGGCCGCAGCCGGACGCCCTCGGGCGTGCGTTACCCGGGCTGACGAGGAGGATGGGATGAGCGATCCGCTCGACGTACACCGGATCATGGACGATTGCATGCTCAACATCAAGGGTGCCGGCGAGGTGATGGCCCGTGACATGCACGACGCGGCTATGCGGCTGGGTGCCGCCCAGATGATGCTGGCCAGCGCCAGCTATGCGGTTCACCAGCATGCCGATGTGCAGGCACAGGCGCAACTGGACACCGGGGCAGAGGCGGGCGGCGAAGACTGAGGCCCATGCGGCCAGAGATCGTCGAAGTAGATTCGAGCCAGGTCGGAACCCCGCTGCCGCCGGTGTTCGCACCGGCACCGGCGCTATGAGCTAACCGCGGTGCGATCCGTGGTCGAGTAGTCCGGCCACGGCCAGGCCGGTGCTGGCGCCGATCAGCGAGCCGACCACAGCGTCCCCCGGGTAGTGCACCCCGGTGTGCACCCGCGAGTAGGCCACCGCCGCGGCCAGGAAGCCGCAGGCCAGCCCGGTCCAGGGCCGGTCCCGGCTGATCGCGGTGGCGAACGCGAAGGCCGACGCGGAGTGGCCGGACGGGAAGGACGTGGAGCCGGGCATCTTGACGTACCGCTGGCCCGGCACACCGGCCTGGGCCCGGTCTGGCCTGGTCCGGAACGACACCGGCTTGATACCCAGGTTGACCAGCGCCGAGGTGGCCCCGATGGCCAGCGTGCCAGCCAGCGCGGCGCGGCGGCCCGCGGTGCCGCCGCCGATGGCCAGCCCGGCCGCGATGGCCAGCCAGAGCCGGGACTTGTCGGCCGCCCGGGACAGCCGCCGCAGCGGCTCGTCCAGCGCCGGGGTCGGGGTGGTGGCGATGGCGTCATAGGTGGCCCGGTCCACGTCGCCGAGCTGCCGGATCGAGTCCACCAGCCGGCGCCGGAGCGGGCCGCCGTACTCACCGACCAGGCTGGCCAGCCAGTCCGCGACACTCTCCATCGCAGCCTGACGCTCTGCCTCCTGTTCCGCCACGGGCGTATGCTAACACCCAAATAACACGGCAGTACTGCGGGACACGGGGCCGCCCGCGGGCCGATGATCTCGTACCGGGGGGTGCGGGTGACCGATCGCGCGGCAGGGCACGAGACTGGGCCCGATCATCCGGATACCGCGGTGGCGCGACGCGCCGACGCCGGCGCCCCAGACCGGCCGACGGTGGGGGAGCGGGCGTCCGCGGTCGGCGCGCTGGTTTCGCTGATCGCCGCCGTCGGGTTCAGCCTGATCGGCATCGCGCTGCACCTGCTGGCCGTCCTGATCGTCGCGGCCGGACTGCTGATCTGTGTGACCAGCGGCTGGTACGTGGTGTCCCGGCGCGGGGTGCGCCGGGTCATCGCGCTGTGCGTGGCCGTGCTGGCCCTGGCCGGCACCATCGCGGGGCTGTTCTTCGCGGACATCAACTGGCCGCTCCTGCTGATCATCGCCGTGCTCGCCGCGCTGTCGGTGCTGGCCGCGCGGTACGCGCTGCGCCGCACCGAACGGGCGCTGCGCTCGGAGTCGGCGCGGGCCAAGCGGGCGCACCACGCCGAGCGCCCGGTGCTGATCATGAATCCCAAGTCCGGCGGCGGGAAGGCCGAGCGGTTCAAGCTGGCCGACGAGTGTCGCCGCCGGGGGATCGAGCCGGTCCTGCTCACGCCGGGTGACGACCTGCGCCAGCTGGCCGAGGACGCGGTCGGCCAGGGCGCGGACGCCATCGGCATGGCCGGCGGCGACGGCTCGCAGGCGCTGGTCGCCTCGGTCGCCGCCCAGGCTGGCGTCCCGTACGTGTGCGTCCCGGCCGGCACCCGCAACCACTTCGCCCTAGACCTGGGCCTGAACCGGGATGACGTGGTCGGCGCGCTGGACGCGTTCGCGGACGGGGTGGAGCAGCGGATCGACCTGGCCACGGTGAACGGGCGCACGTTCGTGAACAACGCCTCACTCGGGCTGTACGCGAAGGTCGTCCAGTCACCCGAATACCGGGACGCCAAGCTGCGTACCGCCGCGACCATGCTGCCCGACCTGCTCGGCCCGGCCGCCGACCCGCTCGACCTGTGCTTCACCGGGCCGGGCGGGGAGGAGCACCACACCGCGCAGCTCATCCTGATCTCCAACAACCCCTACCAGCTGGTGCCTATGGAAGGCGGCGCAGGCACCCGGGAGCGGCTGGACACCGGGCTGCTCGGCATCGTGGCCGTCACCATCAGCGACGCGGCCGGCGCCAACGCGTTCTTCGCTCTGCAGGCGCTCGGCCAGGCGAGCCGGTACCCGGGCTGGATGGAGTGGAGCGCACCCCGGTTCGAGATCACCTCCGCCGCCGAGGTGGAGATCGGCGTGGACGGGGAGGCGCTCCGGATGACGTCGCCGGTGGTCTTCGAGGTCCAGCCCGGCGCGCTGCGGGTCCGGTTGCCCCGGCATGCGCTGCGCAAATCACCGGCCGCGCGCACCGTGCACGTGCTGTCCCGGTCCACCATCACTGGGCTGGCCCGGGTGGTGTCCGGGTCCGAGCCGGGCTGAGCCGGGCCGGGCTGAGCGGGGCCGAGCCGGGTCAGCGCACGCTGAGCTGAGCCCGGATCGGCAGGTGATCCGACCCGACCGGGTCGGCCACCTCCGCACCGGACACCCGGACCGGGCCGCGGATGAGCAGCTGGTCCAGCTGGATCCACGGCCGGCCGGCCGGGTAGGTCCGGCCGCGCACGGTCGCGCGATACCCGGCCGCGGCCCTGGTGAGCACGCGCGGCATGTTCAGGTCACCGACGATCACTGTGGGCAGCTGCGGCCCAGCCACCAGCCGGCGGGTCAGCAGCGCGAGCTGGACCGGGCTGGTGAACCGGTGGGTCAGGTGCGTGTTCACCACGCGGAGCGCGGCGCCGCCCGGCATGGTCAGCGTGATGACCTGTGCGGCGCGGCTGATCCGGTCACCCGGGACGTGGCTCAGCTCGATCTCCTGATAGCCGGTGATCGGCAGCAGGGACAGCACGGCCAGGCCCCAGCTGCCCGACCCGGTGTCGGTGCCCACGCCGAGCCGGGCCCGGTTGGTGTTCCGGGCCAGGCCGCGGTGCCGTACCTGCGCGCCCAGCGCCGCCGCCACCGCGGTCACCTCGTCCGGCTGTGCCGCTGGCCGCCACACTTCCTGCAGGGTGATCACGTCGGCCTTCACCCGGTGGCAGGCCTCCGCGACGTCGAACGGCACGCCCCGGGCGGTCAGCCCGCCGTGCAGGTTCAGGCTGGCCAGCGTGATCGGCTCGTCGTGGTTCATCCCCCGCCCCGGTAGCTCGGCTTGTGCGGCCTGACTGACCCATCCTGCCCGGTGCCGGTGACCACCTGGTGCCGTCCGGGCAAACGCGAAGGCCGCCGGCCCGCCCCTGGGAGGGTGGCGGGCCGGCGGCCTTGCGGTCGTGCTCAGCTGCCGGTGACTTCGCTCACACGTCGAAGTACATGGCGAACTCGTGTGGCGTCGGGCGCAGCCGGACCGGGTCGAGTTCGTTGGACCGCTTGTAGTCGATCCAGGTCTCGACCAGGTCCTGGGTGAACACGCCGCCTTCGAGCAGGTAGTCGTGATCCGCCTCGAGGGCGTCGAGCACCGCCTCGAGCGACCCGGGCACCTGCGGGATAGCCGACGCCTCGTCCGGCGGCAGCTCGTACAGGTCCTTGTCCACCGGCTCGTGCGGCTCGATCTTGTTCTTGATGCCGTCGATGCCGGCCATCATCATGGCCGAGAAGGCCAGGTACGGGTTGGCTGACGGGTCCGGCACCCGGAACTCCAGCCGCTTGGCCTTGGGATTCGAGCCGGTGATCGGGATGCGCACACAGGCCGACCGGTTCCGCTGCGAGTACACCAGGTTGACCGGCGCCTCGAAGCCCGGCACCAGGCGGTGGTAGGAGTTCACCGTCGGGTTGGTGAACGCCAGCAGCGTGGGCGCGTGCTTGAGCAGGCCGCCCACGTAGTACCGGCCCGTGTCGGACAGGCCCGCGTAGCCGACCTCGTCGTAGAACAGCGGTGAGCCGTCCTTCCACAGGCTCTGGTGGCAGTGCATGCCGGAGCCGTTGTCACCGAAGATCGGCTTGGGCATGAACGTGACCGTCTTGCCCGCGGCCCGGGCCACGCTCTTGATCACGTACTTGTAGAGCATCAGGTTGTCGGCCTGGTGCAGCAGCGGGGCGAACAGGATGTCGATCTCCGCCTGGCCGGCCGTGCCTACCTCGTGGTGCTGCATCTCCACCGTGATGCCGACGTCGATCAGCGCCCTGGCCATGGCCGAGCGCAGGTCGGTGTAGTGGTCCACCGGGGGAGTCGGGAAGTAGCCGCCCTTGTACGGCGGCTTGGAGCCCAGGTTCCCGCCTTCCTCGTCGCGGCCGGTGTTCCACGCGCCCTCGACCGAGTCGATGTAGTAGTAGCCGGAGTTGGCCCCGGTGTCGTAGCGCACCGAGTCGAAGATGTAGAACTCCGCCTCCGGGCCGAAGAACGCGGTGTCCGCGATCCCGCTGCCCTTGAGGAACGTCTCCGCCTTGCGCGCGATGTTGCGCGGGTCCCGGGTGTACGGCTCGCCGGTCAGCGGGTCGTGCACAAAGAACGTGAGGTTCAGGGTGGAGTGCTGGCGGAATGGGTCCACATAAGCGGTCGCCGGGTCCGGCAGCAGCAGCATGTCCGACTCGTGGATCTGCTGGAAGCCACGGATCGAGGAACCGTCGAACATGCGGCCCTCGGTGAAGACCTTCTCGTCGAACGACTCGACCGGCACCGTGAAGTGCTGCATGGTCCCCGGCAGGTCACAGAACCTGACGTCGACGAACTCAATCTTTTTATCGCCGATGAACTGCAGTACCTCGTCGGCGTTCTGGAACATCAACCCTCCCTGAACGGAGCTGACACTGGTGTTGCCTCCCGGGCTGCCGCGGCTGACGGCCACGCGAAGGCGGCCACGCAGATCTGGCCGCATGGGGGGTCTGCCTGCGGCAGGAACGCTTCGGAGGCTAGTTCCCCGCGATTACCGAGCCGTGTCTCTAGTGTTTCACACGTGTTACGCCTGGCTGCCGCGGCGCGCCTGGGCCAGGCGGTACGCGGCCATGACGGGCGGTACGGTGGCAGGGTGAGCGAGCGACGGTGGAGCGGGATCCTGCTGCCCGGCATGGGCACCCCAGGCGAGCAGAAGTACCCCGGCGAACGGTTCGGGCTGCCGGAACAGGGCCCCAGGTCGGTGGCGGGAATGGGCCGCCGGCTGCTCGCGCTGCTGATCGACTGGCTGCTCAGCGTGGTCATCGCGCGTGCTTTTTTCGGGCACAGCGACGTGACCGTGATCACCCTGTTCATCTTCGCGGTGCAGGTCTGGGTGCTGACCGCGCTGACCGGGTTCACCATCGGCAAGCGGGTGTGCAGCATCCGGGTCGCCCGGCTGGACGGGCGGCCGGTCGGCTTCCGCTGGTCGCTGGTCCGTACCCTGCTGCTGCTCTGCGTGCTGCCGCCGCTGGTCACCGACCGGGACCTGCGCGGCCTGCACGACCGCGCGGCCAACACGATCGTGCTCAGGGCCTAGCGCGTCCGCGGCCGGGGTGGGCGCGGCATCCGGCCGGACTTGGGCATCGGGCCCTTCGGCATCTGCAGCGACTGGGGCAGCGCCTTGAGCCGGTAGTTGAGCTCGGACACCTCGGAGCCGCGCAGGTTACGCGGCAGCCGCATGATCTTCCGCTGCAGCTTCCTGATCGGCACCTGGCCTTCTTCGTTGCCGACCTGGAAGTCGTAGATGTAGGTGTCGGCCACCCGGGAGATCCGCTTCTTCTCCGCCGCGAGCAGGCCCGGCAGCCGGTTCGGTGAGCCCTCGCCGACCAGTACGACGCCGGGCTTGCCCACCGCGCGATGCACCACGTCCATGTTCCGGTTGGCGGCCACCGCCGGGGTGACCGTCCAGCCGCCACGCATGCTCTGCAGGATGGCGGCGGCCGCGCCGGGCTGCCCCTCCACCGTCGCGTACTGCGCGGACTGGGCGAACCGGCCGAACAACAGCATGGCGGCCGCCAGCCCGAGCAGTACGCCGAGCGGGATGAGCAGGCCGGCCAGCCCGGTGAGCAGCCCGACCAGCACAGCTACGCCGATGATGCCGACGGCGGTCAGCGCGATGAGCGGGAGCGCCCGGGGGTTTTGCTCGCGGACGATCCCCGCGACCATGCGGATCTGCTTGATGCGGCCCGGAGGAACGCCGTCCGGGCCGTCCTTCCGATTTGCCGAGCCTGCGGCCTTGTTCGCCATGGAGGGCAGGATACGAGTCAGCGGGCCAACTGGGAAACCGCGGTACCCGGTTCGGCCCGGCGCGCCATGGCTTCGCGGTACAACCGCCCGGCCCGGTAGGACGACCGGACCAGCGGCCCGGACATCACGCCGGAGAAGCCCAGCCCCAGCGCCTCGTCGCGGAGCTGCTCGAACTCAGCGGGCGGCACCCACCGGTCGACCGGGTGATGCCGCGGTGACGGGCGCAGGTACTGGGTGATGGTGAGCAGTTCGCAGCCGGCCGAACGCAGGTCGGTCATCGCCTCGGTGATCTCGTCCGGCGCCTCGCCCAGCCCGAGGATCAGGTTGGACTTGGTGATCAGGCCGGCCGCCCGGGCCTTGGCCAGCACGTCCAGCGAACGCTCGTAGCGGAAACCGGGCCGGATCCGCTTGAAGATCCGGGGCACGGTCTCGATGTTGTGCGCCAGCACCTCCGGCCGGGCGGCGAACACCGGCGCCAGCTTGTCGTCATCCGCGTTGAAGTCCGGGATCAGCAGTTCCACGCCGCACCCGGGCACCGCCGCGTGGATTTCGTGCACGGTCTGTGCGTACAGCCAGGCACCACCGTCGGGCAGGTCATCCCGGGCCACCCCGGTCACCGTGGCGTAGCGCAGGCCCATAGTGGCCACCGACTCGGCCACCCGGCGCGGCTCGCCGGTGTCCAGCGGCTCCGGCTTCCAGGTGGCGATCTGGCAGAAGTCGCAGCGCCGGGTGCACGCGTCCCCGCCGATCAGGAATGTGGCCTCGCGGTCCTCCC
>DASXIN010000188.1:0-6689 GCA_036497945.1 Streptosporangiaceae bacterium | reverse complement strand
CGCAGGGCACCGACATCCGCATGGTGTACTCACCGCTGGACTCGCTGAAGATCGCCCGGCAGAACCCGGACAAGCGGGTCGTGTTCATGGCCATCGGCTTCGAGACCACCACCCCGTCCACCGCGATGACCGTGCTCCGCGCGGCCGCCGAAGGCCTGACGAACTTCTCGGTGTTCTGCAACCACGTCACGATCATCCCGGCCATCAAGGCCATCCTGGACTCCCCCGATCTGCGGCTGGACGGCTTCATCGGCCCGGGTCACGTGTCCACCATCATCGGCTGCCGCCCGTACGAGTTCATCGCCCGGGACTACGGCAAGCCGGTCGTGGTGGCCGGCTTCGAGCCGCTGGACATCCTGCAGTCGATCTACCTGCTGATGGTGCAGTTGTCCGAAGGCCGCGCCGAAGTGGAGAACCAGTACACCCGGGTGGTGCCCTGGGACGGCAACCTGGCTGCGCTCAAGGCGATTACCCAGGTCATGGAGCTGCGGCCGTACTTCGAATGGCGCGGGCTCGGCTTCATCTCGCAGTCCGCCATGCGGATGCGCCCGGACTACGCCGCGTTCGACGCCGAACTGCTCTTCCAGGTGCCGGGGGTGCGGGTGGCCGACCCCAAGGCCTGCCAGTGTGGTGAGGTACTCAAGGGCGTGCTCAAACCGTGGGAGTGCAAGGTGTTCGGCACCGCGTGCACGCCGGAGACACCGATCGGCACCTGCATGGTGTCCCCCGAGGGCGCCTGCGCCGCCTACTACAACTTCGGCCGGCTGCACCGCCGCCGCGTGGTGGAGGTGAGCATCTCATGACCGACGGGGCGACCTGGGTGGACGAGGCACTGCGCGAACACGAGCGCGAGGCCCGCTCCACACCGCGCAAGGCAGCCACCGGTGCGGAACGCGAGCAGCAGGTGCTGGACCGGATCGACCGGGCCCGGCGGCGCCGGCCCAAGGTCCGCGAAGAGCGGATCACGATGGCGCACGGCTCCGGGGGGAAAGCGACCCGGACCCTGGTCGAGGCGGTGTTCCTCGACGCGTTCAGCAACGTGCTGCTGGACCCGCTGGAAGACGCCGCGCAGCTGCACGTGAACGGGTCGCGGGTCGCGCTGACCACCGACTCCTACGTGGTGTCGCCGCTGTTCTTTCCGGGCGGGGACATCGGTGATCTCGCGGTCAACGGGACGGTCAACGACCTGGCCGTGTCCGGCGCGACCCAGCTGTACCTGTCGGCCGGCTTCATCCTGGAGGAAGGCTTCCCGGTCGCCGACCTGACCCGGATCGTGGCCTCGATGAAGGCGGCCGCGGAAGCCGCCGGAGTCCAGGTGGTCACCGGGGATACCAAGGTGGTGCAGAAGGGCAAGGCGGACGGCTGTTACATCAACACGGCCGGGATCGGCGTGCTGGAGCACGAGGTGTCCCTGGGCGTGGCCAACGCCCAACCCGGGGACGTGATCATCGTGTCCGGGCCGATCGGCGAGCACGGCGTGACGATCATGCTGGCCCGGGGGGAACTGGACATCGAGGCGGACCTCATCTCGGACACCGCCCCGCTGAACGGCCTGATCGCCGACCTGCTGTCGGCCACCACCGGGGTCCGCGCGCTGCGCGACGCCACCCGTGGCGGGGTGGCCACCATCCTCAACGAGGTGGCCACCTCGGCCGGGGTGGGCGTGCGGGTCAACGAGGACGCGATCCCGGTCTCGGCCGTGGTGCGCGGCGCCTCCGAACTGCTCGGCATCGACCCGATGTACGTGGCGTGCGAGGGCCGGCTGGTCGCCGTGGTGGCCCCGGACCAGGCCGCCGCCGCGCTGGCCGCACTGCGCGGCCACCCGCTCGGCGCGCAGGCCGCGATCATCGGCGAGGTCACCGCGGAGCCGCCCGGCGCGGTGCTGCTGAAGACCGCGTTCGGCGGCACCCGGATCGTGGACCTGCTGGTCGGCGACCCACTGCCCAGGATCTGCTGAGGAGTGCACGAACTGGCCATCACCGAAAGCGTCGTGCAGGCCGTCACCGAGCGACTGCCCGACGCCACGGTGCGCTGCGTGTACCTGGAGATCGGCCCGCTGTCCGGGGTGGTCGCCGACTCGCTGCGCTTCTGCTTCGATCTGGTCACCGAGGGGACCAACCTGGCCGGCGCGCGATTGGAGATCAGCCAGCCCAACGCCCGCTGTGCGTGCGCGGAGTGCGGCCGCGAATTCGCACCTGACGGGCCGATCCTGCTGTGCCCATGTGGTAGCGCGGCCGTGTCCGTGCTGTCCGGCCAGGAACTGCGGATCACCGCCGTGGAGGTGGCGTCCTGAGATGTGCGCGACATGCGGCTGCGACGACGAGGCCACCGTCCGGGTGCTCGGCCCGGACGGCATCCGCCAGCCAAGCCACGACCACGAGCATGAGCATGAGCACGGCCATGAGCATGAGCAAGGGCGCACCGTCGTCCTGCAGCAGAAGGTGCTGGCCAAGAACGACAGCCTGGCCGCCGCCAACCGCGCCTGGCTGGCCGAACGCGGCATCCTCGCGATCAACCTGATGAGCTCGCCGGGGGCCGGCAAGACCACGCTGCTCGAGCGGACCGCCCGGGAGGCCGGCCCGGAACTCGGCCTGTCGGTCATCGAGGGGGATCAGGAGACCACCCTGGACGCGGCCCGGATCGAGGCGGCCGGCTGCCCGGTCGCGCAGATCAACACCGGGGCCGGCTGCCACCTGGACGCCAGCATGGTGGCCCGCGGCCTGCGCGCGCTCGCCCCCCGGCCCGGCTCGCTGCTGGTCATCGAGAACGTCGGCAACCTGGTCTGCCCGGCTCTGTTCGATCTGGGCGAGGCGGCCCGGGTGGTCATCGCGTCGGTCCCAGAGGGCGCGGACAAGCCGGCCAAGTACCCGCAGATGTTCCGGGGCGCGGATCTGGTCCTGCTCAGCAAGGTGGACCTGCTGCCCTACCTGGATTTCGACACTGCGCGGCACGCCGCCGACCTGGCCCGGATCAGCCCCCGGACCCGCATCCTGCCGGTCTCCGCCCGCACCGGCGAGGGCCTGCCCGCCTGGTACGACTGGCTCCGCCAGCGCTCCGGGTAGCACCCCCAAAAAGGACGCTAACCGACATTATTGCCCATGCTCATGCTGCGGGGCGGGCTGCCGGGCCAAATCCGCTCACCCGTGACGGGTGATGCCGCATGTTGCCCACGCGCCAATGCTGAACGTACCGGGCCTCCGCCTAACGGCCTGAACACGGAGCGTCCAGGCGCAAAGGAGACAGAATGCTACTCGCCGCTTCGACCAATTATCCGGTATTGGACCTTTTCTGGACGATCATCGAGTTCTTCCTCTGGGTGATCTGGATCTGGATCCTGATCATGATCTTCATCGACATCTTCCGCAGTCATGATCTGTCCGGCTGGGCCAAGGCCCTATGGTTCCTGTTTGTGCTGCTCATTCCGCTGATCGGGGTGCTGGTCTACCTGATCGTCCGGGGTGGCTCGATGCACGAGCGGCAGGTCCGCCAGGCGCAAAGCGAAGCCGACGCGTTCTACGCCAGCTACGGACGGCACGCCGCCCCGGGGGCGGCCGACGACGGCGGCGACGGGAGCACCGCGGACCAGCTGGCCAAGCTGGCCGATCTGCGCGACCGTGGCGTGCTCAGCCAGGAGGAATTCGAGCGCGAGAAGGCCAAGGTCCTCGCGGCCTGAGCGCTGCCGGGAGGTGGGGCGCTGGGGCGGGCACACCGCCCGCCCCAGCGGCGGCGGCTCAGATTACGCCGGTTTCCCGGCCGCGCTGCACCGCGTCGTGCCTGCTCGACACGCCCAGCTTTCGGTAGATCGCCTGCGCGTGCGTCTTGACCGTGTTCGGCGACACGAACAGCTCACGGCTGATCTCGCGCAGCGACAGCGAGCCGCGGAGCAGCCGCAGCACGTCTCCCTCGCGTTCGGTCAGGCAATCTTCCGGGCCGGCCTTCCGGGCCGATCCGAGCTGCCGCCGGAGCCGGCCCAGCCGGGCCTGCAGGCAGCCGGCGCTGTCCGGCAACATGGTGAGCACACCATCCGCCTCGCTGATCAGTTCCGCGGCGCCGCCGCTGTCGCCCAGCGCGAGCAGCACGTCGGCCAGCCGTAGCGCGGCTTCCAGCGTGGCCCACGGGCTCAGCCCGGGGAACCGGCGGCGGACCCGGATGGCGCGGCGCAGCTCGCTCCGGCTCTCCTTGAACCGGCCCTCGGCCGCGTACACCGCGCCGGTCGCGGTGTAGGCCAGCGAACTCTGCGGGGTTTCGGCCAGCTCATCCTGGGCGACCAGCCGCCGGGCGGCCGCGGCCAGCTCCCGGGCCCGGGCCAGCTGGCCCAGTTCCAATGCGGCCAGCGCCAGCGTGCCGTAGGCCAGCACGCCGACCAGCGTGGCCGACCCGTCGCTGGCCACCGCCTGCTCCAGCGGCGGCACCGCCGCATCCTGCTCACCGCACAGGTACAGGCCGAACCCCTGCGTCGCCCGGGCCAGCGTGTACCACGGCGAACGCGGGTCATCCTCGATGCCGACCGCGGCGGCCGCGGACTGCCGCATAACGCCCAGGCCATCGAACCCGAACACCCCGCGGAGCAGCGCGGCCGATGAGGCCATGGACCGGATGCCGTCCGGCAGCATGCCGCCGTACTGCGCGGCCTCGATCACCGGCAGCCAGCGGCGAACCGGTCCCGGCTCCCCGGACAGCGCGGCGGCCCAGGCCGCACAGTGCGCGGCCAGCGGGTTGGCCGCGATCTGCTCCGCACTGAGCGAGCGCAGCCAGCCGCGCACCGTCCCGGCCCGGCCCACCCCGACGTAGTCGAACCAGGTCTGGGCGATCTGGTCGACCGCTTCGGCCGTGTCCCCAGCCGCTAGCGCGTGGCTCACCGCCTCGCCCGCCGAGCCGGCGGCCCGGTGCCAGGCACCCGCCCGCCGGTGCAGCTCGGGGACCAGGTCAGCCTCGGTGCGGATCAGCTCGGTGTGCAGCACCTGGCCGAACAGGTGGTGGTACCGGAACCACTGCCGGGTCTCGTCCAGCGGCACGACGAACAGGTTCTCCCGCTCCAGCATGTCGATGATCTCCGCCGCGCCAGCCGCGCCGGTCACCGCCTCGCACAGTGGTGCGCAGAACCGGCCGAGCACCGAGGTCCGGGCCAGGAACTGGCGGATCTCCGGCGGCTGCCGGCCGAGCACCTCCTCGGTCAGGAAGTCCACGATGAACCGGTTGTCGCCGGTGAAGTCGCGGACGAAGCCGGCTGGCGAGGGGTGGTTGCGCAGCGACAGCGCGGCCAGGTACAGCCCGGCCGGCCAGCCTTCGGTGCGCTCCACGATCTGGGCCAGATCCGGCTTGCTCAGCTCGATGCCGCTGACCGAGTGCAGGAACGCGGCCGCGTCCCGCCCGGCGAAACGCAGCTCGCGCATGCCGATCTCGACCATGTCGCCGACCGCCCGCAGCCGGGCCAGCGGCAGCGCCGGGGCGGCCCGGGTAATCACCACCAGCTGGACCGTGGCCGGCAGATGGACCAGGAACGACGCGATCTGCTCCAGGCAGGCCCGCTCCCTGATCACGTGGAAGTCGTCCAGGACCAGGACCACCTCGCCGGGCAGCGCGGCCAGCGCGTTGATCAGCGTGGGCAGCACCGTGCCCGTGATATCCGGGTCCTGTGCCCGCAGCGCCCGCAGGACCTCGGCGCAGTCCAGCCCCGGGCACGCCCGGTACAGCGCGCACGCCACGTGCCACCACAGCCGGCTGGGATCATCGTCGCCCCGGTCCAGGGACAGCCAGGCGAACGGCCGCCGCTCGCTGGCGCTGGACCACCACTGCGCGATCAGCGTGGTCTTGCCGAACCCGGCCGGCGCTTCGACCAGCATCAGCTTGGCTGGGCTGGCGGCCAGTTGGCTGACCAGCTCGCGCCGCGGTACCCACTCCGCCCGCGCGGTGGGTGGGTGCAGCTTGGTTTCGATCGGCACGTCGAGGACGCGACGCGGATGCCGCGAACCGCCGACCGCCCGCAGCGCACGGGGCGGCCGGTCTATCCCCTGAGCGGAGACGGTCTCGGACACGTAAGCACTATGACCCACGACAAATGCTCTGCCCAGTGCCAATGGTCCCGAGGCAGACAGGTAGGTCTCACCCCGGTCAGCCAGCGGGGTCAGCCAACCGGGTTCCAGTCCAGCCGGAACCAGACCGCGGTACCCCGGGCCGAACCGTCCCGGTACCCGCGATGACCCCACCACGCGGCCAGCGTCTGCACGGCGAGCAGCCCGTGACCGGATTCGGCCAGCGTGCCGGCCGTTCCGGCGACTGGCGCCGGCGTGCCGTCCGACCCGTCATCCAGTACGGCTACGCACACCGAAGCCCGGCCGCGCCACACCACGACCTGAAATGTTCCGCTCCGGCAGCCGGTCCTGGTGTGCCGGATGGCGTTACTGGCCAGTTCGGAGGCACATAGCTGCGCGTCGTCGGCCACCGGGCAGCCGTCCAGCATCCGGGCCACGAACCGGCGGGCGTGGGCCACCTGATCGGGCCGCCCCGGGAACACCCGCCGCTTCGGGGTGGCCACCAGCCACGCGCCATGCCCAGCTAGCTGGGCGATCGTGCCTGCTGGCCGGATGTCCGCGGGGACGCCACGCAGCCAGGCGGGCAGTACCATGGTGGCGGTGTCCGGTGCCGCGCGAACGGCGGACGGGCTACTGCCGAACATGGCACCTCTCCCA
>DASXIN010000187.1:0-19520 GCA_036497945.1 Streptosporangiaceae bacterium | reverse complement strand
ACAACTCACCGCGCTAACGGCAGAGCGCTAGACGGAGAGGGACTCGCGGTGGTGCGGGGCGGTCCAGTCGAGGATGGGGCCGGCCGGGACGATGCGCAGCGGGTTCAGCTGGGGGTGGGTGCGGAAGTAGTGGTTCTTGATGTGGTCGAAGTTGGTGGTCTGGCCGAACGCCGGGATCGAGTACAGGTCGCGGGCGTACGGCCACAGGTTCGGGTAGTCGGCCAGGCGGCGCAGGTTGGTCTTGAAGTGGGTGACGTACACCGCGTCGAACCGGGCCAGGGTGACCCACAGCCGCACGTCGGCCTCGGTGATCCAGTCGCCGAACAGGTACCGCCGGGTGGCCAGCCGCTCGTCCAGGTCGTCCAGGGTGGCGAACAGCTCGGCCACCGCCGCCTGGTAGGCCTCCTGGGTGGTGGCGAACCCGCACCGGTAGACGCCGTTGTTGACGGTGGCGTAGACCCGCTCGTTGAGCGCGTCGATGTCCGGCCGCAGCACGACCGGGTAGAGGTCGACCCCCGGGGTGGCCCACGCACCGAACTGGGTGTCCAGGTCGATCGTGATGTCCGGGAAGTTGTTGGACACGATCCGGCCGGTCTCCTTGTCCCACAGCACCGGCACCGAGATGTGCCCGTCGTAACCCGGCTCGGTCGCGTCATACGCCTCGCGGAGCAGGGTGAAGCCGTTGACCGGGTCCGGCGTGTACCCCGGGCCATCCCGGAACGCCCAGCCGCGGCCGTCCCGGACCGGGTCCACCACGGACAGCGAGATCACCTCGTCCAGGCCGAGCAGGGCCCGCACGATGGCCGACCGGTGCGCCCACGGGCAGGCCAGCGAGATGTACAGGTGGTAGCGACCGGGCTCGGCCAGGTAGCCGCTCGACCCGTCCGCGGTGATCCGGCCCTGGAACGGGTAACGCGGCCGGACGAACGCGCCGTCCGGCCGGGGCGGGGCCTTCAGGCCGTAATCGCCGAACGTCTGGAAATCGACCGGGCTGGCCACTGCGGCGGTACTTGTCATATCGCCGAGGCTACTTGGCCAAGAAGTGCTGAGGAAGCCAGCAGGTCAGGCGTTCCGGGCGGCGGCCCGGGCTGGTGGGTCCCGGGGGTCGAAGTGATCGGCCCGGGACCCGATTGGAGGCTACCTCCGCGAGCCGCCCGCTGGAAGAGGTCAGTAGCGTCAGGGCCGGGCGCCGTTGGCCCGGGCTGGGGCGCTGGCCCCGGCCGCGGCGCGGAGCAGCTGGCGGGCGCGCAGCGCGACCTCCAGGTCGAACCGCGCCGCCGGGTCGGCCAGCGCGGCGCCGAACAGTTCCTGGATCTGGCGCAGCCGGTAGCGGACCGTCTGCGGGTGGACATGCAGCTGGCTGGCGGCCAGCCGGGCGTTGCCGGCGTTCTGCAGCCAGGCCAGTAACGTCTCGGCGATGATGTCCTGCTGGCTGGGCCGGAGCCGGTTGAGCGGGGCGAGCCAGACCGAGCTGAGCACCCGGGCCAGCTCCTCATCGGACAGCAGCAGCAGCGAGGTCAGGTGCTCCTCGGAGTGGATCAGGCCACGGCCGGCCCGGATCGCGCCGCGGCGGGCCAGGACCAGCACCTGCCGGGCCCAGCGAAGCGAGCAGCCGGCCCGGCTGAGCGGCACCACCGGGCCGAGCGCCCCGGTCCAGCCGCGCAAGCCGCGCTCGATCATGTCCGTCCGGCCGGGGCCGTCCGGGTCCGGCACCAGCAGGCACGGGTCGTGCCGGGTCATATCGACCAGCACGTCCGGAGGCAGCGCGGGCAGCGGCCCGAAGTGATCCTGGCTGCGGTCCTCCAGGGCGACCACGGCCACCCGGCGGGGCACCGGCCAGCCCGCCGCGCGGGCCAGGTCGATGATGGCGTCCCGGGACACCGGCGGGTCGGTGACGATCAGATCGAGCAGCCGCCGCCGCCTGCGCTCCAGCTCGCCGGCCACTTCGGCGCTGGCCCGCGCGAACCCCTCGGCGCACGCGGCGGCCAGCTCGTCGAGGTACAGGAACAGCGCCTCGCCGACCGGGCCGATCACGCTGACGCTCAGGCTGCCCCGGACCGCCTGCTCGCACAGCGTGCGCCAGGTGACCCGGGCGCCCAGGCGCAGCGCCGCCTGCAGCGACTCCAGGCTGCGGCCCTCGGCCGCCTCGATCCGGCCGATACCGGTGAACAGCTCGGCGGTGGTCTCCCGGGAGGTGGCCGGGTCGGCGATGCGCTGCACGAACTGGTGCACCGCCTCGTGCACGGCCCGGCGCACGACCGCGGTGTAGTGATCGTCGTGCGGCCGGGCGTACTCGGGCACCTCCCGCTGGATCGCGCCGATCACTTCCTCGGTCGCCCGGTCCAGTTCGGGCCGCAGCACCTCGGCCACTTCGCGCGGCACGGCCGGCCACCCGCCAGCGCCGTCCGCCGTGGCCTCAGTCAGTGGCCGCATGCCGCCTCACCCACCCTGGTCCCGGCGACGCCAGCACGGGGGTGACCGCAGCGTCGCCCGCTGCCCAGAACCTACACGAGACCGCCCGGCCGGTCATTACCCGTGAGTAGATTCGTTGTCCGCGCGGCACAAACCGGGTGCCGAGCAGGCTGAACCGGGTGAGCAGACCGCGTGGCCGGGCCGATGTCTAATTTGAGCACCGGAGCTTCGGGGGTACCGGATTCCAGGCCCACCGAGCATGGGAGGCAAGGATGCCTTTCCGCACGCTGACCCGGCGAATCGCCGGGTTCATCGGCACCGTCAGCGCGGCAGGACTCACTGCGGCGGTGCTGACCGCGGCCGGGCCCGCGGACAATGCGTCCGCGGCCACATTCCCGGTCAACTACGACTTCCTGGCCGGCGCGCTGGTCACGTTCAATTCCCCGGCCACGCCCCCGCCGGGGGCCAACAATTTCTCCTGCCGGCCCAGCGCGGCGCACCCCTACCCGGTGATCCTGGTGCACGGGACGCTGGCCAACATGAATGACAACTGGCAGGCCGCCTCGCCCATCCTGGCTAACCACGGGTACTGCGTTTTCGCGTTCAACTACGGCGGCAGCTCGGCCAGCTCCGACGTGCAGGGCACCGGTGACATCGCGGCGTCCGCGGCGCAGCTGGCCACGTTCGTCAACACCGTGCTGGCCGCGACCGGTGCGGCGAAAGTGGATCTCGTCGGCCATTCCCAGGGCGGGATGATGCCGCGCTATTACCTCAATTTCCTGGGCGGGGCGGCCAAGGTGGCCACGCTCGTCGCGCTGGCTCCGTCCAACTACGGGACCACCCTGGACGGGCTCACCGTGCTGGGCACCGACCTGGACTTCATCTCCGGGGTGAACAGCCTGCTGTCCACCACGTGCACGGCCTGCGTGCAGCAGGAGGAAGGCTCCGCCTTCCTGGCCAGGCTCAACGCCTCACCCACCGTGCCCGGGGTGAAGTACACCGTCATCGAGACCAGAGGCGACGAGGTGGTCACCCCGTACCGCAACAGTTTCCTGCCGGCCGCCCCGAACGTCAGCAACATCACGCTGCAGAACCAGTGCCCGCTGGATGCCAGCGATCACCTGGAGATCGCCAGCGACCCGGTGGCCATGGCCGACATGCTGAACGCCCTCGACCCGGCCCAGCCGGTCAAGGTGCCGTGCCTGGTTGTGCTGCCGCTCACCGGACCGGTCGGCCCGGTCCCGGCGTTCTGAGCTGCCCGCGCTGGGATGCGGCTGGGCAGGCTCGGTCGCGGTCGGCCACGGCGCCCGATGCCCGGTCAGTTATCCGCGGGCTGACCGGCATGGAGGTGGCCGGCGAACCAGTCCCGGGCCAGCGCGGCCACCCGTTCCAGTGTGCCGGGCTCGGGGAACAGATGGGTCGCGCCGGGCACCACCGCGAGCTGGTTCTCGGTGCGCAGCAATGCCTGCGCCTGCGCGTTGAGCGCGAGCACCCGCTCATCCAGCCCGCCCACAATCAGCAAGGTGGGTGCCCGGACCGAGCCGAGCTGCGGGCCAGCCAGATCCGGCCGGCCGCCTCGGGACACGATGGCAGCGATGTCGCTGCCCGGTTCCGCCGCGGCGCGCAGCGCGGCCGCGGCGCCGGTGCTCGCGCCGAAGTAGCCGACGCCGATCCGGGCCATGCCGGGCTGGGTGCGGAGCCACCCGGTGGCGGCGGCCAGCCGCGCGGCCAGCAGGCCGATGTCGAACACGTTCGACCGATCCGCTCCCTCTTCCGGGGTGAGCAGGTCGAACAGCAGGGTGCCGAGCCCGGCCACGTGCAGCCCGGCGGCTACGAACAGGTTGCGCGGGCTGCTCCGGCCGCTGCCGCTGCCGTGCGCGAACAGCACCATGCCGCGGGCGTCCGGCGGGACGGTCAGCCGGCCCGGCAGGGTGACCGACGCGGCGGGCACCTGCACCTCACGCTCGGTGCCCCCGTCCGCGGCCGCCCGCAGCAGCCGGACCACCTCGGCGTCGCTGGTCTGCGAGAAGTCCTGGTACCACTGGCCGATGGCGTAGAACGGCTCCGGGGACTCCAGGCAGACCACCTGGTCCGCCACCTGGCCGAGCGCGGCCACGGTGCCGCGCGGTGCGACCGGCACGGCCAGGATCACCCGGGCCGCCCCGTGCGCCCGGGCGACCTGGCAGGCGGCCCGGGCGGTGGATCCGGTGGCGATGCCGTCGTCCACCACGATCGCGGTCCGCCCGGCCACCATGGCCCGCGGCCGGTCCAGCCGGTACCGCTCCGCCCGGCGGTGCAGCTCAGCCCGCTCCCGCTGCTCGACCTCGGCAAACTCCCGCTCGCTGACCTGCTCGGCCTGTACCACCTCGGTGTTGACCAGCCGGACGCCATCCTCACCGATGGCCCCCATGGCCAGCTCGGGCTGGACGGGCAGGCCCACCTTGCGGACCAGGATCACGTCGAGCGGGCTGCCCAGGGCGCGGGCGATCTCGTAGCCGACCGGGATGCCGCCCCGGGGCAGGCCGAGCACGATGGCGTCGGCGTCGCGCACGCCCGTCAGCACACCGGCCAGCCGCCGCCCCGCATCGGCACGGTCGAGGAACGGCATGATCCTCCAACCCCTCCGGTTGGTCCCAGTCTGCGCGTTGGCCAGCGCTGGCACCAGATCCGAAGGTCCATGAAGGAGTCAGCCGAGCTGGGCGCGGAGGAACTTGCGGGTACGCACGGCGTCCTCGCCGCGGCCGAACTCGCCGGCCACGAAATCGGTCACCCCGGCCTGGGCCAGCGCGGCCAATTGGGCGCTCACCGCGTCCTCGTCACCGACCACGGCCACGTCCGCCGGGCCGGCCGCGCCTTCCCGGTCCAGCATGGCCCGGTAGGACGGGAGGTCGCCGTAGATGGCGAAGACCCGGGCCGCGGCCGCCCGGGCCGCGTCCGGGTCGCTCGTCACGCAGATCGGCAGGATGCACACCACCCGGGGGCTGGGCCGGCCGGCCGCCGCCGCGGCCGCGGTGATGGTCGGCACGATGTGCTCGCGCACCGTGGCCGGCCCGGTCATCCACAGCACGGTCCCGTCGGCCAGCTCGGCGGCCACCCGGAGCATGGCCGGGCCCAGCGCGGCCAGCAGCAGCGGCACCGGGCCCGGGGCCGGGGTGCTCAGCGTGACATGCGCGCTGACCTGCTGCCCGGTGAACGAGGCGGGCTCGCGGTGCAGCAGCGGGCGGAGGATGGACAGGTACTCCCGGGTGTGCTGGACCGGCTTGTCGAACCGGTAGCCGAACATGTCCTCGATGACGATCTTGTGCGACGGGCCCACGCCGAGGGCCAGCCGGCCGCCGGTGGCCGCGGCCACGGTCAGCGCCTGCTGGGCCAGGACCGCCGGGTGCCGCGGGTAGGTGGGCACCACCGCGGTGCCCAGCTCGATCCCGGGCACCGCGCTGCCCGCCACGGCCAGCGCGGTCAGCGCGTCCAGGCCGAAGATGTTGTTCATCCAGGCGGACGGGAAGCCGTCGTCCGCGGCGCGCTGCAATTCGTCGCGCACCCTGCTCAGCGCGTCCGGGCCCGCCGCGTCGCGTAGTGTCACACCGATCCGCATGTCTGACCTCCAGGTCCGTCCGGGTCCCGTGCACGCGGGCCGCCCGTGCGTCGGCTACCGTGCCGCCCGCTACTCTGCCAGCTCCGCATGCGCCACCGCGACCTCGGCGGCCAGCGCCGCATTGTCCTCGATGAGCCGCCGGTTGACCTCGGCGCTGCGCCCGTCGCTCAGTTCGTGTACCAGGGCGAGCACGGCCGGGGTCACCGCCTGGCCGCGCACCCCCTGCCGCTGCACCCGGGCGACGGCCTCGGCCAGGATCGGCTCGATATCCAGCGACGGCCGGGGCGGGCGGGCCAGCAGTACGCCGGTAGGGGCGTTAAGCAGCCAATGGGCCGCGGTGATGCGGGCCACTTCGGATACCGCGGTCACCACCGCGGAGACGGGTGGGCCACCGGTGGCGCTGTAGAACATGGGCAGCGTGCCGGTGCGCCAGCCGAGCACCGGCACGCTCAGGCTCTCCAGCAGTTCTGAGGTGGCCGCGACGTCCAGGATCGATTTGACCCCGGACGACACCACCAGCGCGGGGGTGCGGGCGATCTGGGCCAGGTCGGCCGATACGTCGAGGGTGGCGGCGAAGCCGCGGTGCACCCCGCCGGTGCCGCCGGTGGCCATGAACCGGATCCCGGCCACCCGGCACACAGCCAGCGTGCCGCCCACCGTGGTCGCCCCCAGCGCGCCCTGTACCAGGCAAGGGGCCAGGTCGCGGGCGCCGACCTTGCGGGCGGACTCGCCCGCCTCGGCGAACCGGCCCAGCTCGGCCTCGGTCAGCCCGACCCGGAGCACGCCGTCCACCACGCCGACCGTGGCCGGCACCGCGCCGGCCGCGCGGACCCGGCGCTCGCTGGCCAGCGCCACCTCGACGCCCTGGCCGCCCGGGAAACCGTGTGCGACCAGCGTCGTCTCCAGCGCGACCACCGGGCGGCCGGCCGCCAGCGCGCCGGCCACCTCTTCGGTGAGCCGAGGTTGTGCTCCGTTCGTCACGGCATCGCTCCCATCTTGGCCACCGCCCGGGCCGCCGCGTCCAGGCCCAGGCCGACTCCGCCGACCAGGTAACCCGCGGCGAACGCGTCGCCCGCCCCGGTCGGGTCCACCGCACGGACCGGCCGGGCCGGGTGCACCCGGCCGCCGGCCCGCACGCCACGGGCGCCCAGCTTGACCACCACCGTCGAGCCGGGCAGCTCGCCGATCAGCGCCACCTCGTCCTCGGTGCCGAACACGAGTTCCGGCCGCAGCCGGCCCAGCAGGTCGCGGAACCGGTCCGCGCCGTACCCGCGGAGCAGCGCGGTAGAGGACAGGTCGACGCTCAGCCGCGGGACCAGCGCCGTCGCGGCCAGCGCGGCCCCGCTGACCGGCTCCGCGGCCAGGCTGTAGGCCGGCAGGTGCAGCCGGCCGCAGCCGGCCAGCCAGCCGGGGTCGAGGGTAGCCGCGGACAGCCGCGGCCCGACCCCGCGGTCGGTCAGCATGGACCGGCTGGTGCCGTGTTCGGACAGCGAGACGACCACGCCGGTCGGGCCGTCCAGCACCGGGCCGGCCAGGTCGATGCCGCGGCGTTCGAGTTCCTGCCTGACCAGGCCGGCGGCCAGGTCGGTGCCCCGGGCCGCGATCAGCCGGGCCTGCCCGCCGAGCGCGCTGATCCAGGCGGCCACGTTGGCCGCCTGGCCGCCCGCTCCGACCCAGGTGCGGGCGGGGGTGTCGGTGTCGGGGGCGACCGGGCCCTCCGGCCGGACGACGACGTCGAGGTGCGCGTCGCCCAGGACGCAGATCAGTGTCACCCAGTTCTCCCCCCGCACGGGCAACCGATCATCTCACCGGCCGCCGCCGGGACTACGCTGAGCCCGGCACCGGCCGCCCGGCGGGCAGCAGAGCTACGGGAGGAAACCATGCCCCTGTTCGGCAGCAGTTCGAACGATGCGCAGACCTGGGAGCCGCAGGCCGCGGACAGCCGCCTCGCTCACACCGCGGGCGCCGAGCCGGGCGCGGTGTTCACCTCCGACCTGTCGGTATCCGAGTACGCGCTGCTCGGCGAGGCCGGTTTCGAGCCGCTCGGCTTCGTGGTCGGCTCGTCCATCTATCACGTCGGCCTGCAAGTCGGCCGCTGGTCGCAGAACGCCGAGCTGGACACGCTGACCCAGGCCATGTACAACGCCCGTGAGCTGGCCATGGCCCGGATGCAGTCGGAAGCCGACCACCTCGGCGCGGACGGCGTCGTCGGCGTGACGCTGCGGATGCAGATGTACGCCTGGGGCCAGGAGGTGCTGGAGTTCGTGGCCACCGGCACCGCGGTCAAGGCCCTGGCCGGCGAGGGAGCGCACCGGGCCCCGGACGGCCGGGCGTTCACCTCGGACCTGTCCGCCCAGGACTTCTTCCGGCTGCTCGCGGCGGGCGCGGTCCCGGTGGCCTTCGTGCTGGGCACCTGCGTGTACCACATCGCGCACCAGTCGGTCATGCAGTCGCTGCGCCAGGCCGGGCGCAATCAGGAAATGATCCAGTTCACCCAGGGTGTCTACGAGGCCCGCGAGCTGGCCCTGGTCCGGATGCAGGCCGAGGCGTCACAGGCCCACGCGTCCGGCATCGTCGGGGTGAACGTGGCCGTGTCGAACCACATCTGGGGCGAGCACGCCACCGAGTTCCTGGCCACTGGTACCGCGATCCGCCGGCTCAGCGACGAGCACCGGCTCCCCGCGACCACGCCGAAGCCCACCTTCACCCTGGGCCTGGACAGCTGACCGTGGTCATGCGCTCGGTCTGTGTGTTCTGCGGGTCCAACCCGGGCCGCCGCCCGGAGTACCGGGCGGGCGCCGCCGCGCTCGGCCGTCAGCTGGCTGAGCGCGGCATCCGGGTCGTCTATGGCGGTGCCCACGTGGGCACCATGGGCGCGCTGGCCGATGCGGTGCTGGCCGCCGGCGGCGAGATCACCGGGGTCATCCCGGCCCAGCTGGTCGAGGCCGAGGTGGCCCATCCCGGGCTGGCCGACCTGCGCGTGGTGGGCTCCATGCACGAGCGCAAGGCGGCCATGGCGGCGCTGGCCGATGGCTTCATCGCGCTGCCCGGCGGGGTCGGCACGCTGGACGAGTTCGCCGAGGTGGTCACCTGGTCCCAGCTCGGGCTGCACGCCAAGCCGACCGGGCTGCTGAACCTGCTCGGCTACTACGACGACCTGCTGCGCTTCCTGGACCACGCGGTGGCCGAGCGGTTCCTCCGGCCCGCGCACCGGGAGCTGGTCCTGGCCGACGCCGACCCGGAGGGTTTGCTCGCCGCCATGGCGCAATGGCGCCCCGAGCCCGGCGCCGCCGTCAAGTGGATGGACGCCGACGGCGCCGACCTGCCGCCCCGCGCCGACCCGCAGCCCGGCGCGGACCGGCAGAATCCGGCAAACCGGTAATAAAAAGAACGGGAATCGGCTGCAGCGGGCATAACTGGCGGGCGATGCTGGCTACTAGGAGTATCCCCGGGAATGCGCCGCCTCCCCCTCTGGTTGCATACCCTGGCGGGTATCCCATCGTGGGGTACACCGGTGAGACGAGGAGAGATTCCATGGCGACGGTCGAGCTTACGGGCGAGAACTTCGAGTCCGTAGTCGGCAGTGCGGACATGGTCCTGGTGGACTTCTGGGCCGCCTGGTGCGGACCGTGCCGGATGTTCGGGCCGATCTTCGAGAGCGCGTCGGAGCGGTACCCGGACGCGGTGTTCGGCAAGGTGGACACGGACGCGGAGACCGATCTGGCCCAGACGTTCGGCATCCAGTCCATCCCGACGCTGATGGTGATCCGGGACAACGTGGTGCTCTACGCTCAGCCCGGCGCGCTGCCCGAGCCGGCGCTCGAAGAGCTGATCACCAAGGCCCGCGAGCTGGACATGGACGAGGTCCGGGCCAGCCTGGCCAAGGACCAGGACCAGGACGGCGAGCACGAGCACGATCACGAGCAGGCCAGCTGACCATTCCGGCCCAGCCGGTTTTTCATTAGCGCGGTGACTTATGCCCCACCCGCGGGGTACAAGTCACCGCGCTAACGTATTTCTGGCCTGCTCGGGCACGCCCTAGGCCGTCTCCAGCGGGACGGCGGGCCAGTCGAGCATCTGGGCGCCGATGACCGCGACCCGCAGCGCCAGGCCCTCGGCCGGATCGGCCGGGTCGTATCCGGTGAGTTCCCTGACCCGGGCCAGCCGGTAGGTGACCGCGCGCACCGACAGGTGCAGCCGCCGGGCCGCCTCGGCGGCCACGCCGCCGCTCGAGTAGTACTCCTGCAGGGTCTCCAGCAGCGGCGCGGCTCCGCCTCGGGCCCTGGCCAGCGGGGTGAGCACCGCGCCGACCAGGTCGGTGATAGCCGGCCGGTCACGCAGCAGCACCTGGTAGACGAGCAGGTCGGCGGCGTCCACCACCGACTCGGGCATGCCCAGCCGCTGCGCCACGTCGAGCGCGTCGACCGCCTCGTCGTAGGACCGGCGGACGCCGCCCGGCCCGGGATACACCCGGCCGAACGCCACCCGCCACGGGCGCGGACCATCGCCGACCTGGTCCGGCCGCCCGCGGGTGAGCGCGCGGACCAGGGCGACCGCGACCCGGCCGGCCTCACTGCCGTCGGCCACCCCGGTGACGGCGACCAGCCGGCCGCCCCGGGTCACGGTCAGCGACGGCGACGGGGCAGCCGCGTCGGCCACCAGCCGGTCGATGTCCTTGCCCAGCGGCCTGGTCGCGGTGACCCCCGGTGCATACCCAGCCAGCACCACCTGGTGCGGGCCGGCCAGCCGCAGCCCCAGCCGCTCGCCCCGGGTCAGCAGGTCGGCGGCCGCACGGCCGGACAGCAGGTCGTCCACGAACTCCAGGCGCTCTGCCTCCTCGCGGCGGGCGATAGACAGGTGCGCCCGCTCGAAGCCCTCGGCGGCGGCCGCGACCGCGTCGTCGGCCGCGTGCAGCACGCCCAGCCCGGCCGCCCGCGGGTCAGCCAGGCCGGGTAGCTCATGCCACAGCCGCCAGGTCGCGGACAGGAACAGGTCGACCAGGCCGCGCAGCGCCACCCCGCGCTCCGCGGCCTGCTCGCCCGACCGGCCGTACCTGGCCAGCTCGACGGCGGCCAGCCGCCGCCCGGTCCGGGCGGCGTCCAGCACGGCCGGCAGGTAGTCGCCGAGCAACTCCGGCGGCACCCCACCCGCCTCCCGGCTGGCCGCCTTGGCAATTACCTCGAGATCCGGGGATTCCGCCTGGTCAGGCGGGTGCGGGCGGCTGTCTCGCTGGCTCACCGGGCTGGCCTTCCGGGTAGCTCCTTGCCGGGAAGCGGCAATCTTGAACCCTGATGTTAGCCGGATCGGGCGGCTGACTAGGGCTTCCCGGCAATGGATAGTAGTAAGGGTCGGCTAATACGGGGGCCGACCGCCGAGGAGAGCGTAGTGACCATGATCCGCCCGCCGGCCAATGCCCCTGTTCAGCCATCTTCCGATCCAGCCAGCCCGGGTGGCCAGCGGCTGGCTGGCGTGCACGTCCGGGTGACCACCGGAGGCTATCTGCTCGGCGTGCTGGCCGCCGGGTTGGGCGCGCTGGTCCTGCCCGTGCTGGCACCGGGCAAGCCGGTGCTGAGTTACCTCACGGCCACCGCCGCCGTGGTCGTCATCCTGCTGGCCAGCATGGTCGCCCACGAACTCGGGCACGCCTTCGTCGTCCGCCGGTACCGGGGTAGCGCCGAGGCCACCGTCGGATTCTTCGGCGGTGTCAGCCACGGCCGGGCTGAGCTGCCCAGCGCGCGGGCCCAGTGGCAGGTCGCGGTGGCCGGGCCCCTGGTCAGCCTGCTGCTGGCCGGCGTCAGCCTGGCCGTCCTGACCGCGCTGGGTGGCCCGGCACGCACCAGCACCCTGCTGCCGGCGGCCGTGGCCGCCGCGGCGGCCTGGATCAACGGCCTGCTCGCGGTGGCCAACCTGATACCGGCCGCCGGGCTAGACGGCGGACGGATCGTCCGAGCGCTTGCGTGGGCGCGCTCGGGCGATCCCACCCGTGCCATCCTCATCTCCGCCCGGTTCGGCCAGGTCACCGGGGCGATTCTGACTGCCGCCGGGATCACCGCGATCGTGCTGCACCACGTGACCGGCGTGTGGGCCGCGCTGCTCGGCATCCTGATGATCACCGCGTCCCGGGCCGAGGCCGGCCAGGCGATGGCCTCGGCCGCACTGGCCGGGCTGCGGGTCCGGGACATCCTGCCGGCCGGCCAGCCGGCCCCGGCCGCCCGCGCCTGGCAGAGCGTGCAGTCCTTCCTCGAGGGCGACAGCGAGCTGGGCCTGGCCCCGGCCTCTCCTGAGGTCACCGCGTTCGCCGTCCGGGACTTCGATGGCCAGCTCACTGGCCTGATCACCCGGGGCCAGCTGAGCGCGGTGCCGCGTGGCCGCCGCCCGGCGACCCGGCTGTCTCAGGCCGCCACCCCGGTGGACCACCTGGTCTTCACCACTCTCGACGAGCCACTGACCGCGCTGCGCGCCCGGCTGAACGTCCGTCCCGCCGTCCCGCCGGCCCTGTACACCGCCGGGCACGTCCTTGTCCTCGGCGCGGACGGGGAACTGGCCGGGGTACTCACCCCGGCCGACTTCAGCCGGGCCGCCCGCCGTGTGGCACCCCCAGGTTCAGGAGATGAACTCGGCTGAGTTCCGCCGCTACCTCTCCGATCCACACCCTGCCCGTCCCGATGTGGCTGTGGGGTGTGGCTCTCGGCGTTGTGCTGGCGGTGGCCGCGGCCGATCTGATCGTCAGCACCCGGCGCGACCGCGAGCCCACGCTGACCGAGGCGGCGCTGTGCACGGCGGGCATCGTGGCGCTCGGTGCACTGTTCGGCGGGGCGGTGGCCGTCACGGCCGGGGCCCGGGCCTCCGGCCAGTTCTTCGCTGGCTGGCTGACCGAGTACAGCCTGTCCCTGGACAACCTGTTCGTCTTCGTCCTGCTGATCGGCCGGTCCGCGGTACCGCCCCGGCAGCGCAGCCGGGTCCTGCTGATCGGCATCGGCCTGGCCCTGGTGCTGCGCGCGGCGTTCATCGCGGCCGGCGCCGCCGCGCTGAACCGGTTCGACTGGGTGCTCTATGTGTTCGGTGCGATGCTGCTGATCACCGCGGCCCGGCTGGCCTACGCCACGGCCAGCCAGTCCGGCGCCGGTCAGCTCGCGGTGAGCGTGCCCGGGCCGCCCGGCCCGCTGCGCCGCTCGCTGCACCGTTTTCTTCCGGCCGGCAGCCGGCTGCGCCGGGCGCTGCCCCCGGTGCTGGCGCTGGCCGGCGCTATCGCCGTCACCGACCTGGTGTTCGCGATGGACTCGATCCCGGCCGTGTTCGGGCTGACCCGGGACCCGCTGATGGTGCTGACCGTCAACGCGTTCGCGCTGCTCGGCCTGCGTCACCTGTACTACCTGATCGGCGGCCTGCTGGACCGGCTGGCCCACCTGTCCGCGGGATTGTCCGCCATCCTCGCCTTCATCGGCGTCAAGCTGCTCATCGAAGCGCTGGCTCAGTCCGGGGTCACCCGGCTCGGCCCGGTGCCGCTGCCGCACATCAGCACCGCGCTGTCGCTGTGCGTCATCGGCGGCGTGCTGGCCATCGTCACCGTGTCGAGCCTGCTAGCGTCCCGGCACGGCCGGGGCCGGCACCAGCTCAGCCAGACTGGAGCAACGCGGTCAGCTCGGTCACCACATCGCCCAGTGCGACCTTCCGAGTCTGGCCGGTGAGCCGCTCGGTCAGCTCGGCCGACCCCTCGGCCAGGCCGCGCTTGCCCACCGTGATCCGGTACGGGATACCAGTCAGCTCCGAGTCGCTGAACTTCACCCCGGCCCGCTCCGGCCGGTCATCGATGATCACCTCGACGCCGGCCGCGATGAGCCGCTGGTAGAGCGCCTCCCCGGCCGCGGCCACCTCGTCGTCGTTGGACTGGGCCACCACGACCACCACGCTGAACGGCGCCACGGCCAGCGGCCAGACGATGCCGCGCTCGTCGTGGTGGCACTCGACGATCGAGGCCAGGGACCGCTCCACGCCGATCCCATAGCTGCCCATGATCGGATGCACCCGCTCCCCGTTGGCGTCGAGCACGGTGATGTTGAACACCTTGGTGAACTTGTAGCCCAGCTTGAAGATGTGCCCGACCTCGATGGTGGTGAGCAGCTCCAGCGGGTGCCCGCACCGCACGCACGGCTCCCCCGCCGCCACCTCACGCAGGTCGAACAAGGACCCGACGCTGATGTCCCGGTCCACATCCACGCCGCGCAGGTGCCGGTCGTCGATGTTGGCCCCGGTCACCATGTCCCGGCGGCCGCGCAGCGCCTCGTCGGCGATGACCGGGAAGCCGCTCACCCCGACCGCGCCCAGGCTGCCCGGCAGCGCGCCGAGCGCCTCCCTAATCTCATCCGGCTGGGCCGGCCGGATCGTCGCCGCCCCGGTCGCATCGGCCAGCTTCTGCTCGTTCAGCGCGTGGTCGCCGCGCATCAGCACCAGGGTCAGCTTGCCGTCCAGCACGTAGACCAGCGTCTTGATCTGCCGGCCGGCCGGGGCGTCGTACCCGGTGGCCAGGTCCTCGATGGTGCGCACGCCCGGCGTGTCGAACCGCTCCGGGGCGGGCAGGCCCGGCCCGTCGCTCACCTCGGCCAGCTGCGACGTGGCCTTCTCCACGTTGGCCGCGTAGCTGCACTCCGGGCAGTAGGCGACCAGGTCCTCACCGGCGTCCGAGGGGCACATGAACTCGGTCGAGTCCCGGCCGCCCATCGCGCCGCTGGACGCCTCCACCGGGATGGCCCGGATCCCCAGCCGCTCGAAGATCCGCAGGTAGGCCGCCCGGTGCCGGTCGAAGGCCACGTCCAGCCCGGCCGGGTCCAGGTCGAAGCTGTAGGAGTCCTTCATGGTGAACTCGCGGACCCGGAGCAGGCCGGCCCGGGGCCGCGGCTCGTCCCGGAACTTGGTCTGGAACTGGTACCACACCTGCGGCAGCTGCTTGTGCGACTTCAGTTCGCCGGCCAGCAGCGCGAAGATCTCCTCGTGGGTCACGCTGAGCACGTTGACCGCGCCCTTGTGGTCGATGACCCGGAACATGACGTCTTCCATGGTTTCCCAGCGGCCACTGCGCTGCCAGATCTCCGCCGGGTGCATGGTGGGCAGCAGCACTTCCTGCCCGCCGATCAGGTTCATCTCCCGGCGGATGATGTCGATGATCTTGGCGCGCACCCGCACGGCGAGCGGCAGCAGCGAGTAGTGCCCGGCCGACAGCTGCCGGACGTAGCCGGCCCGCAGCAGCAGCCGGTGGCTGGCGGCCCCGGCGTCCGCCGGGTCCTCCCGCAGGGTTGGGATGAACATCTGTGACCAGCGCATGCTCGCGGGCTTTCCGTGCTGTGGCGATGGAGCGCCGGGCGGCGCCCGGCGCGGGAACAGGTTACGAGCTTAGTGCCGGTCCGCTGCGCGCGGTGCGCTGCGCGGCCAGCGGCTCGGATGGTTCCAGCGGCGGGGCGCCGATCGCGCAGTTGGTCAGGCATTCCGGCTGGATGACCGGCTCGCCGGCCTGCGCCTTCAGCACGTCGTTGCTGACCAGCAAGGCCGACAGCACGGCGGACAGCGCCAGCAGCGCGGCGCAGATCAGCATGGCCTTGTGGAACCCGTTGTTCAGCTGCGTCTGGTCTTGCAGCGCCGCCCCGCTGAGCCCGACCACAGCGGGCAGCCCGGCCACCGACAGCAGCCCGGCGGCCCGGGCCGTGGCGTTGTTCACCCCGCTGGCGATGCCGGCGTGCCGGTCATCGGCGCTGGCCAGGACGGTGGCCGTCAGCGGGGCGACGGTCATGGCCAGGCCCACCCCGAACAGCAGCACGGCGGGCAGCACATCGGCCACATAGCTGGCGTTGGGTCCAATACGGGTGAGCAGCAGCAACCCGGCCGATGCGGCCAGCAGACCGCCGGTCATCAGCCAGCGCGGGCCTACCTGCTGGGCCAGTGCGCCGGCCCGGGCGGACAGCAGCAGCAGCGCCGCGGTGGACGGCAGCAGCGAGAGGCCAGCTTCCAGCGGCGAGAAGCCCGCCACCACCTGCAGGTCCAGCACGAGCAGGAAGAACACCGCGCCCATCGCGCCGTACACGATGAACGTGATCACGTTGATCGCGCTGAACTCGCGGTTGCGGAAGATGCTCAGCGGGAGCATTGGCGGCACCCGGTCCGGGTGCCGGGCGCGGTACTGCTCCAGCAGCACGAAGGCCACCCCAGCGGCCACCCCGACGACCGCCGATACCAGCACGACGAGCGGGCTGCCGGACTGCGCCTCGATCAGCGCTTCGGTGATGCCGGCCAGGGACAGCGCGGTGAGCACCGACCCGGCGATGTCGAACCGGCCGTGCGCGTCCGGGTCCCGGCTCTCCGGCACGTGCCGCACGCCCACCGCGACCACGGCCGCGGCGAGCGGCAGGTTGAGCAGGAAGATCCAGCGCCAGCCGATCGAGCCGACGATCCACCCGCCGAGGAACGGGCCCACCGCGCCGGCCACCCCGCCCAGACCGGACCAGGAGCCGATGGCCTTCGGCCGGTCATCCGGCGAGAACGTGGACTGGATGATGGCCAGCGAGCCCGGGGTGAGCAGGGCACCGCCGATGCCCTGTACGCCGCGGGCCACGATCAGCACGCCGATGTTGGGGGCTAGCCCGCAGACCGCCGAGGCCAGCGCGAACCAGATCACCCCGATGAGGAACACCCGGCGCCGCCCGAACCGGTCGCCGAGAGAGCCGCCGAGCAGGATCAGCCCGGCCAGGGTGAGCGTGTATGAGGTCACTACCCACTGCAGGCCGGCCAGCGACGTGTGCAGCTCCCGGCCGATGGTCGGCAGCGCGACGTTGACCACAGTGGCGTCGAGGAACGCCATGCTCGACCCGAGCACGGTAGCCGCCAGCACCCAGCGTCCGCGGGCCTGCCCGAGCCGGATCTGGCCAGCTTCAGCGGTGGCCATCACCCGATCTTCTCACCGCGCGCTGGGGGTGCCCAGCTCACGAGTCACACAGCTGCAACAGCTTGTTCACGGTTGCCCAGTTCCGCGCCGTGCCGGCGCCCTTGGCGGACATCGGGCCGGCCCGCCGGGCGAGCTGGACGGCCAGCTCACTGCGCCCGAAACCGTCCGGGGTGTGCAGGAAGAGCACCCGGCCGACGTACTGCGCGGTGTCCCGGCAGCCCTTGCCCGTCGCCTGCTGCTCCGCTTCGGCCACCGCCGCGACCTGGTCCGGGCCTGGCTCCTCGGCCAGGAAGACGGCGTGCACCGCTTTCAGGTTCGGCTCATCCGGGTACGGGTTGTCCCGGATCACCTGGGCCAGCTCGTCCCTGGTCAGCACCAGCACCCGCGGCCGCATGCCCAGCCGCTTGTCCAGCGCCGCCTCGATGTCCGCGGCCAGCGCGGCCGGCTCCGTCCCGTCCGTGCTGAACACGGCGTTGCCGCTCTGGATGTACGTACTGACCTCGGCATAGCCGAGCGAGCTGAGCACCGCGCGCAGGTCCGACATGGCGAGCTTCACCCCGCCCACATTGATTCCGCGGAGCAGCGCGACATGACTGGGCATTTACCCAGCCTAACGCCGGTACCCCGGCATGATCACGCGACACTGCGGCGCCGCCCGGCGGTTATCGGCCACTGTCGTGGAAGAGGCCCAGGCCGGTGCCCTAGTCTTCAGGGCGTGACTGAAACCGACACGGCGGACGATACCGGTCTGCCGGTTCGGCACGCGGGCCGGGTCATCGTGCTTGACCCGGGCCACCGCGTGCTGCTGTTGCGGTACGACGACGCGCTGCCCAACGGTCGCCACTGGACCACTCCCGGCGGCGGGCTGGTCGACGGTGAGGACTACGCCGAGGCCGCGGCCCGTGAGCTGGCTGAGGAAACCGGCTGGACCGACGTGGTGCTGCTGCGCGAGGTGCACCAGCGCAGCCTGACCATGGAGTATGGCGGCCGCCTGATCCGCCAGCACGAACGCACCTTCCTGGCCCGCACCTCCCGGCCGGCCCGGCCGCTGGGCGACGTGGCGCAGATGCACGCGGAGGACGGGATCGCCGCCTGGCGGTGGTGGACGCTGGCCGAACTGGACAGCACGGCCGAGGTGATCTGGCCGGCCGAACTGCCCGGCCTGATCCGCCAGGTGCTGGCTGAGGAACATACTGGCGGAGTGGCGAGGTAATCGCGGACCCGCAGGGACCGGGAGAGGCAGGGCTAATGGCGATGGAGCCGATGCCGGAGGACTGGAGCCGGGCGGTGGCGGTGGTCGCCCACCCCGACGACCTGGAGTACGGCGCGGCCGCCGCGGTGGCCCGGTGGACCAGCCAGGGCAAACATGTCGCGTACCTGCTGGCCACCCGGGGCGAGGCGGGCATCGAGGGACTGGCGCCGGCTGAGGTCGGGCCGCTCCGGGTGGAGGAGGAGCGGCGCAGCGCCCGCGTGGTCGGCGTGCAGGAAGTGTACTTCCTGGACCACCAGGACGGGCTGGTCGAGTACGGCCTGCCGCTGCGCCGCGATCTGGCCAAGGTGCTGCGCCTGGAGCGCCCGGACATCGTGATCACCATGAACTTCGACCTGACCTGGGGCGACAGCGGCATGATCAACCACGCCGACCACCGCGCCACTGGGCTGGCCACGCTGGACGCGGTCCGGGACGCGGCCAACTCGTGGGTGTTCCCCGAGGCCGGGCCGGCCTGGGACGGCACCAAGCAGGTCTACGTGGCCGGTTCCGGCGAGCCCACGCACTTCGTGGACGTGACCGAGACCATCGAGGCGGGCATCGCCTCGCTCCGCGAGCACAAGGCCTACCTGGACGGCCTGGGCCGCGACTTCGACCCGGACGAGTTCCTGCGCAACATGTCCGGCTACCTCGGCATGGCGGCGGGCTGCGAGTATGCGGTGGGTTTCCGCCGATACTCGTCAAGCTGACCTGGCCGGCCCGGGTAGCGGCTAGACCGGGCAGGTCCAGTCGGCCCGGCCCCGGCGCGGCGTCGTGTCCGCCGCGCCGGGCGGTGGGAACAGCACCTTCAGCGTGAACGCGCGCTGGGTCGGGCCGTGCGCGCGGAGCAGGCGCACCCGGTCCTCGGCGTCGTCCGTGGTCGGTACCGTCCCCCGCGGGATCCACCACAGCGCGGTGTACGCCTCGGTCATCCGCTCGAACCACTCCCTGCGCTGCCGCAGCACCGCGCGATGCATCTCGGAGTACACGAAGCCGGCCAGTGCCTCGGGTGACTCCCACAGCGACAGGTTGACGATGACGCCCGCGCTGCCCGCCTGGTCCCAGTCGAACGCGCGGACCGCGGTGGCGTTGCCATCCTCGGTCTGCAGCCGCCAGAGAAACCCGGGCGCCGCGTCGGCGGCCGCGTTGACCGGGTCGAGGGCCGCGACGAAGCCGGCCAGCCGGGGGCTGTCCAGCGGCTCGCGCAGCCGCCCGATATTGACCTGAGCCAGCACGTGGTCCATCCCGTCATGCTGCCAGCCCCGCCCGCCCAGACCAACCCGCCCGCGAGCATTGCGCCCGCCCGTGGCTGCCCCAAGACCGCTCCCCCGCCA
>DASXIN010000186.1:0-10271 GCA_036497945.1 Streptosporangiaceae bacterium | reverse complement strand
AAGTACGCCATACCGCGTTCGCGTTAAAGAAGAAGGGCAGCGCGATCACCGCCCGGCTGATCGTGCGCCGGGTCCGCGACCTGAACCCCCGGGCCAGCCAGGGCCAGGACGAACTGTTCACCGCCTGGCGTTACCACGCCGTATTCACCGACAGCCCCTCCGGGATGACCCAGGCCGAGGCGCACCACCGCGACCACGCCATCACCGGGCAGGTCTTCTCCGACTGGAATGACGGCCCGCTCGCCCACCTGCCCAGCGGGCACTTCCCGGCCAACGCCGCCTGGCTCACCCTGGCCGCCATCACCGCCAACCTGACCCGCGCCGCCGGCGTGCTCGCCTCCCCCTCCTGCGCCCGGGCCCGCGGCCACACCATCCGGGCCGGCCTGATCAGCGTTGCGGCCCGGATCGCCCGCCACGGCCGCGGCCACATCACCGTGCACCTGCCCGCCGGATGGCACCGCCAGGCCGAATGGATGAATCTCTTCGAGGCCGCCTGCGGGCCACCTACTGCCGTGGCCTGACCAGCCCAGAACCGGTCACCACACCGCAATGCCCAGCCCAGCAGCCCCGACCCCGGCGAAGCACCCGGACAAGCCGCAGGACAGGTGAGCGGCGGGAAGAACACGCCCAGCGGCACCCGCAAGATCACATCCCGGCAGGCCCGCCAGCAAAACGATCACCAGCATTTACGCGGTGGATCGAGGCTTAGGCTTTGGACTGGAGCACGCCATTAGCACGCCATTAGCCAGGCAGGTATTGGGGTACCAGCGGTCACCTGCGGATAGTCAAATCGCCAGATCAGTGCGTGTACAAGCGGGGACCGCCCAGATTCCAAGATGATAGTGCGGGTCCGATTCTCGTCACCCGCGGCGTACTCGGCCTCCGTCACCGCCTCGTGGAACTCGGTCGCGCCAATAGTGGTCGTGGTGTGACATCAGCGTGCTAGAGGTGGCGCCGTGCCAGTGCCGCTCGTTGGGCGCCGCTTCGTCCGTCCTGGCTTCCTGACGCTGGCCAGCCGACGGGCGTGGTCACTCCTGACGTGCATGGGATGCGCGGCCCTGATCAGTCGTTGACCAGGGCCCAGGCCTCCACCTCGAGCAGGTAACCGGGGGCGAACAGGGCGGCCACCTGAACGGCCGTGCTGGCAGGCGGCCGGGTGGTATCGATGACGGCGTCGCGGGCTGCACGTACCGCAGCCAGGTCCGCGACGTCCAGCACGAAGAAGGTCAGCTTCACCACGTCATCGAAGTGCGCCCCGGCCTGTGCCAGGCAGCGGCGCAAGTTCTCGAACACCTGCCGCGCCTGCGCCGCAGGATCTCCGGCCCCGACCAGTTCACCGCGCTCGTCCTGCGCGATCTGGCCGCTCACCACTACCAGCCGGCCACGGCCGGTGACCACCTGACTGTAGCCGCGCCCAGCGGCTACCCCATCGGGAGCTACAACGTGCTGCAGCGCGGCCATCAGCATCTCTCCTCAACGGCGCACTCCGGCGCCCGCACGGCCATATCTGGTCACCAGCACCAGCCCATCGGCGGCGGGCGCAGGCGTCAAGCGAATTCAAGCGCAGCCGCCGTCCCGGTCGCCGTGATCCCCAAGTCAGCAGCGCAAACTCGTGAACACTTCGCGCGGCAGAAAGCGGGCGTTTCCAGCCGCGCCAAGACCGAGCTCGGGTGCGCTTCGGGTCCGTGCCCGGCGATCAGCGTTTAGATGTCACCGTAAACCCGGTAAAGGCGAGCAAGAACAAAACGAAGAATCCGCCGTAATAGGTGAGGAAAGCGGCCCCAAGCGCTGCTGGAATGCTCACGCACGCCGCCCACGCAGCCACCTTCTTGCCCACCGGCTTCCGGACGCGTTCCACAGCGAGCGCGGGTGGCCCCACCACGCCGATCAGCCTGGCAGGGATGCCGTCGGTGACTGCCGCCAGCTCCGCATAGGTCCGCGACATCAGCGCCTGGCCCGCCCGCACGCCAAGCTGATCCCTGGTCAGCCAGCCCTGCACGAACGCGGCCTTGAGGGTGTCGATCACCTGCTCGCGGTCTGCGTCGGAGGCCCGGAGGCGGCCACGGCCCATCGCACCCGCTGTCCCACGCTCCCTAGGTCCTGCGGTCACCAGCGCCTCCCCGACCAGCGCAACCTATCAACAGCGTAACGCCGGGGGGCCTTTGACGCTCATCCTGGACCTCTGATCGCATGGCCTCATGCGGCGGCGACATACCTCTGCCTTGCGTAGGTCGCGAGCCAGCAAGGCAGGCTGCGGGCTGGCAGCTCAGCTCAGCTAAGCTCCGCGGGCCGGGCCATCGGTGCCGTCAGCTCGAGCTGGACGCCGTCAGGATCTTCAAATGAGAGCACGTCAATGCCGAACGAAGGCAGGCTGGCGATTTCACCGTGCTTAACGCCGTGCTCCTCCAGGAGCCGCACCGCCTGCTCAAGGTCATCGCGGCTGGCGACGCCGAAGCTGAGATGGTCAAGTCCCACCCGGTCAGGGTCGAAGCGGTCGCCCTGCGGCGCCATTGGCCGCAGGCCCAGCACCAAGGTGCCGCGGATCATGACCACGCCTCCGAAGAGGACCTTGAAGACCTCGTCAGCCGACGGGTCATCCTCAGGCGGCGACTCCGCCGCCACCGCGAACCCGAGCAGGCTGGTGTAGAACTGCCGGCTCCGCCCCACATCAGTCACCGTGAGCCGCAGGTGATGAATGTCACCGGTCGGAATCTCCCCAGGCATGGCACCGCTCCTTCCCCGTCACGCAGCGGGCCCCACGCAATCAAGCCCCAGGCGACCAGCATCCCCCTTCGCCGCGACGGTGCCAACGTGCCTCAGCAACGTTCTTGCCCGATCCAGGATCGCGAAGCCCTGCCACGCCGTCGCGGCGTCGGCCCAAGCACTGATAGCAACTGAACCCAGCCTGGACAACCAGGGCAGTTGCGGCAAAAGTATTGATCGTTTATCGTCGATTGACGATGAAGGACGCCGAACCGCTCGACCAAGACACCGCCGACACCTACACGGCCTTCGCCCATCCCGTTCGAGACGGGCGGCTGACATGCTGATCGAGCCGATGACCGAGCGGCACGCCGCCGCCGTCCTGGCCATCTACCAGGCCGGCATCGACGAGGGCGACGCCACCTTCGAGACCCAGGCCCCGGCCTGGCCCGAGTTCACCGCGGCCAGGCTGCCCGGCCACCGCTACGTCGCAAGCCGCGGAACCGACGTTCTCGGCTGGGTCGCCGTCTCCGCGGTATCCAGCCGCTGCGTCTACGCCGGGGTGGTCGAGCACTCGGTCTACGTGCACTCAGACGCCCGCGGCCAGGGCGTCGGCCGCCGGTTGCTGGAGGCCCTGATCACCTCCACCGAGACGGCCGGCATCTGGACCATCCAGTCCGGGATCTTCCCGGAGAACACGGCCAGCGTCGCACTGCACCACGCGGTCGGTTTCCGCACCGTCGGCCTCCGTGAGCGCATCGGCCAGCAGCACGGCCGCTGGCGCGACGTGCTGTTCCTCGAACGCCGCAGCTCGCTCATCTGACCGCCACGGGAGCTAGCCTGACCGGGTGCAGGCGGCCCCCGCCTGATCATGACCGACGCAGGCTGGCCGACCGGGCGCGGTCAAGCCGGGCCCGGCGACGTCGTCACGGCCTGGAAGTGAAGCAGCCCGACCAGCGACCCGGACGTCCAGATCTGCCCGGCCGCGATCAGCCCCGGAACTGACGCCAGGGGTATCCAGGCCAGCCGCTCGCTCTCGGTGCGGTCGGTCGGCTCGCCGACCCGGTGTGGAGCCCGGCCGGTGAACACGATGCGTTCCGCATCAGCCAGCCCGGCCAGCGGCTGGAAGGTGATCAGGTGCTCAACCAGCCCGGCCCGGTACCCGGTTTCCTCGGCCAGTTCACGCCGGGCGGCCTCAGCCGGACCCTCACCCTCGTCCAGCAGCAACATGGCCACCGCGCGGCGCAGCCGGACCACGTGATGCCAGAGCCGCTGCCCATCCGGCAGTTCGACATCGACCTGGCCCAGCCACACCCACGGGCTGTCGTAGATGGCCCGCTCGCCATGCGCCCGCCACCCAGACTGCTCATCACCCATCGCACCCGTCACTCCCCCGACGCTAACCCGCACCCGGTTAGGCTCGCTGCCGTGGACGTCACCTCGCTGGGATTCCAGACCGACCTGATGCTCCGCGCCCTGGAGGGCAGCGAGGTCATCGACCATCCCGATTACCTGACCGTGCGCAGTCCAGCCAACCCGGAGTTCTGGTGGGGCAACTTCCTGTTACTGCCCGCCCAGGCGGCGCACGGCGCCGCCGCGCCGTGGCTGGAACTGTTCCGCGCCGAGTTCCCCGACGCCGGTCATCTGGCGTTCGGCCTGGACGGCACCAGCGACCCGGGGGCTGATCTCGACGGTTTTGCCGCCGCTGGTCTCGAGCTGAACCGGGTGACCGTGCTGACCGCCGCGGCACTCCGGGAGCCGCCACGTCCGAACCGGGACGCGGTGATCCGGCCGCTTGACGGAGACAGCGACTGGCAGCAGGCCGTGGAGTTGCAGGTCACCTGCGACGCGGCCGACGGCGGGCCGGGCACCCGGACGTTCACCGAGGCCAGGTATGCGGCCCGGCGCCGGGCCACCGACGCCGGTCACGGGGCCTGGTTCGGCGCGTTCCGGGATGGCGAGCTCATGGCCCAGCTGGGCATCTTCTCCGCGCAGGGCCCGCTGGCCCGGTACCAGGACGTCGGGACGCACCCCGCCGCCCGGCGCCAGGGCCTGGCCGGCACGCTGGTCTGGCACGCTGGCCAGTACGCCCTCGACCAGCCGGGCGCCAGCACACTGGTGATCCTGGCCGACCCCGAGGAGGCGGCCATCCGGCTCTACCGCTCCGTCGGCTTCGCGGACCGCGAGACCCAGCTCAGCCTGCAGCGCGCGCCCAGCTAACCCGGCCCGCCCCATGCTGACGTGGTACGACCTTCTCGGCATCGCGCCCGGCGCCTCGGCCGGGCAGGTGCAGGCGGCCTACCAGGCCCGGCTGGGCCTGCTCGCCCCGCAACTGCTCTCCGGCGCCCCGACCCGCGTGCTGCGGGCAGCGGACACCGCGCGGGCGGCAGCCGATGCCGCCTGGCAGGTGCTACGGGACGCAGCCGCCCGGCAGCGTTACGACGAGGAGATCGGCGCCCGGCCGACCGGCACCGGCCTGGACACCCCCACGCCGGTTCCGTCCGGACTGGGCAGCGAGATATACGGCTGGGACATGGATGGTGAAATGGTCCTGGCGGCCATCGCCGAACTGTTGACCGCGCACCCTGGTCCGGCGCGCCGGGTCATCCTGCCCGATCTGCGCGGGCTGTTCACCCGGTCCTGCCTGCGCGCGGCCGGCGGTCTTGGCCTGCATGTGGACATGGTCAAGCTCACCGCGCAGCCGATGGCCGTGGAGGGGCTGGTGGTCGATCAGTCTCCCGCGCCGGGCAGCAAGGTCCGCCGGACAGGCACGCTAACCGTGCAGGTCTGGCACCCACCGCGCCGCGCCAAGTGACCGCGTAGTGGGCACATTAGATCAAATCGGCCGATTGGCGGATGGAGTTAGCGATGCAGCCACTGGCGATAGGCGCCCCGCTGACCCGGAAGAATCGTCCCAGGTGGCCACAACCACGCTGCTCATCGCCGCCCTGCTGGGTGCGCTGGCGTGACGTCAATGCCGCCGGTGGGCAGGCCGCCGGGCCGAGGTGAGCGACGCGAATACGACCGTGGAACTCAGATAATGGTGGGTCGCACGATCGAAGCCGCCACCGCATGTTATCAGGCGCAATGCCGCATAGTTGCTCGCGCCGTAAATGACTTTAGCCGGGAACCTGGATTTGAGGTACTGGCGGACGCCGGTGACCCGGAAAATAGCCGTTACCCGGTTAGCCAGCCGGACCACGATCCGGTCCCCGGGGCGCAGCGCGCCGAGCCGGTAAAAGATGGCCGGGCCCTGGTAGCTGTCGACGTGACCTTCGATGACCGAGGTCCCGATCTGGCCCGGGGTCGGGGAGTACTTGTACCACGCAGCCCGGCTGACCCGGGCGGTCAGCGACGGCACCGCGATCGCGCCGTCGGCGTCCTTGCCCAGATGGAGCAGTCTCGAATCCACGCCAATGGCCGGGATCTCCACCGACACCGGTGCGGATCGCCGGAGCCAGGGCCCACGGGCCCCCGGCCCGACGGCGCCCGCGGCTGACTGGCCAGGCTGCGGGGCGTGCTGCTGGGCGGCGATCGCGACGCCGACCGCGATGACGCCGACCACGATGAACACGACGCCGGCCAGGCCCGCCAGTCGGGCCCGGATGCGGCCCGGCGGCCTGGCGTCGACCAGCGGGGCGAACCGGCTCTGTGGCCACGACTTGACCACAGAGAACCCGGCGACCCGCCGCCACTCGGCCTGCGCCAATGCCCCGCCTCTCGCTGCGTGTCTTCCCTATGCCCTTCTAATCGCGTAGCCTAATATTTCAGTGGTGAACACGCCATTGCACGCCTGTGTACCGCATGGGCTATACCTTTTATGGCCGCCATCGCTTTCGGGGACCCGCCTTCCGCCGGCCCGGGCCGCGACCGGCCGCTGTGCGATTTGCTACCTATGCCGGTTTCCGGGCGGGGACCGGAACGGGGCCGCCAGCCGCCGGCCGCATGAGGGGGGCTCATGAAGCTGAGCACAGCGAGTACGGCCATCGTGCGTAACGCCCGGCTGGCCGCTGTCGGCGGTGTCGTGGCCATATTCGTTTCCGTGTCGGTATCGGCCTGCTCGGGCAGCAGCCCGCCCTCAGGGTCGCCGACATTCTCCCCCGGCGGCACCGCCTCGCCCACCGAGACCGTCACGCCGACCAGCACGGAGACGCCCACCAGCACGGAGACGCCCACGCCGAGTGAGACCCCGACGCACACCCAGTCGGCCAGCCCGTCCCCGTCGGCATCTCCATCGCTGACGCCCAGCCCGACCCCGAGTTCGACGCCCAGCCCCATCCCGACCGTGGCCCCGGCCACCGGTGGCGGCGGCACGGCCGGATTCCAGGACGCGCTGCTGCTGACCGTGGGCGCGGCGGCGATCCTGGCCGGCGCAGGCAGCCTCGCCTACCGCAGGAGGGTGATCCGGCACCGCCAGTAACGCCCGGCAACGCCGGGACGATGGTGACGGCAGCGGCGAGTACTGGCGTTAGGCATGCGAGACTGCACGAATGGATGACGTCGCTGCACGGACACAGGGCCGGGTCGGGGCGAATGGAATCGAGCTGGCCTACGAGACGTTCGGCCAGGCCGGGGACCCGGCCATCGTGCTGGTGATGGGCTGGGCGACGCAGATGATCGCCTGGCCGGACGAGATGTGCGAGGCGCTGGCCACCGGCGGCCACTTCGTGGTCCGGTTCGACAACCGCGACTCGGGCGCGTCCACCCACCTGGAGCATGCCCCGCCGCCGCCGCTCGGCGAGGTGCTCACCCGGCGCCGCCGGCCGCCGTACACGATCGGCGACATGGCGGACGACGTGGCCGCGCTGCTGGACGGGCTGGGGCTGGCCAGCGTGCATCTGGTCGGCGCGTCGATGGGCGGGTTCATCGCGCAGACCGTCGCGCTGCGGCACCCCGGCCCGGTCCGCTCGCTCACCCTGATGATGACCTCGACCGGATCGCTGCGGGTCGGGCTGGCCAGGCCGCGGGTGTACGCCCGGCTGCTGCGCCGCGAGGTGATCTCCGGGCGGGAGGCCGCCGTCGCGTCGGCCGTCGAGACGTTCCGGGTAATCGGCTCGCGCGGGTACCCGTTCGACGAGGCACACGTGCGCGAGGTGGCCGGCCGGAGCTGGGATCGCGGCTTCGACCCGGCTGGCTCGCTGCGCCAGCTCGAGGCGACCGTCACCCAGCCGAACCGAACCGCGGCGCTGCGCCAGATCACCGTGCCCGCGCTGGTCATGCACGGGCTGGCCGACCCGCTGGTCGGGCCGAGTGGCGGCCTGGCCCTCGCCCGGGCCATCCCCGGCTGCCGCTTCATCGGCTACCCAGGGATGGGACACGACCTGCCCCGGCCGCTGTGGCCCGAGTTCGTCGAGCAGATCACCGCGCTGGCCGCCCGCGGCGACCGGGACCGGCGGCCGGGGGCAGTCAGCGGGTGAGGCTCAGCGGGTGAGCGCGCTGTCCGCCGCGCCCGCGTAGAGTTCCGCGGCCCGCCAGCAGTACCACGCCAGCACCGTCCGGTACGGCCGGTACGGGTCGCCCATCGGGTCGAGCTGCTTGGCCGTGGGGGTCGGGATGCCCCAGGCCAGCCCGTATCCCTTGCGTATCCCGAGATCACCGGTCGGCCACACGTCCAGCCGCCGCAGCTGGAAGATGAGGAACATCTCCGCGGTCCACTTCCCGATGCCGCGGACGGTGGACAGCCGGGCCACCACCTCATCGCTGCTCTCGTCCCACAGCTGAGCCGGGTCGAGCACGACCGTGCCGTCCAGCACCTTGCTGGCCAGATCTTGCAGCGAGGCGGTCTTGTTGGCGGACAGGCCGACCGCGCGCATCTCCTCCGGCGACAGCGCCAGCAGCCCTTCCGCGGTGACCTCACCGCCGAGCGCGGCGAGCAGGCGGCCATGGATGGCGGCCGCCGCCGCGCCCGCCAGTTGCTGGTAGACGATGGCCCGGACCAGCGAGGCGAGATGCGACTCGCTGGACGGCGGCAAGTCGATCAGCCCGGTCTCGGCGATCAGGCGGCGCAGCACCGGATCCCGCTCGGCCAGGATGGCCGCCGCGGCTCGGAAATCGCCTGCCTCCGGGCTGGATGCTGGCTGGCCGGACATGCACCAAGTCTGCCATCACCAGCGCGAAGGCTGACTGTCGGTACTGGTTCGTAGGCTTCGGCCATGGCTCATTTCGCGGTGACTATGGTGCACGGGCCGGGCTGGGACCCGGCGCGCGGGATCCGGGAACAGGACGCCTGGGACGAGCACGCGGCGTTCATGGACCGGCTGGTGGATGACGGATTCGTCATCCTGGGCGGCCCGGTCGGCGACGGGCAGCGGGTCCTGCTGACCATGGAGGCGGCCGACGAGCCCGCCATCCGGGCCCGGCTGGGGGCCGATCCGTGGGCAGCCATGGGGCTGCTCCGGATCGGCGCGGTCGAGCCGTGGGCGCTCTGGCTGGACGGGCGGCCGCTGCGCGCGGCCAACTGAGGGCGGGCCGCTGGCCGCGGCCCGCTGAGCGCGGGCGCTGAGGGCGGGCCGCTGAGGCGGGCGCTGAGGGCGGCCAGCTGAGGCAGGCGTGAGGGCGGGCCGACGAGCGCAGCGGTCAGGCCAGGCAGCTGAGCGGCGTCCCGCCGTTGTAGCTGACCATGTCACCCAGGGCGGCGGCGGCCTGGTAGGCCCGGATCCTTCGCTCGGTCGAGCAGGCACCGATGCTGATCACGCCCTGCGGGCCGACCAGGAACCCGGTGTTGTTGATCCACCAGGTGCCGTCCTGTTGGGGGAACCCGGTGCTGGCGGGCACGTACGGGTATCCCGGTTCGGAGACGGATCTGCTCAGCCGGGGCCTGATCGGTGCCGGGTTCCTCGATCCGCTGAAAGCCCGGCTGCTGCTGCACGTGCTGCTGGCCGGGGGCGCGGACCGCGAGCAGATCGCCGCCGCGTTCGGGCCGGGCGCCGGGCCGGTGCCTAGCGGGTGAGGAACCTGGTCAGGCCGGCCGCGATGGCCCGGGCCGCCCTGGCCTGCCAGGCCGGGGAGGTGAGCAGCGTGGCGTCGGCCGCGTCGCGCATGTTGGCGCACTCGATGAACACCTTGGGCACGGTGGACAGGTTGATGCCGCCCAGGTCGTCGCGCGGCTGGATGCCGTTGACCCCGTCGTAGGAGCTGGCCGGCTCGCCGGTGCCGGCCGCGAACGTCGTGCGCAGGTCGGTGCCGAGCCGGGCGGACGGGCTGATGATGGCGTCGTTGATCCCGTCCGGGACCGGTTCCAGGATGGCGAAGCCGCGGCCGCTGGGCGGCCCGCCGTCGGCGTGGATGGACACCGCCGCGTTCGCGTGCGCCTGGTTGCCCAGCGCGGCCCGCTCGGTGACGCACGGGCCCACCCCGGTGTTGGAGGTGCGGGTGAGCACCACGGTCGCGCCCACGGCGCGCAGGTCGGCGGTCAGGTAGCGGGCCACGTTCCAGTTGAACTGGGCCTCGGTGTAGCCGCTGTCGGTCTCGGCGCCGGTGGTGTCGCAGGTTTCGCTCTCCCGGCCGTTCCAGATCAGCCGGTTGATGACCGGCGCCGCGGCGAAGTTCCCGCCGTTGTGCCCCGGGTC
>DASXIN010000185.1:0-12123 GCA_036497945.1 Streptosporangiaceae bacterium | reverse complement strand
GTCGGGTACAGCGCGTTCGAGCTGAAGAACAGCGGCATGGTGATGGCCTGGCCGATGCCCATCAGCCGGTCCCGGTTCAGCGCGATGCCCGCGATGGACATGGACAGGCAGGAGAAGAACGCTGAGCCCAGCACCACTACGCACGCCGTGGCCAGCAGCTTCAGCGGGTTGTGGGTCAGCGACACGCCCAGGATGGCGGCCAGCACGACGACCACGGCGGCCTGCACGATGGACCGCACCCCGGCCGCGAACGCCTTGCCGGTGATCAGTGCGGACCGCGGTGTGGGGGTGACCATGAGCTTGGTCAGCACGCCCGCGTCCCGCTCCCAGATGATCTGGATGCCGTAGAAGATGGCCACGAACAGCGCTGACTGAGCCAGGATGCCGGGAGCCAGGTAGGCCAGGTAGGAGACGCCGTGCGGGGTGCGGATGGCGTGGATCCGGTTGAACGTCTCACCGAAGATCAGCAGCCACAGTGCGGGCTGGATGGCCCGGGTGTACAGCTCGGTGCGGTCGTGCCGCAGCTTGCGCAGCTCCACCCAGCACAGCGTGATCATCCGGCTGGCCAGCTGGCGGATGCTGACCCGGCCGCTGACCGGGTCCTGATCAGCCCAGACGGCGGGCGGTGCGCCGGGCGCGACGGACGTCACGGAGGCCTCCCTTTCCAGGTTCCTCGTCCAGCGTCCCGCCGGTGAAGTGGCGGAACACGTCATCCAGTGTGGCGTCCGGCCCCAGCGTGGCTTTCAGCTCCGCGGGCGAGCCGGTGGCCCGCACCGTGCCGCGGTGCATCAGCGCCACCCGGTCGCAGTGCAGGTCGGCCTCTTCCATGTGGTGCGTGGTCATCAGCACGGTCACCCCGGCGCGCTCCCGCAGCCGCCTGATGTGCTCCCACACGTCGGCCCGGGCGATCGGGTCCAGGCCCACCGTCGGCTCGTCCAGCACCAGCAGCCGCGGCGCGTTGACCAGCGCCTGGGCCAGTTCCAGCCGTCGCACCATGCCGCCGGAGTACGTCTTGACCAGGCGCTGCGCGGGCTCGGTCAGGCCCATCGCGGCCAGCGCCTCTTCGACCCGGTCCTGGCGCACAGCGCGCGGTACGTCGAACAGCCGGGCGAACAGCTCGACGTTCTCCTGGCCGGTCAGGCTGGCGTCCGCGGACAGCAGTTGCGGCACGTAGCCGATCATCCGGCGGACCCGCATCGGCTGGGCCGTGGTGTCGGTGCCGAACACGATGATCTGGCCGGTGGCCGGTTTCAGCAGCGTGGTCAGCATCCTGATGGTGGTGGTCTTGCCCGCCCCGTTCGGGCCGAGCAGGCCGAACGTCTCGCCGGGCCGGATGAACAGGCTGACGTGATCGACCGCGGTGTGCTCACCGAAGCGGTAGCTGACGTCCTGGCAGACGACCGCGGCCGGGCTGGGGCCGGCGCCGGGCGGGCCGCTGGGGGCGGGGTCGGTCAGTGCGGCGCCGCCGGGTTCCGGGCTCATGGGGCCTCCATCTTCTCGGCTAGCCGGACGAGGGCGGGGATGGCGCTGGTCAGGGCCGCCCGGTCGGAGTCGGGGAGTTCGGCCAGCGCCCGGCCGGTCAGTTCGGCCCGCAGGTCGCGGAACTCTTCGATCCGGGCGTGGCCCTTGTCGGTGACCTCGAGCCGGACCGACCGCCCGTCGGGCAGCGACCGTGCCCGGCTGAGCAGGCCCTGGTCGGTCAGCTTGCCGACCAGCGTGCTGACCGTGTTGGGCGCCAGGTGCAGCTCCTGGGCCGCCTCGGCCACGCCGATGCCCGGCCGGGACGCGACCAGGCGGAGCAGTTCGCCCCGCGCCGGGGGCAGCGGCTCGCTGGCCCAGGCGTGCCGGACCGCCCGCCGGGCGCTACGCCGCACCGCGCTGATCGCCGCCAGCAACTCCGCCGCCTGCGCCCGCCCGGTAGTACCCGTCAAGGCAGGAATATCTTTCACAGAGCTAACTATATATGAGCGCGACGGAGCCGGCCGAAGCCGTCTGTGCTCGGGGCGGCCGGCCTGGTCCGCTAGTGGCGGACCCAGCCTTCGCCCGGATAGCCGGTCACCGGCTCGGCTTCCGGGGGGCCGGGTCGGCCGATTCCGCGGCCACCTCGGCGGCGACTTCGATCGCCAGGTCGGGCGAGGCGCCGATGGCCGTCTCCGCGGTCAGTTCAGCTTCCTCGCTGCTCGCCGGGCCGGCCAGCGCGCGCTCGTCGTACACGTAACGCTTGCCGCGCAGCAGCGACGCGCCCGCCGCGATCACCAGCACGACGATCGCCATGCTGAACACGATGACCAGGCCGTGGTGGAACGGGCCGGAGATCAGGTGCGGGAAGAACTCCTTGCCGGTCAGCACGGCCACGTTGTGCGGCGGCAGGTGGTTCAGGATGCCGGTCGGGCCCAGCAGTTCCTTGATCGGGTTATAGCCCAGGAACGTGGCGAACAGGCTGGCCACCGGGGGCGTCGAGGCGACCTCGTGGGCGATGCCGGCCGGCACGCCCTGGGACATCAGGCCCTTGGCCATCGTGGTCGGCAGCGTGCTGGACAGGCCGGCGATCATCAGTGAGAAGAAGATGCCGATGGACAGCACGAACCCGGAGTTCTGGAACGTGGCCAGCATGCCGGACGCGGCGCCGCGCTGCTTGGCCGGGACGCTGTTCATGATGGCGGCCGCGTTGGGCGCGGAGAACAGCCCCATGCCCACGCCCGCGATGAAGATCAGGGTGCCGAACGCGATGTAGACGAAGTCGGTGGGGATGAGCAGCAGGCCGGCAAACGCGGCCGCGGACACGAGCAGGCCGCCGGAGGCGAACCAGCGCGCCCCGTGCTTGTCCGACTGCCAGCCAGAGAACGGCCCGGCCACGATGAACCCGAAGGTGAGCGGGAGCAGGTAGATCCCGGACCACAGCGGGGTGTCCTTGTAGTTGTAGCCGTGCAGGATCAGCCAGATGCCCTGCAGCCAGATGATCAGCATGAACTGCAGGCCACCGCGGGCGATCGAGGCCAGCAGGGTGGCCAGGTTGCCCATCGCGAACGGCCGGATCTTGAGCAGCCGCAGGTCGAACATGGGGCTGGCCACGTGCAGTTCGATGAAGCAGAACGCCACCAGCAGCGCGAGGCCACCGAACAGGCCGATCAGCACGGTGGGGCTGGTCCAGCCCATCACGTGGCCGCCGTAGGGCTGGATGCCGTAGGTGATCCCAGTGAGCAGCCCGATCAGGCCGAGCGCGAACGTGACGTTGCCCAGCCAGTCGATGCGGGCCTGGGTCCGCACCCCGATCTCGCGCAGGCTCAGGTAGGACCAGATGGCGCCGCCGACGCCGATCGGCACCGAGACGATGAACACCAGCCGCCAGTCCACTGCGGCCAGGATGCCGCCCAGGATCAGCCCGATGAACGTGCCGGAGATGCCGGCCACCTGGTTGATGCCCATGGCCGTGCCGCGCTGGTCGGCCGGGAAAGCATCGGTCAGGATGGCCGGGGAGTTGGCCATCAGCATGGCCCCGCCGGTGGCCTGGACCACCCGCCAGCCGATCAGCCACAGCGCGCCGGCCGGGCCGATGAACGGGTCGAACGGGAGCGCCAGCGCGCCCAGCGCGAACACGGTGAAGCCCAGGTTGTACATCCGGACCCGGCCGTAAATGTCACCGAGCCGGCCCAGCGTGACCACCAGCACGGCGGATACCACCAGGTAGCCCATCAGCATCCAGAGCAGGTAGCTCACGTTGCCCGGGGTCAGCGGGTTGAGCTGGATGCCGCGGAAGATGGCGGGCAGCGAGATGATGACGATCGAGGCGTTGGTGGTGGCGGCCAGCATGCCCAGCGTGGTGTTGGACAGCGCGAGCCACTTGTAGTTGCCCCCTAGCTCGCCCGAGGCCGGGCCCGACATCGTGCCGTTCGCCTGCGAACCGGCCGCGGCGCGGCCGTTGCTGGAATCGCCCACAGGGCAAATCTCTCTCTCACCGACGGCTGGTACTTGTTAGGGGCAAACTAACAGGCCGGCCAGGCATGTTGCTAACTCGGGCCAGGGGAGCGGCGTAGCTGGCCTCCGGGCGGCTATCGTCGGGTGGGTGAGCTCCCGGAATGCCCCGCGTGACCTGCGCGCCTCGGACGCTGACCGGGAGCGGGTGGTAGACCTGCTGGCCCAGGCCGCGGCCGATGGCCGGCTCACCTGGGAGGAGCACGCCGGGCGGGTGCAGCGCGCCTACACGGCCCGGACGCTGGGCCAGCTGTCCGAGCTGACCCAGGACCTGGCCCGGCCGGATGCCCAGCCGTTCCGGCTGGACACCTCCCGCGCGGTGACCGCGTTCTTCGCCACCGAGCGGCGTGAGGGCCGCTGGGTGGTGCCGGACCGGCTGGTGGTGACGGCCATCGGCGGCCACGTGGTGCTCGATCTGCGCGAGGCGCTACTGCATGGCCAGCGCACCATCATGTACGCGACCGCGCTCGGCGGCCAGGTGCACCTGCTGGTGCCCACCGGGGTCACCGTCGAGATGCACGGGATGCCCGGCCTGGCCGCGCTGACCAGCGGGCCGGATGAGCCGGCCGAGCGGAGCACGCCAGCGCCGCCACCGGCGCCGGGCACCCCCGTGATCGAGCTGCACACGCTGACCGTGCTGGGCCGGATCCACGTGCGCACGCCGCGGCCGCGCCGCGGCGGCTTCTTCCGCTGGTCCCGGTAGGCCTAGTCGGCGGAGTCGAAGTTCACCGAACTGTAGGCGCGCAGCTTCCATAGCTGGTGCTCACTGTGGATGTTTCTGATGGTGCCGGACCGGGCCCGCATCACCAGGGAATGGGTGAGCGCCCCGCCACCCCGGTAGCGCACCCCGGCCATCAGCTCGCCGTCGGTGATCCCGGTCGCGGCGAAGAACGCGTCTTCCGAGGTGACCAGGTCATCCGTGGTCAGCACGTGGCTGAGGTCGTGGCCGGCGGCCAGCGCGCGGTCCCGCTCGGCCTCGTCCCGCGGCGCCAGCCGGCCCTGGATGATCCCGCCCAGGCACTTGACGGCGCAGGCCGAGATGATGCCCTCCGGAGTGCCGCCCACCCCGAGCAGCAGGTCGATCCCGGTGCCGTCGCGCGCGGCCATGATCGCCCCAGCCACGTCGCCGTCGGTGATCAGCTTGATCCGGGCACCGGCCGCCCGGACATCGGCGATGAGCTGCTGGTGCCGCGGCCGGTCCAGGATGACCACCGTGACGTCCTGCGCCGAGCAGCCCTTGGCCCGGGCCACCGCGCGGATGTTGTCCCTGGGCGTGGCCTCGATGTCCACCACGTCCGCCGCGGACGAGCCGGTGACCAGCTTGGACATGTAGAAGACGGCCGACGGGTCATACATCGAGCCGCGTGCGCTGACCGCGATGACCGAGATGGCGTCGGGCATGCCGTTGGCCGTCAGCCGGGTGCCGTCGATGGGGTCCACCGCCACGTCGCACAGCGGGCCGCTGCCGTCGCCGACCTGCTCGCCGTTGTAGAGCATGGGCGCTTGGTCCTTCTCGCCCTCACCGATCACCACCACGCCGTTCATCGACACTGTGTTGATCAGCGTTCGCATCGCGTGCACGGCGGCCCCGTCCGCGCCGTTCTTGTCGCCCCGGCCGACCCACCGGGCGGCGGCCATCGCGCCCGCCTCGGTGACCCGGGCCAGTTCCAGCGCCAGGTTGCGGTCGGGCGCACTCCGGCCGGGCTCGGGCGGGGCGGTCACCCCGGCCGGGTCGACGTCGCCGGGAGGTTCGGGATTGGCAGGGACGCCGTCCCCGCGGAGCGTGGCCCCGTTATCGGTCATCGCAGAGACCGCCTTCCCTGTGTGGCCGTAGCGCGGCTTTCCGTCGCGCCTCAATGTAGTCAACCCCATCGCTGCGTCACCAGCGCGTCCGGGCCTACAGCAGAGCCCGGAGCGGAGAGAGGCAGAGCCGGCCCGGTAACACGGCGGGCGTAGCCTTATCGCGGAGGGCGACACACCCTGACGCCGGACGTGGGGAGCGCTGCGTAGGCGGTGACAGGCGAATGACGACAGATACTCCGCAGCCCGCCGTGCGGTCCGCTGACCGTGGCGCGGCGACCCGGGCCGCCCTGCTGGGGGCCGCCCGTGAGGTGTTCACCTCGGTGGGCTACGCGCAGGCCGGGGTGACCGAGATCGTCGCCCGGGCCAACGCCAGCGTGGGCAGTCTCTACCACCACTTCACCGGCAAGGCCGATCTGTACGTCACCCTGTTCGAGGAGTTCCACGAGAACCAGGCGCGGCGGGCGCGGCAGGCGGTCCGGGAGGCCCGGGCCGCCCAGGAGGCGCGCGGGGACAGTGCCGAGCCCCGGCAGCTGTTCGTCGCCGCGGCCCGGGCTTACCTGGATGGCTGCGTTCAGCAGCGCGAGCTGTCCCGGCTGTTCGTCTGCGGCGACGCACCGCCCGGCTTCGACCTGATCATGCGGCAGCGGCTGCGGGACTGGGCCGACCGGAATGCCGACTTCTTCGCCCGCGGCACCGACCCGCTGGACGAGGCGCTGGCCGTGGTGATGACCGGAAGCCTCATGCTGGCCGTGGCCGAGGTGTCGCTGGGCGAGGACGCCGGTCATGCCCGGCGGCTGGCCGACGGCGTGCTCGACGTGATGTCCTCGATCAGCGTGGCGCCCCAGCTCTGATCAGGCGCGCGGTCAGCGCCCGGCGCCAGTGCCGAGGTCAGGACTCGGCGGCGTCCGGCGGGCGGGCGGCGGCCGCCGCGGCCAGCCGGGCCCGGGCGCCTTCCAGCCACTGCTCGCAGATCGCGGCCAGCCGCTCGCCGCGCTCCCACAGGTCGAGTGACTGCTCCAGGGTCAGGCCGCCCGCCTCGAGCTGGCGGACCACCTCGGTGAGCTGATCCCTGGCCTGCTCGTAGCTCAGCGCGGCGGATCCGTCAGCGGCCCCGCCGGCCGCCGGGGCAGGCTGGCGCGTGGGCTCCTTGGCGGTCACGGCATCAACGTAGCCGGCTCCCGGCCACGGCCCGGGTACCCGGTGTCAAGAGCCGGGTCAGGTAATGGGTAGGAACAGATTTGTTAGGTGTCCTGGGTGTTACCCGGCTCCGCCGCGGACCGATTGGCCGCTTCCGGTTCCGCTTCCGCTACTGCGGTGAGCTGGTCCTCGGCCAGCCGGATGGTGAGCCGCTCGCCGGGCGCCACCTGCGCCGCGGTCCGGACCACGGTGCCGTCGGCCCGCTGCACGATGGCGTAGCCGCGGCGCAGCGTGGCCGCCGGGGAGAGGGCCAGCAACCTGGCCCGGGTGTGCGCCACGCCATCGTCGGCCCGGTCCAGCATGGCTTCCAGCCGCCGGCGGCCGCGTTCGGCCAGGGCGGAGACGGCTTCCTGGCGGCGCTGCACCTCCCGGGCCGGGGCGGCCAGCGCGGGCCGGGACCGCGTGCTGGCCAGCCAGGCCAGCTCACGGTCCAGCCGGCCCGCCAGGCAGCGGCGGGCCCGGCCGCGCAGCTGGCCGATCAGCGCGAGCTGCTCGGCCACCTCCGGGACGACCCGGCGGGCCGCGTCGGTGGGGGTGGACGCGCGCACGTCGGCTACCAGGTCGAGCAGCGGCGAGTCCTGCTCGTGACCGATGGCGCTGACCACCGGCGTGCGAACCTCGGCCACCGCCCTGATCAGCGTTTCGTCGGAGAATGGCAGCAGATCCTCGATCGAGCCACCACCCCGGGCAATGATGATGACGGCCACTTCCGGATCCGTATCCAGCCGGTGCAGGGCGTCCACCACTTCGGGTACCGCGTACGGTCCCTGAACGGCGACCTGTTCGACCCGGAATTGCACGGCTGGCCAGCGGCGTGCCGAATTGCGCAGCACGTCCCTTTCCGCGGCTGAGTCACGCCCGCAGATCAGCCCGATGGTGCCGGGCAGGAACGGCAGCGGGCGCTTGCGTTCCGGCGCGAACAGCCCTTCCGCAGCCAGCGCGCGGCGCAGCCGTTCCAGCCGGGCCAGCAGCTCGCCGATGCCCACGGCACGGATTTCCAGCGCGGCCAGGGAGAAAGCTCCCCGGTTGGTGTTGAAATCAGGTTTGGCCCAGACGACGACGCGGGCGCCTTCACTGGGTGGCGGATCGGTGGCATCCAGCACCGTGCGCGGGCAGATCACCCGGACCGAAACCGCGGCCACTGGGTCGCGGAGGGTCAGGAACACCGTGCCGCCGCGCCTGGTCAGCTCGGCGATCTGACCCTCCACCCAGACCCGGCCAAGGCGGCTGATCCACTCGCCGGTCAGCCGGAGGATGGTCCGGACCGGGACCGGCGCTTCGGCCGATGTGTCCAGCGCCATCATGACCGGTCAGGGTTTCCGGGGCGGCGAGCGCTCAGCCGCCCTGCTCCAGCTTGGTGATCCGCCGCTCGAACATGGTCACCACGTCGGTCCGGCCCTGGTGCGCCTTCTCGTAGTCCAGCAGCGTCTGCACCTGGGCCACGTCCAGCACGCGCAGCCGGGCCCGGAGCGAGGCCACGGTCAGCTGGTCGTAGCCGGCCACCGGAAGCGCCGCCTCGGCCGCGGCGGCGGGCTCGGCCGGGGCCGGCTCCGCGGAGGTCGGCTCGGCCACCTCGGCGGGCTCCGGCTCGGCCACCGCAGCCGGGGTGGGCACCGCAGGCTCGGCGGGAGTGGGTACGGCCGGCTCGGCGGGCTCTGGCTCGGCCACTGCGGCGGGCTCCGGCTCGGCCACTGCGGCGGGCTCTGGCTCGGCGAGTTCGGCTGGGGCGGGCTCGGCTAGGTCGGCAGGTGCGGTCGGGGCCGGTTCGGCAGGAACCGGCTCTGCCGCAGCGGGCGCAGCCTCGGTGGCCGCGGGCTCAGCGACGGCAGCCGGTGGCGGGCTCGCGGCCGTGGTCAGATTTTCGTCCCCGTCCGGGAGCAGCCGTACGTTCCCGGTCTTGTCCAGGCTCCGCCAGCGCGCGTTGCCCGAGCCAGCGGCCGGCCGGGCCGAGGCAGAAGAGGCGGCTTCTGGGGCAGCTGCGGCCTGGGCAGCCGCGGCCGGGGCAGCCGCAGCTGGGGGAGCGGCGGCCGGGGGAGGAGCAGCGGCCGGGGAAGCTGGCGTGGCGGGCGGATGAGCCGGCCCGTCCGGTGGCCCGGCAAGCTGGGCCCTGACCTTGTCTGCGGCGAGCAGCAGTTGGCCGACGCCTGCGAACACGGCCCGGAGCGCCTGCCCGGGGAGTTCCTTGATGCGGTCACTGACCTGAGGCAAAGGCATGGTGATCGTTCCTCCGCTCAATATCCCGGCGTACCGGGCTCGGTTTTTCCCGGCGCCCGGCTCCGTCCGCCTGCGGGCTTTACTGTGCAGGCGTGCCGGGTGGTGCTGCCCGGCCGCGTCGGTTCAGGCTTGTGACTGGCACAGTCGTACCAGATCCGGCCTGACCCTGCTACAAGAGCGGCAACGCTCCCGCTACTGAGTCCGGCGCTGCGGCCAGCCGTGCGGCGGATGAGGTGTCCGCCTCGGCATGGGGCACCCCGGGCTCATCTACCATAGGGGACATGCCCGTGACTACCCGACGCGTACTGCTCGCTAAGCCCCGCGGTTACTGCGCGGGCGTTGACCGGGCCGTGCAGGCAGTCGAGATGGCCCTGGAGCGCTACGGAGCCCCCGTCTACGTGCGCAGGCAGATCGTGCACAACACACACGTGGTCCGGGAACTGGAAGCGCGCGGCGCGATCTTCGTGGAAGAGGCCGACAGCGTGCCGGAGGGGGGGGTCGTCGTCTTCTCCGCGCACGGCGTCTCCCCGGCCGTGCGCGAGGAAGCAAAAAGCCGTGGCCTACGGACCATCGACGCGACCTGCCCGCTGGTCACCAAGGTGCACAACGAGGCCAGACGTTTCGCCGCCCAGGACTACGACATCCTGCTCATCGGGCACCAGAACCACGAAGAAGTGGAGGGCACCACGGGCGAGGCCCCGGCCCGCATCCACCTGGTGGACGGACCCGATGGCGGTGCGGACGTGCAGGTCCGGGACCCGGCCAAGGTGGCCTGGCTGTCCCAGACCACGCTGTCGGTGGACGAGACCATCCAGACGGTGGCCACGCTGCGGGAGCGCTTCCCGCAGTTGATCGACCCGCCCAGCGACGATATCTGCTACGCCACGCAGAACCGCCAGGTAGCGGTCAAGAAGATCGCCAAGGACGCGGACCTGGTCATCGTGGTGGGTTCGGACAATTCGTCCAACTCGGTCCGCCTAGTCGAGGTGGCCATGGAGGCCGGCGCCCCGGCCGCCTACCTGGTCGATGACGCCTCGAACATCGATGAGCAGTGGCTGGACGGCACGAGCACGGTCGGTGTGACCAGCGGCGCCTCGGTTCCCGAGGAACTGGTGTCCGGTGTGCTGGCGCGGCTGGCCGAGCTCGGCTACGGCAGCGTGGAAGAGGTCGAGGCGGTCGAGGAGCGGCTGGTGTTCGCGCTGCCGCCGGAATTGCGCCGGACCGCCCGCTGACGCGGCTCAGCGGTAACGCTTGACGGCGGGCTGATACCCGCCCACGGTGGCTGTGCCGCCCGGGTCGTCGGCGTCGGCAGTGCGCCGCTGAGCTAGATCTGGGCGCAGGTCGCGGCGCAACTCGGCCACGCAACGGGGCAGGCCGCGGAACCACGCGATGAGCAGGGCCGCCACGACCCCGACAAACAGCCAGGGCGCGACGTTGGCCAGGGTCAGCGCGGTCCCCTCCACCGTGGACAGCGCCGTGTTGCCCGCCGCGGTGAGCGCCTTGACGCAGACCACCACGATGAAGAACAGCAGTGGCGGGCTGACCGCCGCGGTGAGCAGGTCGCGCTGCTTGGTGTACCAGGCGGCCGCCGCGCTGCCGGCCAGGAAGCTGACGCCGGCCAGCAAGCCCCAGTGCAGCCAGTCGGCGGCCAGCACGCCGATGAAGAACACCAGCAGCATGCCCGCGATGGCGCCGCGCCCGGTGAGCCGAGGCCCGTGACGGTGACCGGCGGCCTGGGGGCGGGCCCGGTCCGGCGGTGCGCCGCTGCCCGGCGGATCGCCGGCCGCCGGGTCCGGGCTCGGCTCGTTCAGACCGGCCCAATCGACGTCATCGCCTGGCTCAGCCTCGCCTGGCTGCGCCCAGGACGATCCGGGCTGGGCCGGAGTCCAGGACGCATCGCGCCACGGCTGGGACACCCCCGCCCTCCTCCCAGGCTGGCGCCGTGCCAGCGACGGCGCCCCAGCCACGCTACCCCGGGGGCATCGGCAATCACGCTGAAGACACGCCAGCCCCGGCCATCCCACCCTCAGCTGGCCGGTGGCCCGGGCCGGACGAAGCGGTTCAGGAAGTTCGCTACCACCAGGATCAGCAGCCAGAAGTAGGTGGCCAGGTTGGGCGAGAAGTAGGCCAGCGGGATGGACAGCAGGAACACCGCCGGGGTGGGTATCAGGCGCAGGGTCACGTACCGGCGCATCGCTGGTGATATCTCGGGTACCAGGAGGTCCTTGACGTGGCTGGCGTACAGCCAGATGGCCAGCTCGGCCAGGCCGGCGGCGGCGATCGACAGCGCGTAAAAGACGGTCGCGTCCCGGGATGACCCGCCCTGGCCGCCGGTATTCAGCAGCCCGGTCGGGAAGGGCAGGAACGCGATGATGCCGAGGAACAGCAGGTTGATGGTGATGAGGCCGCGATCGAACGCGGCGATGTACCGGCTGATCGAGTGATGCCCTATCCAGAACAGCCCGATCACCCCGAAACTGATCGCGAAGCTGACCATGTTGGGCACGGCCGCCCTGATTTCCGCCCCGGCATCATGGGCATGCCCGGGGACCCGGATGTCCAGCACCAGCAGGGTGATCGCGATGGCGAAGATCGCATCGCTGAAGAACAGGATCCGGTCATACTCCAGATGCCCGGACCGGGACAGCACGTTCAGCCGGGACGATGGCGCGGCGGCCGGCTCGCTCTGCTCGCGGTCAGATGACACCCGGTTATTATCCGGCCGTTCCGCTCCGGTCCGGCATGGTGACCAGGGTGCTGGTGGTTTCGCCACCTGGGTCCGGCGCGGCGGCCAGCTCCGGGGCGGACAGCGCCCGGGTGGTCGCCTCGACCAGGGCAGGTGGGTCCAGGTCGGCGTCCACCACGCCGAGCTGGTTCAGCCGCCGTGCGCTGACCAGCACCGTGGATTCCAGCCCGCCGACCGCCTGGTTGTACGCG
>DASXIN010000184.1:0-9437 GCA_036497945.1 Streptosporangiaceae bacterium | reverse complement strand
TCCCGCAGACCGTGGTGTACGACCCGCACAGTGCCCGGCTGGTCCGGGCCGCGCACCTGGCCGCGGAACACGGTGACCGGCTGGCCTCCTCGGCCCTGCTGCAGGCCGCGCTGGCCGGGCTGCTCCGGGCGCACGCCCGGGCCCCGTTTCTGGTGGTGATCATCGTGGCGGCCGGTACCGCGGCGGCGCTGCGGGCAGCCGGGCTGGGCTGACCAACCGCCCCCGGCCGCGCTGGGCGGCGGGCCCGGCGCGATAGGGTCACGGGGTGACTGTGCGCGTCGAGGTGCTACGTGAAGTGACCGACGAGGTGGTCGGGACATTCGGGCGGCTGCTGCCCCAGCTGTCCCGCAGCGCGCCACCTGTCGACCGGGCCACGCTGGACCGGCTGGTCAGCTCGGCCGCGACCACGGTGCTGCTCGCCCGGGCCGACGGCCGGATCGTCGGCACCCTGTCCCTGGTCATGTTCCCGATCCCCACCGGGCTACGGGCCTGGATCGAGGACGTCGTCGTCGATCAGGCCGCCCGCGGCCAGGGCGTCGGCGAGGCGCTGATCACGGAGGCGCTGCGGCTGGCCGAGGCGGCCGGCGCACGGACGGTGGACCTGACCTCACGGGCGTCCCGGGAGGCGGCCGGCCGGCTGTACGAGCGGGTCGGCTTCCAGTCCCGGGAGACCCGGGCCTACCGCTACGCCTTCGCCGAGGCCGCGGCGGCCCGCCCAGCTCGCTAGGTCAGCCCGCTAGCTCGGCCACCGCCGCCAGCAGCCGGTCCACGTCGGACCGGTCGTTGTAGTGCACCAGGCCGGCCCGCACCGCGCCGCCCTGGTCGCGCAGGCCGAGCGCGCCGGTCAGCTCCCAGGCGTAGTTGTGCCCGGCCCATACGTTCACCCGGCGCCCGGCCAGGAACTGGGCGACCTGGTCCGGGGTGTGCCCGGCCACGGTGAAATAGGCGGTCGGGGCGCGGCTGGCCGCCTTGCCGTAACTGGTCACGTGGCTCATCGCGGCCAGCCCGTCCTGGAGCACCCGGAACAGCTCCTCCTCGTACGCCTGCACCGCGGCCATCGAGGCGAGCAGCCGCTGGCGGCGCGGGCCGGCGCCGGCCCCGCCCAGCTGGGCCAGGTGGTCCACGGCCGCAGTGACCGCGGCCAGGTCGGCGAACGGTGGGGTGCCCTGCTCGAACCGCTCCGGTACGGTGTCCGGCGCGGGCATCAGCTTGTCCGGGCGCAGCGACTCGAGCAGCGCCGGGTCGGCGATCACCGCGCCGACATGCGGGCCCGACCACTTGTAGGCACTGGTGGCGTAGAAGTCCGCGCCCAGCGCGGCCACGTCGACCGGCAGATGCGGGGTGGCGTGCACGCCATCCACGTAGCTGAGCGCGCCCGCCGCCCGAGCCGCCGCGGTGATCGCGGGCAGGTCCGGCCGGGTGCCCAGCACGTTGCTGGCCGCGGTCACCGCGACCAGCCGGGTCCGCTCGGATAGCAGCCCCGCGTACTGGCCGGCCGGCAGCTCACCGGTCGAGGTGTCCACCTCGGCCCAGCGCACCGTGGCCCAGGCCCGCTCCGCGGCCTGCAGCCACGGCCGCACGTTGGCGTCGTGGTCCAGCCGGGACACCACCACCTCGTCGCCCGGGCGCCAGCCCCGGGCCAGGGTGCCGGCCAGCCGGTAGGTGAGGGTGGTCATGTTCGGCCCGAGGATGACCCCGGCCGGGTCGCCGCCGGTCAGGTCGGCCACGGCCTGGCGGCACTCAGCGGTCAGCGCGGTGGAGCGCTGGCTGGCCGGGAACCGGCCCCCGGCGTTGCCCAGCCCGGACCGGTACGCGGCGCCGATCGCGTCCAGCACGGCCACCGGGACCTGCGTGCCCGCCGCGCCGTCGAGGTAGGCGAAGCCGTCGGCCAGAGCCGGGTAGCAGGCCCGCACGGCAGCCACGTCGAATGCCATCAGGGCAGTTCCTTCCACCTCAGGAGAACAGCCCCGGGGCGGCGGGACTGCTGCCGGGCAGGATTCGTCCCGACGCACGCAGCATCGCATGCCACGGATCCCCGGCCCCGGCGGCCACAGGCCCCGGGCCGGACCCACCTGGCTGCCAGGGCCGGGCCAGGCCAGCACCGGCATGGGCGGCCGCCGTCCCGCTGACCGGCACCGGCAGCCCCGGGCCAGGTAGCGGCAGGTGCGGCTTCCCGGCCAGCCAGCCGCTGAGCAGGATGTCCGGGTTGGCCGGCCGGTAGTCCTTGCCCTGGGCCCGGGCCAGGTCCCAGGCGTGCAGGTGCCATTCGGCGCAGGCGGCCCCGGCCATCCCGCCCACCGTCACCAGCGTGTCCTGGTACTGGTGGTGCGGCAGATCCCAGATGGGCAGCAGCCGCTGCGCGTAGGTCCGGGCGGAACTGGCGAACGCCGCGATGTGCTCGGGTCCCGACGCGTCCGGCAGCGCGGCCAGCTCAGCTGCGTTCTGCCGGGCCAGCTTCCGGGCCAGCGTGTCCGGGTGCGCGCCGGTGGCCATCAGCCGGGCCAGCCGGCTGGCCGGTGCGTCGTCCAGGTACTCGTGGAAGTCATCGGCCACGCAGTGCAGGTGCGCGGCCAGGTCGGCCACCCGCCATTCCGGGCAGGGCGACGGCGCCGCCCAGTCGGCGTCGGTGAACAGGGCCGAGACCTGGCATATCACGGTCACGCCGTCGTGGTAAGCGGCTAGCGCGGGACCAGGCGACCAGCTCGATGTGGGTGGCCTGTCCCCAGAATCCGTGCCCTCCACGGTCCCTCCCTGCCGGCCTCCCGGGCACCGGCGCGCGAGTCCCCCGGGCTAGCCAGCGTGCCAGAGTTGACCTGCCGCCGCCACCCGCCCGACCTAGAGAGGCGATGGGGTCACTCCCGTTATTTCACTACTCATCCGGCTGCTGGCCGGCCTGGCCAGCAGGCGCGGCGGCGGGCCGTCCCGCGGTAGCCCGCCAGCCAGGGAAAATTCAGGTGACACGGCAGCGACCCCCAGCTAGCGTCGTGATAATGCCCCCACAAGAGCCCGGCTCGCTTCCGGCTGCCCGGACCGGGAATGGCGGCACCGCGGAAACACCGCTCGCCGCGCTCTGGCGGGCCCGCAGTTACCTTCGCCCGTATCGCTGGCGGCTGGCCTTCATGCTGGCCGCCGCCATCGTCGCCGTGCTCAGCGAAATCGCCATCCCGCTGCTCACCAAGTCGATGATCGACGGCGCGATCAGCCACGGCCGCCGCGACCTGCTGCTGCCGATCGGCGCGGCCGCGGTCGGCCTCGGCGCGCTGCAGGCGCTGCTCAACTTCCTGCGCCGCTGGGTGCAGGCCACCGCGGTCACCGGGATGGACCAGGCCATCCGGGCCGACATCTACGCCCACCTGCAGCGGCTGCCGCCCGCCTTCCACGACGACTGGCAGTCCGGCCAGCTGCTGTCCCGGGCCACCACCGACCTGTCCGCGATCCGGCGGTTCGCCGGCTTCGGCACCATCTTCCTGATCACCAACACGATCACCTTCATCGCGGTGGTGCTGCTGCTGATCAGGCTGAACTGGTGGCTCGGCCTGCTCACCGGGACGCTATTCCTGCCTGTTCTGTGGGCCAGTATCCGGTTCCAGCGGCGTTACCGGGTGCTCGCCCGGCGATCCCAGGACCAGCAGGGCGACCTGGCCACCTACGTGGAGGAGGCGGCCACCGGGATCCGGGTGCTCAAGGCGCTCGGCCGGGGCGGCGAGGCCGCCACCCGGCACGGCGGGCAGGCTACCGAGGTGTTCGGCACCGAACTGGCCAAGGCGCGGCTGCGCAGCACGTTCTGGGCTGGCCTGGACCTCATCCCGAACGCCATGATCGGCGTGCTGCTGCTGCTCGGTGCCCTGGCCGTCGGCCGGCATGAGCTGACCCTGGGCGGCCTGGTCGCGTTCATCACGCTGACCCTGATGCTGGTCTGGCCGATCGAGTCGATGGGGTACATCCTGGCCAGCGGGCAGGAGGCGGCCACCGCCGCGCAGCGTGTCTACGAGATCCTGGACACCGAGCCGTCGATCACCAGCCCGGCCCGGCGCGGCGGCCGGGCCCGCACCGGGGCGCCGCGCGGCCGTCCGGCTCGGCTGGTCTTTGACCGGGTGGGGTTCCGGTACCCGGGGGCGGAGCACGCCTTGCTGCGCGGTGTGTCGCTGACCGTGCAGCCGGGCCAGACCATGGTGCTGGTCGGCGCGACCGGGGCCGGCAAGACGACCCTGCTGCAACTGGTGCCCCGGCTAGCCGACGTGACGTCCGGCGCGGTGCTGCTCGACGGGACCGACGTCCGGCGGCTTCCGCTGGCCGAGCTGCGCACCCGGGTCGGCTGCGCGTTCGAGGACCCGACGCTGTTCTCCGCCAGCGTGCGGGAGAACGTCAGCTACGGGGCCCCGGACGCGGACGATGCGGCGATCGAGGCCGCGCTGGCCATGGCCCAGGCCGGCTTCGTGCACGACCTGCCCTGGGGCCTGGACACCCGGATCGGGGAGCAGGGCATGGCGTTGTCCGGTGGCCAGCGGCAGCGGGTCGCGCTGGCCCGGGCCATCCTGGCCCGGCCGTCCCTGCTCATCCTGGACGACCCGCTGTCCGCGCTCGACGTGCACACCGAGGCCCGGGTGACCGAGGCGCTGCGCGGGCTGCTGGCCGAGACCACGGCGCTGGTGGTCGCGCACCGCCCGTCCACCGTCACCGTGGCCGACCGGGTCGCGCTGCTCCGCGACGGGGTAATCACGGCCACCGGGACGCACGCCCACCTGCTGGCCACCCAGCCGCGGTACCGGGACCTGATGAGCGGGTCGGGCGAGCCCGGCGAGCCGGGCGAGCTGGACGAGCCGGAACCTGGCGCGCAGGAGGCGTCATGACCCAGACCGACACCTGGCGCGGGATCGCCGCCGAAGAGGCTGAGCAGATGACGGCCGGGCTGACCGCGCTGCTCCGGGTGCGGGCCCGGCGGCTGCTGGTCAGCCTGCTCCGCCCGCAGCGCGCCCGGGTGATCGGCACGCTGCTGCTCATCGTGGCCGCGAACCTGGCCGCGCTGGCCGGCCCGTGGCTGGTCGGCGTGGCCATCGACCGCGGCATCCCGCCACTGCTGCACGGCGGCCACCTCGGGCCGCTGGTCCTGTCGGTGGCCGGGTTCGTGGCCGCCGTGCTGCTCCAGGCGGTTACCACCCGCGCGTTCATCTTCGAGATGGGGCGGCTCGGCGAGACCGTCGTCATCGAACTGCGCCGCCAGCTGTTCAGCCATTTCCAGCGGCTGCCGGTGGCCTTCCACGAGCACTACACCTCGGGCCGGGTGATCTCCCGGCAGGTGTCCGACATCGACTCGATCTCGGACCTGTTCAACGACGGCCTGGACGCCCTGGTGTCGGCCGTCTTCTCGCTGGTCCTGGTCGGGGTGGGCATGCTGCTGCTGGACTGGCCGCTGGCCCTGGTGGTGCTGGCCGGGTTCGGCCCGCTGGCCGGGCTGACCGTCTGGTTCCGGCGCGAGTCGGCGGTCTCCTACCGGCGCACCCGGGACACCATCGCGCAGGTCATCGTGCACTTCGTGGAGACCTTCGGCGGCATCCGCGCGGTGCAGGCGTTCCGCCGGGAGAACCGCAACGAGGAGATCTTCGCCGAGCTGAACGGGCAGTACGCCCAGGCCAGCAAGCGCTCCTCGCAGCTGCTGGCGATCTACTCGCCGGGTATCACGCTGGTCGGCAACGTGGCCACCGGGGTGGTGCTGTGCTACGGCGGGCTGCGCGTGCTGGACGGCGACATCAAGGTCGGCGTCCTGACTACGTTCCTGCTCTACCTGGGCCGGTTCTTCGACCCGCTGCAGGATTTGTCGCAGTTCTACAACTCGTTCCAGTCGGCGGCGGCCGCGCTGGAGAAGATCTCCGGCGTGCTGGACGAGCCGCCCGCGGTCCCCGAGCCGGTGACTCCGGCCCGGCTGCCCGCGCGCGGCGGCGCGGGCCGCGGCGTGCGCTTCGCCGGGGTGCGCTTCGGCTACCGGGATTCGCTGGTGCTGCCCGGCCTAGACCTGGACATCCCGGCTGGGCAGACGGTCGCCCTGGTCGGCGCGACCGGCGCGGGCAAGACCACCATCGCCCGGCTGCTGGCCCGGTTCTACGATCCCGGGGCCGGGCAGGTGCTGCTTGACAGGGTGGATCTGCGCGACCTGGCCGACCGGGAGCTGCGCCGCGAGATCGTCCTGGTCACTCAGGAGAACTTCTTGTTCACCGGGTCGGTGGCGGACAACATCGCGCTGGGCCGGCCGGGGGCCAGCCGGGCCGAGATCGAGGCGGCGGCGCGGGCCATCGGCGCGGACCGGTTCATCGCCGCGCTGCCCGGCGGGTTCGACGCGGATGTCGGGAAGCGCGGCGGCCGACTGTCCGCCGGGCAGCGGCAGCTGGTCTCGTTCGCCCGCGCCTTCCTGGCCTCCCCCGCCGTCCTGGTGCTGGACGAGGCCACCTCGCTGCTGGACATCCCCAGCGAGCGGACCGTGCAGGCGGCGCTGCGCACCATCCTGGCCGGGCGGACCGCGATGATCATCGCGCACCGGCTGTCCACGGTGCAGATCGCCGACCGGGTACTGGTGCTCAGCGCGGGCCAGATCGTCGAGGACGGGCCGCCCGGGCTGCTCGTGGCGGGCGACGGCGCGTACTCCGCGCTGCACGCGGACTGGCGGGACAGCCTGGCCTAGCGGCAGGTCACGCGTTGCGATTGCCGCGACATCGGTGGGGTGAAATCCTCCCAGCGGAGGATTTGCACGAATATGACAATCGAAGAGACACGCCAGCCGGGCCGACGGGCCAGCCGGCCGGTGATCGCCCGCTGGCCGGGTGGCCGCCCCCGGCCGGTGCTCGGCACACTGGCCGTGCTGGGGCTGGCGGGCTACGCCTGGGTCGCCTCCGGCCTGCCGCCGTTCAGCGGCCGGGCCCTGGTCGGCGTGCTGATCCCCGGGGCGGCGCTCGGGCTGATCGCCTACGGTCACCCGCCGGACCGCATCCCCGCTCCCGAGCGCATCGACCTGGCCGGCTTCTCCTACTGGGCCATCTGCGTCGCGGCCCTGCTGGAGTGGGAGGCTGCCGCGTTCCGGGACCGCTCGGTGCCCTGGCATCCGTCGCTGACCGGGCTCATCGACCCGCTGATCCAGCCACACCCGGTGCGCGGCGCGGCGTTCCTGGTCTGGCTGCTGGCTGGCTGGGCGCTGGTCCGGCGGTGACCGTCCGATGATCACCCGCACCATCACCATCATCGGCTTCGCCGCGCTGATCTCGGCCATGTTCGGGCTGGAGTTCATGGCCCGGCGCGGCAGCCGCCGGATCCCCACGGCCGGCCAGTGGCTCGGCTACCTGATGCGCTCCAGGGGCGGCCGGGCACTCATCCTGCTCGGCTGGTGGTGGCTCGGCTGGCACTATTTCGCCCGCTGACCCCGCCCCGCGTCCCGCGGCCGGAACACGCCGGAGCGGGTCGGTGCTGGGGGCGGGCGATCCGCTAGGCTCTTCGCCGGTGGCCCGGCCTGGTTACGGCGGGCGCAGCTAGCGGCGTGAGGCAGGAGCAAACCGTGATCGCGAGACGCAAGGGGGCCAGCCCGGAGGCCGGGCAGATGCTGGCCGCGGACGAGGCGCTCGCCGCCCGGTTCGACGACCTGCTCGAGCAGGCCCGGGCCGCGGAGCAGAGGCTGCGCGACGCGCAGGCGGCCAGCGCCCCACTGGAGGAGCAGTACCGGCTGGCCAAGGAACTGGACGCAGCGCTGACCGAGGCGATGCGGTCCGCCTACGCGGCCGAGCGGGTGACCATCGGGGCGCGGGGTTACGAGGACCGCATCTACCGGCGCAAGGCCAAGGCCACCTCACCGGTGCGGGCCTGGTCGATGGAGGCCGAGCGGCTGCTCACGCTGCGCGAAAGCCACCGGCTGACCGGCATCCCGCGGCTGCCGCACACCCCCGCCGCCTGATTGTTCACTCTGCTGGGCGGCGTGTCGCTTCGGTCTAGTCCCGTCTGGTTATTGGCTACTAGTAACAAAGAGTGACTCGATAAATCGTCACAACGGACTATGTTGCGCGCTGTGCGCGGCCGACACACTAGCATGTGATCAGCACCACAGCCAGATACTGACCAGGAGGCACGCGAATGTGCCCGCACACGCCACCGTGTCCAGACGCGCGAGCGCTGGATCGTGAGGCAGCCAGGACCGTAGTCAGCCGCCCCGAGCAGGGCTGGAGCCTGCTCTGCAACGGCATCGTCGTGTTCGAAGACACGGGGGAACTCCTTCCTGGCGGGGACACCATTGGTCCCCATCGGCCCACAGATGTGAGCGCAAACACCCATATCGTCCCGGCGGCCGGAACCCCGGTCGCGGCGGCGCCGGCCCCCGAGCCCGCCGAGCCTGCCGCGTAGCAGCCGCCGGAGGGCACGAGTCCCCCACACGGTGCCGCGCGCTCGCGGCCCAGTGCCGCGGACCCCAGCAAACCCCGCAAAGCTGGCCCATCCGGGCGCCGGCATCGCCGTGCCCGGACTTGGCTGGCTACCCCGTACCGTGGCCGGGTGAGCGGGAACCCGCGCCCGTGCCCGGCTGGCCCGGTACGCGCTCGCCTGGCTCTATCTGGGTGGGTTCAGCCGCTCACTTCGCCAGCACTTTCCGCAGCCAGGATCGGGCTGCCCGGCCGACCGCGTCCGGGTGCCGGGACAGCGCGTGCGTCTCCCCGTCCAGCACCACCAGCCGCCGCCCGGCGGCCCGCCGCGGGATGCCGAACGGATCGTTCCGGCCGTTGATCACCAGCACGTCGGTGCCCGCCATGGCCAGCTCGGCGGCCCGGGAGCGCTCCGGGCGGCCGGGTGGGTGCAGCGGGAAGGCCAGCGCGATCACCCCGCGGGCGCCGACCGCCTGCGCGGTCCGGCAGGCGACCCGGGCGCCGTTGCTCCGCCCGCCCTGGATCAGCCGCAGGCCGGGGCCCACGCTGGTCCGCAACGCGGCGATCACCTCGGCCCAGGCCGCGTCCTGGCGGTCGGCGGAGCCGGGAGCCCGCTGCCCCTTGACCCGGTACGGCTGGGTGACCAGGGCGACCACAGCGCCCAGCCCGAGCGCTGCGTCCTGCACCGCGAGTACGTCGGGTGAGGCCACCCGCCCACCCGAGCCGTGCGTCAGTACCAGCAGGAACGCCGGTTCCGGACGGCCTTCCCCCGGGCTCGCCAGGTCGGCCAGCGCCGCCCCCTCCGCGGTCATGATCTCCACGCGGCGCATCGTAGCCGGTGCCGGGATGCCTGGCGGAGCCGGTCCCGCTGACGGACGGCCAGCGGGGACTAGACGTCCAGCAGCTTCTTCAGGAACTGGCCGGTGTAGCTGTCGTCGGCCTGGGCTACCTGTTCGGGGGTGCCGGTGGCGATCACCTCGCCGCCCCGTGACCCGCCGTCTGGGCCGAGGTCGATGACCCAGTCGGCGGTTTTGATCACGTCGAGGTTGT
>DASXIN010000183.1:0-9050 GCA_036497945.1 Streptosporangiaceae bacterium | reverse complement strand
GGTTCTGCTGCTCGATGTTCTGCCAGACACCGCCGTCGAAATAGGTGTTGCCGGGCGACAGCGAGTTGGCCCGGATGCCCTTGTCCGCGAGCTGGTAGGCCAGCCCCTGGGTGTAGTGGATGATGGCTGCCTTAAACGTGCCGTACGGGCCCGCCGCGAAGTCGATCTCCCGGGCGGACACGCTGGCGATGGTGACGATCGACGCGGCGTCGCTGCGCTCCAGGTAGGGCAGGGCCGCGTTGACCAGGCGGACCGTGCCCATCATGTCCGTGTCGAAGCTGGCCTGCCAGTTGGCGGGCTCGTCCGGGATGGCCAGCGCGCTGACGTTGGCCACCACGATGTCCAGGCCGCCCAGTTCGGCGGCGCTGTCGTCGACCCACTGCGTCAGGCCCGCCTCGTCGGCCACGTCGACGACCCGCCCGATGGCGACGCGGCCGTTCTTGGTCAGCACCTCGACCGCGTCGGTGACGTCGCTGCCGGTGCGCGCGCAGAACCCGACCGCCGCGCCCTCGGCGGCCAGCGTCTCCACGATGGCCCGACCGATCCCCCTGGTGCCGCCGGTCACCAGGGCCCGGCGCCCCTGCAGACCCAGATCCACCTGATGCCTCCTTACTGACCGGCGGCCGCAGCGGCTGCCCGTAGCTGCTGGTGCATGCCGCCGTACGCCGCCGCCTGCGGGACCAGCGCCTTCGCCACCTTGGTGACCGCGCTGTAGTTGGCGTCCACCACGTTGGCCAGCGGGGTCTGGCTGGTCTGCGACAGCAACTGGTAGGCGTCCAGCTTGTCCAGGCCGTACAGCTCGCTGAGCCAGGTCACCATGCCGACCTGGCTCACCCGCCAGGCGTCTTCCAGCGGCCGGCTCGACCCGACGACGATGAGGTGATCATCGGTCTCCAGCCGCGGCCAGGCGGGCCCACCACCCTTGATCAGGTCCACGATCAGCGTGACGTCCATCGCGCCTTCCACCGCGGTGCCGCACGCCTCGCCTTCGCCCTGCCGGTAGTGCCCGTCACCGACCGAGAACAGCGCGCCCGGCACGTTGACGCCCAGGTAGCAGGTGGCGCCGGCGCGCATTTCCGGGGTGTCCATGTTCCCGCCGAAGGTGTCTGGCACCAGCGAGGAGCGTACCTCCCCGGCGGCCGGGGCCACCCCGACCGTGCCCAGCATCGGGTCCATCGGCAGCTCCAGCCGGAAGTCGCTGGCGGCGGCCTGGAATTCGACCGTCCACCGGTCCCGGTTCACCTCGTAGATCCAGGTCCGCTCGGGCAGCGGGTCCTGCAGCGTCGCGGTACGGTCGGTGCTGGTCAGCCCGCCGAACAGCGGGATCGTGCAGGACGCGCCGTAGCCGCGGGCCGGGGTGAGCCCGGCGAAGTGCAGCGCCAGGGTGTCACCCGGCTCGGCGCCCTCCACATAGAACGGGCCGGTCTGCGGGTTGACGAACGGCATGGTCAGCGACGTGCTGGGCAGGTCCGCGGTGCTCCGGATGCCGCCGCAGAACGCATCTTCGGTCCACAGCCGCAGCATCGTCCCGGGCACCACCTTGCGGACCGGCGCGACGCCGCCGAACGTGAACGCGTACTGCTCGCGCTCCGGGCGGAACTCGACAATCTCCATGGACGGCCTTTCCCTCCTGCTCAGCGCAGTGACACGTGTGAACGGTTCAGCTCCGGGGCGCTGCGCACGCCGAGCAGCTGGAGGGTGCGGGCGAACTCCGCGCCGAGGATGCCGATTGCCTGGTCCACCCCGCGCTCCCCGCCGGCCATCAGCCCGTACAGGAACGCCCGGCCGACCAGGCAGGCTTTCGCGCCGAGGGCCAGCGCGGCGGCGATGTCCCCGCCGTGCATGATCCCGGTGTCCAGCAGGATCTGGGCCCGGTCGCCGACCGCGTCGGCGATCCGCGGCAGCACCTCGAGCGGGGCGGCGGCCCGGTCCAGCTGGCGACCGCCGTGGGTGGAGATGACGATCCCGTCCGCGCCGTGATCCACGGCGGCGCGGGCGTCGGCCACTGTGTGGATGCCCTTGAGCAGCAACGGGCCGGGCCAGGCCGCGCGCAGCCACTCGATGTCCGCGAACGTCACGGTCGGGTCGAACATCGTGTTCACCAGCTCGGCGACCGTGCCGCGCCACTCGTTCAGGCTGGCGAAGCTGAGCGGCTCGGTGGTGAGCAGGTTGAACCACCAGGCCGGGTGGACGGCCGCGTCGAGCACGGTGGCGGGGGTGAGCGCGGGCGGCACGGTCAGCCCGTTGCGCACGTCGCGCATCCGGGCCCCGCCGACCGGGGTGTCCACGGTCAGCAGCAGGGCCTCGTAGCCAGCCGCGCGGGCCCGCTCCAGCAGGTCTTTGCCGGCCGCGCGGTCCTTCCAGACATAGAGCTGGAACCACTTGTCCGCGTCTGGCGCGACCGCCGCCACCTCCTCGATCGAGGCGGTGCCCATGGTGGACAGCGAGAACGTCACCCCGGCCCGCTGCGCGGCCCGCGCCGCCGCCAGCTCGCCCTCGTGGTGCATCATCCGGGTGAACCCGGTCGGGGCGAGCGCGAACGGCAGGGCCCAGCGCCGCCCGAGCACCGTGACGGCAGGGTCCGGGTCGCTGACGTCGCGTAGCGCCTGAGGGTGGAACTCCACGCGGGCGAACGCGTTGCGCGCGCGGCGCAGGCTGATTTCCCGTTCCGCGGCCCCGTCGGTGTAGTCGAAGACGGCCCGCGGCACCCGGCGGGCGGCGATCTTCCGCAGGTCGGGGATCGTGTGCGCGCGGCCGAGCCGTCGCTCGGTGGGGTTGAGCGGGATCCGCTCCGGGCGCAACAGCGGCTGGAACTCCGACCAGCGGGGAAGCCGCCTGGGCACCAACGTCACCCTTCTCCCGGTTCCCGACAGTCTGTCCTGCCCACGCAGCCCCCGCAAGCGGGTGGGATACCGCCCCAAACGGAGATTGACCTCGACCACGCGGAGCTGGGGGCCACGCGCCTCTACTCGGCCGGAGGTACCGCCGGAGCTGCTGCCGTCCGCGGCAGGATGTACTGCCCGACCGCCTTGGCGAAGCCCTCGTCCTCGTTGGAGGCTGTCACGTAGGTAGCCTGCCGCCGTACTTCCTCACTGGCGTTGCCCATCGCAATGCTCAGCCCGCTCCGCTCGAACATCAGCACGTCGTTCGCCCCGTCGCCGAGCGTGGCGATCTGCTCCAGCGGGATCTGGTAGTGGTGCGACAGACGCTCGACCACGACGCCCTTGTTCGCCGCCGGATTCGTCACATCGACGTAGTACGGCTGGGACCGGGACGCCGAGACGCGCGTGCCGAACTGCTCATGCACCGCGGCCTCGCACCGCGCGACCCGGTCGTAGTCGTCGCTGACTCCGACGATCTTGACCGCCCGGTCCAGCAGCCCGTCGTAACTGGGCACTACGGTCGGCCGGAACTGGACGGTCCCCGATTCGCGCGCGGCGTGCGGCGCGTGCGGGTCGGTGACGTACCACTCCGTGCCGCGGTAGATCCAGGCGTAGAGACCCTGCGCGCGTATGACGTCGATGACCGCTGGGGCGACATCGGCCGCGACAGTCCGCTCGTCCACGACGGTCATGTCCGGCCGCACGATGATCCCGCCGTTGAAGGCCGCTATCAGCCCGTGCAGCTCCAGCGGCGCGACCAGCATCCGCATGCCGCGCGGTGGGCGCCCGCTGGTGATGGCGAACAGCACCCCGCGCTCGTGCAGTTGCTCGACCGCTTCGATCGCCCGCGGCGTCAGCACCTTGGCTCCGGTGATCAAGGTGCCGTCCACGTCCGCCAGGACCGCGGCGATCGGCCCGGTTGCCGGGACAGGAGCCTCAGTCATGTCTTTGCCTTACCCTTCCGCGACCGGTCCCGGTGTCTGCTCGACGCAATCCAGGCGCACGCCGGACACGTGGCCATGATCGGCTGGCCAGCCGCCGACGTGTTTGCCGGAAACCGACATGCCGGTGAACAAATTCGCCGGGGCCCATCCGCCAGCGGGGCGGCGAGGTCGTTAAGGACCGTTCGGCCCGTACCTTATTCCCAGTCCACCTCCAGCGGCGCGCGAGTTCCAGGCGGGCGTCGCGGGGGTCGGCCCCGGGTGGCGGCACGGTCCAGACGGTCCTCGGCCCGGCGACCGGAATCGCCTGCAAGGTCCTGTGAGCCTGAGCGCGACGGCCTGGGATGGGATGGCACGGCTGGCCCGGCAGTTGATGGTCGGCTCGATCCGGCGCGCCGCGGTTGCCTGCGCCGAGGAGCTGATCAGGGGCATAGACAATCGCTGCCCGTATCGGATATGAGCAGAGGAGCGCCCCGGCAAGACAAGCGCGCGCCCGTTCCGACCACTGCCCAATGCCCGCCCGGACGATCATGATAGGGGTGAGGGATGACTGTTGGCAGCTCGAAAACGATGCAGGCATGGGAGATCAGCCAGCCAGGACCGATCGAGAGCAGCCCGCTGAGGTATGTGGAGAAACCTGTGCCGGCCCCAGCTCCCGGCGAACTGCTGGTTCAGGTCCTGGCCTGCGCCGTCTGCCGCACTGACCTGCATGTCAGCGAGGGCGATCTGCCGGTGCACCGCGAGCACGTCACCCCCGGTCACATGGTCGTGGGCCCGGTAGCGGCCCTGGGCGACGGCGTTACCGATTACGTCGTTGGGGACCGGGTCGGCGTCGCGTGGCTGCGGTACACCGACGGAACCTGCGTGTACTGCCGCCGCGGCAATGAGAACCTCTGCCCAAACTCGCTCTACACCGGCTGGGATGCAGACGGCGGCTACGCAGAGTACACGACCGTGCCGGCGGCGTTCGCCTACCGGCTGCCCGCCGACGTCGCTGACGTCGAGCTGGCGCCGCTGCTGTGCGCCGGGATCATCGGCTACCGGGCGCTGCTGCGCGCATCGCTGCCAGAGCACGGCAGGCTCGGATTGTACGGATTTGGCGACAGCGCCCACCTGGTCGCCCAGGTGGCGCTGGCGCAAGGTGCGACCGTCCATGCCCTGACCCGCGGCGAGAGATCCCAGCGCCTGGCGCTCGAACTCGGCGCCGCGTCGGCGAGGGGCGCGTATGACTCCCCTCCAGAACCCCTGGACAGCGCGATCCTGTTCGCGCCAGTCGGGGATCTCGTGCCAGTCGCAATGCGGGCACTCGACCGTGGCGGAGTCCTCGCCGTTGCCGGGATCCATCTGACCGACATACCGCCACTGAACTATGAGCACGAGCTGTTCTATGAGAAGGAACTACGCAGCGTCACCTCCAATACCCGTCACAATGGCCGGGAGTTCCTCGCATTCGCCATCCGTCACCACGTCCAGGCCACCACCCACGTGTACCCGATGTCACAAGCCCAACAGGCGCTGCAGGACCTCAAGGCAGGCCTTTTCGACGGAGCGGCTGTTCTCGTCAACAACCGGGACACCCCGCAGCCGGGTTCGGCATCAAGGTCACACTGATAGAGGACTCTTGGGACGGCAGTCCGCGCCCGCGTGTCTCGGGGACCACGGAGCTTCGGCGTCACTGTGCTGAGGAGAATCTGGCGGGTCAGCGTCCCCTGGCTGGCGTACTACAACCGTGGGACTGCTGCCTGGGCGCGGTACTGCGCGACGGCGGCCTCACAGACGGTCCGCACCGGCCAGCCCAGGGCCCGGGCGGCCGCTTCCGCCTCGGCCAACTCCGCCGTGGCCGTTCCGAAGCCGGCAAGGCCATCCGTGGTTTCGGCCACCTTGACCGTAACGACCTGGCTGCTTCCCGGCGGTCCCACTTCCACCTGCACCGACGTCCGTGAGGCGGTCAGCCGGTTCATCCGGGACCAGCGGACGCCGAGCGTCCCGGTGTGAGCGAAGATCGCGGCGGCCACGGCGCGATGGACGGGTTCAGCGCACAGGGCGGTGAGGACCTGCCCCGGGCGGCCGTGCCGGCCGACGATCGGGGTACACCAGCAGTCCCAGGCGCCGGCCGCCCGCACCGCCTGAAGGACCGACGGCCACAGCCGGGGGTCGAGGTCATCGACTGTGCTCTCGACGATGGTCACGTCGCCCTCGCGCAGGTCCCGCTCCGCGCCGGACGCCCCAATGACCACCCGGGTGATGTTGGGTCGGTCCGGGGTGTCCCGGCCACCGCCGCCGGTGCCCACCGCGCGTACCGTCATGGCTGGAAAGCCGCCCGGTGTGGCCGCCGCCGCGAGCAGAGCCGCCCCGGTCGGGGTGGTGCGCTCACCGGTCAGGTCGCCGCTGGCCAGGTCCAGGCCGGCCGCGGCGGCGATACGCAGGACCGCGGGAGCCGGCACCGGAAGGCGGCCGTGCCGGCTGGTGACGAATCCGCTTCCGGCGGCCAGGGCGGAGCAGCAAACCACCGCGCCGGGCTGCAGCAGCCCGAGATCCTCCAGCGCGGCCGCCGATCCCACCACGTCGGCCAGCGAGTCGAACGCACCCACCTCGTGGAAGTGCACGTCTTCGGGTGGCTCGCCGTGCACCGCCCCCTCCGCCTCGGCGAGCAGCCGGAAGACCCGTGTCGCGAGATGCTTGCCGGCCGGGCGGAGGTCACTGGCGCCGACGTGCCCGAGCACGTCCGCGAGGTGCCGTTGGCGGTCGGTCGCCGTCGGCGTGGTGATCACAGCCCGTAGGCACGCGAGGCCGCCCCGGCGGGTGGCCTCGGTCCGCAGCCCGAGACCGGGCACGCCGAGTGAGGCAATGGCTCCGCGCACCCGCTGCACGTCGGCGCCCGCGTCGAGCAGGGCGGCAAGCAGCATGTCGCCGGCCACGCCCGCCGTGGCGTCGATGTAGGCGGCACCCGGCCGGTCCGTCATCGGTGAACCGCGCGGATGATCTTGGCGGCGTGCGCGGCCGCCCCGAACCCATTGTCGATGTTGACGACGACCAGACCCGGGCTGCACGAGGCGAGCATGCTGGCCGCTGCGGCCAGGCCGCCCGCCGCGACGCCGTAGCCGACACTGGTTGGCACGCCGATCACCGGCGCGCTGACCAGTCCGGCGACCACACTCGGCAGGGCACCGTCCATCCCGGCCACGACCACCACGCACTCGGCGGCGCGCAGGTCGTCTAGCCGGGACAGCAGCCGCCCAAGCCCGGCCACACCCACGTCGGCGAGGACATCCGCGCGGACGCCCAGCACGGCCAGCGTCGCTGCACATTCCCGGGCCACTTTCAGGTCCGTGGTGCCGGCCGTCACGACCAGCACGTTGCCACGCGCGGGCGGCAGGGTCCCGACGGCGACCGTTCCGGCCACTCGATCGGCGTATATGGCATCGCCAGGGAAACGGGCGGCCGCCTCGTCCAGAACGCCGGCCGGGCAGCGTGTCGCCAGCGCCGGTGCCTCCGGATCGCGGGCCCGCAACTCGGCCAGCAGCGCGAAGATCTGCTCGGGCGTCTTGGCTTCGCCGAAAATCACTTCCGGGACGCCCGTCCGCCGCCGACGATCTACGTCCAGCAGGGCGAACTCCCCCAGCGGGACGCCCGCCGCCCCGGCCTCCGTTCCGGGCGGCATACCGGGAACCTCAGCCGGCACGGCTGACCGGGGTGACGTCGAGGTTCAGCGAACCGGACCGCAGTGGCCGCTCGTCGATCTCCGCGCGTTGATATCCAGCCGCCCGGACGCAGGCCAGTACCGCAGCATGCTCGTCCGGGTCCGCCGCGCGCGGCAGGTCCGCCGCGCCGAGCTGCACCCGGCCGAGATCACCGAAGTGCCGCACCCGCAGTTCGCCGTAGCCGCGCTGCTTCAGGCTCAGTTCGGCCCGGTCTACCTGCGACAGCACATCGGCGCTGACCGGGGTGCCGTAAGGCAGCCGCGATGCCAGGCAGGGCGACGCGGGCTTGTCCGCACTCGGAACTCCCAGGTGCTGCGCCAGCGCCCGCACCTGGTCCTTCCCCACGGACGCCTCCAGCAGGGGATGCCGGACACCGTGCTCGGCCGCCGCGCGCAGCCCGGGCCGCCAGTCACCCGTGTCGTCGGCGTTGGCGCCGGACAGCATGGCGGCGAAGCCGCGGCGCCGGGCCAGCGCGGCCAGCCGCCCGTACAACTCGGATTTGCAGTAGTAGCAGCGGAAGCGGTCGTTGCGCCGGTAGTCGTCGCGCTCCAGCTCGGCCGTGCTGATCAGCTCATGTCGGACGCCTACCGCCCGGGCCACCGACCGGGCGCCGTCCAGCTCCCCGGACGCGAGGGCCGGCGAGACGGCGGTGACGGCGAGGGCCTGTTCGCCGAGCGCCCGGGCGGCCAGCGCAGCGACCAGAGAGGAGTCCACCCCGCCGGAGAACGCGATCAGGGCACTGCCCAATCCGGCCAGACGCTCGGTCAGCTGGCCGGCCAGCGCGTCAAGCTCCTCAGGCACGCCGTTCCCTTCTCATGTCACCCGGGCCCGCGCCGCGGTGATCTGCTCCGGCGTCAGGCCGCCCTGGTCCAGTGCCTGGCAAGCGCGCAGGATTCGTGGGGAATCCGGGCCCGGTGATAGTCAGCCATCCAGGTCACCTCGCGCGTCGGGCGCATGGCGCGCCATTGCCCACTGCCGGTTTACCCATCGCCAGGCAGCCAATCCCATGCCTGGCCGATCGCCCGTCCTACCGGAGCTGATCATATGATCCGGACTATACGCTTCGGGGCGCTCGCGCCGACCTGCGGCTGCGATCCGCTGTACTCTCAGATTCAGCTTTCGGCACTTCGGGAGGTCTCGTGCCTATCGAACAGGCAGAGTTCGGCCGCACCGGCCACCAGAGCAGCCGGGTGATCTTCGGAGGGGCGGCTCTCGCGCAGGTCTCCCAGCGGGTTGCGGACGAGACCCTGGACCTCCTGCTCTCCCACGGGGTGAACCATCTGGACGTGGCCTCGTCCTACGGCGAGGCGGAGGTGCGCATCCGGCCGTGGCTGCAGCGCGAACCGGGCCGGTTCTTCCTGGCCACCAAGGGCGACGAGCGCACCGCAGCCGGGGCCCGCGAGGAACTGCACCGGTCCCTGGACCGGATGGGCGTCGACCACGTCGACCTCTGGCAGTTGCACTCCCTGGCCGATCCGATCGAGTGGGATACCGCCCTGAGTCCTGGCGGGGCACTCGAGGCCGCC
>DASXIN010000182.1:0-60911 GCA_036497945.1 Streptosporangiaceae bacterium | reverse complement strand
ACCGCTTCGTCGAAGTTGGCCGACCGGTAGAACAGGCCGACCCGCTGCCCGGCGCTGATCTGCTGGCCGCCCAGCACCGTGTCGGCCAGCGCGGTGCGCTGGAACACGGTCACCGGGGTGGCCCAGCGGACGATCTCGTCCCCCGCGCTCTCTGGCCGCTGGTCCTTGTACAGCTCCCACTGCTCGGGGTGGTCCAGGAAGGCCAGCATGCCGTGGGATATCGCGTTCCGGGTGGTCTCGTTGCCGGCCACCGAGAGCAGGATCATGAAGAAGCCGAACTCGTCCGGCGACAGGTGGCCGCCGTCCACCTCGGCATGCACCAGCTTGGTGACGATGTCGTCCCGCGGGCAGCCACGGCGGTCCTCGGCCATGGCCATGCTGTAGCCGACCAGTTCGGCCGCGGCGGCCTGCGGGTCGCCGTCATACTCCGGGTCGTCGTAGCCGATCATCTCGTTCGACCAGTTGAACACCTTGCGCCGGTCTTCCTGCGGTACGCCGAGCAGTTCGGCGATGGCCTGCAGCGGGAGTTCGCAGGCTACGTCGCTGACGAAATCACCCGAGCCGTCGGCACGGGCGTTATGTACGATCGCCTCGGCACGGGCGGTCAGCGCTTCGCGGAGGTTGCGGATTGCGCGCGGCGTGAAGCCGCGGGACACGATGCTGCGCAGCTTGGTGTGCTGCGGCGGGTCGATGTTGAGCAGGATGAGCTGCTGCATGGCCAGCGCCTCGTCGGTCACCGGCTGGCCGTGCCGGATGATCGCGGTGTTCTGCTGGCTGGAGTAGATGTCGCTGGTCCGGGACACCTCGAGGACGTCCGCGTGCTTGCTGACCACCCAGTAGCCCTCGTCGTCGAAGCCGGAGGCCCCGCGCGGCTGGGCATTCCACCAGACCGGGGCGGTGCGGCGCAGCTCGGCCAGCTCGCCGGTGGGCACCCGGCGCACGTACAGGTCAGGGTCAGTGAAGTCGAAACCTGGCGGGATGCTGGGCTCGGCCATTGCTGCCTCCGCTATAACGTGTTCTAGTTGGATTCAACCACGCAGCCCTGAAGACGTGAACAGCCGCGGGCGCCCGTTTGGGAACACGTTCTACTAGTGATCAAGCTTTCGGGAGGCAACGCCGTGGGTAGTCCGGTGATCGTAGCTGCGGCGCGCACCCCGATCGGCAAGCGGGGCGGCGTGCTGGCCGGGCTGCACCCGGCCGAGCTGCTCGGCGTGGCCCAGGCGGGCCTGCTGGACCGGGCGGGCGTCGACCCGGCCGACGTCGAGCAGGTGGCCGGCGGCTGCGTGACGCAGGCCGGCGAGCAGTCCAGCAACGTGACCAGGACCGCCTGGCTGCACGCCGGGCTGCCTTATCAGACCGGCTGCCTGACACTGGACGCACAGTGCGGCTCGGCCCAGCAGGCCGTGCACGTGGTAGCCGGCCTGATCGCGGCCGGTGCCATCACGGCCGGCCTGGCCTGCGGGGTGGAGGCGATGAGCCGGGTGCCGCTCGGCGCCAACCGGGGTACCGACGCCGGGACGCCGCGGCCCGCGTCCTGGGACATCGACCTGCCGAACCAGTTCGTCGCGGCCGAACGGATCGCCGAGCGGCGCGGGCTGACCCGGGCGGACCTCGACGAGTTCGGGCTGCGCTCCCAGACACGGGCGCAGCACGCCTGGGCCCAGGGCTGGTTCGACCGGGAGATCGTGCCGGTCAAGGCGCCGGTGCTGGACGGCGAGCACAAGCCGACCGGGGAAACCCAGGTGGTGGAGCGGGACCAGGGCCTCCGCGAGACCAGCGCGGCGGCGCTGGCCCGGCTGCGCCCGGTGCTGGACGGCGGGCTGCACACCGCTGGCACCTCGTCGCAGATCTCCGACGGCGCCGCCGCGGTGCTGCTGCTGGACGAGGGCCGGGCCGGCCAGCTGGGCCTGCGGCCGCGGGCCCGGATCCTGGCCCAGTGCCTGATCGGCGCGGAACCGTACTACCACCTGGACGGGCCGGTGGCGGCCACCGAGCGGGTGCTGGCCCGGGCCGGGATGACGGTCGGCGACATCGACCTGTTCGAGGTCAACGAGGCGTTCGCCTCGGTCGTGCTGTCCTGGCAGCAGGTGCACCAGCCCGACCCGGAGCGGGTGAACGTGAACGGCGGCGCGATCGCGCTCGGCCACCCCGTCGGCAGCACCGGTGCCCGGCTGATCACCAGCGCGCTGCACGAGCTCGAGCGGCGTAACGCCGGTACCGCGCTGGTCACCATGTGCGCGGGCGGGGCCATGTCCACCGCAACGATCATCGAGCGGCTGTGAGCCATCCGCGGTTACCGTGGGGCCGTGAGCCAGACACCGATCAGGGTCGAAGTCAACGGGCGCGCCGCCACCGCCGGGCAGTTGCAGGACTTCGCGTTCGGGCACTACGGGCACTTCACCGCCATGCAGGTCCGCCAGGCGCGGACCCGCGGCCTCGAGCTGCACCTGGCCCGGCTGGACACCGCCACCCGGGAACTGTTCGGCCGCGGCCTGGACGGGGATCAGGTCAAGGCGCACATCCGCCATGCGCTCGGCGGTATCCAGGACGCGTCAGTGCGGGTCATCATCTACTGGCCGGAGCCCGACCCGGGGCCCGACATCATGGTCACCGTCCGGCCGCCTGCTCACCTGACCGCGGACCCGCAGCGGCTGATGCCGGTTCCTTATCAGCGCCCGGTGCCGCACATCAAGCACATCGGGGACGTCGGGCAGGCCTACTACGGCCGGGTCGCGGTACGCGAGGGCTTCGACGACGCGCTGCTCACCGGGCCAGACGGGACCATCGCCGAGGGCGCGATCACGAACATCGCGTTCTCCGACGGCAGCATGCTCACCTGGCCGGACGCACCGTGCCTGGCGGGCATCACCTGGCAGCTGGTGGAACCCCGGCTGGCCGGCTCCGGCGTGCCTACCCGGCGCGCCCCGGTCCGGCTGGCCGACCTGCCGTCGCTGCGCGCGGCGATCGTCACGAACTCTCATGGCGTCGCACCGGTCGGCCGGATCGGCCAGGTGGAGCTGCCCGGCTCGGCCGCGCTGTCGAAGGCGGTCGGTGAGATCTACGAGTCCGTGCCCTGGGACCCGATCTGATCGGCCGTACCTAGACTGACCGGGTGCTGTCACTCTCCGACCCGCAGGTACGCGCCTTCCTCTCCGAGGGCACCAGGACCGGGAAGCTGAGCTACACATCGGCCAGCGGTCAGCCGCTGGTCGCGCCGGTCTGGTTCATCCTGGACGGCGACGAGCTGGTGCTCAACACCGGCAAGGACACAGCCAAGGGCAGGGCGCTGGCCCGGGATCCGCGCACCGCGATCTGCGTGGACCTGGAGCAGCCGCCGTACGCCTTCATCCAGGTGCAGGGCGTGGCCGAGCTGTCCGAGGACCCCACCGAGCTGGTCCGCACTGCGACCGCGATCGCGGCCCGGTACATGGGACCGGAGCGGGCCGAGGCGTTCGGCCAGCGCAACGGGGTGCCGGGCGAACTGGTGGTCCGGATCCGCCCGCACAAGGTGCTGGGCACGTTCGACATGACCGGGTGAGCCGCGCTTTCGCTCAGTGCGGTGAGTTGTGCCCCACGGGCGGGGCATAAGTCACCGCACTGATGAGTTTGCCCGGGCAGTGTAGGCCGCGAGCCGTCGCGCGGTCCGTGGTAGACAGGCAGGCATGGCACCGATTTCCGTGTCCGCTGAGCGGACGGTGGGCGCTCCCGCGCCCGAGGTATACGGCTACATCGCGGACATGCGGGAGCATCATCCGCACTTCCTGCCGCCCGCGTTCTCCAACTTCCAGGTTGAATCGGGCGGCGTCGGCGCGGGCACGATCCTGCGGTACAAGCTGACGGCCGGCGGGCGTACCCGGCAGTACCGGACGCAGATCGCGGAGCCCGAACCGGGCCGGGTGCTCACCGAGTCCGACACCGGATCGACCTCCGTGACGACGTTCACGGTCATCCCGGAGAGCAGTGCGTGCCGGGTACGGATCTCCACCACATGGCAGGGGGCCGGCGGGGTCGGCGGCGTGTTCGAGCGGCTGTTCGCGCCGCGGGTGCTGCGCCGCCTGTACGACGATGAGCTCAGCAGGCTCGACACCTACGCGCAGCAACAGCACGGCAGCTGACCATCGGACGCGGGAGGTTCAGCATGACCGGGCAGGCCGGCCGGCGGGTCTACCTCAGCGCGGACATGGAGGGCATCACCGGCTTGGTGGACGCGCAGGACGTCCAGCCGGGCGGCGCGGACTATGAGCGCGGCCGGGTGATGATGACGGAGGACGTCAACGCGGCCATCGATGGCATCCACGCCGCGTGGGGCGAGGACACCGGGATTACCGTGAACGACGCGCACGGCCCGATGCGCAACATCCTGCCTGACCTGCTGCACCCGGCCGCCCGGCTGATCCGCGGCAAGCCCAAGCCGATGGGCATGCTGGCCGGCCTGGACGGCGCGCATGACGCGGTCGTCTGCATCGGCTACCACGCCCGGGCCGGCACGCTGGGTGTGCTCAGCCACTCGTTCATGGGCCACGAGATCGAGGACATCTGGTTAAACGGCCGGCTGACCGGGGAGGTCGGCCTGGCCCAGGCCACCGCAGCCGCCCTGGGCGTACCAGTCGCCGCGTTGTCCGGTGACGACGCCGCCTGCACGGAAATGGCCGCGTGGGACCGGTCGGTGACGACGGTGGCGGTGAAGCAGGCGGTGGATCGCTTCGCCGCCGAACTGCGGCCGGTCGGCGAGGCTCGCGCGGCCATCGAGGCTGGGGTGGCCGACGGGCTGCGCACCCTCCGGCCGGCCGAGTACGACGGGCAGCCCGCCACCCTGGCCGTCCGCTGGCAGTCCGCGTCGGTCGCGGCCCAGCTGCTGGGCATCCCGCGAGTGAGCGCCCGCGACGCGAGGACGGTCGAGGTCAGCGGGCAGCTGCCGGATCTGTACCGGCTGTTCGGGGTGTTCCTGCGAGTGGCCACCGCACTGACCAACCAGCCCCCGTACTGCTGACTCGTGAAGGGATGCACATGCCGGTGAACCGCGAGCCGGGCGGCCCGGTCGAGCCGCAGTGGCGGCCGGACTCGCCGTCCGAGGTACCGGACGATCCGCACCGGTACGGCAACCTGGTCGGCGTGGGACGGAAGTCGCTAGCTCAGTAACGTCAGGAGGAAACTCGAATGACCAGAGAGTCGTTAGACGATGCCGCGGGCCAGGAGCCGCCGGCCTTCGACACGAACGTGGCGCACGTCGCGCGGGTGTACAACCACTGGCTCGGCGGGACGGCCAACTACCCGGCCGACCGCGAGGCGGCCGAGCTGGCCATGGCGGCCTACCCGGATCTGCCGCTGTCGGTCCGGGCCAACCGGGCCTTCCTGGCCCGCACGGTGCGCTGGCTAACCCGGGACGCAGGTATCCGCCAGTTCCTCGACATCGGCACCGGCATCCCGGCCCCGGACAACACGCACGAGGTCGCCCAGGCCATCGCGCCGGAGACCCGGGTGGTGTACGCGGACCACGACCCGCTGGTGCTGGATTACGCCCGGTCGCTGCTGACCAGCTCCCCGGAGGGCGCAACCGACTACCTGCAGGCCGACCTGCGTGACCCGGCCGCGATCCTCAGCGCGGCCGCCCGGACGCTGGACTTCAGCCAGCCGGTCGGCCTGGTACTGATGGCGGTGCTGCAGTTCATCACGGACGACGAAGGCGTGCAGGGCATCGTGACCGAACTGCTCGCCAGTGTGCCGAGCGGCAGCTACCTGGTGCTGTCGCACCCGGCCAACGACATCGACGCGGACAAGATGATCGAGATGGCCAAGCGGCTCAACCGGCTCATGTCGCAGCGGGTCGACCTGCGCAATCACGCCGAGGTGACCCGGTTCTTCGACGGCCTGGAACTGGTCCACCCCGGGGTGGTCCGGATCCCCGAATGGCGGCCGGACGCACCGGAGGACACCGCCACCCCGGCCACCATGTGGGGTGGTGTCGCGCGCAAGCCGTAGCTGGTGAGTGAGGCGGTGTCACCGTAGCGTGGCCAGCGCCCGGTCCGGTTCCCAGTGCGCGCGGATCGAGGTGATCAGCCCGGCGTCGTCCACGGTGTAGATGACCACACAGTCCACCGTCATGCGGTGGCCGGCGCCGAGCGTCATGGTCAGGCTGAGGATGTTGGCGCAGCACGGCCCGTTGGCGAAGGAGTCGGTGACCCGGAAGTGGTACCGGCGGACCGAGCTGACCTGCTCGTCCCAGAACTTCCCGATCCCGTCACGCCCGCGGTGCCCGGCCCCCTCGGGGTCGAGCAGCGACGGGCCGACAGGATCCTCGATCAGCGCGTCCGGCGCGAACAGCTGGAGCCAGTCGGCCTTGCGCCCCTCGGCCACCGCGGCCATCGAGCGCTGCCCGGCCCGGCGGGCCGGGTGCTCGCCGTCCGGGGCTGCCCAGCTGATCGCGCCCGTCGTGGCGGGCTCAGTCATCAGTAGCGGATCAGGCCGCGAATGTTGCGGCCGTTGCGCATGTCCTCATAACCCTGGTTGACATCCTCCAGGGCGTACTCCCGGGTGATTAGCTCGTCCAGCTTGAGCAGGCCCTGGTTGTACAGCTCGAGCATCCGGGGAATGTCGTGCTGGGCGTTGGACGAGCCGTACAGGGAGCCGCGGATCTGCTTCTCCATCATGGTGAGCAGGAACAGGTTGCCGCTCATCTGCATGTCGGTCAGGTGGCCGACCGCGGTGACGACGACCTTCCCGCGCTTGGCCACCATGTCGAGCGCAGGCCCGATGTAGTCGCCCTCGGCGGTGTCGGTGGTGATGATGAACGCATCGGCCATCTGGCCGCGGGTCAGCAGCCCGACGATCGGGCCGGCTTCGGCCACGTTCTCCGCGGTGTGCGTGGCGCCGAGTTCCATCGCCTTCTGCCGTTTGAACTCGACCGGGTCGATCGCGATGATGTTCCGCGCACCGGCGATCCGGGCGCCCTGCACGGCGTTGATTCCGATGCCGCCGATGCCCATGACCACGACCGTGTCGCCCGCCTTGACCTCGGCCGTGCGCACCGCGCTGCCGTAGCCGGTCGGCACGCCGCAGCCGACCAGCGCGGCTTTGTCCAGCGCCGTGCCGTCGTCCACCTTCACCACGGACTGGGCCGGCACGACGGTGTATTCGGAGAACGTGCCGAGCAGGCACATCTGGCCGACGCCCTGACCGCGGGCATGGAACCGGTAGGTGCCGTCCAGTTGGGGACCGTTGATGAGGAACGCGCCGAGATCACACAGGTTCTGCATGCCCCGGGCGCAATACGAGCATCGGCCGCACGCGGGCAGGAAGCTCAGCACGACCGAGTCCCCCTCGGCCACGTGCCTGACCTCGGCCCCGGCCTGAACGACTTTGCCCGCCCCTTCGTGGCCACCGACCACCGGGAACGGCATCGGGATGTCCCCGGTGACCAGGTGCTCGTCGGAGTGGCACAGGCCGCTCGCGGTGAGCTTGACCAGCACCTCGTTCTCCTTCGGCGGGTCGAGCTCTACGTCCTCGACCTGCCACTTCTCGTGCAGACCCCACAGCACCGCAGCTTTGGTCTTCATGCCGTAAAAACTACTAGAACGTGTTCTTGCTTTCCAGATCACCGGTCAGGGGTGCTGGCTGCTGACCGAGATCACCTCTCCGGTCAGGTAGGACGCGTAGTCGCTGGCCAGAAACACGATCACGGTGGCCACCTCCCAGGGCTGGGCGGCCCGGCCGAACGCTTCCCGGCTGGCCAGCTCGGCCAGCAGCTGCTCGCTGGTCACCTTGGTGAGGAACGGGTGGGTGGCCAGGCTGGGTGCGACCGCGTTGACCCGGATGCCGTACTGGGCCACGTCCAGGGCGGCACACCGGGTCAGCGCCATCACGCCCGCTTTGGCCGCCGCGTAGTGCGCCTGGCCTGGCTGGGCCCGCCAGCCGAGCACGGAACTGTTGTTCACCACCGACCCGCCGTGGCCCTGCGCGACCAGCTGGCGCAGCGCGGCCCGGGTGCCGCGGAACGTGCCGGTCAGCGTGACGTCCAGCACCCGGGACCAGTCCTCGTCGGTCATCTCCAGCACCGACGCGGTGCCGCCCAGCCCGGCGTTGTTGATGAACGCGTCGATCCGGCCGAACCGGCGCACCGCCTCGGCCACCAGCATGTCCGGGCCGTCCGGGTCAGTGACGTCGCACGGGTGCGCCCAGACCCGGTCGCCGTAGTCCTGCGCCAGCTCGTCGCGGACCCCGGCCAGCCGCCGCTGATGATGGTCGCTGACCACCACCTGCGCGCCTTCGTCCAGGCAGCGCCGGGCCACCGCCGAGCCGATGCCGGTGCCCGCCGCCGCGGTGATCACGGCGACCTTGCCGGCCAGCAGATCCCGTCCCGGCGGCGGCGCGCTCACCCGCGGGCCTGCCGGGGCAGGCCGAGCGCCTGCTCGGCGATGATGTTGCGCTGGATCTCGCTGGACCCGCCGTAGATGGTGTCGGCCCGGCTGAACAGGAACAGCCGCTGCCAGTCGTCCAGGTCGTATGGGGCGCCGCGGGCCAGCAGGGACGGCGCGCCGAGCACCGCCATGGCCAGCTCGCCCAGCTCCTGGCGCCAGCGGGACCAGAGCAGCTTGAGCACCGAGGCCGCCACCCCCGGATCGGCGGCGGGCACGCCCAGCATGCGTACCGCGTGCGCGCGCATCACCTCCAGGCCGATCCAGGCCCGGGCCAGCCGGTCCCGGAGCAGCGGATCATTCCGGGCCGGGCCGCGCCGGGCCAGCTCCAGCAGCCGGTCCAGCTCGCGGCGGAAGCCGACCTGCTGGCCCAGCGTGGCCACGCCGCGCTCGATGGCCAGCGTGGCCTTGGCCACCCGCCAGCCGTCGCCCACCGCGCCGACCACGTGGCCGCGATCCGTCCGCGCGCCGTCGAAGAACACCTCGTTGAACTCGGACGTCCCGGTGAGCTGCCGGATCGGGCGCACGGTCACCCCGGGCTGGCGCATCGGCACCAGCAGGTAGGACAGCCCGGCGCTGCGCCGCGAGCCAGGCTCGGTGCGGGCCAGCACGAAGCACCAGTCGGCCTCCCGGGCCAGCGAGGTCCACACCTTCTGCCCGGTGATCACCCACTGCTCCCCGTCCAACTCGGCCCGGGTAGCCACCGACGCCAGGTCCGAGCCCGCGCCCGGCTCGGAGTAGCCCTGGCACCACAGCTCGGTGACCGCCCGGATCGGCGGCAGGAACCGGTGCTGCTGCTCCGGCGTGCCGAACATGATCAGGGTCGGCCCGAGCAGCTCCTCGCCCAGGTAGCCGACCCGGGCCGGGGCCTCGGCCCGGGCGTACTCCTCGTGGAAGATGACCTGCTGAGCCACGGTGGCGCCGCGCCCGCCGTGCTCGGCCGGCCAGCCCAGGCAGGTCCAGCCGGCCGCGGCCAGCTGCCGGTTCCAGGCCACCCGCTCGGCGTGCGCCTCGTGCTCCCGGCCCGGCCCGCCCGCGCCGCGCAGCCCGGCGAACCGGCCAGCCAGGTGCTCCGCCAGCCAGCTGGCGATCGCGGCCCGGAACTCCTCGTCCGCGGCGTCGACCTGCACCGGCAGCTCCCTCGGCCCGGGCGGTTGGCCAGTGGCTGTACCCACAAGTAGGCTCAGCCTACCAAGCACTTGCTTGCTCATGGGGTTCAGGAGGCGCCTGGTGGAGCTGACCACCATCCCGGCGGCACTGGCCCGCGCGGCCGGGGAGTACGCCGACGCGCCCGCGCTGACCGAGCCGGGCGGACCCCGGCTCAGCTGGCGCGACCTGCACGAGCAGGCCACCGTGGTCAGCCGGGCGCTGATCGCCGCCGGGATCGGCCCCGGCGACCGGGTAGCCATCTGGTCGCCGAACACGCATCACTGGGTGCTGGCCGCGCTCGGCACGCTCGGCGCGGGCGGCACGCTGGTCCCGGTCAGCACCCGGTTCACCGGCCACGAGGCGCTCGACGTGATCAGCCGCAGCCGGGCCCGGGTGCTGTTCGTAGCGGGCTGCTTCCTCGGCACCGACCGGCTCGCGCAATTGCGCGCCGCGGTCCAGGAAACCCCCATCATGCCTAACGCCGGCCAGGTGCACTCGCTGGACCGGCTGGAGCTCATTGTGCGGGTGCCAGTGGAAACAGTGTTGCCCCGGGGGGGCGACCCCCCGCTCTGCTTCCCCGGGGGACTACCCCCGGAACCCCCGGCCCCCGATCGCCGCTACGCGCCGAGGCCGGCACAGCCGGCCGTGCCGGCCGGGCCGGCTGAGGCGGCTGAGGCGGCTGAGGCGATGGATTGGGCCGGGTTCCTGCAGCGGGCTGCGCTGGTCCCTGCGGCGAAGGCGGAAGCACGGGCCGCGGCCGTGCGCCCCGAGGACACCAGCGACATCCTGTTCACCTCGGGCACCACCGGGCAGAGCAAGGGCGCGATGAGCAGTCACCGCCAGGCGCTGGGCGTCGCCGCGGCCTGGGCCGACTGCGGCGGGCTGAGCCGCGCGGACCGCTACCTGGTGATCAACCCGTTCTTCCACAGCTTCGGCTACAAGGCAGGCATCCTGGTCTGCCTGCTCACCGGCGCGGTCATCGTGCCGCAGCCGGTGTTCGACGCGGCGGAAGCGATGCGGCTGATCGAGGCCGAGCGGATCACTGTGCTGCCCGGCGCGCCCACCCTGTACCAGACGATCCTGGACTACCCGGACCGGGAGAAGTACGACCTGTCCAGCCTGCGGCTCGCGGTGACCGGCGCGGCCATCGTGCCGGTGGCGCTGGTCGAGCGGATGCGCCGGGAACTGAGCTTCGGCACCGTGCTCACCGCGTACGGGCTGACCGAGGCGGTGGTGGCCACCATGTGCCGGCCGGGAGACGACCCGGAGACGGTGGCCCGCACCTCGGGCCGGGCCGCGGCCGGCTTCGAGGTCCGGGTGGCCGGCCCGGACGGCCAGCCGGCCGGGCCGGGCGAACCGGGCGAGATCCTGCTCCGCGGGCCGAACCTGACAGCCGGCTACCTGGATGACCCGGCCGCCACCCAGGCCGCCATCGACGCCGAGGGCTGGCTGCACACCGGCGACATCGGCCGGCTCGACGAGGCCGGCTATCTCACCATCACCGACCGGCTCAAGGACATGTACGTGTGCGGCGGGTTCAACGTCTACCCGGCCGAGGTGGAACAGGCGCTGGCCCGGCTGGACGGGGTGGCCGAGTCGGCGGTGATCGGGGTGCCCGACCCGCGGCTGGGCGAGGTAGGCAAGGCGTTCGTGGTCACCCGCCCCGGCTATGCGCTGGACGCGGAGCAGGTGGTGGCGTTCTGCCGCCAGCGGCTGGCCAATTACAAGGTGCCCAGGCAGGTGGAGTTCTGCGCGGCGCTGCCGCGGAACGCCTCGGGCAAGACGCTCAAGCGGGTACTCAGGGAGGAAGCGGGATGACCGAACCTGACCAGCCGGTTCGCTACCAGCGGCGCGGCCCGGTCGCCGTGGTCACCATGAACCGGCCGCGCTACCGGAACGCGCAGAACTCCGCGATGACCTACGCGCTGGACGCGGCGTTCAGCCGGGCGGTGAACGACGACGAGGTCAAGGTGATCGTGCTGGCCGGGGAGGGTGATCACTTCAGCGCCGGGCACGACATCGGCACCCCGGGCCGGGACGTGGACCAGTCCTTCGACCGGCACGCGGTGCTCTGGTGGGATCACGTCGGCAAGGCCGGCGCGGATGCCAGGTACGCCCGGGAGATGGAGGTCTATCTGGGCATGTGCCGCCGCTGGCGGGAGCTGCCCAAACCGACCGTCGCGATGGTGCAGGGCGCGTGCATCGCCGGCGGGCTGATGCTGGCCTGGTGCTGCGACCTGATCGTCGCGGCCGACGACGCATTCTTCGCCGACCCGGTGGTGCGGATGGGCATCCCCGGGGTGGAGTACTTCGCGCACCCGTGGCAGCTCGGCCCGCGGCTGGCCAAGGAGGTGCTGTTCACCGGGGACCGGTTCGGCGCGGACCGCGCTTATCAGGCCGGCATGGTGAACCGGGTGGTGCCGCGCGCCGACCTGACCACGGTCACGTTCGCGCTGGCCGACCAGATTGCCACCATGCCGGCGTTCGGCCTGATGCTGGCCAAGCGGGCGGTGAATCAGTGTGAGGACCAGATGGGCATGCGGGCGGGCATGGACAGCGTGTTCGGCCTGCACCATCTGGCGCATGCGCACAACGCGGAGACGGCGGGCGACTCGCTGGCCGGCCAGGACGCCCGGAGCATGAGGCAGGCCGGCCAGTGAGCGCCGTCCGGTACCGGCCCGCGAGGGCGGGCTGCCAGGCCCGGCCGAGCGGCCGGTGCGGGCTTGGTCTCCGGACGGCGCGAACATCTCGGGAGGCGCGGTGAGCTTCCGGGCCGAGGTGCGGGACTGGCTGCGGGTGCACCTGCCGGCCACGCCGCTGCCGTCGGTGGACACCGCCGAAGGGTTCGCCCGGCACCGGGACTGGGAGCGGGAGCTGTTCGCCGCGCGGCTGGCCGTGGTGGCCTGGCCGGCCGAGTACGGCGGCCGGGATCTGCCGCTGCTTGACTGGCTGGTGTTCGAGGAGGAGTACCACGCGGCGGGCGGCCCGGTCCGGGTCGGCCAGAACGGCCTGTTCCTGCTCGCGCCGACGCTGTTCGCGCACGGCACGCCGGAGCAGCGGGACCGGCTGCTGCCCCGGATGGCCCGGGCCGACGACGTCTGGGCACAGGCCTGGTCCGAGCCGGAAGCGGGCAGCGACCTGGCCGCGATCCGGGCCCGCGCGGAGCGAGTGAAGGGGGAAGGGGAGGTGGGTGGGGGTGGGTGGCGGCTGACCGGCAGCAAGACGTGGAGCAGCCGGGCCGCGTTCGCCGACCACGCGTTCGGGCTGTTTCGTAGTGAACCCGGTTCCGAACGGCATCGCGGGCTGACCTACCTGATGTTCGACCTGCGCGCGGACGGGGTGACGGTGCGGCCGATCCGGCAGCTGGGCGGCGGCGCCGGGTTCGCCGAGATCTTCCTGGACGGCGTGTTCGTGCCGGACGCCGACGTGATCGGCGCGCCGGGCGACGGCTGGCGGATCGCGATGAGCACGGCCAGCCACGAACGCGGTCTGTCGCTGCGCAGCCCGGGCCGGTTCTGCGCCGCGGCCGACCGGCTGGCCGGGCTGTGGCAACGGGCCGCGGACCCGGCCGACACCGGGCTGCGCGACCGGGTGGCCGACGCCTGGATCGGCGCCCGGGCCTACCAGCTGCACACCCAGGGCGTGGCCCAGCGGCTGGCCGCGGGCGGCCGGCTGGGCGCCGAATCCAGCCTGGGCAAGGTGTTCTGGTCCGAACTCGACGTGAGGCTGCACGAGACCGCGCTGGACCTGCTCGGCCCGCAGGCGGAACTGCGCGACCTGCCCGGCGAAGACGGCCGCTGGCTGGACGGCTACCTGTTCGCCCTGGCCGGGACGATCTACGCGGGGACCAACGAGATCCAGCGCACGGTGATCGCCGAGCGGCTGCTCGGCCTGCCGCGGTGAGCGGGCCGGCCGTGTTGCGCGAAGACGCCGGGCTGGGCCGGTCGGCCGAGCAGGAGCAGTTCGGCGCGGCGCTGCACGAGCTGCTCAGCGGGGCGGACGTGCCGGGCGCGGCCCGGGCCTGGGCAGCCGGGGACCGCGCGCCCGGGCACGCGGTGTGGCAGCAGCTGGCCGGGCTCGGCGTCACCGGGCTGGCCGTGCCGGAACGCTACGGCGGGCTCGGGGCCGGCCCGCTCGACCTGGTGGTCGCGTGCGAGGAGCTGGGGCACCATCCGCTGCCGGGGCCGGTGGCCGAGTCGCTCGGGGCGGTGCCGCAGCTGCTGGCCGGGTTGTCGGCGGCAGCGACGCAGCACCCGGGACCGGACGGGGCCGGGCCGGACAGCGCTGGGCCGGACAGCGAGCTGGCCGAACGGTGCGCAGGCTGGCTGGCTGCGCTGGCCGACGGCGAGTTGCTCGGCACGCTGGCCGCCCCGCCCCGGCTGCCGTATGCGGTCAACACCGAGGCGGCCGGGCTCGTGCTGCTGGCCGTGAGCGGCGGCGCGGTGTGGCTGGCCGCCCCGGACACCCAGCACCAGTCGGTGGACGGAACCCGCTGGCTGGCCGAGGTGCACGGCACGCAACTGCTGGCCGATGGCCCGGTGGCCGCCCGCGCGGTGGGCCAGGCGGTGCAGTTCGGCACGCTGGCCAGCGCGGCCCAATTGCTCGGCGCGGGCCGCGCGCTGCTGGAGACCAGCGTGCGGCATGCCAGCCAGCGGGCCCAGTTCGGCCGGCCGATCGGCAGCTTCCAGGCGGTCAAGCACCAGCTGGCCGACGTGGCCATCGGGCTGGAGTTCGCCCGGCCACTGCTGGACGCGGCCGCGGTCGCGGCCGGGCACGGCTGGGCCACCGCCGGCCGGGACGTGTCCGCGGCCAAGGTGGCCTGCGCCGATGCCGCGTACCAGGCGGCCCGCACCGCGCTGCAGGTGCACGGGGCGATCGGCTACACCGAGGAACACGATCTCAGCCTGTGGCTGGCCAAGGTGCGCGCCCTCGTGGCCGCCTGGGGCAGCCAGGCGGCACACCGGGCCGCGGTGCTGGCCGCGGTGACCGGCGCGGGCGGCGCCCGGTGATGACGGCGGGCGCGGGCACCGACCTGACCGACGAGCAGCGCGCGCTGCGTGACGCGGTGCGCAGCCTGCTGGCCCGGCACCAGGAACCAGCCAGCGACGACGGCCTGGGGCTGTGGCGGCGGTTGTGCCGGGAGATCGGGGTGGCTGGGCTGGCCGTGCCCGAGTGCTACGGCGGCGCGGGCGCCGGGCCGGTGGAGACGCACATCGTGGCCGAGGAACTCGGCCGCGACCTGACCAGTACGCCGCTGCTCGGCTCGGCCGTGCTGGCCGGGCAACTGCTGCTGGCCACCGGGGACGAGGCCGCCTGCCAGCGGCTGCTGCCTGGGCTGGCCGACGGCTCGGTGCTGGCCGCGGTGGCCTGGGCCGGCCCGGCCGGGCACTGGGACCCGGCCGACGCCGCCTGCACCGCGGTCGCGGCTGAGGATGGGTGGCAGCTGCACGGCGAGGCGCACTACGTGCTGCACGGCGACTCGGCCGGCCTGCTGCTGGTCGCCGCCCGGACCCCGGACGGCATCGGGCTGTTCGAGGTGGACCCGCAGCAGGACGGGGTCGTCCGGACGGCCGGGGTCGGGATGGACCTGAGTCTGCGGGTGTCCGGCGTTCGGCTAATGGGGGCGGTTGGGCAGCGGATCGGGGCGGATGATGGCCGGCCAGCGCTGGCCCTCGCCCGGGATCTGGCCTGTATTGCGCTGAGCGCGGAGCAGGTGGGCGCGGCGCAGCAGGCGCTGCGGCGGACCGTCGGGTACACGCTGACCCGGGAGCAGTTCGGCCGGGCCATCGGCAGCTTCCAGGCCCTGCAGCACCGGATGGCCGACCTGTACGTGCTGGTCGAGTCGGCCCGGTCGCTGTCTTACGCCGCCGCCGCGGCGGCCGCGGCGGGGGCGGCCGACCTCGGCCTGCGGGCCGCGGCGGCGCACGCCTACTGCGCCGAGGCGCTGACCCGGACCGCGGCCGAGATGATCCAGCTGCACGGTGCGATCGGCGTGACGTGGGAACACGACGCGCACCGCTACCTCAAGCGGGCGCATAGTTCGGCCCAGCTGTTCGGCGCGCCCGCCGAGCACGTGGCCCGGATCGCGGCCGCGCTGCTCGATTGAGGGATCAGCTGGTCGCCCACCGGATGCCGTGGATGACGGCGTGCCCGGCCGGGCGGACCAGCGCGGCCTCGGTCACCGGCAGCCGGGGCAGGTACAGCGGGCGCCGGGCCCAGCCAGGCATCAGCGAGGTGGCCGCCGCGGCCAGCAGCCCGTACGGCGCCCGGGCGATGACCGGGAGCGGCGGGTTGAGCAGCAGGAACCGGGCGGCGGCCCGGGACTGCGCGGTGCCGCGCAGCTCCGGCCGGTACTGGCGGATTCGTTCCGCGAGCTCGGCCTCGGTGCGCGGCGGGTCGGGCACGCCCAGTTCGACCGCGATCCGGGCCATGTCGGCCACGTACCCGTCCCGGCCGGCCTGGTCCAGGGGGTGCGCGCCGAACCGGCTGTGCGCGCGCAGGAAACTGTCCGCTTCGGCGATGTGCACCCAGGTCAGCAAGTGCGGGTCGGATGCCGCGTAGGGCCGGCCGTCCGGCGCGGTGCCGGTCACCCGCTGGTGGATGGCCTTGACCCGCTTGATGGTTAGTTCCGCGTCGCTGGCCCGGCCGAACGTGGTCATGGCCAGGAAGTAGCTGGTCCGCTGCAGCCGGCCCCAGGGATCACCCTGGTACCCGGAATGCGCGGCCACCGCGGCCATGGCCAGCGGGTGCAGCGACTGCAGCAGCAGCGCGCGGATGCCGCCGACGAACATGGCCGAGTCGCCGTGTACCCGCCGGATCGGCCGGTCCGGGGTGAACCACCGGTCGCCGCCGGGCTGGCGGATCACCGTCCGGCGAGCCGGCCCCTCGGAGCCGGCCACCCGCTCGAAGATCGACGCCCCGATCCGGCGCCTTGCGTAGTCCGTCGCGTCTTGCACCCTCATCAGCCCAGTATCACCGGCCGGCGGCACCGGCTCACCCTGCGCCCCTAGGCCGGGAGGCCGGGAGGGCCGGGAGGCCGGGGGGGGAGGCCGGGGGGGGACGGGAGGCCTGGAGGGCCGGGAGGCCGGGAGGCATCAGTGCCGTGGCCTTTGTGGCCGCCAGCGACCGCTTTCTCACCGCGCTGACTCTATGACGGGCCCCACCCACGAATCCTTCTCAATTTTGAGAGATTAATTTTGTGATACACAGCCGCAGTTGAGCTGATGTTCCTATAGGTTTTCATGGAGCGACAGCGTGTGACCAATCGGAACCGGGGGCCGGCTCGGATGAGGTCAGCCCGGAGGGGGAATGTCACATGTCTCGCTTCAGCGCGCGCGAGATCGGCCGTATCGAGACCAGCTACACCAGCAATCTAGGACGGCTGTCCTGGACCTGGGTGGTGCGTGCGGACGGCACGGTCATGTACCGGCTGAGCCAGGTGGACGGCCGTGCGGAGCGCAACGACTGGCAGCTGGTCTGCCGGTTAACCTCCACCGAGCGCCGATCCATCGGCACCGACACCGCCCGGGCCAATGACCTGCTGATCCGGGTCGCCCGCCAGCGCGGCCACTACCCGGTCAGGGCCTTCGGCTAGATCCCCGCCCCAGTGACACCAAGCGTCTGATCACGCCTGACCGCTGGCGTGAACGCTCCTTCATGAACTAAGGTTCATGAAACAGCGTTCATGAAGGGAGTGCGATGACGCAGGTTGAGGTGTGCGGGCTGACCAAGGAGTTCGGCCGGACCAGCGCAGTGCGGGACATGTCGTTTACCGCCCCGGCCGGGAAGGTCACCGCCTTCCTCGGGCCGAACGGGTCAGGCAAGACCACCACGCTGCGGATGGTGCTCGGCCTGGTCCGCGCTGCCTTCGCAATGGCCGCGGTGCTCACTACACTCAACCGCGATGTCACCTAGGAAACCCGCCGTGCTCCGCGACCGCGACGGGGAAAATCTCCGCGAACACCTGATCGCCACCGCCGCGCGGCTGATCGACCAGCGCGGCAGCGCCGGGCTGGTCGTCCGGGACATCGCCCGGGAAGCCCAGGTGGCCGACGGCGCGCTGTACAACTACTTCGAGGACAAGGAAGACCTGCTGGCGCAGGCGCTGCTGGCGCACGTCGGCACGGTGATGTCCGAGGCGCCGCGGCTGCTGCCGGAGGCGGGCACCGGCACGGTGGCGGAGAACCTGGCCGGGTTCATCGACCGCGGCCTGGCCGTGCTCATCCGGGTGGTGCCCGCGTTCGCCGGGCTGCTGTCCCAGCCCAAGGTGCTCAGCCGGTTCCATGCCATGGTCGGCGGGGGCGCCGCGTTCGGCACCCCGGACGCGGCTGCGAACGGGCCGGCGGCTGGCCAGCGATCGGCCGAGCCGGGGCAGGCCGGGCTGCCGGACCTGCTCACCGAATACCTGCTGGCCGAGCAGCGGCTGGGCCGGATCGACCCGGAGGCCGACGTCGAGGCATTCAGCACGATGATCGTCGGCGCGATTCACGGCCAGGTGCTGCCCCGGGTGGTCTTCGCCACGCCGGGTGAACCGATCACGTTCCCCGCCGGGCTGGGCGGGCAACTGGCCGGGGCGGCGATGCGCGGTCTGGCCCCCCGGCCGGCGCCAGGTACCTAAGCCGGCCGCACCGCTGCGCGGGAGGAGTCCCGCGTGCTCAGCTGGGCCCGGCCAGCGACCGCTTGGCCCGGGCCAGCGTCTCGCGCAGATTCGGTTCGGCGATCAGCGCCTCGGCGTCGGCCACCGACAGCCAGCGCAGCGGCGCATCCGGGCTCTCCGGCACCACCGCGTCCGGGGTCCGGGTGGCCAGCAGGAACCGCACGTCCGCGTGCTGGTGGGCGGGCTCACCACGACCGGCCGGCACGTCAACCACCGAGACGTGCCTGATCCGCGCGTCCGGCCAGGGCTGCAGGTCGGTCAGGCCGGTCTCCTCCTCGGCTTCGCGCAGCGCGATGCCGAGCGGGTCGGTCTCGCCGGGATCACCGTGCCCGCCCACCTGCAGCCAGGCCTGCTGGCGGCGATGCCAGCGGAGCAGCACCCGGCCGCTCTCCGGGTGCACGATCAGCGCGGACGCGGTGACGTGCAGCGGCAGCGTGCGCAGCCACGGGTTCGGCACCGACCCGGTCAGCGCGCGGACCCGCGCCACGTCGGCGATCTCGGTCGCACCGTCCGGCTGGTAGTCATCGAGCATGCCGAGCAGCGTACTGGCCCGGGCCGCCGGAGCCGTTGCAGGCCTGAGTCACATCCAATCGTTGTGCCGGGGCCAGGCCAGCAGCGTGTCCACCAGTTCCGGCGGGTCGTCGGCGGCCCGGGCCGGGGTGCTGGCGAACCGGCCGCGGTAGAACAGCAGCGGCTGGCCGGGCACGCACTCGCCCAGCTCGACCACCCGGCCCAGGACCACGAAATGGTCTCCCGCCTGGTGCACCATCTCGACCGTGCAGCCCGCCCAGGTGAGCACGCCGTCCAGCACCGGCGCGCCGGATGAGCAGGGCGACCAGCGCAGCCCGGCGAACTTGTCCACCCCGCTGGTGCCGAACACCCGGGCCAGCTCACGCTGCCCGCCGGCCAGCACGTTGGCGCAGAAATGCCCGGCCTGCTCGATTCGCGGCCAGGTGGCCGATGTGCGCGCCGGGCAGAACAGCACCAGCGGCGGGTCCAGCGACAGCGCAGCGAACGACTGGCAGGCGAAGCCGGCCGGCCCGGCCTGGTCGGCCGTGGTGATCACCGTCACCCCGGTGCAGAAATGCCCGAGCACCTGCCGGAACCGGGCCGGGTCCGGGTCGTGGGCCACCGGCGTCACGCCAGGCCAGACCGTCATGCGCCCGGGATCGCGAAGCTGTGCCCCCACAGGCTGATCGCCGTGGTTTCCCGGCTGACCCAGGTGCGGTCGTCCACCACCAGGCCGTCGGTGCCGTACTCGACGTCGAACCCGCCCGGGGTGCGCACGTAGAACGACACCATCAGGTCGTTGGCGTGCCGGCCCAGCGTGGCCGACGGCGGGGCGCCACGCCGGGCGCACCGGTCCATGGCCCGGCCCACGTCGTCCAGCGTGGCCACCTCGACCATCAGGTGCACGATGCCGGACGGGGCGGCAAACGGGGCCAGCGCGAGCGAGTGGTGCCGCGGGTTGCAGCCCAGGAAGCGCATCCACAGCGGCGGGCCGCCGGCCGGGCGGCCGAACAGTTCCGGCGCCATCCGCATCGAGTCGCGCAGCCTGAAACCGAGCAGGTCGGTGTAGAAGCGCAGCGCCGCTTCCTCCTCCGGCGCGGGCAGCACCACGTGGCCCAGCCCCATCGGCCCGGTGACGAACCGGTTCCCGTACGGGCTGACCGCGGGCCGCGCCTCGAGCGCCGCACCGCTGAACGCCTCCAGCGGGTTACCCGCCGGGTCCTCGAAGCGGAGCAGCTGGCCGACCCGGCGCTCGGCCAGCTCGGCCGGTGTGCCCGCCTTGACCGCGACGCCGGCCGCGTCCAGCGCCCGGCCCAGCTCGCGCAGCGCCCCCTCATCGGCCACCTCCCAGCCCGCGGCAAGCAACCGGTCCTGCTCCCCCGGCACGATCACCAGCCGGGCCGGGAATTCATCCATCCGCAGGTACAGCGCCCGCTCTTCCGGCCCGCGGCCCTCCACCAGGCCGAGCATTCTTATGCCGAACGCCCGCCATGCCTCGATGTCGTTCGCCTCGATGCGCAGATAGCCGAGGGACAAGATCGGCGTCATGGCGGGTCCCCTTCCAGGAAGCTGATGGCCAGCCGGTTGAACTCGTCGAACTTCTCCAGCTGGGCCCAGTGCCCGCAGCCACCGAACACGTGCAGCTGGGCCCGGCGGATCACCTTGAGCGCGACGAGCCCGCCGTCCAGCGGGTTGATCCGGTCCTCCCGGCCCCAGATGAGCAGGACGTGGTGGCGCAGCCGGTGCGCCTCGCGCCAGAGCAGGCCGTCCTCGGCGGTGGCCGGGTCGAAGAACGAGGCGCCCAGCGAGGCCATCGCGGCCAGCGCGGCGGGATCGCTGGCCGCGGCGAACCGCTCACCGATCAGCTCGTCGGTGACCAGCCGCTGGTCGTGCACCATGATCCGGAGGAAGGCGGCCATCTTCTCCCGGGTCGGCCCGGGCGCCGCGGCGAACCGGGACAGCCGCTTGATGCCCTCGGTCGGGTCGGGCGAGAACACGTTGAGGCTCAGCCCGCCCGGGGCCATCAGCACCAGCCGGCCCGCGCGGTCCGGGTAGTTCAGCGCGAACCGGACCGCGGTGCCACCGCCGAGCGAGTTGCCCAGCAGGTGCACCCGCTCGATGCCGAGCGCCTTGAGCAGGCCGGCCAGCGCGTCGGCGGCGAACGTGAAGTAGTTGCCGGTCACCGGCGGGCGGTCGGACTGGCCGAAGCCGGGCTGGTCGACCAGCAGGGTGCGGAACCGGCCGGCGAACACCGGCAGGTTGCGGCCGAAGTTGCTCCACCCGGACGCGCCGGGCCCGCCGCCGTGCAGCAGCACGACCGGGACGCGGCCGGGGTCGGCGGGACCGGCTTCGTGGTAATGCAGCCGCATCCCGGCCGCGTCGGCGAACCGGCTGGTCTCGGCGGGATCCGTCATGCGGCTGCCGCTCAGACCATGCCGTCGGGCTGGATGCGCAGCCCGAACTCGCCGCGGCCGTACATGGACAGCGCGCGTTCCGGGTCGTTGATCGCGTGCACCCGGCCCGCGTGCGCGTCCCGCCAGAACCGCTGGATCGGCGTGCCCAGCTTGAGCGCCCGGCCGCCGGAGTTCTCGAACAGCAGGTCCACCGCGCTGATCGCCCGGCCGGTGCCGAGCACCTGGTCCCGGCGGACCCGCAGCCGCAGCGGCAGCGGGATCTTCTGGCCGGCCCGGGCGCAGGCCATCAGCTCGGCCATGTTCCGCTCCAGGGCCAGCCACGCGGCGTCCAGTTCGGCCGCCGCCTCGGCCACCCTGACCTGCGAGTGCGGGTCCTCAGCCGCTTTCTGGCCGACGTAGGACGCGCGCACCCGGTCCTGCTGATAGGCCACGTGCGCGGCGTAGGCGCCCATCCCCATGCCGATGATCGGGGTGGTGATCGAGTAGGAGAACAGCGAGCCGTAGGGCAGCCGGTACAGCGGCGCCGGATTGACGTCCTGGCCGGGGCAGACGCACTTGAACACGTCGGTGAAGCTGAGCGAGCGGTGTTCCGGCACGAACACGTCGTCCACCACGATGTCGTTGCTGCCGGTGCCGCGCAGCCCGACCGTGTCCCACACGTCGTCGATGGTGTAGTCGCTGGCCGGCAGCAGGAACGTGCGGAAGTCGGCCGGGTTGCCGTCGCTGTCCGGCACGATGCCGCCGAGCAGCACACAGCTCGCGTGGTCGCAGCCGGAGGAGAAGCTCCACCGGCCGCTGAGCCGGTGCCCGCCGTCGGTGGCCTGGGGCCGCCCGGTCGGCGCGTAGGACGACGACACCCGGGTGTTCGGGTCGGCCGCCCACACGTCCTGCTGAGCCTGGTCCGGGAACAGCCCGAGCTGCCAGGGGTGCACGCCGAGCACCGAGGCGACCCAGCCGGTCGAGCCGCAGGCGCTGGCGATCAGCCGGACCGCGGTCAGGAACGTGATCGGGTCGGCCTCGTAACCGCCGAACCGGGTCGGCTGGAGCAGCTTGAAGAACCCGGTCTCGGCCAGCGCCTTGATCGACTCGGCGGGCACGACCCGGTTGTCCTCGGCCTCCTGCGCCCGGTCCCGCAGCACCGGCAGCAGCTCAGTGACCCCGGCGACCACCGCCTGCCCGACGTCTTCGCTCACCCGGACCAACCTCCGATCGCCGCTGCCACCCGCTGGCCATCGCCACCAGACTCGCAGCGACCGCCACCCACCGCCATCGCCACCAGACTAGAACATGTTCTAGTCTATTAGTAAGGCAGCGAGCGTGGAGGAGCGCTGATGAACGACGGGGACGGCATCCGGACCATCGTTCCGGGCACACCGCCAGCCCGGTTCGCCCGCGGCTGGCACTGCCTGGGACTGGCCGACAGTTTCCGGTCCGGCGGCCCGCACGCGGTACTGGCGTTCAGCACAAAATTGGTGGTGTTCGCCGACTCGGCCGGTGCGCTGCACGTGCTCGATGCGTACTGCCGGCACATGGGCGGTGACCTGAGCCGCGGTGAGATCAACGGTGACGTGGTGGTCTGCCCGTTCCACGGCTGGAACTGGGGCGCGGACGGCCGGTGCGCGCGGATCCCGTACGCGCGGCGGGTGCCGCCCGCGGCGCGCACCCGGTCGTGGACCACGCTGGAGCGCAACGGGCACCTGTTCGTCTGGAACGATCCGCAGGGCAGCGCCCCGCCGGAGGACGTGACGATCCCGGTCATCGACGGCGTCGGCTCGGCCGAGTGGAGCACCTGGACCTGGGACACGATCCTGGTCGACGGGGCGAACTGCCGCGAGGTCATCGACAACGTGGTGGACATGGCGCACTTCTTCTACATCCACTTCGCGTTCCCGACCTACTTCAAGAACGTGTTCGAGGGGCACATCGCCACCCAGTACCTGCGCACCAAGTCGCGGCCGGATATCGCGGACGGGTCGAACTACGCGTCGGGGGTGGACACCACGCTGCGCTCCGAGGCGTCCTACTACGGGCCCTCCTACATGATCAACTACCTGGAGCACGACTACCGCGGGATGACCATGGAGAGCGTGCTGATCAACTGCCACTACCCGGTCACGCCGAACTCGTTCCTGCTGCAGTGGGGCGTGATCGTGAAGCGGCCGCCGGGGCTGTCCGAGGAGCACGCCAGCAAGGTGGCGGCCAAGTTCGCCAAGTTCGTCGGGCTCGGCTTCCAACAGGACGTGGACGTGTGGCTGCACAAGAGCCGGGTGGACAACCCGCTGCTGTGCGCCGAGGACGGTCCGGTCTACCAGTTGCGCCGCTGGTACGAGCAGTTCTACGTGAACGCCGAGGACGTGCAGCCGGACATGACCGCGCGGTACGAGTTCGAGGTGGACACCACCCGCGCGGTCGCCGCGTGGGAAGCCGAGGTGGCGCAGAACCTGGCCGCCGGGCAGCCCGCCGAGGCCAGCTGACCATGCCGTCCGGGCCGCCGCACGGAGACGGGCTGCCACACGGAGACGGGCCGCCGCCGGATGGCCAGCCTTCCGATGAGCGGCGGCCGGTGACCCGCGAGGTCAGTTGTGCCCGCTGCGGCGCGGCGGTGCTGGCGGCCAAGTTCAGCCCGCAGCAGACCAGCGTGCAGTGGAGCCCGGCTGCGGTGCAGAGCTGCGCGGAATTCGCCGCCCGGGTGGCCGCGGGCGAGCAGACCGCGCTCATCGACAGCTGCGCCAGCCTGCGGGCGAGCATCGACGCGGCGGTCCGGGACGGCCGCCTGCCCGTGGTCTCGCCCGTGCCTGAAGTTGCTGCGCCAGAGGTCGCTGCGCCTGAAGTTGCTGCGCCAGAGGTCGCTGCGCCTGAGGTCGCTGACCGGTGACGCCGCCGCGGGAGTTTCATCGGCTGCGTGTCGCTGAGGTGATCAGCGAGGCGGGCGGTGCGTGCTCCCTGGTGCTGGCGGTACCGCCGGACCTGGCCGACACGTTCGGCTACCGGCCCGGGCAGTTCCTTACCGTGCGGGTGCCGAGCGACCGGGACGGCTCGGTGGCCCGGTGCTACTCGTTGTCCAGCTCGCCGCACGCGGGCGACCAGCCGACGATCACCGTGAAGCGGACCGACGGCGGGTACGCGTCCAACTGGATCGCGGACAACCTGGCCGCCGGGAGCATGCTGGACACGCTGCCGCCGGCCGGGACGTTCTGCCCGGGCACACTGGACGGTGACTTCCTGCTGTTCGCGGCGGGCAGCGGGATCACCCCGGTGATCTCCATCCTGAAGTCCGCGCTGGCCCAGGGCCGCGGCCGGATCGTGCTCAGCTACGCCAACCGGAACGAGCGGTCGGTCATCTTCGACGCCGAGCTGCGCCGCCTGGCCGCGGCGGCCGGCGGCCGGCTGGCCGTGGCGCACTGGCTGGACTCGGTGCAGGGCCCACCCACGGCGGCCGGGCTGGCCGCGCTGGCCCGGCCGTACGCCGGGTACGAGGCGTTCATCTGCGGCCCGGACCCGTACCTGGCCGTGGTCCGGGACGCACTCAGCCAGCTCGGTGTGCCGCCGCGGCGGGTGCACATCGAGCGGTTCCTGTCGCTGGCCGAGAACCCGTTCGAGGCGACCGCGGAGCCGTCTGGCGGGCTGGCCGCGACGCTGGACGTCACCCTGGACGGGGAACAGCGGGTGCTGCCCTGGCCGCCGGGCAGCCGGATGCTGGACGTGCTGATCGAGCACGGGCTGGACGCGCCGTACTCCTGCCGCCAGGGCATCTGCGGGGCGTGCGCCTGCCAGCTGACCGGCGGCCAGGTGGACATGGCGCACAACGAGGTGCTCGAGCCCGCCGACCTGGCCGACGGCTACATCCTCGCCTGCCAGGCTGTGCCGCTGACCGAATCAGTGAGCATCACGTACTGACCAGGGGCCGGGCGCGGCGGGGCGCCCGGTCCCTGGTCCCCCCTAAGCCATGAAGACGAACCGCTGGGCAACGGGAAGGGCAGCGGGCTGGCTGGGCTCTCGGCCAAAACTGGAACGTGTTCTAGTATTGAGGTCCGGAGGTGCCATGGACGAGGCCGAGTTCGACGTGGTCGTGGTGGGCAGCGGCGCGGCTGGGATGACGGCCGCACTGACCGCCGCGCAGCACGGGCTGAGCGTGCTGGTGGTGGAGAAGACCGGCCGGTTCGGCGGCTCCACCGCCCGGTCCGGCGGCGGCATCTGGGCCCCGGGGAACTCGGTGCTGAACCGGGCCGGGGTGGCCGACTCGCCCGAGCAGGCCCGCGCCTACCTGGCCCACGTGGCCGGTGACGGCGTCGACGCGGCCCGGCAGCAGGCCCTGCTCACGCACGGACCGGCCATGCTGGACCTGGTCCGGGCGCTCACGCCGGTGGACTTCGCCTGGGTACCGGGATACGCGGACTACTACCCGGAGGCGCCCGGCGGCCTGGCCCAGGGGCGCAGCGTGGAACCCATCCCGCTGGACGGCCGGGTGCTCGGCGCGGAACTGTCACAGCTCAACCCGCCCTACGTGGCCGCGCCCGACGGGGTGACTATCACCCAGGCGGAGTACCGCTGGCTCAGCCTGGGCCCGCGGCACCCCCGGGCCATACTCGCCTCGGTCAAGGTGGCCGGGCGGCTAGCCCGGTGCCGGGTGCTGCGCCAGCGCATGCTGACCCTGGGCCAGGCGCTAGCGGCCGGCCTGCGGGCCGGCCTGCGGGATCTGGCCGTGCCGGTCTGGCTGAACACCCCGATGACCGGCCTGCACACCCAGGACGGCCGGGTCACCGGGGTCGAGGTGACCCGGGATTTCCAGGCCATGCTGATCCCGGCCCGGCGCGGCGTGCTGCTGGCCGCGGGCGGCTTCGAGCACAACGGGCCGATGCGGGCGCGCTACCAGCAGCCACCGATCGGCACCGAGTGGACGACCGGCGCGGCCGGCAACACCGGCGACGCGATCCTCGCCGGTGCGGCCGCCGGGGCCGCGCTCGACCTGATGGACGACGCCTGGTGGGGCCCGTCCATCCCGCTGTCCGGCGGCCCGTACTTCTGCCTGGCCGAACGCAGCCTGCCGGGCTGCATCCTGGTCAACGGGGCGGGCCAGCGGTTCGTGAACGAGTCGGCCCCGTACGTGGACGCGGTGCACGCGATGTATGCCGGGCACTGCGCCGAGGTGCCGCACATCCCGTCCTGGCTGATCACCGACCAGCGGTACCGGGACCGCTACGTGTTCGCCGGGCTGCCGCCGGGCCGGCCGCTGCCGCGCCGGTGGTACGCGGCGGGCGCGGTGTTCCGCGCGCCGGACCTGCCCGGGCTGGCCAGCCAGGTCGGCATCGACGGCGGGGCGCTGGCCAAGACGGTAGCCACGTTCAACGACTTCGCAGCAGCCGGCCGGGACGCCGACTTCGGCCGCGGCGACTCGGCCTACGACCGTTACTACAGCGACCCACGGCAACGGCCCAACCCGTGCCTGGCCCCGCTCCGCCAGCCACCGTTCTACGCCATCAAGATCGTCCCTGGCGATCTGGGCACCAAGGGCGGGCTGCGCACCGACGAGCGGGCCCGGGTACTGCGCGCCGACGGCTCTGCGATCCCCGGTCTGTACGCGGCCGGTAACACCAGCGCGGCGGTGATGGGGCACAGCTACGCCGGCGCGGGGGCCACCATTGGCCCGGCCATGACGTTCGGCTACCTGGCGGCGCTGGACCTGGCGGCGGCGAGTTAGCGGGTACCGGCGTTGGGGAATAGGTGCCTGGCCAGGCTGCACGCAACCGCCGGGGCGGAATTGGCTGGTTTGCATATTTGCCCGGTTTGCGCGGCTGATCAATTCCCAGGTTGCCGGACCTCCCGGCAGCAGACGCGTAGCCTCTTGAGTAGTTGCAGTTAAGCCGCCGGAGTTGTGCACCATCGGCGTCCGGACGGCGTCTAGTAGGGGGCCTGAGAGGAGGCGTCTATGGGGACAGGTGTGACGCCCAGCCGCTCTGGGCAGTCAGCTTCCGGTGAGCCGGCTCGGGCGAGGTGGAGACGGTGACTGCTGGGCTGCCAGACGAGGCCTGGCTGGGGTTTATCGCGGCGCTGACTCTGCTGCTGGCCGCGTCGGTTTTAGTGGTTATCCGGCAGCCACCCTGGATGCCGCTGCCACCAGCCGAGGAGACCGGCGGCCAGCACGCTGGGCCGGAGTCAGTGGACCGTCGGCCCGCCTACCCGGGGCCGTCCTACGGGCGGCATTCGGCCGGGCTCGCCGCCGGGCCCGTGGCCCGGCCCGCCACTGGACCCGTGGCCCGGCCCGTCGCTGGACCTGTGGCCCGGCCCGTCGCTGGACACGTGGCCCGGCCCGTCGCTGGACACGTGGCCCGGCCTGTCGCCGGGCAGGGTGCGGCACCGCTGCCGGTCCGGCAGCCGGGTCAGTCCGGCTGGTCGCGGCCTATGCCCGGGGGCCTGGCTGGGCCAGAAGACCTGGTTGGGCCAGAAGACCTGGTTGGGCCGAACGACGGGCCGCCGCGGGTCACCGGTGGGCCGCCGTGGGGCCCGGCGCCCCGGCCGCCCGGCGCGTCAGCGTAGCCTGCGTCCGCACGGGCAGTCCACCCGGGTCACGGTACGCGAGGCGGGCGGCGCGGATCGGGGGCACACTGGAAGGTGTGGCATAACCGCTCCCGCCCAGGCTTCCGGTGGCCCGGGCCTTCGCTGCGGGTCAAGCTGGTCGCCGTGTTGCTGTGCTTGCTGGCCGCCGGCGCCGCGGTCATCGTCACGATGGGGGCCAGCGCGCTGCGTGACCAGCTGGTCCGCCAGGCCGGTGCGCAGCTCCGCGCCTACGCGAACCAGCTCGGCAGCCACTCGTTCCAGGTGCTGGGTACGGCCCAGGGCGCACCCGTGGGAGCCGTCCCGTTCGCCGCGCACGGGACGGCGGCCGGAGCGCGGACGCCGGGCACGGCCGGCACGATCGGTTCGCCCGGAGCGGTCCGCATGGCCGGAGAGTCCGATGTGGCCGGTGCGGCCATCTCGGCCGACGCGCCGAGCGCGGTAGTCGCCGGGATCGCCGGGATCGGGGCGTTCAGCATCGAACTGCGCGGACCCAGCGGGCAACTGCTGCTCAGCGCGGGCCCGGGCACCCGGCCGGGGCTGCCGCTGCCACGACCCTTCTCCCGGATTCCGCGGCGCACCGGTGTGCTGCTCACGGTCCCCGGGGTGGGCGGCAGCTACCTGGTGATCGCCGAGCCGGTGCACTATCTGGCACGGCGGCTGGTGTACGGCTACGGCGCCGACGATTTCGCCGTGACCAGCGTGGGCCGGGACGGCACGGACGGCACGCTGGTGGTCGGGCTGCAGACGGATGGCATCGGCCAGGCTGTCGGGCGCCTCACCCGGCTGGGCCTGGCCGTGAGTGCCGCGGTCATTCTGATCGCCGGCGGGCTGGCCTGGGCCGCGATCCGGTTCAGCCTCCGGCCGGTGACCCGGGCGGCGCAGACCGCCGACGCGGTCGCGGCTAGCGATAGGCCAGACGGGGTACCGGATCAGGCGCCGGAGGGGGTGCTGGACCGGGGGGAAGGCGGTCCGGCTGGGTGGTTGGACAGCATGCTGAGCCAGCTCGACGCGCGGTTCACCGCGAGCGCTGACGCGGAGGCGGTCGCCCGCTCGGCCAACCACCAAATGGCCCACGACCTGGAGTCGCTGGCCACGGCGCTGCGTCGGCCGGTCAGCCTGCTACACGGCATGGCTGATTCCTGGCCGTACCACCGCCGCCGCGGGACCGGCGAGGCCGACCCCGCCCTGGACCAATTGATCGCCGCGGCGGCCCGGGTCGAAGCGCTGCTCGACGAGGCGGACAGCACTCTTTTCACGGATCCGGCACGGGCAAAACCTGACAAAACGCCCAGCAGCCGCACCGGATCCGTGAAAAGTGGCCCGGCCGCCTAGCCAGCCGGGCTAGTCGGCGCCGAGGATGAGGCCGCTGGTGGGCACGCCGGTACCGGCGGTGACCAGGACCGGGCCGTCGCCGGGGACCTGGTTGACGGACGTGCCGCGGACCTGCCGGACGGCCTCGGCGATTCCGTTCATGCCGTGGATATAGGCCTCGCCGAGCTGGCCGCCGTGCGGGTTGAGCGGCAGCCGGCCGCCGAGCTCGATCGCCCCGTCCGCGATGAAGTGCCGGGCCTCGCCGCGCGGGCAGAAGCCGAGTTCTTCCAGCTGGAGCAGGACGTACGGGGTGAAGTGGTCGTACAGCACGGCGGTCCGCACGTCGGGTGGGCCGAGACCGGCCTGCTGCCACAACTGCCGGGCCACCACGCCCATCTCGGGCAGGCCCAGCTCGTCGCGGTAGTAGCTGGTCATCACGAACTGGTCCGGGCCGCTGCCCTGCGCAGCGCCCCGGATCACGGCAGGCCGCTGCCGGAGGTCACGGGCCCGGTCCAGGCTGGTCACCACGACCGCGACCGCGCCATCGCTCTCCTGGCAGCAGTCCAGCAGCCGGAGCGGCTCGGCGATCCAGCGGGACGCCTGATGGTCGGCCAGGGTGATCGGCCGCTGGTGGAACCAGGCGTCCGGGTTGACGGCCGCGTGCCGCCGGTCGGCCACCGTGACCCGGCCGAAGTCCTCACTGGTGGCCCCGTAGTCGTGCATATACCGCCGGGCGATCATGGCCACGGTGGCGGCCGTGGTGCCCAGCCCCATCGGGTAGTGCCAGCCGTTGTCCACGCCGGACGAGGTGAGCGCGGCGACGGCGGCCGGGGACACCTGGCCGAACCGGTGGCCGGACCGCTCGTTCAGCGCCCGGTAGCAGACCACCACCTCGGCCAGCCCGGCCGCGACGGCCAGCGCCGCCTGCTGCACGGTGCCGCAGGCGGCGCCCCCGCCGTAGCCGATGTGGCTGAAGAAGCGCAGTTCGGCCAGGCCCAGCTCGCGGGCCAGCGCGATCTCCGCCGTGTTGTCCATGCTGAACGTGACCAGCCCGTCCACCGCGCACACCGGCAGCCCGGCGTCGGCCAGCGCGGCCTCGGCCGCCTCCACGGCCAGCTTCAGCTCGCTGCGGCCGGAGTCCTTGCTGAACTCGGTGGCCCCGATCCCGGCGATGGCCGCCGTGCCGCTCATCATGCCGGGCTCCCCGGGATCAGCGGGCTCCCCGGGCTCCCCGGGATCAGCGGGATCAGCACCCGGACCGTGCCGGTCACGTGATCGCCCAAGCTGCACCGCCCGGTGACCCGGACCAGGTACTCGATGCCGCCCGCTCCGGCCGCCGGGTCGGCGGGGCCGGCCGGCTCGGCCTGGCCGGTGAAGGTGAGCGTGTCGCCCGCATAACACGGCGCGCCCAGCCGGATGGCCACCTTGCGCACGACGGCCTGCGGTCCGGCCCAGTCGGTCACGAACCGCTGCACCAGGCCGGTCGTGGTCAGGATGTTCAGGAAGATGTCCTGGCTGCCGCGCTGCACGGCGCGGTCCCGGTCGTGGTGCACGTCCTGGAAGTCGCGGGTGGCGATGGCACTGGCGATCACGAACGTCGGGGTGGCCTCGATGACCAGTTCTGGCAGGATCAGCGCGGTCATCTGGTGTCCTCCCGCCAGGCGGGCAGCGTCAGATCCGCGTCCACCCGGATGAACTCGGCCCGGACCGGCAGGCCGATCCGCACCTGGTCCGGCGGGACGCCGAGCAACTCGCCGATCATCCGGACGCCCTCGGTGAGGGTGACCAGGGCGACCACGATGGGCAACCGCTTGCCGGGCAGCGGCGGATGGTGGTGCACCACGTAGCTGTAGACCTCGCCGGTGCCCGCCGCGACCTGGTAGCCAGGCTTGGCCGCGCCACACGCCGGGCAGCGCGGGCCGGGTGGATGGCGCAGCCGGCCGCACCCCTCGCAGCGCTGGATGCGCAACTCACCGACGGCGGTGCCGGCCCAGAAGAACGCGGTGTCCGGCGACACCACCGGCCGCAGCACCGTGCCAGTGGCCGGCGCTGCCGCCGCCGTCGGCCGGGCGGCGGGCTGCGCCGCGGGCGGCCGGTACTTCAGCACCCGGAACATCATCGAGGCGACCGGCTCGTCCGCCACGGACCAGGTGCTCCGGGTGGTGACGAACCAGCCTTCACCCAGCGCGGTCCGTTTCGGGCCGGTCACGTCCTCGAGCACCGTCCGCACGCTGACCCGCTCGCCATGCCGCAGGTAGCGGTGGTACTCCTGCTCGCAGTTGGTGGCCACGATCGAGGTGAACCCGGCCTCGTCGAGCACCTGGATCATCAGCTGCAGCGGGTCGTGGCTGCGTTCCGGCACGGCCGGATGCAGCCCGCCCATCGTCCAGACCTGGGCCATCGCAGGCGGGGCGACCAGCCCGCCGTGCACCGACGCGGCGGCCGCGCTCGGGTCGGTGTAGACCGGGTTCGCGTCACCGATCGCCTCGACCCAGTTGTTGATCATCGGCTGGTTCACCGGGTCGCGGCCCGGGCGGGGCTGGCTCGGACCGGCGGCCACGATCCGGGCCGCCGCCGCCCGGATCTCCTCGTCCGCCGTTGTCACCTGGGCACCCGGGGCAGCCCGAGCCCGGCCGTAGCGATCAGCTCGCGCTGGATCTCGTTGACGCCACCGCCGAACGTCAGCACGGTGTTCCGCTTGGCCTGCATGTCCAGCCACTGGGCCAGCCCAGCCGTGGCCGGGTCGGCCGGGTCGCCGTGCCGCCCGACCACCTCCTCCAGCCGCTGGCCCAGGTCCTGCACCTGGACCGAGGAGTAGACCTTGGTGGCCGAGGCATCGGCCACGTCCACCTGCTGGGCCACCGCCACCTGCCAGTTGAGCAGTTCGTTGATGCGCAACGCGGCGTAGCTGCGGGCCAGCGCCCGGCGCACGTCCGGCTCGCTGAGCAGCGGCCGCCCACCCGGCCCGGCCCGGTCCGCGGCCCAGCCACGCACCCGCTCGTACAGCGCGGCGAGCCGGCCGGCCGGGCCGAGCATCACCCGCTCGTGGTTGAGCTGGGTGGTGACCAGCCGCCAGCCGGCGTTCTCCGCGCCGACCCGCATGCTGACCGGCACCCGCACGTCCTGGTAGTAGGTCGCGTTGACGTGGTGCGCGCCGTCGTGGGTAATGATCGGCGTCCAGCTGAACCCGGGATCCGTGGTGTCCACGATGAGGATCGAAATGCCCTTGTGCTTGGGCGCGTCCGGGTCGGTGCGGCAGGCCAGCCAGATGTAGTCCGCCTCATGCGCGCCAGTGGTGAAGATCTTCTGCCCGTTGACCAGGTACTCCTCCCCCACCCGCTGGGCCCGGGTACGCAGCGCGGCCAGGTCGGTACCGGCCTCGGGTTCGGTGTAGCCGATCGCGAAATGCACCTCGCCGGCCAGGATCCGGGGCAGGAAGAAGTCCTTCTGCTGCGGGGTGCCGTACGCCTGCAGGGTCGGCCCCACCGTCTGCAAGGTGACCGCGGGCAGCGGCACATCGGCCCGGGCCGCCTCGCTGACGAAGATCTGCTGCTCTAGCTGGCCCAGGCCGCGCCCGCCGTACTCCACCGGCCAGCCCACGCCGAGCCACCCGTCCCGGCCCATCCGCCGGACCACCTCGCGGTACACGTCACCGTGCCGCTCGGTGAGCAGCTCGGCCCGCTCCGCCGCGGACAGCAGCCCGGCGAAATACTCCCGCACTTCTTTACCCAACGCTCGTTGCTCGTCAGTGAGCTCAATATGCATCGCGGCCTCAATCGCAGACTCGGGCGGCCAGCGCATCGAGCCGGTAGTCGGCGCCGCCGGTGAACCGGGCCAGATCCTTGACCAGAGCGGAGTACCGGGGCAGCGGGTAACTCACGTCCATGCCCAGTCCGCCGTGCAGGTGGTGGCAGGCGCGCAGCGCGGGCGGCCCGTGCTCGGCCAGCCAGTAGCCGGCCACGTCGAGGTCGGTGGCGGCATCCAGCCCGGTGTCCAGCCGCCAGCAGGCGGACAGCGTGGCCAGGTGCAGGGTGCGCGCGGTGATGGAGATGTCGGCGATCTGCTGGGCCACTGCCTGGAAGGTGGCCAGCGGCCGGCCGAACTGCTCCCGGGACGCGACGTGCGCGGTGGTCAGGGCGAGCGCTCCGGCCAGCAGGCCATCGGCCAGGCTGCACGCCCCGGCCAGCGCGAGTTGGTAGAGGTCAGCGACGTCGCGGCCGTCCATCGCGGGGTTGAGTAGATGCGCGACCGGCGCCCGGTCCAGCCGCAGCGTGTACTCGGGCGCACCGGCCGAACTCGGTGTGCGCAGCACGGTCACGCCGGGCGCCGTGGGGTCGACGAGCACCACCCCGGCGCCGCCCGCGGTGAAACTGGCCGGCACCAGGACCCAGCGCGCTTCCGCGCAGTACGGCACGCCGATCTTGGTTCCGGACACGGTGCCCGGTTCACCTCCCAGCTCAGCACGGACCGGTCCCTCGGCAGCCGGCTCGGCCGCCAGGGTGGCGATGGTGGCCGGGGCCAGCGGCATCGGGTCGGACGGCTCGCGCACCGCCGCGGCGAGCAGCGTGTCCCCGGCGGCCACCCCGGCCAGCACGGCCCGCTGCACGTCACGATCCGCCCACCGGGTGACGGGCAGCACCCCGAGCATCAGCGTGGCCAGCGCCGGCCCGGGCTCGGCCCGGCGGCCCAGCTCGGTCAGCAGGACCGCTGTGTCCAGCACCGAGAGGCCGTCACCGCCCAGCCAGTCCGGCAGGGCCAGACTCAGCAGCCCGGCCTGGCCGAGCTCTTTCCATACTGTCTCTCCCCCCGCCGGCACTTTCCCGGCGGCCCGGCCGCGGTCCAGCACCTCGGCGGCGGACGCCACGACCGCCTGCTGGGACTGCGTGCCGGCGAAGTCCACTCAGCGCACCTCTTCTCTGGGCAGGCCGAGCACCCGCTCGCCGACCAGGGACAGCAGGATCTGCGTGGTCCCGCCGGCGATGCTCAGGCACCGGGTGAGCAGGAACTCGTGCACCGCGTCCGCCGCGGCGCCGTCGGTGGCCGCACCGTCCGGGCCGCACAGCGTCAGGGCGGCCTCGGCCACCGCCTGGCGATGCGCCACCCCGATCAGCTTGCGCACCGCCGCCTGCTGGCCGGGTTCTGCCCCGCCCAGCTCGGCCAGGGTGGCCCGGAGGTCCAGCAGCGACCCGGCCAGGCCGTCGGCGACCAGCCCGCCGACCTGCTCGGCCACGGCCGGATCGGCGTCCAGGCCGGCCGCGCGGACCAGGCCGATCAGCCCGTCCACCGCCTCCCCGAAGGCCGATCCCCGGCCCATCGCGGTGCGTTCTGCGGCCAGCGTGCTGCGCGCGATCCGCCAGCCGTCGCCCGGCTGGCCCAGCAGGCAGTCGCCGGGCACGACGACCCCGTCCAGGAACACCTGGTTGAACATGGCGCGGCCGGTGATCTCGCGCAGCGGCCGGATGTCGATGCCCGGGCTGGTCATGTCGACCAGGAAGTAGCTGAGCCCACGATGCTTGGCCGCGGCGGGGTCGGTACGCGCCAGGCAGATCGCCCAGTCCGCCTGGTGGGCCAGTGAGGTCCAGACTTTCTGCCCGGTCAGCCGCCAGGCTCCACCTGCCTCCCCCTCCCCACCCCCGCTCACCTGCTCGGCCCGGGTGCGCACCCCGGCCAGGTCGGAGCCGGCCTCCGGCTCGCTGAACAGCTGGCACCAGGTGATCTCGCCGCGCAGCGTGGGCCAGACGAACCGGTCCCGCTGGGCCGGCGTGCCGTGCTGCAGGACGGCATGCCCGGCCCAGCCGCCGATGACCAGGTCGGGCCGGGCCAGCCCGGCCTGGTTCAGCTCCTCGTTGATGACGAGCTGGGTGGCCAGCGAGGCGGACTGGCCATACGGGGCCGGCCACTGCGGGGCGACGTAGCCCGCGTCGGCCAGCGCGGCGCGCCGCTGCCCGTCCGGCAGCGCGGCCACGCTAACGGCCACCGCGCGGACGGCCACGGCACTCGACGCGGTCAGCTGGTCAGCCAGGTTCACGCCGAGCCGGCGGCGAGCGCCCGCCAGGGCCAGGCCAGCCACCCGGCGCCGCCACCCGGCGGACCCACTGAGCAGCTGGCGCAGGGCGAGCGCCCGGCGCAGGTACAGGTGGGCATCGTGCTCCCAGGTGAAGCCGATCCCGCCGAGCACCTGGATGCAGTCCTTGGCGTTCTCCACCGCGGCGTCCAGGGCCACCGCCGCGGCGGCCGCCGCGGCCAGCGGGTGCTCGTCCGGCACCTCGTCCGCGGTCCGTGCCGCGTCCCAGGCCAGCGCGGTGGCCCGGTCGGCCCGGCCGAGCATCCCGGCGCACAGGTGCTTGATCGCCTGGAACGAGCCGATCGGGCGGCCGAACTGGTGCCGGGTCCGGGCGTACTGGGCGGCGGTGTCGCAGCACCAGCTGGCCACCGCGGCCGCCTCCACCGCAGCCAGCGTCGCGGCCAGGTCACGCACCCGGGACGTGCCCAGCCCGGAGACGATCTCCGCCGGATCGATGACCGCATCGTCCAGCCGGACGCCGGCCAGGGAGCGGGAGAAGTCCACCGGCGACCGGGGCAGCAGGGTCACCCCGGGATGACCGGCCGGGACGAGGAACCACACGGCACCGTCCGCGCCCGGCTGGGCCGCCGCAGGGTCCGGCACGGTCGCGCCGAGCAGCAGGTGCGTCGTGCTGCCCGCGCCGAGGACCGGGCCGGTCTGGCCGGTCACCCGCAGCGTCCCGCCGGGCAGCCAGCGGCCGCGCAGCGTCCCGGCCGACAGGGCCACGGCCACGCTGGCCTGACCCACCGCCAGCTCGGGCAGCAGCGCCGCCGCGGCGGGCTGGGCCGGATCGGCGGCCAGCAGCAGGCCAGCCAGCAGGGTGGGCATGACCGGGCCAGCCAGCAAGGCGGTGGTGACCTGCTCCAGCGCGGCCGCCAGGTCGGCCACGGTGCCGTCCGCGCCACCCACCCCGGCGGGCAGCGCGATGGAGAAGACGCCCAGCTCCGCCAGGCCGGCCCAGCATCCGGCCGCTTCGGCTACATATGTAGGCGTAGCGCCGGGCGACGGTGCCTGGCCGTCCTGGCCGTCCGGCGCCACCGCGGGCCGCGATCCGGGCTCCAGCTGCCGGACGAGCGCGATCGGGTCGACGCTCTTGGCCCAGTCGCGCACCGCGGCCTGCAGGGCCCGCTGCTCCGCATTGCTGGCGATCGGCACCGGCCCTCCTGTTCGCCTCGCCCCCAAAATTAGAACACGTTATACCTCACTGGGGCCAGCCCGCGGACCTGCCCCACGCACCTGTGATTGGTAGGCTGGACTGTAGAACGAACCCTGCAACCAGCCCGGCTTGCCCGAAGTGCCGGTGGCTGATGCCGGGAATGGCTCCGAGTCATGGAACAGGACGAGAGGCCTCGATGGCATCGCCGAGAACACGTAGCACTATTGCGCCGAATCCCCCGACGGATGCGGAACTGGGCTCAGCCGCCCAGCGCGACCGGCGCAAGCGGATCCTCGACGCCACCCTGGCCCTCGCGTCCAAGGGCGGCTACGAGGCGGTACAGATGCGGACGGTGGCGCAGCGGGCCGACGTGGCGCTGGGCACGCTGTACCGGTACTTCCCGTCCAAGATCCACCTGCTGGTATCCGGCCTGGCCCGGGAGTTCGAGCGCACCCAGGAAAAGCTGAACCGGGCGCCCATCCCAGGTGACACGCCGTACGACCGGATGCTCTACGTGCTGAGCCGGATGACCCGGGCCATGCAGCGCGAGCCGATGCTGACCGAGGCGATGACCCGGGCCTTCATGTTCGCCGACCCGAGCGCGGCGGCCGAGGTCAACACCGTGGCCCGGCTGATGGAGCAGACCCTGACCCGGGCCATGCACGAGGGCGAGCCGTCCGAGGACGACCGGGCCATCGCCCGGGTGATCGGCGACGTCTGGCTATCCAACCTGGTCGCCTGGGTCACCCGGCGCGCCTCCGCCAACGACGTCAGCAACCACCTGGAACTGGCCGCCCGGCTGCTGCTTCGGTGACTCGGCTGTACCCGGGAGTTGTGGCGGCACATATCACCCCTGAGTGCCGGACATAACAGGCTAAAGGCGATATTTCGCCTGTGCTCCGGGGTGATAAGTGGAACTCGATCGGCCGGGCCGGTACTGCTGTGACTGGCGGGATAGGAGATGCGGCACGACGGGGTGCTGCCCGGCCAGCCCAGACTAGCCCGCTGCGCGGCGGCGCCCGCTGCACTCAGCCGACTGCGCGGCGGCGCCTGCGGCGCCGCTATACCAAGCATGCGCTTGTTTGGTATGGTCCCCCTCAGCATAGACAGCGACCGTGGGCCGGGCAAGGCTGTAAAGTGTCTTCTTTGCCGATGCCAGGAAAGGCGGAGAGCCGGTGACGTCGTGAACGACTTCCCTGGATTCCGGGCCGACCTGGCCCGTTCCGTGCGCCTGCTGCGCGCATTCCGTACCGAGCAGGCCGACCCTTCCGGCTACTACACGGTGCTGGCTCAGGACACCATCCGCCAGCTAAGCCAATACACATACCTCAATAGCCAGGTAGTGGCGGACATCGGCGGCGGCCCCGGCTTCTTCGTCCGGGAACTGCGGGCGGCCGGGGCGCGGGCCTTCTGCGTGGACACCGACCTGGGCGAACTCGCTGCTCAGGGCCGGCCGGAACCGGGCAGCACGATCGGCAGCGCACTGCACCTGCCGGTAGCCAGCGGCCTGGTCGACGTGTGCTTCTCGTCCAACGTGCTGGAGCACGTCGCCGACTGGCCGGCCATGCTGACCGAGATGGTGCGGGTGACCAGGCCCGGCGGAATTGTCTTTGCCGCGTTTACCAACTGGCTCTCACCCTGGGGCGGGCACGAAACCTCTCCCTGGCATTATCTCGGCGGCGAATGGGCAGCCATGCGTTATACCCGGCAGCATGGCCAGCCGCCAAAGAACCGGTTTGGCGAAAGCCTTTACCCAGTTTCGGTGGCGGATGTCCTGCGCTGGGTTAAGTCCACGGAAAGTGCCGTGCTGGTCGATGCTGTGCCGCGTTACCTCCCGGACTGGTCCCGGCCGATGCTGCGCGTTCCCGGGCTGCGCGAGTTCCTGACCTGGAATCTCCTGGTGGTCTTGCAGCGGGTGGTGACCGGGACCCCGGCCGCTAGCGGCCGCCCAGGGCAGGCTCCGGGACGTCCGCACCCGAGTCCTCCGCCTGGTCATCGCGCCGCCGCAGGACCAGCACGATCCCGGTGATCAGCGCGATCAGGCCGACCACGCCCAGCACCAGCGGCAGGATGACCTCGAGCAGCGCGATCTTGCTGCGTGCCGAGTTGTCCAGGTTCACCACGGTCTGAATGCTCTGCGGGGTGAAGTCCAGGTGGCCATCGAAGATGACCAGGCGCTGCGCCCCGGTGGAGTCCTGCAAGGTGACCTTCTGGACCTGTGTGGTGTTCAGCTGCGCCCCGGTCTCCGGGTCCACCCAGAACGTGTTGGTCCCGGTGTAGAACTCGGGCAGGGTCACCATGCCGGTGCCGCTCATGCCGACCAGCGACGCGGGCAGCGTCTGGCTGCCCGCCCGCGTCGGCGGCACCTGCTCCACGTAGCGGTTGACGCTGATCCCGTCGATCGTCGACGTGCCCGCGAACCGGGCCGGCTGGGGCTTGTTCAGCACCGGGTCGAATATCTGATAAGTCTGCTGCTGGGTGCCGAATGGCCAGAGGAAGCCGACCAGGCCGGTCTGCCGGATCGAGGAGTTGCCGTTCACGTTCGACGCACAGCAGTTGACCAGTTGCGCAGTGCGGCGGTCGAACGCGAAGCGGCGGGTGGTGTACTCGAACGGCACCTTATTGGTGGTGTCGTAGACGTAGGTGAACTCGTCCCACACCGCGGTGGACGAGTTCCCGGCCGCGGCGTCCCCCTTGACCGTGCTGGTGGTGAGCATCGTGGCCCCGGATACCTCACGTGCCAGCGGGGCGCTGAAATAGCTGACCCCGGTGCCGCGGAGTTGCGTCGTGAGGTACTCGTGGAGCGGATACTTGACCACTTGCCCGCTCACGTAGCCGACCAGCAGCAGGGCCGCCACGATGAGAAATGCGCCAAATCCAGCCAGACTCATCCCGATGACGCGGCGCATCCATCCTCCAGGGAACGGCTGGCACCATTCCAGGCGCCCGCAACGACAGTGTTGCCCGCTTGGGGTAACGGGGTTCTATATTAAGGAGTATGGGGTTCTGCCCGAAGAGCGAACCTGGTCTAGATTGGGTAACTGTAACACGTTCTAGTTAAAGCGAGCAGACCTTGATTCCAGCACGGGCGGACGAGCGGCCGGCGCCGGCCGCGCCGCGGGCGCTGCCCCGGCACCAGGACGCGCTGGACGGGCTGCGCGCGGTGGCCGCCGCCGCGGTCCTGCTCACTCACGTCGGCGGCCTGACCGGCTATGTGTTCACCGGCACCCCGGTGTCGTGGGTGATCAGCCGGGGCGACGTCGGCGTCCCGGTCTTCTTCGCGCTGTCCGGGCTGCTGCTCTACCGGCCCTGGGCCACCGCCGTGCTCACCGGGCAGCCGGCCACCCGGGTACTGCCCTACCTGCGCCGCCGCGCGCTGCGCATTCTGCCCGCGTACTGGGCCGTGGTGCTCATCGCGCTGCCGGTGCTCAACCCCAGCGCCGCACGGCACGCCTGGGCCTGGATCCAGTACCTGCTCCTGGGGCAGAACTACGACCCGCATCCGTGGTGGACCGGCACCGGGGCCACTGGGCTGTCCCAGATGTGGAGCCTGGTCGTCGAGGTGTCCTTCTACCTTGTGCTGCCGCTGCTCGCCGCCGCCCTGGCCTGGCTGGTGCTGTCCCGCAGGACGACGGCCGCCCCGGCCAGCCAGGCCGACATAGCCAGCCGGGCCCGGCGGATGCTCACCGCCCTGGCCATCCTGGCCGTTTCGTCGTTCGGCTTTACCGTGCTGGCCTACTACCCCCGCCCAGAGCTGTGGTTCGCCGGGACGCTGCCGCCCCTGCTGATCTGGTTCGCGGCCGGGATGGCCATCGCGGTCGGCTCGGCCTGGGCCGCAGCCGAGCCGGAGGCCAGCGGCCCGGCCAGCCGGTTCTGCCGGTCGGTGGCCGACTCGGCCGGGATGTGCTGGCTGATCGCCGGCTGCGCGTTCGCCATCGCGTGCACCCCGCTCACCGGTCCCGAGTTCGGCGGCGTGCCGAGCCTATGGTCCACCGAGTTCAAGACCGCGCTGTACGCCATCATCGCGATCGCAGTGGTGGCGCCGCTCGCGTTCCAGCCGTGGCGGGCACAGCCGACGGTGGCCAGCCGGCTGCTGGCCAGCCGTGGCTTCCGGTTCCTGGGCAAGATCTCCTACGGCATCTTCCTGTGGCAGTTCCTGGCCGCGTACGCGTTCTTCGCGCTGCTGCACCTGAAGACGGCCTTCTACGGCGGGTCCTACTCCGTGCTGGCGGCGGTCGGCGTGCTGCTCGGCGTAACAGCCTTCACCGTCGCGATCTCCGCGGCCAGCTACTACCTGCTGGAACGCCCCGCCCAGCGGCTCAGGGGTCGGGGAGGACCAGGGCGCTAATCAGCCGGGCCACGATGACCAGGCAGATGACCTGCGGAACGGTGTTCCACAGCCCGGTCACCACGGCGCCGGTGTGCGCCGCCTGGCGCAGGCTCTCGCCCCACGCGCCGCACACCGCCGCGGCCAGCAGCGCCGCGGTGACCAGCCACGGGCGGCCCAGCTCGGCCCACCACCGGCTGGCATGCCGGTAGCTGGCCGCGGCCATGAACAGCCCGGTGCAGCCGAGCAGGATGACGACGCCCAGATACCCGCCGAGCCAGAACCCGGCCAGCCCGACCAGGCACCCGGCGGCCAGCACGCTGCCCACCGCGGACGCCCGCGGGCCGGGCCGCCACCCCCGTGGCCACCCGGGCCGGCCCGCGGCTGACGTCCGGTCACCTGGTCCCGCCGCCACGGTGCTGACTGACCCGCTGCGCCGCCGCCGCCACGCTGACCACGGCCAGCAGGCGACCACGATGATGAACGCCAGTGCCGCGAGGCCGCCGCCGATCGAGTCGCGGTAGAGGGCGTTGGGCAAATAAGTGAGCAGTACCTGGCCGGTGCTGCCCGCGGGCAGCACCCAGCCTTGCTTCCAGCCGTCCAGGCGGACGGCGGGCAGCGGTCGGCCAGCCAGCGTGGCCTGCCAGCCCAGGTTGTAATTCTCGTTCACCACCAGGTAGGAGCGGGTGGCCGCGGACACCTGGAGGACGCGGCGGGCCGGGGTCCAGGACACGATCCGGGCCGGGGCGGCCGCGGCCGTGGCCGGGCTGGCCAGCCCGGCGGCGGGGCGGATCAGCGTGGCGTCCTGGACGGAGAACGCGTCCCCGGCGGGCTCGGTCACCTGGTTGCGGCCCGCGGCGAGGCGCAGCCGCGAGCAAGCGGTGAACGGCACCGGCCGGCCGGTGAGCAGGTCGGCGAACGTGCCGGAGACCCGGGTCGGCACCGGCCGCCCGTTGAGCTCGACCCGCGGTCCCAGGCCGCAGGCCAGCCGGAACGGGACGGCCGGCGTGCCCAGCGTCGGCACGGTGGGGATGGCCACCCCGGAGATCTGCAGCGGCACGGCCAGCGGGGTGAACCGGATCGTCAGCCGGTTGGTCCGCATCGTCGCGAAGCGCACCACCCCGGACGGGCTGACCGTACCGCCGCGGACCTGGCCGCGCGCGCCGGCCAGCAGCACTTGGAGCAGGCCGGCCGCGCCGGGCGGGCGCTGGATGGTGAGCTGGCTGACCCGGCGCGGGTGCCACCACTGGATGGTCAGCGTGGGGTGCGCGTCGTCCGCGCCCGCCACCCAGCTGGTGGCCGGGTTGCCGTCAAACGCCGACCAGGGCTGGTCCTCCGGGTCGCTGGTGTACGTGGAGGACGCGGTGACCGAGACGTGCCCGCGGCCGAACCCGGCGTAATGCCGGATCAGCGCCGGGTTGAGCAGGACGGCGGCGCCGCGCAGCCCGGCCCGGGTGGCGGTGGCCTCGGTGAACTGCGCGCTGAGGCCGTACTGCTCCTCGGTCAGGGTGGTCAGCGCCGGCGAGCACACCCACCGCAGCGAGGTGAGCATGCAGCCGGACGGCTGCGGCTGCGCCTTGGCCAGCACCACCACCGCCGGGTCGGTGCTGGCGGGCAAGGCCGGGGCGACGATGGTCCGGCTGGCGTGCACCCCCGGCACCGAGATCTCGGCGATGCCGACCTGCGCGCCGACCGGTGAGCTCAGCGTGGCGGCCAGCCGGGTGACGGTGATCCGCAGCCAGCCGGACCGGCCCGGCGGCACCCGGAGCGGCTGGGCCTGCCCGGTGACCCGGACCGGGTCGGTGACCCGGCCGGCCGCGGTGCTCACCTGCACCTGGGTGACCGCCGGCCCGAGCCCGGCCTGATCGGCGAACGCCACCTGGATCGTCCCTGGGTCAACCGGGGTGTCGAAGCGGACCTGGATCCACTGCCCGATGGGCCCGGTCCAGCTGCCGGACTCCCACCTGGTCCGGCTGTCCCCGTCCACCGCGGAATAGGGCAGCAGGCCGCTCTCCCACTGGCTGGGGATGGCGCCGATGTCCGAGGCGGAGGAGGACACGGTCACGGTGGCGATGCCCTGGTACCGGGCCACGCTCTGGTACCTGGCCCAGCCCGGGTCCAGGTAGTCGTTGGCCGCTTCAAACGTCTGGGCCGGCTGGCCGGCGGTCAGCGTCGGCGAGTACGACGTGCGCAGCTCGCCGAAGTCGCGGACCCGGCGGCGCAGCGAGTCGGTCAGCACCGAGGCGGCGGCCGGCTGGCCCGGGTCATCCGCGTTGAGCAGCACCGGCCGGCTGCCGAGCACGCCCTCATTGGCCAGGGTGAGCAGGCTTTCCGGCGCCCCGTAGACCCGCAGCGCGCCCGCGGCTGGCTGCACCGTGGCCACCGGCGCGGCCCCGGCTACCTGGTAGATCTCCACCGGCGGGTAGGGCGAGTCGAAGTCGCTGACCGCGTCGTTCGGCGTGAAGCTGCCCACCGGCAGCCGGCCGAACTGGGCCACCTTCCGGATCCCCGGCGAGTCGGCCAGCGCCTGGTGGATCCGGGTCGGCCAGGCCCCGTCCAGCACGGACCGGTCCAGGTCGTTGCGGACCACCAGGTACCGCACGCCCATCCGGGCCAGCAGCCCGGTCAGCCCGGCCGAGCCGGCCCCGGCGGCCAGCTGCTGGTCGATGCTGTCCAGCAGCCGCTCGTTGCCCGGTGAGCCGATGATGGACAGGTTCCGCTCGGCCCAGTCCGTGCTGGTCAGCGGCTGCAGCACCTCATCCAGCGGGCTGCCCCACAAGTACTGGCCGAACGGGGCGCCGGGCACGACGAGCACGGCCTGGTGCCCGGCCCGCTGGTTGAGCCAACTGGCCGCGTTCTGCCAGTAGGACGGGATCTGGCGGAACGATCCCGGGTTGGCCAGCCCGCTCTGGTAGGCGGGCAGCGCCAGGCCGCCGATGGCCAGCGCGGCGGCCACCCCCACCGCGCGGCGCAGCCGGACGGGCTGGTGCCACCAGGCTGTCCCGCGCCCGGACCCGGGCAGCCAGGAGGGCTGCACGTTCGCGATCAGATGGGCCAGGCCGAGCGCGATCGGCAGCCGGATCAGCGGATCGAACTTGCGCAGGTTGCGGAGCGCGGACCCGGCCCCGTTGATCAGCTGGTCGACCGGCGCGGCCAGCGGGCTGCCCAGGCTGCTCAGGTACCCGGCCGAGATGATGAGCAGCCCGGCCAGCAGCGAGCAGAGCAGGAACCGCCGGGCCGACAGCCCCCGGCTGACCAGGCCGGCCAGGCCGAGGCCGGCCGCCAGCGCGGTGAGCAGGGTGGGCAGCACCCCGGTGGCGATCCGGTAGCCGAGCAGGTACCAGGGCTGCCCGTTGATGGCCAGGTAGGCGACCCAGTTCTCGGTGCCGCGGAGGATGTCGGACAGGCTGGTCACCGACGTGGTGACGGCCGCGCTCTCGGTGTAGGGCAGGATCGGGACGCCGTACCTGGACAGCAGCAGCAGCGGGACTGACCACCAGCAGGTAGCCAGCACGACGGCCGGGCACCACCAGGCCAGCAGCCGCCAGCGCGGCGCCGGCCGGGACACGGTGAGCAGGTAGATGACCGCGGGTATCAGCACCGCGACGGTCGCGGCGGCGTTGATGCCGCCGCACACCGCGACCGCGACCGCCGACCGGGCGGCGGCCCGGCCGAGCCGCCGGCCGCCACCCGGCTGATCAGCCGGGCGGGTCGCGCCGACCAGCGGGAGCAGGATCCACGGCAGCATGGCCGCCGGGAGGAATTCCGAGGACAGCTCGCCGAGCAGGGTGAGCGCGGCGGGCGACAGCGCGTAGGCCAGCCCGGCGGCGATCCGCGTCCACGGCGTGCCGATGCCCAGCCGCCCGGCCAGCCGCACCGTGCCCAGGAGCGCGGCGACCAGCACCGCGCCGATCCACAGCCGCTGGATCACCCAGGGCGGGAGCGCGGCCAGCTTGCCCGCGGCAAAGAACGGGCCCATCGGGAACAGGTAGCCGTTGGCCTGGTCCTGCAGCTGGCCGAACTGCTGCGGGTCCCACAGGGACAGCGCCCGGCTGAGGAACCCGGCCGGGTTGATGGCCAGGTCGAGCTTGGTGTCGGCGATGATGTTGCCCGGCGCGGTGACGAACGGCAGCACCTCGAGCAGCAGGCAGAACGCGACCAGCCGGATCGCGCCGCGGACCCGCTCGCTGGCCGCGCGGGAATCCAGCGGCTGCAGTGTGTCGCTGGGCGGAAGCGGGGGGGCGCCGATCACCGCGGGCGGCCGGGCTCCGCGATCGCACGGCCGAGCAGCCGCTCCAGCGGGGTGGCCGGGCGGAGCGGGGCGGCTGGGCCGAGCGGGGCGGCTGGGCCCAGCGGGGCGGCTGGGCCGAGCGGGGCGGCTGGGCCAAGCGGCGCGGGGCTGCCGTCGCTGACCAGGATGTCCAGCACCGGTCCCTCCGCGAGCAGCGTGCCACCGTCCGCAGTGGACACTATCCAGGCGCCGGGCCGGCTGGCCCGCGAGGTCCCGCGGCGCAGGCAGGCCCAGAGCAGCGTGGCCATCCGGGCCGTGGCGGCGTCCCAGCTCAGCTCGGCGGCCCAGGCCCGGCACGCGGCGGCTACCTCGGCGCGGCGCACCGGGTCGGCCAGTTCCTTGACCGCCCGCTGGGTGACGTCCTCGATCCGCTCTCCGTCGCGGACCAGCCAGCCGGTCTGCCCGTCCCGGACCGCGTCGCGCAGCCCGGCCACGTCGAAGGCGACGGTGGGCACGCCGAGGGCCGCGGCTTCCAGCACACACAGCCCCCAGCCCTCACCCAGCGAGGTGTTCAGGTGCAGTCGTGCCCCGGCCAGCACCGCCTGCTTGGCCGGCTCGGGCAGGAAGCCGCGCAGCCGGACCTGCCCGGCCAGGCCGCGGTCCGCGACGCTGGCCGCCAGCGCCTTCGCGGCAGGCCCCCGGCCGACCACGTCGATGGTCACCCCGGTGCCGGCCAGCCGCTCGGCGATGGGCAGCACCAGGTCCGCACGCTTATGCGCGACCAGCCGGCCTACCCAGACCAGGGCGGCCGGGCCGTCGCCGCCCTCGTCGCCGCCGGCTGGGCCCGGCGCCGGCCCCGCGACACCGTTCGGGATCAGGTAGATGTCGCCCGGCCAGCACAGCTCGTCCCGCATCGCCGCGACCGTCGACGGCGACACCGCCACGCACGCGTGGCGGCGGTAGGCGGCCCGTGCCACCGGCCCCTCCAGCAGCCGGCCGAGGCGCGCCACCCAGCCCGGAAAATGCACCGACCACTGAACGCTATGCACGTGGTGCATGACGCACAGCACGGGCACGGCGGCAGGCAGCACCCACGGCGTGAAGAACGGAATGCCGTTCTGGCAGTCCAGGACGGCCGCGAAGGAGCGCCCGTGGTCCAGCCAGCGGCGGCCCAGCAGCCAGCCGAGCACCCGAGGGTAGACGGTGAACCGGCCGCCCAGCCGGATGATGTCGATTCCGTCCCGGCGGTCCCGGCGGGCCTGCCCGCGGCCGCGGGCGGTGAGGAAGCTGACCGCGGCGCCCCGGCTGGCCAGGTCGCCGGCCATGGCCCAGGCGTAGCGTTCTGCCCCGCCGGCCGCTGGATGCCAAGGGTCACGCCAGTTGACCACGGCGAGGCGGATGCCGCTGAAGTCTGGCGCCAGGTCCGGGCCGCCGGTGCGGTCCGGCCCCCCGGCCACGGCTCCGGTCACGCCGTGCTGATCCCGGCCGGCACCGCCGGTGGGCCAGCCACGGCCGGGGTGCCGGGCAGCAACGCGGACGCCCCCAGCGGCGGCGGCCCGGCGGCGGCCGGCCCGACTGCTGGCAGCGGTGCGGCCCGCGACGCGCCCACGGCCCGGGTGGGCACGCCGACGGCCCGGGTGGCCGGATCGGCCGGGCCGATGAGCGGGTTGGGTGGGTCGGGTGGGGGGCTGGCCTGCGGCGGCTGGCCGGCGGCGGCCCGGGCCGAGCGCAGCCGGAGCCAGATGGCCGCGATGTCGCGGAACGTCTCGGCCGAGTGCCGGGTGACCGAGAAGGTCGAGCCGGGCACGTCCCGCCAGCACACCGGGATCTCCGTTAACGTGGCGCCCAGTTGCTGGCAGCGGGCCAGCAACTCGACGTCGAAGGCGAACCCGGCAGTGCGCAGTGACCGCGCGGCGGAGCGAGCCAGCGGCCCGGAAAAGAATTTGAAGCCGCACTGGGTGTCGGTGGCGTCCGGCACGATCCGGCGGGCCAGCGCGCGGAACGCGGTCGCCCCGGCCCGGCGGACGCCGCTGTGCCGCTCCTCGGCGACCGAGGCGTCCAGCAGCCGCGACCCGATGACCAGCGGGTTGCCCGCGGCCAGCAGGCGGACCGCGACGTCCAGGGCGGCCAGGTCGGTGGCCATGTCGGCGTCGCAGAACCCGACGAACGGGGCGGTGGTGGCCAGCAGGCCGGCCCGGACCGCCAGCCCCTTGCCCGCGCGATGACAGCGTAGCAGCCGGATGGGCACCGGGCCGGCCGGCCACTCATGCACGACCGAGCAGGTCAGGTCGGTGCTCGCGCTGTCCACCACGAGGATGGCCGCGCGCAGCGGCAGGGCGGCCGCGGTCCGGCACAGCGCGGCCAGCCCGCCGGGCAGCCTGCGCGACTCGTTGCGAGCCGGAACGATGATCTCGATTGACGCCGGGGGGACATTGCCCGCGCCCGCCGGCGGCCTCGGCGCCACCTTCCCGGGCCGGGTCAGCGCGTGCCGTACTGGTAAATGGAGCCGTTACTGGGCGTGCCGTTGGCCACGCCGGCCAGCGCATTGGTCACCAGTACCGTGGCACCCACGGCGACCACGACCCCGACCACGATGGCAATGAGCAAGCGGACCACGGCGTTCCTCCTCCGGCAAGGGGACACGGTCGTTGGCTCGGACACTAGCCAGCGGGTGGGCTACTGCCTAGTAATGTGACTGAAATGTAACAGGTTCTACCCTGGTGCGCACCCATGATCTCACCGGGCGGGCACCTGGTAGACGGCCAGGCCCGGGCCGGTAAGCAGCAGGCGGCAGCCTGGCAGGCGGCGGCCCGCGGCGTTGGCCGCCAACCTGGTGTCCACGATCACGAACCGGACGCCTGCGGTAGCGAAGGTGCTGGTCAGCGGCCCGGAACCGGTGATGGCCGCGTCCAGCCGCCGGGCCCGCGGGTCGTCCGGGGCGAGCTGGATGCGGCCGATCTGGCCCCCGTCGTTCCAGATCACCGCGCGGCCGAGCAACCGGGGCCAGGGATCGAGCAGGGTCTCCCCGTGATTCCAGCCCACTCGGCGGTAGGCCGTCCACGGGAGCACCAGCGCGCCGCCGCGGACCGGGCTCTCGTTGATCAGCCGGGCCGCGGTCAGCCAACTGGCCGGGTACCAGACCGGGCGCAGCCGCCCGGCCGCGCCCCAGGCCAGCCCGGGGAGCAGCAGCACCGGCAGCAGGATGGCCGCGATCCCGATGGCCACGCCGAGCGGGTCTGGCCGGCCGGGCACGGCCGCGGCCGTGTCCCGGGCCACCCGGGCATCCCGGGCGGCCCGGGGCCGGATGGCCCACCCGACGGCCAGGCCGAAGCCGACCGCCTCGGCCAGGGCCAGCGGCGCGGCGAACTGCTGGCCGTCGCGCAGCACCGAGAAGCCGGGCCACAGCCCGGTCGCGGCGCGCAGCAGATCCCGGCCGGGCCCGGTGATGCCGATGCTGGCGATGACCAGGCCGACCACGGCGGCCACCCCGAGCCCCGGCCAGCGCGGCCGCGCCCCGGCCCGCCAGACGGCCCGCCACCCGGCGCCCGGCCCGGCGAGCGTGACGTAGCCGGCGAGAGCGGTGAGCGCGGCGGCCAGCCACAGCACCGACCACGCTCCGCCGTAGCCGGCCGGCACCGCCTGCGCGTTCCACATCCCGCCCAGCATCAGCAGGCTGCCCAGCGAGCCGAACGGGGTGTCCGCCCGGGCGGCGAACGCGCTGATCCCGGCCGGGTCGGCGGACAGCGCGTGCCGCAGCGACGGGACCAGCCAGGGCAGGCTGGCCAGCAGCAGCACACCAGCCGCGGCCAGGGCGGGCCGGACGGCCCGCTGGCCGAGTAGCACGGCCGGCACCAGGACGAGCGCAGTGACCAGGACCGCGGCGAATCCGCCGACCGCGGCGGGCAGCATAGCCAGCGCAAGCCAGCCGGCCCAGCGCCACGGCAACGCCGCCCGCCTCGCCGCCGCGGGCCTCCCGCCTCCCGCCGGTGCGCCGCCGCCTAGTGCGCCGCCGCTGCCCCACCCGGGCTCGCGCAGCGCGGCGCGCAGCACCCAGGGCAGGCCGGCGTAGCCGAGCAGCAGCGCCCACTGCCCGATGATCAGCCGCTCAGCCACGAACGGGTTCCAGGCGTAGTAGGCCCCGGCGGCCAGCCGGGCCAGCCAGTGCTCACCGCGCAGCAGGACGGCGGCGCCGACGCAGGCCAGCACGAAGATCGACAGCAGCACCAGCTTCTGCACGATGTCGGCGGGCAGCACCCGGCTGGCCGCGGCCAGCACCGCGTCGCTGGGCACCGCCCGTGGTGGCCCCCCGTTCAGCCCGACCATGGCCGCGCTGAACGGTTCCCGGGGCACCAGCACCATGTCGTAGCTGAGCAGGAAGCCGCGTGCCAGCCCAGGGCCCAGCGCCAGCAGGCCGAGGACCAGGCCAAGACCGAGGCCCAGGGCAGGCCCCGGGCGGCCCGTCCCGGCCCGGTCCGGCTCGGCTACGTCGTCGCCGGCTGGGCGCACCCGGGATCCGCGGATCCCGGGCAGCAGGCGTGGCACGTCGGGCACGGCTCAGCCGGACGCCGGGGTCGGCGGGATGGCCTGAGCCGCCGCATCGGGCTGCAGCGAGCCCACGGTTACCTTCGTTATGCAGGCGGCGGGTCCGGCGCCGAGCAGGCGCAGGCCGATGGCACCGCCCGCACCGACGGTGGGCACATACACCGAATGGCGGCCCGCGGGCAGGGTCACCGTGTGCCAGCCTGCGCCGAAGCTGACCGCCAGCTCGGTGGCTGGCCCGGAGTAGTCCAGCCGGGTGGTCCACGGCCACCGGTATAGCGAGCCGTTCAGCGGGACACGGATCCCGGCGGTGGTCGGCGTCCAGCAGCCGTTCAGCGGCACCGGCGTGACCCGGTGCTTACCGCGGGCGTGCTTGCCGCGGGGCTGCGGCTTGGGGCGCGGCTGGGGCGGCAGCAGGGACGACGGCCCGGCCACGGTGACCGGGCGCAGCCGGCCCTGCTGGTCGAAGATCATCAGGCTGCGGATCACCCCGTGCGGCGAGCTGGTCCAGGCCAGGCGCCGGCCCGGCTCGCCGCGCGCGATCGCGCCGATGACCTGGGACGTGTACCCCTGCCGCCAGAAGAAGGCAGGATCCATCACGGTCGCGGGAACCGACGCGTTCACGATCAGCGTGCCAGTGGGCGCGTGGGCCACCGCGATCTGCGCGGTCTCTATGTAGGCGCGGACGGCGGCCGGCTTGGTGACCGCTTCCAGGCTCTGCAGCGACCAGAACGAGCCGGCGATGAACGCAGCCATCAGCACCACCATCGCCCTGCGCAGCCACCGGGCGGCGGCCGGCCCGGTCAGCACGGCGGCCGGCCCGGACGGAGCCGTGCCTGGCGCCGCCGCGGCGTCCGTCTCAGCCGGGCCGTCCCGGTCAGCCGCGTCTGGCGGGGCCGTGACGGCGGGCCGCAGCGCCGGGAACTGGAAGCGGTAGGGGTGCCGCTCGCCGATCACGGGCAGGAAGGCAAGCCCGACACACAAGGCCAGGATCGGCGTCGCGTCCGTCAGGTACCTGGTCTGGCTGCCGAGCAGGCTGCCCGGCTGGGTGCCCAGCCGGCCCAGGATCACCGGCACGATGTCCGCCAGCACGATCCAGCCGAGCAGGATGGCCCAGGACCGCCAGGCGCGCACCCGGTAGATGCAGCTCACGGCCACGACAGCCGCGGCCACCACCCAGGACAGCTGCTCCAGCGCGGCCGGCGGGGCGGCCTGGGCGTAGCCCACCGCCCACCAGCGCCAGGGGCCACCGACCGCCCCGGGAAGCAGGGACGTGCTGAACAGGCTGGACACGAAGCTCGCGACCTGGCCGGGCGACGTGGGCGCCGTCGGCTGGCTGCTGGACGTGGGCAGCTGGAGGAAGAAGACAGCGCAATACCCGGCGAGCACCGCGGCGTACATCAGCCACGCCCGCCAGTACCAGGTGAGCGCCCGGACCGTGGCCGCGGCCAGATGCCGCGGCGCGGGCTGCCCGCCGGGGCCGCGCCCGGTCATGAAGAACGCGGCGGTCAGCGCGAGCAGCAGGAGCGGGACTACCGCACCCTTGACCATCGATGCCATGCCGAGCGCCAGCCAGCCGGCTGAAGCGAGCGCGCTGCGCAGCCGGCCATTACGCAGGTAACGGACATGAGCCCGGATCGTCATGAAGATCGCCAGTTCGAGTGGCAGCACCTCGAGAGAAAGGGACCACCAGTCGAATCCGGCCAGGGACAGCGGGCCGAACAGGTAGAGCGCGAGCGGGATTAATATGGCCGGGCGATTGCCGAAGACGGTCCGCAGCATGGCCAGCATGGCGAAACACGCAGCCGCCAGGATCCCCAAGGTGACGGCACCGGCCAGCGGCCAGTTATACAGCGAGAGCCGGGCCAGCACCCAGGCGATCGCGAAGCCCACCGGCAGCAGGTGCCCGGCCTCTACCCACATCAGGTAGTGCCAGCTGAACCCGCTGGCCAGCGCCCGGTCGAAGAAACGGAAGTCGTCCTGCTTGAAATACGAGTGGGCAAGCAGCGCGGCCTTGAGCCACAACTGGATCACGATGAGGATGACCGCGGTCAGCGTGACGCCGTTGGCCCGGAGCCAGTCCGCCGCGTCCCGCGGCTCCGGCTGGGTCTCCTGCTGCGGGTGCGCCCACCAGGTTCGGGCCACAGTCGCCACCTCTTCCGGTCACGCATCGGTGCGCTGAATTCTGCCTTGCCGGCCGGGCAAAATGAACCGCGCTGACAAAGCGCGCCGGTTCAGGCTCGAACTTTGCCGATGACGTCGTCGGCGAAACGGCGCAGCTTGCTGATCTTTTCGGCCAGCGGCTCGGTGTCCGGGCCGGTCACATAGGGCCAGCGGAAGCCCACGATCACGTCGGTCACACCCTGCTCGGCCAGCCGGCGCACCCCGGCCACGGTGTACGCGTCCAGCGAGATCACGTGCACCTCGAAGGGCCGGTCCGCGGTCCCGGCCCGGCGGCGGAACTCGGCCAGCCGGGCCAGCAGCCCGGGCAGGTCCGCCGGGTCGCCCCCGCCATGCAGCCAGCCGTCACCGGTCTCCGCCGCCCGGCGCAGCGCGGCGTCGCCGTGCCCGCCAATCAGCAGCGGGATGGGCCGGGCCGGCACCGGCGCGATCTTGACCGGCGGGACGTCGAACACCGTGCCGTGGTACTCGAAGTAGCCGCCCGCGGCCAGCCCGCGGATGATCGCGATCTCTTCGTCCATCCGCTGGCCGCGGCCCGCCCAGGGCACGCCGAGCACGTCGTAGTCCTCGCGCCACGGGCTGGTCCCCACGCCCAGCGACAGCCGGCCGCCGGTGAGCACCGCTACCGAGGTGGCCTGCTTGGCCACCAGCACCGGGTTGCGCACCGGCAGCTTGAGCACGAAGGTCACGAAGCGCAGCCGGTCAGTCACCGCGCCGAGCGCCGGGATCAGCGAGAACGGCTCCAGGAACGGCTTGTCCTCGAGGAACTCCCGGGTGCCGTCCGGGTTGAACGGGTACACGCTGGCCGAGTCCCGCGGGTAGCAGATGCTGTCCGGCACCACCATCGAGTCGTAGCCGGCTTCCTCGGCCGCGCGGGCCAGCGGGATGTAGCTGGACGGGTCGGTCATCGACTCGGCATACGAGAAGCGCACGGAACCTCCCGCGGCAAAAACTAGAACATGTTCTTGCGCGGCGTCAATCAGCCGGGGAAGCTGATGCCATGGATGAAGCTGTGCTGGCGAATCTGGCCGCGCTGGAAGAGATCCGCCGGCTGAAGCACCGCTACCTGCGCTGCGTAGACCTCAAGTTGTGGGATGAGCTGGCCGGCACGTTCACCCCGGACGCCACGGCCAACTACGGCACCCCGGCCATGGGCGAGCCGCTGAACCTGGCCGGCCGGGACGAAATCGTTGGTTTCATGCGGGACAACCTAGGGCCGGACATCATCACCGAGCACTTCGCCGCCCAGCCGGAGATCGACGTGGACGGGGACACCGCCACCGGCACCTGGTGCTTCGAGGACACCGTGATCGTCACCGCCTACCGCTTCGTGATCAAGGGCTCGGCCTTCTACGAGGACCGCTACACCCGCGGCCCGGACGGCCGCTGGCGGATCGCGCACACCGGCTACACCCGGACTTACGAGATGACCCTGTCCCTGGATGACCTGCCCAGCCTGAAATTCACCGCCAACCGGTGGGCTGACGCATCAGCGCGGTGACTTAGGCCCCGCCGGTGGGGGCCTAAGTCACCGCGCTGATGGATTTCACTCGGTGTGCAGGGCGGACGCGGTCCGCATCCGGGCCGCCCAGCCGGCCGGCAGCAGCGCGCCCAGCACCGCGATGACCACCCCGGCCAGCGCGAGCACCACCAGTTCCCAGCCCCCGTAGACAGCCAGGTAGCTGGCGGGCAGGCCGAGGTTGGCCGAGGAGGCCATGGCCGGCAGCACCACCCGGTGCAGCGCTATCCCGGCCGGCACCGCGATCAGGCCGGCCAGCAGCCCGGTGCCGGCCACCCAGCAGACCACCATGGCGATGGTCTGCCGCGGGGTCATCCCGACCGCCTTGAACACGCCCAGGTCGTGCACCCGCTCCCGGGTGTGCAGCACGATCGTGTTGAGCACGCCCAGCCCGGCGACCAGGGCCAGCAGCACGGTGAGCGTGCCGATCAGGCCCAGCATCAGATTGACCACGACCGAGTTCCTGGTGTTCAGCGACACCCCGTAGGCCGAACCGAGCCGGTGACCGAGGGACTGCGTGTAGCTATCCACCGAGACACCCGGGCGCAGCCCGATGTCGTACTGGTCCGGCGCGGCCAGCGCCGGGCCGGCCGGGGCCAGCGTCCGGGTGTCGGTGATGACCGACACCCCGCGCCCCTCGGAGTCGAAGTCCTCGCCGACGATCTGCACCCGGATCGGGGTGCTGCCCAGCACGATCGTGACGTCGTCGCCGATCTTCTTGCCGGTCAGGTTGAGGAAGCCGGTGGACACCACCGCCTGGCCCGGGGCGGTGTACCAGTGCCCGCTGATCAGCGGGTAGCCGGTCCACGCGGCCGGGCCGCCGAACGCGGTCAGCGGGTGCTGCCCGGTCAGCCCGGCCACGCTGATCGGGTTGTCGGTCTCCGTCACGTAGTGCAGGGTGCCGGGCTGGGCCCGCAGCGCCGCCTGCACCGTGCGCTGCTGCGCCGGGGTGAACGTGAAGGCGTTCTGCGAGTTGGTGTAGAGCTGCACGGGCTGGGCTGCGGAGTGCGACAGCCCGCCCACCACCCGGTTCAGCGAGGTGCTCAGGCCGACCGCGAACGTCACCGCGGTCGCCCCGAGCAGCACGGCGACCAGCGTGATCGCGGTGCGGGCCGGGCGGGCGAACGGCGCGGCCAGCCCGATCGTCACCGGCCGGGGCAGCCGCAGCCGGCCGAACAGCCGGTGCGCGGCGTAGCCGTGCCCCTGCCGCGGCGCCCGGCCGGCCGCGATGGCCTGCACCGCGCTCAGCCGGCCGGCCCGGATCGAGGGCAGCACGGCGGCGATCGCGACTAGGACGAGCATGCCGAGCGGCACGGCCACGTCCACCCATACCGGCACGCCCAGCGTGCCGACCCCGTACGCGTTGGCCGCCTGGTGCAAGAGCATCAGCGCCAGCAGGTCGCCGAGCACCAGCCCACCCAGCACGCCGACCAGGGCGGGCACGGTGACCTGGCCGGTATAGGCCGCCACCACCTGGCCCGGGGTGAAGCCGATGCTCTTCAGGATGCCGATCCGGCGGTAGCCCGACACCACGGCGCCGCTGACCACGTTGGCCACGATCAGCACCGACATGACCAGGCCGATCACGCCGAAGGCGACCAGGAACGGTACGAACGGCCCGATTCTGGAGGTCTCCGACGCCTTGACGGTCAGGTAGGACTCGGTGTCGAGCACCGAGCCGGGGGGCAGCACCCGGCTGACCGCCGCGGTGTCGGCGCGGATATCGGCGGCGGTGCCGCTGCTGCGGAACCGGTACAGCATCTGCGCGGTGGGCGGCGCGCCGGGCGCGCGCAGCCGGGTCACCTCACCGGGCGTCACCCAGCCCGCCGCGGAGTTGGTGACCGAGGCGGCCAGCCCGACCACGGTCAGCACCGGCTTCCCCGGCGCGCTGGTGATCGTGACCTTCTGCCCGAGCGGCAACCCGATCTGCTGGTCGCTGGCCGGGTTGCTTTCCAGCACCATCTGGCCGGGTCCCTGCGCCCAGTGCCCGGACTGCAAGGTGACCTGATCGACCGGGCCGCCCGGCGCGGACCGCCCGGCCAGGGTCAGCGGGGGCAGCGACCCGGCCGGCCCCGACTGGCCAGATAGCTGCGCCGCCACGGTCGCCTCGGCGAACGGCCCGGCGGCCCCTGTCACGCCGGGCAGCCTGTGGGTCGCGGCCAGGTCGGCCGGGGTAGCCCGGGACTGGTCCACGACCAGAGCCAGGTGCGCGCCGCGCTGGGCGGCGAACGACTTGTCGAACGGGGCGCTGGAGTCCACCACCAGCGAGAGCGCCAGCACGGACGCACCGGTGGAGATGAGCAGGACCAGGCCGATCACGAAGGTCTGCACCCGGCGGCGGGTTACCCCGCCGCGAACCGCGCGGGCGACCGGGCCTGCGCTCATTGCCGCACCAGCCGGCTGCCGGTGTCGCTGACCGTCCGGCCGTCCACGATCTGTACTGTCCGGCTGGCGTACTGTGCCGCGAGGTCGGGGTTGTGTGTGACCAGCACCAGGGTCTGCCCGGTCCGGTTCAGCTCGCGCAGCAGCTCGCCGATCTCCTCGCCGGTCGCGGTGTCCAGCGCCCCGGTCGGCTCGTCCGCCAGCAGCAGGGCCGGCCGGTTGACCAGTGCCCGGGCGATGGCCACCCGCTGCCGCTCGCCGCCGGACAGCCGGCCGGGGTAGGCGTCCCGGTGCTCCGCAATGCCCAGGGTGCCGAGCAGCTCGATGGCCCGGGCCCGGCCCTGCCCCCGGGACAGCCCGGCCAGCTGGGCCGGCAGGAGCACGTTGTCCAGCACGGTCAGGTCGTCGAGCAGGTTGAAGAACTGAAAGATCATGCCGACCTGCTGCCGCCGGAAGCGGGCCAGCGCGGTCTCACTCAGCCGGTCGATGCGCTGGCCGGCCACGGTCACCGTGCCGGCGGTCGGCCGGTCCAGCCCGGCGATCAGGTTCAGCAGAGTGGACTTGCCACTGCCGGACGGGCCCATCACCGCCACTGCTTCGCCCGCCGTCACCTGCAGGGTGACACCATCCACCGCGGGCTGGCCGTCGTTGTCGTAGCGCTTGGTTACATCACTGACCTCGATGAGAGCATCCATGGTCCTCAAGGGTCGCGGAGCTGAGCGCTGCGTGACATCCGGCTGAGACCCCGCTTCGGGGTGGTGCTAGATACCCTGCGGATGCGGGGCCCTGCGGGATAGCTGCCGCGCCCCCCGTCCCCTACCGTCAAGGGCAGGAACCCCGCTCGGGGGGACGGGGCACGCACCGGAGGATCTGATGGGCGAACGTGGGCCGGTGGTCACCATGCCGCTGGTCGCACCGCCGCGGCGCGGGCTGGTGCGGCGCGCGGCGGCGCCCATCGTCTCGGCCAGGACCTGGCTGGCGGTCATTCACCTGATGACCGGCGCGGTCACCGGGGCCGTCGCCCTGGCCGTGCTCATCGTGATGACCGTGACCGGGGTGACCACGCTGTGGTTCTTCCTGGCCGGGCTGCCCGTGCTGGTCACCATGCTCTGGCTGTGCCTGCAGTTCGGCCGCTTCGAACGGGCCCGGTTCGCCGTGCTGCTCGGCGTGCGGCTGCCCGCCCCGCCGGTCGACCTGAGCTCGGGTGCCACCTTGTGGCGGCGGCTGTGGCGGCTGGTGGCCGAGCGGGCCACCCGCCGTCAGTTCGGCTACGCGCTGATCCGCTTCCCGCTCGGTTTCGCCGAGGGATTCGTCGTCACCGCGGCCTGGTCCTTCGTGGTGGCGCTGCTCGGGCTGCCGCTGTTCAGCTGGCTGCTGCTGCACGAGCAGTGGCATGTGTCCGCGCCGATCCCTCGCCTCGGCGAGATGATCGCCGGCGCCGTGCTCGGGCTGCTCCTGCTGCCCGTTCCCGCGCAGCTCACCCGGCTGCTGGCCGACCTGGACATCGCGGTGGCCCGCTACCTGATCGGCCCGGGCGGCAGCACCGACCAGACCGAGCGGATCACCCAGCTGGAGCGCAGCCGGGCCCAGGTGGTGGATGCCGCTGAGGCGGAACGCCGCCGGATCGAGCGGGACCTGCACGACGGCGCGCAGCAGCGGCTGGTCTCCCTGGCCATGAACCTGGGCCGGGCCAAGGCCCGGTTCGCCGATGACCCGGAGGCGGCCAGGGACATCATCGATCAGGCGCACACCGAGGCCAAGGAAGCCCTGGCCGAGCTGCGCAACCTGGTCCGCGGGGTGCATCCGCCGGTGCTGGCCGACCGCGGCCTGGACGCCGCCATCTCCGGCCTGGCCGCGATCTGCCCGGTGCCGGTCACGGTGCGCGCCGGCGCCGGCCCGCGGCCCCCGGTATCGGCCGAGGCCATCGCCTACTTTGTCGTCGCCGAGGCGCTAACCAACGTAGCCAAGCACGCCCATGCGTCCCGGGCCGAGGTCTCGGTCACCCGGCACGGGGACGTGCTGCGCGTGGTCATCAGGGACGACGGCGTGGGCGGCGCCGACCCACAGGGGGAGGGTCTGGCCGGCCTGGCCGACCGGCTGGCCGGGGTGGACGGACGGCTGTCGGTCCGCAGCCCGGCCGGCGGCCCGACCGTGATCGAGGCGGAGTTGCCATGCAGGTCGTGATCGCCGAGGACTCGGTCCTGCTCCGCGAGGGGGTGACCCGGCTGCTGGCCGAGGCCGGGCACGACGTGGTGGCGGCGGCCGGGGACGCCGAGGAGTTCCTCCGCGCGGTCGGCAAGTTCGAGCCGGACGTGGTGGTGGTCGACGTGCGGATGCCGCCGACGTTCACCGACGAGGGGCTGCGCGCCGCGCTGGTGGTCCGGCAGCGCTGGCCGGAGGTCGGCGTGCTGGTGCTGTCCCAGTACGTAGAGGAGCGGTACGCCAGCGAACTGCTGTCCGACCGGCCGCACGGCGTCGGCTACCTGCTCAAGGACCGGGTCGCCGACGTGGCCGAGTTCCTCGACGCGCTGGACCGGGTGGCCGCGGGCGGCAGCGTGCTGGACCCCGAGGTGGTGGCCCAGTTGCTGGCCCGCAGCCGGCACCCACTGGCCGCGCTGACCGGCCGGGAACGTGAGGTGCTCGCGCTGATGGCCGAGGGCCGGTCGAACGCGGCCATCGCGGCCGCGCTGGTGGTCGGCGAGGGCGCGGTCGCCAAGCACATCAACAGCATCTTCGCCAAGCTGCAACTGCCCCCGGCCGACCGGGACCACCGGCGGGTGCTGGCTGTGCTGCGCTACCTGGGAGTGGGATGACCATGGCCACCACACCGCTGCCCGTGACCCGGGCGCGCCGGACCGCCCTGGTCATCGGCGTCCCGGTAGCGGTGGCGCTGATCGCCGCGTGTGTGCCACTCTGGGCCCGCGGCGCGCTGCAGTTGGTGGCCCGCACGGACACGGTCGGCTACTCGGTGGCATTCAGCGCCCCGGTCCGCGACGGCCAAGTCCGGGTGACCAGCAGCAACGGCGATCTCGTCTTCCGCACCTCGGCCGCCGCCCGGCGCATCTCGGTCCGCGGCCACCTGAGCAGCAGCCTGGTCCGGCCGACGTTCAGCCACCCGTTCACCGCAGCTGGCCTCGCCCTGGATTCGAACTGCCCGGTACCGGCCGGGAACTGCTCGGTCCACTTCACGGTGACCGCCCCGGCCGGGCTGCCGGTCACGCTGAACGACAGTTTCGGCAACCTGACCGCCAGCCACCTGCCCGGCCCGGTCACCCTGTCGAACACCTCTGGCGACATCACCACCTCCGACCTGGGCGGCCGGATCGCGCTTTACGACCAGTTCGGCAACATCAACGCCACCCGGCTGGACGGCAGCATGCGGGTTATCAACAACTCCGGCGACATCAACGTCTCCAGCCTGACCGGCCCGATCCAGCTCAACGACCAGTTCGGCACCATCAACGCGAGCCAGCTAGACGGCAGCATGCGGGTGATCAACAACTCCGGCGACATCAACGTGTCCGGCGCCACCGGGGACACCCAGTTGCAGGACGCCTTCGGCAGCATCACAGTGACCGGCCTGGCCGCGGCCAACGTGGTCGCCACGAACAACTCCGGGGACATCACGCTTCGGTTCACCACCGTGCCCCGGCAGGTGAGCGTCACCGACTCCTTCGGCAACGTCACGCTGGTGCTGCCCGCGGGCAGCACCGCCTACCAGGTGCAGACGCACAACTCGTTCGGCAGCACGAACGTGTCCGTGCCCCGCAGCCCGGCCGTGACCCACGTGATCAAAGTGCGCAACAACTCCGGGGACATCACGATCACCACCCAGCATTGACCGGTTTCTAGAACACGTTCTAGCCTGAGCGGGTGCTCACCCAGTCGTTCGCTGACGCGCTGCTCGAAGCCGAGACGATCATCACCGGCGCCCCGCACATCAAGACCGAGCAGGATCTCGCCGAAGGCTACGACTATCTGTCGGGCAACATCCGCGCGGCGCTCCAGCTGGCCTGGGCCTACCAGCGCGACTTCCCGTACTTCGTCGCGTCCACCGGCCCGTACACCAAGATGGGCCTGGACAACCCGGACACCCTGTACCTCCACTCCTACCTGCGCGACGACGCGGAGTACGTGGTCACCGGCCGCCGGGGCAGCACCGCCGACCTGAGCTTCCAGGTGCTGAACGGGGATTACTCCCCGGTCGAGGTGCCGGACAGCCTGACCGCGTTCGATGACCGGGAGATCGAGGTGGCCGCGGACGGGTCCTTCGAGCTGCGCTTCGGGCCCGCCCGGCGCAATCCCGGCCCGCACTACGTAACGCTCCCGGCCGGCTCGGCCATGCTGCTGGTGCGCGAGGTGTACAGCGACTGGAGCCTGGAACGGCGCGGCACCATCCAGATCCACCGGGCCGACCGGGCGGGCGGCGCGCCGCCCGCGGCCGACACCGAGACCATGGCCAAGCGGTACCGGGTGGCAGGCAAGATCCTGCTCTCCCGGCTGCGCACGTTCCTGGCCTTCCCGGAGTGGTTCTACCTGAACCTGCCGGTCAACACGCTGACCGAGCCGCGGCCCACGCCGGGCGGGCTGGCCACCCAGTTCTCCGCGGTGGGCCACTACGACCTGGCCGACGACCAGGCCATGATCGTGACGGTGCCCGCGGCTGGCCACCGCGTCGCACCCTACCAGGGCATTCAGCTCGGCAGCATGTGGTACATCTCGCTGGACTACATCAACCACCAGACCTCCCTGAACAACACTCAGGCTCAAGCGGACCCGGACGGCAGGGTACGCATCGTCGTCGCCGACCACAATCCGGGAGTAACCAACTGGGTCGAAACTCTCGGCCATCGGCGCGGCTTTCTGCAGTTCCGCTGGCAACGGGTGTCCCGTCAGCTCACCGAGGCCGACGGGCCCACCGTCGAGTTGGTCGACTTCGACGCAATACCGGCGACACTGCCGTATTTCGAGCGCAACAAGATTTCCGATGAACAGTGGCGCGACCGAATCGCGTTGCGCCAAAGCCAAATTGCGGCCAGGATGCTGGGTTGAAAAGGGATCAGCGATGACAGGGATGCTCAAGCGAAAAGTAGTCGTTATCAGCGGCGTCGGACCGGGCCTCGGTACTACGCTGGCGCACCGATGCTCACGCGACGGCGCCGACCTGGTGCTGGCGGCACGCACTCTGGAACGGCTAGAGGAAGTCGCCAAGGAGATCAACGAAACTGGACACACGGCGATCGCCGTGCGTACCGACATCACCGACGACGGCGAGGTGAATAACCTCGTCGAGGCCACCATGGATGCCTACGGCAAGGTGGACGTCCTGATCAACAACGCGTTCCGCGTGCCGTCGATGAAACCCTTGGCCGGCACCACATTTCAGCACATCCGTGACGCGATCGAGCTCAGCGCGCTGGGGGCGTTGCGGCTTATCCAGGCTTTCACGCCGGCGCTGGAAAAGTCAGCTGGATCGGTCGTGAACGTCAACTCCATGGTCCTGCGG
>DASXIN010000181.1:0-20604 GCA_036497945.1 Streptosporangiaceae bacterium | reverse complement strand
CCGTGTTCCGTACCGTAGGTGATCAGCCGTCGTTGTGGGAGTCGTTGCTGCCGGAGGAGGTGCTGCGGCTGCCGGGGGAGCTGGCGCGGGTGGATGCGCTGCTGGATGACCCGGCGTTCTTCGCCCCGTTCGCGGCGCACTTCGATCCGCTGATCGGCCGGCCGTCCACGCCCATGGAGTGCTACCTGCGGTTAATGTTCCTGAAGTTCCGTTACCGGCTCGGCTACGAGAGCCTGTGCGCCGAGGTGACCGACTCGATCTCCTGGCGGCGGTTTTGCCGGATCCCGCTTGATGGCAAGGTCCCGCATCCGACCACGCTGATGAAGCTGACCAGCCGCTGCGGCGAGGAAGCGGTGGCCGGGCTGAATAAGACGCTGTGGGCCAAAGCCGCACAGCAGAAGCTGCTGCGCACCACGCGGGTCCGCGCCGACACCACGGTCATCCCGGCGAACGTGGCCTACCCGACGGACTCGGGCTGCTGGCCAAGGCGGTCGGGAAACTGGTGCGCACGGCGCGGCGGGTCCAGGCGGTGGGCGGGGCCCCGGATACCGCGATGACGGACCGGCGGCGGGCCCGCGCGCTGCTCAGCTGCGAGCCTTGAGCGCGGCGATCAGGGCCGGGATCACTTCGGCCAGGTCGCCGATGACCGCGTAGTCGGCCCGGGACAGGATCGGTGCGCCCGGGTCGGTGTTGACCGCCACGATGTGCTTGGCGCTGGCGCAGCCCGCCATGTGCTGGATCGCCCCGCTGATCCCGCAGGCCAGGTACAGCTCGGGAGTGATCTTGGTGCCGGTCTGGCCGACCTGCTGGGTGTGCGGCCGCCAGCCCTCGCTGGTGACCACCCGGGACACGCCGACTACGCCGCCGAGCAGGCTGGCCAGTTCCTCCAGCGGGGCGAAGCCGTCCGGGCCGCCGACCCCGCGGCCGCCGCCGACCACCACCCGGGCGGTGGCCAGCGACACCCCGCCGACCGCGGCCGCCGAGACCTCGGCCCGGACCAGCAAGTCGGCCGGGACCAGGTCCGGCTCGTGCACGTGCACCTCGGGCTCGGCCGCAGTTCCGGCCGGAACCGGCTGCACCGCGTCGGTGGCCACGGTGAGCAGCGCGGGCGAACCGTCCAGCACGGCGTCCTCGATGAGCAGCCCGGCCCACCGCTGCCGGGCCACCGCCAGCGTGCCACCGGCCGCCGCTTCGGCCGAGATGCAGTTCGCGGCCATCGGCTGGCTGGTCAGCGCGCCGAGGTGAGCGAGCACCTCGTGACCGCGCTCGGTGCCGGCCGCCAGCACGGCGCTGGCCAGCGTCACGCTGGCCAGCCCTTCCAGGGTCCGTGCCCACGCCTGCGGCGCGTACCCGTCCAGCGCGGCAGGCTCGATGACGTATGCCTCGGTGACGCCGTACTCGCCCAGCGGGCCGGCCGGCACCTGATCGGCCGGGCCGAACAGCACCGCGCACAGCCCGCCGCCGGGGCCGGCCAGCGGGCGCGCGAACGTCAACGCGCGCAGCGACGCGTCGGTGGGGCCAGCCGCGTCCATCTCCACCAGGCACAGGACGGTCATCGCAGCACCCCCAGCTCGTCCAGCAACTGGACCAGGGCGGGCACCGCGTCGGCCCCGGTGCCGAGCACCGTGGCCTGGTGCTGCTGGGTCTCCGGCACCCGGAGCCCGAGCTTGCGCAGGCCCTCCGGCTGCCACTGCGGCTGATGCTGCTCGATGACCGCGCGCTTGGCGCGCAGCCGACCCGGCAGCGACGGGTACCTGGGCAGGTTGATGCCTTCCTTCACACTGATCACCGCGGGCAGCGGCACCTCGAATGTCTCCTGGCTGCCCTGGTACTCCCGGCTGGCCCGGGCCCGGCCATCGGTGATGTCCAGGTGCTTGATGCCGGTCACGCACGGCCAGCCCAGCGCGTGCGCGACCCGCTCGCCCACCTGGTAGTCGCCGGTGTCCGCCGCCTCGTTACCCAGCAGCAGCAGATCATAGCCCGGTCCGGGCTCGGCGTGCCGCCGGGCCTCGGCCACGATCGCGGCCGCGGTGGCCATCGGGCCCCACTCCTGGCCGCCGGATTCCAGCAGCACCGCCCGGTGCGCGCCCAGGGCCAGCGCGTCGCGCAACTGCTCGGCCGCCTCGGGCGGGCCCAGCGTGAGCACCGAGACGCTGCCGCCGAGCCGCTCGGTGATCCGCACCGCCTCCTCCACCGCGCATTCTTCGTGCGGGCTGACCGCGAACCCGGACATCCGGGTGTCCACGTCCTGCCCGTCCGGGGTGACCACGATCCGGCCGCCCACCTGGGGCACCCGCTTGACGCAGACTCCGATCTCCATCCTGGTCAGCTCCGGATCCGCGTGTTGTCCGGGTCGAACAGCGGTGTGCTGCCGGCCACCGCCACGGTCACCGGGTAGGCGTCGCCGAAGCACTCCACCTGCAGTTGGGTCCCTGGCACGGCCTGGGCCGGCGGCAAGTAGGCGAGCAGCAGATGCCGGCCCACTGACGGGGCGGAACCCGCGCTGGTCACGTAGGACGGCCTGCCCTTGGCGTCCACCAGCCGCTGGCCGGCCGCGGACAGCACCGGCTCGCCGCCCAGCATGTACCGGGCCTCCCCGCCGCCCGCATGGTGGTCGTCCACGGTCAGCGTGCACAGCACGGCGGCCGGCGGCTCGTCCCGCTGGGCCAGGTAGGCCGCCTTGCCGAGGAACTCCTGCTGCTTGACCCGGGGCCGGGTCATCCCGGCCTCGACCAGGGTGTAGTCGGCGGTCAGCTCGCTGCCCATGGCCCGGTAGCCCTTTTCCAGCCGCCCGGTGGTGCCGTACACCCCGATGCCGACCGGGACCAGCCCGCACGGCGCGCCCGCGTGCCACAGCACGTCCCACAGCCGGGCGCCCTGTTCCATCGGCACGTGCAGCTCCCAGCCGAGCTCACCCACGTAGGAGATGCGGGACGCGAGCACGGTGAGGCCATCGATCTCGATCTCCCGGCAGGTGCCGAACGGGAACCCGGCGTGGCTCAGGTCGGCCGTGGAGACCGATTGCAGCACCTCGCGGGCCCGCGGTCCCCACAGCCCCAGCGTGGCCTGGGCCGAGGTGAGGTCGGCCAGCGCAGCCGTGCCCGCCTCCGGCAGGTGCTCGGCGAACCACTTGAGGTCGGACATGCCGGTGGCGCCGCCGGTCACCACCCGGAACCGCTGCGCGCCGAGCCGCATGATGGTCAGGTCGGCCTTGAAGCCGCCCCGCTCGTCCAGCAGCGAGGTGTAGACGACCCGGCCGGGGTGCACATCGAGCTGGGCCACGGCCAGCGACTGCACGGTGTCCAGTGCGGCCGGGCCGGTGACGTCGAAGATGGCGAACGCGGACAGGTCGACCAGCCCGCATCCGTCCCGCATGGCCAGGTGCTCGGCGTTGATGATCGGCGACCACCAGCGGGCGTCCCATTCCGCGTCCCGGGGCATGAGCTGCCCGGCGTACCGCTCCAGCAGCCCTTCGTTGCTGGCGTACCAGTGCGGCCGCTCCCACCCGGCGGTCTCGAAGAAGACCGCGTCCAGATCGCGCTCGCGCTGGTAGACCGGGCTGACCCGGGACGGCCGGCCGGACTCCCACTGCTCGGCCGGGTGCACGATGCCGTACATCTTGTTGAAGCCCTCGCGGGCCCGGGCCCGGACATGCTCGATGGTCCGCTGCGCCGGGTAGAACCGGGCGACGTTGGCCTCGTCCACGTCCACCGTGGGCACCTGGCCGGACATCCACTCGGCCACCGCGCGGCCGACCCCCGGGCCCTCCTTGATCCAGCTGGCCGCGGCCGACCACAGGCCGGCCACCTCGGGCGTCTCGCCCAGCACCGGGTGACCGTCCGGGGTCATCGAGATCAGCCCGTTGATCGCGTACCGGATGCCGACCTTCTCGTCGCCGAGCAGCTCGGGCATGAGCTCCAGCGCCTCGGCCAGTTGCGGGTCAAAGTCGTCCTGGGTGAACGGCAGCTCGGTCGGGGACAGCGCCGATTCCTCGATGGACGGGATCTCGTCCGGGCTGATGATGATCGGCCGGTGCGCGTAGGAGCCGACCTCCATGTCGCCGCCGTGCTGCCGCTCATACATGTTCGTATCCACGTCGCGGACGATCGGGTAGGAGATCTCGCCCGGCGACCCGGCGAACAGCGGGATCGGGCCGACGCTGATCATCTGGTGCACGGTCGGGGTGAGCGGGATCCGGGCCCCGGCCATCCGGGCCAGCCGCGGGCTCCACACCCCGCAGCAGATCACGCAGCTGTCGGTCTCGATCTCCCCCGCGCTGGTCCGCACCGAGGTGATCTGCGGCCGGCCGTCGGCCCCGGTGACGGCCGTCTCGATGCCGAGCACCTCGGCCCCGGCCAGCACCCGCAGCGCCCCGGACTGCTGGGCCTCCTCGCGCATCAGCGTGCCCGCCCGTAGTGAATCGACCACCCCCACGGTCGGGAAGTGGGCGCCGCCCAGGATCACCGACTCATCCAGGTAGGGCACCAGCTTGCGGACTTCGGCCGGCGAGATGACCTGGGCCGGGATGCCCCACGCCTTGGCCGCCGAGCAGCGGCGGCGCAGTTCGGCCATCCGGGCCGCGGTCCGGGCCACCTCGATCCCGCCGCTCTGCGTGAACACGCCGAGGGCCTGGTACTGCTCGGTGCTGTCCTGGGTCAGCTCCATCATCATCTTCGAGTACTCGATGGGGAAGATGAAGTTGGAGGCGTGCCCGGTGGACCCGCCCGGGTTCGGCATCGGGCCCTTGTCCACCAGGACCAGATCCCGCCAGCCGAGCCGGGCCAGGTGGCAGACCAGGCTGTTGCCGACGATCCCGGCGCCGATGATGACGGCGCTGGCCCGGCCCGGGAAGTCACTCATGGCTGGTTCCTCGCTGCTGTGCGGCTTATGGTATCCGGCTGATATATCAGTTGGTAGACTAGAGGGCGTGGATGCCATGGTCAAGCCGCCGCTACCGGGCCCGGACCTGGCCGGCGGCGGCCCGGCCGAGCCGCGTTCGCTGGCCGACCGGGCCTACCGGGAGATCCAGGATCTGCTGGTCAGGCTGGCTATCCGGCCCGGTGCGCCGATCAACGAGGAAGACCTGTGCCTGCGCCTGGGGCTGGGCCGGACCCCGGTCCGGGAGGCGCTCAAGCGGCTGGAGCACGAACGGCTGGTGGTGGCTTACCCACGGCGGGGCACGTTCGCGACCGAGATCAACGTCACCGACCTGACGCATATCTTCGAGGTGCGCGCGGTGATCGAGCCGGCCGCGGCGGCCAGCGCGGCGCGGCACGCCACCCCGGCGGACCGGGCCACGTTCCAGGTGCTGGCGGGCCAGCTGGCCAGCGCCGCGGAGCTGGCTGGCCGGCCGGGCGAGCTGATGACCCTGGACGTGCGGATCCACCGGGCCATCTACGCCGCAACGCACAACCCGTATCTCGAGGACACCCTGGTTCGCTACGGCAACCTGGCCACCCGCATCTGGTGCCTGTTCCTGGACCGGCTGGCCGACATGGCAGCGCATGTGGCGGAGCACCGCGAGCTGCTCCGGGTGCTGGCCGACGGCGACGCCGAGCAGGCGGCCGAGATCGCCCGGATGCATGTCATCGAGTTCGACAAGGCGATCCGCGCGGTCATCTAGCCCAGGCACGGCTGGGGCCGCCGGCCCGTTGGCCGGCGGCCCCAGCTCGCGTTGCCTGCCCGGGTTACTCGACCGGGATCTCCTTGTTGATGAGGCCCAGGTCGATGCCCTGCCGGTTGCGCACCACCCGCGCGATCACGTAGATCACGATGGCCAGCACGTACATGGCGCCCATGTAGATGAGCGAGGCGTGGCTGTTCACGAAGTAGAGGCTGTTGCTCAGCCACTCGTACAGGTTGAAGCCGAGCAGCCCGATAGTGATCACTCCAGCCACCGGGACGATCGGCACGCCGAGCACCTTGATCCGGCTGGCCGGCGAGGCCCGCCACAGGTCCGGCTTACGCCACGGCAGGATGACCACCGCGATCGCGCTGAACAGGTAGGTCACCGCGATGACCAGGGTGGCGTCGAGCGTGTAGGTGCGGAACGTGGCCGAGTAGGCGTAGATCGCGGCCAGGCCCGCCGCCGGCAGCAGCATCAGGATCAGCGAGTAGACCGGTACCTTCCGCCGCTCGGACACCTCGGCCGCCCGGTCCGGCAGCACCCGGTCGAACGCGGCCGCGAAGATGACCCGGGTCGAGGACAGGAACAGCGTGCCGACCCAGGCGAAGAACCACAAGCTCAGCACCAGGAGCAGGATGACCTGGAACGCCGTGTTGTGCACCAGCCAGCCTGCGAACATGAACGGGTAGGGCCAGATGCCGAACTGCGGCGTGAGGTTGTAGTCCAGCGAGTTGAGGTTCTGGTAGAAGCCCCAGCCCACGGTCTTCACGATCAGCAGCAGGAAGATGACCGTCAGGATGACGGTCAGCCACAGGCCGGCGAACATGCCGGTGAACACCCGCCGGAAGTCACTCGCCCCGCGGATCTCGCCATAGAGCGTGGATCCCCAGTTGGGCCACAGCAGGAAGAACATAAAGGCCGGCACGAGCAGCATCGTTGGCCCGAGCGGGCCGAACCCGAACGGCGAGGTGGTGTAGCCCGCCTTGGCCGCGGCGTGGTTGGTCGCCGCGTAGGCGTTGTGCACCCCGAACAGCTTCTGGCCGTACAGGTTGAACGAGTTCACAAAGTCCGCGTGCGAGTTGATCAGCAACAGGATCACCACGACGGCGAACCCGATCATGCCGCCGACGAAGGCGTACTTCTGGATCCGGGCGTAGCCCGCCATGCCCAGCGAGACCAGCAGGCCGGCGATGACGATCGTGATCAGCGTGACTATGAAGATCCCGTTCTTCGTGCCGAACCAGGCGGCCCCGCCGGCCGGCCAGGTCCACTTGAGCGTGGCCCAGATCGGCTCGAACAACTGGACCGACAGGATGTTCCCGTAGATCGGGGCCCACAGCCACAGGATGAACCACCATCCGGTGGCCGCCATCACGAAGCCGAGGCCGCTGCCCAGGATCCGGCTCTGCCAGACGTAGTCACCACCGGCCCGCGGGATGGTGACGATCAGCCCGGCGTACGCGATCACCAGGAAGGACACCCAGACGCCGGAGATAAGCACAGCCGTGATGAACTGCCCCTTGGGGAACGCCGGGCCGGCGAACGTGAACTCATAGAGGCCGAGCGTGACGAAGTTAGTCGCCAGGCAGGCATAGATGATGGAGTCGCGGACGGACCAGCCGCGGACCAGGCCGGTGGCTTTGCGCAAGAAGAGTGTTGGCGTCTCGCCGCCAATCGCGTCAGTTGCCATGCTCATCTCCCAGTTGGGGCTTTTGTGTGGCTAGGCAAGCGTATTGCCATCCGGCGGTAAATGTTGGTGAAACTCAGCCGTTCACCAGAAGGTATTTAGTAACCTTCCCTTTCTTTGCGTTCAGCTCAAGTACAGCGCCCTGCAAGACGCCATCGCCGTACACGCTGCCGGGGTTGATGGCCAGCGTGCGGCCCATCTTCTTGATGCCGCGGCTCTCGTGAATGTGACCGTGCACCGACAGCATCGGCTGATAGCTGTTAATCGCGTCGCGGACCGCCTTCGAGCCCACCGGCTTCATCACCGCGCCGCCATGCATAGGCCGCAGGGAATCGTCCAGTGCGGGCGCCTCATCCAGCCCCGTCCCGTACGGTGGGGCGTGGAAATTGAAGATGGCCCGTTCCATGTCCGGAATCTGGCCGACCACCGCGTCGATCTTTTCCTTGAGCTGATCCTCAGGAGCCTCACGGAAGGTGTCCCACGGCGTCGGGTTGGTCCAGCCCATCGAAACCAGGTGGAACCCATCGAGGTCGAGCGACTTACCTTCGCCGAAGCTCACGTTCGGCGAGGACTCGATGATGTCGTCGATCTCCCAGATGTCGTCGTTACCGCCGTTCAGGATGCACGGGATCTGGCCGCCCTGCAGCTTCCCGTCGGCCATGTCCAGCCAGCGGTCCAGCGAGGCCGTCATCTCCTGGCTGAACCGGCGGTCCACCGCGCCCTCTTCGTCGCTCAGGTTCTGCAACTCATCCGGGGTGACGACGGCCGGGTAGTAGCCCTTATTGCGGATCGACTTCTGGACTTCGTCCAGTTCCGCCTGGGTGTCCATCCGGATGGTCTCGCCGCGGACCACGGCCTGCCAGTAACCGGTGTGCGTCACGATCGGCACCATCACCTTGCCGGTGACGTCACCGCCCAGTACGACCAGGTCGGCCTTGTAGAAGGCGGCCGAGTTCAGGAACTTGCGCCAGCACACCTCGGAGCCATGGATATCCGTGGCGAAGAAGACCCTCATCTGTTCACCGTTGCCTTCCTCTGCGCAGCTGCCTCGCCGGGTTCGCCGTAGGCCGTCATGCGCATCTTCCGGGCGCCTTGCGCAACTCCCGCGCGTACTGTGCAACGTCTAGCATCCGGCCGAAACTGCCGTCAAGCCGGACAGGGCGAATTAACGCCGCACTGTGACCGGCCGGCCAGGCGGAACCCGGCTGTTACTCCTAGTGTGCGACTTCCTCGGGCAGCTCATACCAGCGGACTCCGTCGCCGACCCTGGCCCGCAGCTTCCACTTCATGTTCTTCGGGGCACTGTCGGCGATCTCGCGCAACTGCTGGGCCTGGGCCAGCGGATCGTAGCCGGCCCCTGGGCAGAGCAGTCCGGGATTCTCGGCCAGCAGCGAGGGCAGCTTGTCCAGATTCCCGGTGACGGTCCGCCACCAGCCCCAGTCCGCGCCGAGCACCTTGCCGAACCGCTCGGTGTCGATGGCGGGCGGTGCGCCTTCGCCGACCGGGAGGCAGGACAGTAGCTGCACGATGTCCCGGGCGTCCTTCTCGTTCATCTCGATGATCTGCAGCTTGGACAGCAGCACGTCCACCGAGTCCACGGTGAGTGGCAGCCGCCCGAAGGACGGCCGGAAGTCCAGCGTGTGGCACATGGTCAGCCGGTCCACCATGACGTCGATGGGCCGCCCGGACGGCGCGTTGAAATACATCTGCCGGTCGCCGTTGAGGTTGTTGAACCGGCGATCCGGCTCGCAGCCATTGTCGGCCAGCCAGGCGGCGACGTCCTTGCGGCCCTTGGCCATACAGGCGAAGTCGATGTCCTGGTCGCGGCGCAGCCGCGGTGGGTAGTCCGGGCACTGCACCCGGACCGCCAGGCCGCCGAGGAGCTTCAGGCCGAGCCCCGCGGCCGCGGCGGCGCGGGCCAGGCCGAGCGCCTCGGTCAGCGGGTCCTCCGGCGATCCGGGTACTGGCGCATCAGCGGGTTGGGCCATACCGGGCCTGCTCTCATCCTGGGCGGCGCCGGCAGCACTGGCGGGCCGCACAATTCCTGCTAACTCGGTAGCGAGTATGCCACGAACACCAGGAGGGCCAGTTGACGCACAACGGGCAAATTGATCATTCTTGGTTGCGTGTCCACGAATTTGGTTGCGGCCAGCGCGACCTATCACTCAGCTGAGCGTGTCCTGGCACTGCTCGCGAGCTTCGAGGACGGCCGGCCGGAGCTTAGTGTGACAGAGATTGCCGAAGCACTCGGCGTGCACAAGTCAACCGCCTCGCGATTGGCCGCCACCCTGGAACGGACCGGGTTCCTGGCCCGCTCGGGCAAGCGGTACCGGCTCGGCGTGGAGATAATCCGGCTAGGCAGCGTGGCGCTGCGCGGCGCCGGCATCGTGGCCCGGCTGCAGCCCGCCATGGACAAGCTGTCCGCGCTGACCGGCGAGACCATCAACCTGGCCGTGCCCGCCGGGCCGGACATCCTGAACGTGGCCGAGGTGCCGAGCAGCTACATCCTGAACAGCTCGGGCGGCTGGATCGGGCGGCGCACCAAGCCGCACGCGGTGGCCAACGGCAAGGTGCTGCTGGCGTTTGGCGCCATCCCGATGCCGGCCACCCTGGACCGGTACACCGAGCACACGATCTGCTCGGTGCCCGCTCTGCAGGCCCAGCTGGCCGAGATCCGCCGGGACGGCTACGGCACGGCGGTGGCTGAACTGGAGGACGGCCTGGTCGCCGTGGCCGCTCCGGTGTTCAGCCTGGACGGCGACTGTGTGGCCGCGCTGTCCATCTCCGGCCCGGCCTACCGGATGCTCCCGGACAAACTGCCCGAACTCGGCCGGCTCTGTGCCGCTGCTCACTGAGCCCTCGCCAAAGGGGCGCGGCGCCGACTGGACTGAGGAGCGAGGAACGAGCGACAAGCGACGAGGGAAGGCGGCGCCTTAGAGCGCCCCGGAGGCGAAGAGAGATACAGCGTTATGAAGGATTATCTGCTTTACGTCGACGGGCAGTTGCGGGGCGGGCGGGCCGCGGCGGCACCGGCGGTCAGCCCGGCGTCCGGTGAGACGTTCGCTACGGTGGCCACCGCGGACCCGGCGGACGTGGATGATGCGGTCCGCGCGGCCGGCCGGGCCTGGCCGGCCTGGGCGGCCAGCTCGGCGTTCGAGCGGGCCGCCTGGTGCGAGCAGGTCGCGGCGGCGGTGGCCGGACGGCGCGACGAGCTGGCCCGGGTGCTCACCCAGGACCAGGGCAAGCCGTTGGCCGCCGAAGCTTACGACGAGGTCGACGAGCTGGCCGAATATTTCCGGATGGCGGCCGCCGACGCACGGCGGCTGGACGGCGTCTTCCCGCCGTCCACCTCGGCCGGCCGCCGGGTGATCACGGCCCGGGTCCCGCTCGGCGTGGTCGGCGTGATCAGCCCGTGGAACTGGCCGTACACCATGGGCGCCGAGCTGTTCGCGCCCGCGCTGGCCGCGGGCAACGCGGTGGTCTGGGTGCCCGCCCCGACCACGTCGGCCTGTTGCGCGCTGCTGGCCGAGATCATCGCCGGGACCGGGGTGCCGGACGGGGTGTTCAGCTTCCTGCCCGGGCCCGGACCGGTCGCCGGGGACGCGCTGGCGGGCCATCCGGACGTGGCCGCGATCGGCTTCATCGGGTCGGTGGCCACCGGCGGGCTGGTCGCCGCCCGGGCAGCCGGCAAGACGCAACTGCTCGAACTGGGCGGCAACGGCCCGATGGTGATCCTGGACGACGCGGACCTGGACCTGGCGGCCGAGGCCGCGCTGGAGGCGGCCTACCTGTGCGCCGGGCAGAGCTGCACGGCGGGCGAGCGGTTCCTGGTGCACGCCGCGGTGCGCGCCGAGTTCACCGAGCGGGTGGTGGCGGCCACCCAGCAGCGGGTCCGGCTGGGCGACCCGTTCGACCCGCAGACCACGATGGGGCCGCTGAACAACGAGGCGACCGCGGCCAAATTCGACCGGCACGTGGCCGACGCGGTCGGCCGCGGCGCGAAGCTGTGCTGCGGCGGCCGGCGCGCGGCGGGCTTCCCGACCGGGCTGTACGCCGAGCCCACCGTGCTGGACGGGGTCACCCCGGACATGGCCATCGCCACCGAGGAGACGTTCGGCCCGGTCGTCCCGATCATCGAGGTGGCCTCGGCCGCCGACGCGCTGGCCGCGACCAACTCGTCCCCGTTCGGCCTGACCGCCGCGGTGTTCACCGCAGACCTGGAGCGTGGCCTGGCGTTCGCTGAGCAGGCCCGGGCCGGCTGGGTCAACGTGAACAGCTCCACCAACCTGTGGGAGTCGCACCTGCCGTTCGGCGGCCGGTCCGGCTCGGTCAGCGGGCGCGGCCGGGTCGGCGGGCGGTTCGCCATGGACGCGTTCACCGAGCCGAAAACGATCCTCTACCCGTCCCCCCGGCTGCGCGGCTGACTCCCGCTACCGGCTGGCCTGGTCCATCCAGGCGAAGGCGAGCGGGGTGAGGGCGGTCAGGTCGATGGCCGGCTCCACCGTGGAGTAGGACTGCACGTTGTCCTGGAACACGGCCTTGTGCCCGTTGTACGCGGCGTACGGCACGTCGCCGGGCGCGTTCGCGTTGCACCGGCGCATGTTCGGCACGGTGCCGGTGGCGGCGAACGAGTTCGGCCCCTCCACCGCCGCCCCGGCCAGCACCGGCGGCTTCCCGTCGTGCGAGCCGACCAGGTTGGTCACCTGGTGCTGCATGCAGTCCGGGAACACGGTGCCGTCGCCCACGACCAGCGACACGCCCCAGCCGTTACTGCCCAGGATGTTGTCCAGCCAGTGCTGGGCCCAGCCCGCGTAGACCGGCCGGCCGGTCAGCGCGTCGTACTCCTTGGCCATCACGGTCAGCCCGGCCCCGTGCGTGGTGGTGTCGTACTGATCCCAGGCGAACCCGAAGCGGAACGGGTCGCTGGCCGCGACGTGGATGCCCTTCTGGATCTGCCCGCGCAGGTTGGCCAGCAGTTGTGCCCGGGTCACCGCCAGCCCGCTGACGTGCTGGCCGCGCAGCGCCAGGTCGAGTTCGTAGTCGGCCAGCGCGCTGACGTCGTACAGGTTCAGCGTGTCAGTCAGCGCCTGCTTGCCGTGGATCCAGGCGCTGGCCCAGGCCGCCGCGTCGCGCAGGTAACCCGTGTCCGGGCGGCCCGCGTCGCGTAGCGCGATGGCCAGTTCGGTGGCGCCCAGCATCATGTCGTCTTTCCAGCTCGTCTCCGGGTAGAAGTCGAACGGGATGGCCGTCATCAGCTGGCCCTTCCAGTGCGTGTTGGCCAGCGAGTACACCGTCCTGGCCTCGCGCAGGCAGCCGTCCGCGTAGCCCGGGTCGGTCTTCCGGAACAGCTGGTAGCAGAGCGCGAAGTCGGCGGTCAGCCGGCCGGCCAGGTTCGGGCTGAGCAGCGAGCCTGGCCGGGCGGCCCGGAACACCGGCGGGTGCCGGATGTAGATGTAGTGCGGGTTGCTGCCCATGTAGTGGTCATCGGCCTGGGGCAGCCGCCAGATGTCGTGGTCAGCGAAGTAGTAGCTGTTGGCCTCGCCGGTGCCCACCTCGTAGTACAGCGTCTTGGTCTTCTGGTGCCACATGCGCTGCAGGAAGTCCATGCCGAAGCGGGCCTCGCCGGTGAAGTCCGCGCTGGCCCCGGCGCCCATCTGCCCGGGGAAGGACGCGATGCCCTGCAGCAGGATGGCCTCGGTGTAGCTGGTCGTCTCGACGAAGTGCAGGTAGTCGCCGGCGTCCCACCAGCCGCCGGTGGCGTTGATCCGCACCCCGGTGGCGTACTTGGCCAGGCTGCCCTTGAAGTTGCCGTTCCCGTCCACCGGCGGGGTCCGGTACGTCATCGCGCTGGCGTCGTTCAGGTGACCGGGCGCGGAGCGCAGCGCGCTGTGGATGAAGTCCGGGCCGTCCCGCTCGTTCTGGTAGAAGGACAGCGCGTTGGCCAGCGGCCGGGCGTAGAGCTGCGCGGCCGGGCCGACGCGGAACCAGGGCGAGGCGGCCGACGGGTCGTTCAGGATGCCGACCCGGTAGCTGCCCGGTGTGTGCACGGCGGAGAACCCGGCCCCCCATACCCAGCCGTACCGCTTGCTCCACGCGCCGAGGTCCGGCCGGGCCAGCCCGGACGCGGCCACCGTGCAGGACCCGGCCCGGACCACCACCCAGTGCAGCGCGCTGGCCGGCTTCGACTTGGTCATGATCTCGGCCTGCTTCAGGGCGCTGGTCGGGTAGCCGACCTGATCCACCCGGATCGCCGCGGCGGGCGCCCCGGCCGGCGTCCGGTGCGAGCCGGTGCTGAGCACCGAGCTGGGCGCGGGCTCGTGGCAGATCTTCTGCACCGCAGACCCGCCGGCCGAGGTGACCTGCGCGCTGGCTGGCCCCGCCACGACGCAGAGCCCCAGCACCAAGCCGAACGCGGCTACCGCCGCCGTCACCCGAGGGACCCGCAGAAGATCATCCATCGGCTCAGGCTAGGCCCGGGACAGCTGACCCGACAATGCCCCCAGCGCAGGAGATTCAGCGCAGGAGATTCAGCGTCCCGGGGTCACTCGCGGGCGACGACCTGGAAGGTGGCCAGGCTGGCATCGGCCGCGTAGGCGATCCGGCCGCCGTCGGCCAGCGTCGCGCGCAGCGCGTCCAGGGCCGCCGTGGTGATCACCTCGCCGGGAGCGAGCACCGGGACGCCCGGCGGGTACGGCGCCACCAGTTCGGCGGATACCCGGCCGACGGCTGCCGTCGCGGGGAGCGTTTCGTGCGGCAAAAAGAAGGCCTGCCGGGGCGGGATGGCCGGCTCCGGGGTGACCAGCCAGGCCGCGGCGGGCAGTGGCCGCCGCGGCGGCCCCCGGCGCCGCCGCACTGCGGCCAGCAGGACGTCGGTGAACCGGGCCACGGTGTGCTCGTCGTCGGCCAGCGTCACGATCGGGACGATCGTGTCCCGGTCCGCCATCTCCACCGGCATCCCGGCGGCGATCAGGTCCGCCTCCACCGCGTTCCCGTGCACCCCGGCGCCGGCCAGCAGCACCACCAGCTTGGCCGGCTCGACACCCGGCCCGTCCAGCACGTCCAGGCCGGGTTCCGCGCGGAGTCGCTGCTTGGCCGCGGCCACCACGCGGAGCAGCCGGCCACATAGCTCCGTTCCGTCCCGGGCCAGCAGCGCCCGCGCCGCATCGATACTGGCCATGATCGCGCCCGCCGGGCTGGTGGTGTGCGTGGCGTCGAAGGCCCGGTTCAGCCGGTCGGCGTCCAGCCGGCCGTTGCCCGCCTGACTGGTGCGCGCCAGCACCAGCGCGCCCTGGGTGTACGCGGGCAGCGCCTTGTGCGCGCTGGTCACCATGCCGTCCGCGCCCGCGGCCAGCGCGTGCGGCGGCAGGTCCGGATGGAAACCGAGATGCGCGGCCCAGGCCGCGTCCACCAGCAGCGGCACCCCGGCCCGGTGCGCCGCGGCGGCCTGCCCGGACAGGTCGCCGATAGTGCCGACGTAGGACGGGTCGCCGAGGAACACCGCGCAGGCGTCCGGGTGGCCGGCCAGCGCCGCCTCGACCGCGGCCACCGGGACCGGTCCGGGCAACCCGGTCGCCGGGTCCACCTCGGGCAGCACCCAGACCGGCTCCAGGCCGGCCAGCACGATGCCGAGCAGCAGCGAGCGGTGCAGCGCCCGGGTGAGCACGATCGGCTGCCCGGGCTGGCCCGCCGCCAAGGCCAGCGCCTGGTTGCCGTGCGTCGAGCCGGCCACCGAAAACCGGCACCAGTCCGCGGCCCACAGCTGGGCGGCCAGCCGCTCCCCTTCGGCTAGCAGGTAGTCGGCGTGTTTGATGGTGTCCAGCCCGCCGTACAGCGGCGCGTCGCCCGCGGTTACCGCGCCGGTCAGGTCCAGCCGCTGCTTGTGCCCGGGCACGCTCATCGGGGTGAGCTGGCCGGCCTGGGCCTGCGCGGTGACCGTCAGCCAGGCGTCCAGCAGCGGCGCCTCGCCGCGCAGCTTCCTTGGATCCCTGGTGGCCGGATCCCTGGTCTCGTCCGTGCCGGTCACACTACGCCGCCGGGGCGGGGGTGCCCGGCTGGTGCCGGTAGAACTCGACGTTCTCGGGCGGCAGCGGGGTGTTGCCCAGGATCAGGTCGGCCGCCTTCTCCGCGGTCATCATCACCGGCGCGTAGATGTTGCCGTTGGTGATGTACGGCATCACCGAGGCGTCCACGATGCGTAGCCCATCCAGGCCGTGCACCCGCAGGCTGGCCGGGTCGACCACCGCCCCGTCGCCGGTGCCCATCTTGCAGGTGCACGACGGGTGCAGCGCGGTCTCCGCGTCCTGGCGCACCCAGTCCAGGATCTGCTCGTCGGTGGAGACGTCCGGACCAGGCGACAGCTCACCCGCGTTGAACTCGTCGAACGCGGGCTGGTTCAGGATGTTCCGGGTGATCCGGATGGCTTCGGCCCACTCCTTGTGGTCGGTCGGCGTGGACAGGTAGTTGAACCGGAGCGCCGGGTGCACCTCGGGGTCGCGGGACACGATCCGGACCGTGCCGCGAGAGTCGGAGTACATCGGGCCGACGTGCACCTGGTAGCCGTGCCCGCCCGCGGGCGACGAGCCGTCGTAGCGGATCGCGATCGGCAGGAAGTGGTACATCAGGTTGGGGTAGGCCACCTCGTCGTTACTGCGGATGAACCCACCGCCCTCGAAGTGGTTGGTCGACCCGGGGCCGCTGCGCAGGAACAGCCATTTCGCGCCGACCATGGGCCGGTTGCGCAGCTTCAGTGCCGGGGCCACCGATACCGGCAGCTTGGACCCGTACTGCACGTAGACCTCGAGGTGGTCCTGCAGGTTCTCGCCCACCCCGGGCAGGTCGGCGACGACGTGGATACCCAGCCCGCGGAGCAGTTCCGCGCCGCCCACCCCGGACAGCTGCAGCAGTTGCGGGGAGTTGATGGCCCCGCCGCACAGGATGATCTCGTCGCCGCGGACCAGCCGGGCCTGGCTCCCGCCGCCGCCGATGGCACCGCCGCTGACACTGCCCTGCCGGTACTCCACGCCGACCGCCCGGCGTCCCTCAAAAATGATCTTGGTGACGAAGGCCCGGGTGGTCACGTCGAGGTTGCGCCGGCTGCGCACCGGGTGCAGGTAGGCGCGCGCCGCGCTGAGCCGCCGCCCCCGGGAGATGTTCCGGTCGAACGCCGCGAAACCCTCCTGCCGGTATCCGTTCACGTCCTTGGTCAGCTGGTACCCGGCCTGCTGCACGGCCTGGAAGAAAGCCTGGAACAGCGGGCTGGTGGCCGGCCCGCGTTCCAGAATCAGCGGGCCGTCGCCGCCGCGGAACTCGTCCGCCCCGGCCAGGCAGGTCTCCATCTTCTTGAAGTAGGGCAGGCAGTGCGCATAGTCCCAGTCAGCCATCCCCGGGTCGGCCGCCCAGCGCTGGTAGTCCAGCTGGTTGCCGCGCTGAAAGATCATGCCGTTGATGCTGCTCGACCCGCCGAGCACCTTGCCCCGGGCGTGGTAGATGCTGCGCCCGTTCAGCCCGGCCTCCGGCTCGCTCCGGTAGCCCCAGTCGTAGAACCGGTTGCCGATCGGGAAGGTCAGCGCGGCGGGCATGTGGATGTAGACGTCCCACGGGTAGTCCGGCCGGCCAGCCTCGAGCACGAGCACCCGGGTCCGCGCATCGGCGGACAGCCGGTTGGCGAGGGCGCTGCCGGCGCTGCCGCCACCGACGATGATGAAGTCGTACTCCGCTGGAGCCATCTGCCCTCCTCCGCGCGCCCGCCCGGCGGGCTGCATGCCCACCCCGGCAGCGGGCAGATTCGTACAATAACGGGATCGACCTGCGGCTGGCCTGCGCGATCCGGGGGGATGCTGGCGCCGGCCGGCCAGACACGGGGGGTGTATGTCATGTTCCTGCAGATCATCCAGGGCCGGATCGGCGACACGGCCGCGGCCCGGCAGACCATGGAGCGCTGGGAGCGCGACCTCGAGCCGGGCGCGGCTGGCTGGCTCGGCGGCACGTACGGGGTCACCGACGACGGGATGCTGGTGGCCGTGGTGCGCTTCGAGTCCCGGGAGGCGGCCCAGCGCAACAGCGCCCGGCCGGAACAGGCGGTCTGGTGGCAGGAGATGGAACGCTGCTTCGCCGGCCCGGTCACGTTCCACGACTGCGCCGACGTCATGCTGCTGCTCAGCGGCGGCTCGGACCAGGCTGGCTTCGTCCAGGTCATCCAGGGCACGGTGCGCGACCGGGACCGGCTGCACGCGCTGGCCGAGCAGTCCGGTGACCTGGTGGCCAAGGTCCGGCCGGACGTGATCGGCGCGACCATCGCCATCGACGACGCGGGCTTCTTCACCGAGACCATCGCGTTCACCTCAGAGCAGCAGGCCCGCGCGGCGGAGCAGCAGGAAATGCCGGCCGACGCGGCCCAGCTGCTGGACGAGGAGATGGCCCTGCTGGACGACGTCAGGTACCTGGATCTGCACCAGCCCTGGTTCGCCTCCCGGCGCTGACCAGGGCGCCGCGGACTCCGCCCGGCCGCGGACTCCGCCCGGCCGCGGACTCCGTCTGGCTGCGGACGCCGCCCGGCTGCCGACCTCGGCCGGCTGTGGACCCCGCCCGGCCGCGGGGTCCGCAGCCGGCCGGGCTACCCTGCCCAGGTGGTGATCCCCGAACACAAACCTGTCCCCGACCTGCCCGACCAGCCACCGCACCCGGGCGCGCTGGTCTACCGGCAGGCCCGCTTCCGGCTGCCGCCGGGCGGCACCGAGCTGCTGCTGATCCGGCATGGTGAGTCGCAGGCCGCGTACCTGGACGAACCGTTCCCGCTGGTGGACGGCCATGCCGACCCGGAGCTGGCGGCCAACGGGCGGGCCCAGGCCGAGTTGGTCGCCGAGCGGCTGGCCAAGATGCGGATCGACGCGATCTACGTGACCACGCTGCGCCGCACCTCGCAGACCGCGGCGCCGCTGGCCCAGCGGCTGGGCCTGACCCCGCAGGTGGAGCCGGACCTGCGTGAGGTCAACCTGGGTGAATGGGAGGCCGGCCTGTTCCGCAAGAAGGTGGCCGAGAACCATCCCATCGCCGAGCGGATGTGGGCCGAAGAACGCTGGGACGTCATCCCGGGCGCCGAGCCAGCCTCGGCGTTCGCCGCCCGGGTCGGCGGCGCGATCCGGCGGATCGCCGCCGCTCACCCGGATCAGCGGGTCGCGGTGGTGGTGCATGGCGGGGTGATCGGCCAGGCACTGGCGCTGGCCACCGGGTCCCGCCCGTTCGCCTTCCTGGGCGCGGACAACGGGTCCATCTCCCGCCTGGTCATCACGCCCCAGCGGTGGATCCTCCGCGGCTACAACGACACCGCGCACCTGGAGTAGCGCTCAGCGCGCGGCGAGCCCTCCGGCCGGCCCCAGCGGGCCCGGCGGCGGGCCCCCGCGGTCAGGCGGCGGGCCCCGCGTCGGCGCCGGCCAGCGCGGCTTTGCCCCGCACCACCCGGTTGACCAGTGCGCCGATCTCGGCGATGGAGATCCGGATCTCGTCGCCCGCGCGCAGCGTGAACGGCAGATCCGGGACCAGGCTGGTCCCGGTGGACAGCAGCACGCCCGCCGGGAACTCGTCCTCGCGGAACAGGAACCGGGCCAGCTCGGCCACAGTCCGGCGCAGCCCCCGGGTGCTGGCCTGGCCGGCCCAGGCGGCCGCGCCGTCCCGGCTGATCGTCATCTCCATGCTCAGGTTGTACGGGTCCGGCACTTCCCAGGCGGGCCGGATCCACGGCCCGACCGCGCAACCGCCCAGGTAGATCTTGGCCTGCGGCAGGTACAGCGGGTTCTCCCCCTCGATCGACCGGGAGCTCAGGTCGTTGCAGATGGTGTAGCCGACCGGCTCGCCCGCCGAGTTGAGCACCGCGGCCAGTTCCGGCTCGGGCACGTTCACCTGCGAGTCGGCCCGCACGCTGACCGGGGCACCCGGCCCGGCCACCCGCCAGGCGGCCGACTTGAAGAACAGCTCCGGCCGAGGCGCGTCGTACACCCGCTCGTAGATGTCCGCCGAGTCCAGGGTCTCCGCCACCCGGGCGCTCCTGGACCGCTCGTAGGTGACCCCGGCCGCCCACACCTCGGTCCGGCCGTCCAGCGGCGCGAGCAGGCTGGCCGGGTCGAATCGCACCGGCTCGAACGGCGGGTCCCCGGCCGCCTGGCCGGTGCACAGCTCGCGTACCGCCAGCACCGGCAGGGCAAGCAGGTCGGCCATGGTGCCGATCCCTGGCAGGCCGCTGACCTCGCCATCGTCCAGCACCCCGACCCGCGGCGCACCACCGGCCGCACGGAACCTGATCAGCTGCACCTGCGGTCTCCCTCCGCCAGCCATGGCCGCCAGCCACGGCCGCCAACCGCTGCCCGCCAGCCACGGCCCGGCGGCCAGCGTACGGCCTGCCTCGGCCGGGCGGCTACTGGGCCCGGGCGGCTACTGGGGGCCGGGCGGCCCGGCCGCGCTGTCCGGCACGCTGGCCGACTCCGGACCGGGCTCCGCCCGGGCCGCCCCGCGGCGCCGGAACAGGCGCCGCCGCAGCGTGAAGTACCCGAGCAGGACCAGCGCCACCACGCCGAACACGAGCAGCCGAGCGCCGGTGTTCCGGACCGGCTGCAGGCTGTACCGGCTGACCGAGAGTGTGCCGTTCGAGCCGATGGCCAGGCCGAAGCTGATCGCTGTGGCGCCGCGTGGCAGGGTCGGCGTGGTCCACGAAGCCTGCGTCCACCGGCCGGCCGCGGGCATGGCCGGGCTGGTGGTCCAGTACAGCCAGTTGCCCACCGTGGTCCGGTAGTACAGGTCGAACCGCACTGGCCGGCTGGACTGGTAGAACTCAGCCACGCTGTAGCGCTTACCCCCGCTGGCCGGGGGCGCGCACTGCCCCAGGTCCAGTACGGGCAGCAGCTTGGCATCCCCGGACGTCCAGCCGGTCATCCGGATGGTTTCCGCCCCGGCGCCGCCCGGCCCGCCGGCCGGTGCGTAGCTGAACCGGGCCGTGTTCGCGCCGTGCCGGGCGGTCTGGAAGCAGGCGGGCACGCCGCCCGGGCCCCGGGTGGACAGCGCGGCGTTGTTGATCCCTGGGCCGCGGATGGGCGGCGGTGTGGACCCGGCCACCAGCGGCCGGACCGGGCCGCCGGCCACCTGGCCCGCCGCGGTGGCCGCATCGGCGCCGGCCGCGCCCAGCAGGCAGAGCAGGACGGCCGCGAGCACCGCCGCCGCGCTGCGGACATGTCGTTGGGCTCGTCCCCGAACCACTGGCCGCCGAACCACGGGCCCCGGTACCGCCACAGCCACAACATTAACT
>DASXIN010000180.1:0-87685 GCA_036497945.1 Streptosporangiaceae bacterium | reverse complement strand
GCCAGCGCGTCGATGACCCGCACCGTGTCGTTCTCCCGCAGCCGCTCCAGCTCGGCGATGATCTCTCCGTGGAAGTCCGGGTGAGCGAACCCCAGGACGATCAGCTGCACCGGTCCTATCGCCATGTTTTGCCTCCTTTGGCGTCCTGCTGCCGACGATGCCGCGCCCGGCCCAGCGCCGCATCACCCCTAACGGGGGATCCCCCGGCCCGCCGGTCCTCCGGCAAAAGTGGACTACGTACGGGTGACTCAGCCTTAGCCCGGCGAGCGCGGCTCCGCGGCGGCGCCGTTGGGCGCCGGCGCCGGGCCGATCGCCGGGTTCTGCTCCGGCGTGGCGCCCTCCCCCGCACCCTTCCCGGCACCATCCCCGGCGCCGTCCGCCGAACCGAACGCCGTGCTCAGCGTCTTCAGCGCGCTGGTCACCTCACTCGGGATCACCCAGAATGTATTGCCCTCAGCCTGGGCCAGTTGTGGCAGCGTCTGCAGGTACTGGTAAGCCAGCACCTTGGGGTCGGCGTTCCCCTCATGCACGGCGTGGAACACGGTGCCGATCGCCTGGGCCTGTCCCTCGGCGCGCAGGATCTGCCCCTGCCGGTCCCCCTCGGCCCGCAGGATCTGGCTCTGCTTCTCGCCCTCCGCGGTCAGGATCTTCGACTGCCGGACACCCTCGGCGGTGAGGATCGCGGCGCGCTTTTCCCGCTCGGCCCGCATCTGCTTTTCCATCGCGTCGATGACGCTCTTCGGTGGGTCGATCGCCTTGATCTCCACCCGGGTGACCCGGAGCCCCCATTTGCCCGACGCGTCGTCAAGCACGCTGCGCAGCATCGTGTTGATCTTGTCGCGCGAGGTCAGGGTCTCCTCGAGGTCCATGTTGCCGATCACGCTGCGCAGCATGGTCGCGGTGATCTGCTCGATCGCCTGGATGTAGTTGACGATCTCGTAGTCGGCCGCCCGCGGATCGGTGACCTGGAAGAACAGCACCGTGTCGATGCTCACCACCAGGTTGTCCTCGGTGATCACCGGCTGCCCCCGGAAGGCCACCACCTGCTCGCGCAGGTCGATGAGCGGCTTGACCCGGTCCACGATGGGGACGATGAAGTTCATCCCCGGCTCCAGCGTCTTGCGGTACCGGCCGAACCGCTCGACGTTCCGGGCCCGGGCCTGCGGCACGATCCGGACGGTCCTGCCGACCACGACGAACACGAGGATGACCGCGACGAGCGCGATGATAAGCCCGGCCAGTTCCATGGCTACTCCCGGGGATGCACGAGTGCGGTGGCGCCTTCGATCGCGAAGACGTCGACGGTCGAGCCAGCCGGGATAACCCGGGACTCGTCATAGGGGCGGGCCGACCACAGCTCGCCGCCGATACGGACCTGCCCGCCGTCGTCCGAGACTTCCTCGATGACCTTGGCGGGCCGCCCAACCAGGGCTGAGACCCCGGTGCGCAGCGGCGGTGGCTGCTTGATGTGCCGCGCGGCGATGGGCCGGACCACGCCCAGCCCGGCGCCGGTGGCCACGGCGAACGCGGCCAGCTGGATCGGCAGCCCGGCGCCCAGCGCGCCGGAGATAGCGGCGACCAGCGCACCCACCGCGATCAGCCCGAAGGCCAGGGTCGTAGTCATCACCTCGGCCACGCCCAGCACCGCGGCGAGGATCAGCCAGACAATCCACGACTCCATGGCTACTCCCGGGGCTCGGAAGCGGCACGCGCGGTCTGCGGGTTCCGCCAGCCGGCCCTGTATCTGACAGTAGCGCCACGGCCGCCTAACCGCGACCATTCCTAACGCCAGCCCGTGGCTGGTCTGGCCGGATCGGCGCGCGGCCGCCTAGGGCCGCTCGAATTCGAGTACCCGCCAGGGCAGCACCTCGGTCACCGGGGTCTCCCGGACCAGCGTGTAGCCGACCGACCCGAGCAGCGCCTCATGCTCGGCCCGGGTGCGCTCCCGGCCGCCGACGGCCAGCATCATGATCAGGTCCATCAGGTGGGCTTCGGATGGTTCTGGCCCATCCGGGAGAACCTGGTCGATCACCATCAGCCCGCCGCCCGGGCGGCTGGCCCGGGAGCAGTTACCGATGATGGCGCGCGCGTGCTCGTCGTCCCAGTTGTGCAGGGTGTGGCAGATCACGTGCAGGTCACCCGCGGGCACCTCGCGCAGGAAGTCGCCCGGGACCAGCTCGACGCGGTCGGCCACGCCCGCTCCGGCCAGGTAGCCAGGTGCCGCGGCCAGCGCTTCGGGCCGGTCCAGCAGCACCCCGGTGGCGCCCGGCACCGCCTGCAGCAGGTACGCCAGCAGCGTGCCCCGGCCGCCGCCCACGTCGACGATCCGGCCGCCGGTCAGTGGCCGGAACCCGGCCTTGGCCAGCTGGGCGACCAGGATCGTGGTGGCCCGGCCCATGCCCTGGGCGAACCACACGGCGTCCTCGGGGTGCGCGGCGTAGTACTCGAAGACGCCGCCTGGCTCGGCCGGGTTGACCGGCGCCGGGTTCCGCACCACGTCAGCCGTCCGGCCGAAGTTGGCCCAGATCGGCGGGCCGAAGAAGCCGATAGCCAGGGCCCGGGCCGAGCCGTCCACATCCGTGCGGAGCAGCTCACCGTCCTCGGTGAGCGCGAACTTGCCCTGGCTGTCCTGGCTGACCAGCCCGTAGGCCGCCGCCGCGGCCAGCAGCCGGCCCAGCGCGTCGGGCGCCGCGCCCACCCGGGGGGCCAGCTGGTCCACGGTGAGCGGGCCGCCGGCCAACTCATCCGGCACCCCGAGCCGGGCCAGCACCGAGGTGACCTGGGCCGTCATCATGCCTTCCAGCAGCCGGCCGAGCCGGCCGCCCCGCTCGCCGAGCAACGCCCCGTATAACGACAGCTCGTCAGCCACGTTGGGCTCCCTTCCGTTCGGTCGGCTCCAAGTCCAGCGCAGCCGCCGGGCCGGGTCAATGGCCGGCCCGCCCGGCGGCCCTGGGTGGCTAAGGGTGAATGGTCAGCCGTGGAAGGACTCGGGGCCGAAGCGGCCCCACGCCACGAAGACGGCCAGGGCGAGATAGACCAGGTCGACCACGATCGTTACCTTCTCGCCACGGCGCAGGCGCGTGATCACCGCGCCAGCAAACAGCAACGCCGCACCGGTAGCAGCCAGCGGCACCAGAACCGGCGCGATGCCGAACACGGCGGGCAGGATCAGGCCCACCGCGCCGAGGATCTCGAGGATTGAGATGGCCTTGAGGGCCCCGGGACTGAAGTCTTCGACCCATCCCCCACCCGGAAAGGCGGCCAGCTTCTCCTGGGGAAGGACCAGCTTATTGATGGCGGCGACCAGGAGGACAGCGGCCAGCACCCCGGCAGCGATCCACAGCGCGAGGTTCATCATCTGCTCCTTGATCGAGGATTGCCTGCACCTCGTAAGACGAGGCAGCAACCCCGCCAGTGACATCTCCGGACCCCCTTGCCATTCACAGCGCAGGGCCTGAACAGGAATTATGGAGCCAGCCAACGTCGGAGGGGTGTCATGACCGAGCCAGCCCAGCTGTCCTACAGCCACGGAACCGCGGAGCAGACCCTGCTCGGCGAGACGATCGGCGCCAACCTCACCCGGATCGCGGCGGCGTTCGGCGACCGGGAGGCTGTGGTGGACGTGCCGGCCGGGCGGCGGTGGACCTATGCCCAGCTGGACGCGGACACCGACACGCTGGCCCGGGGTCTGATCGCGGCCGGGATCAAGGCGGGCGACCGGGTCGGCATCTGGGCGCCGAACTGCGCCGAATGGGTGCTGTTGCAGTACGCCACGGCCAAGGCGGGCGTGATCCTGGTCAACATCAACCCGGCCTACCGCAGCCACGAGCTGAGCTACGCGCTGGGCCAGTCCGGGGTCCGGCTGCTGGTCAGCGCGGAGTCGTTCAAGACCAGCAACTACCGGGCCATGGTGGACGGGGTCCGCGGCGGCCTGCCCGGCCTGGACCGGGTCATCTACCTGGGCTCGGCCGACTGGGACGAGCTGTTCGTGGTCGGCCGGATGCCGATCGCGGGCGGCGGGGACCAGCTGGCCGAGCGGCAGGCCATGCTGTCCTTCGACGACCCGATCAACATCCAGTACACCAGCGGCACCACCGGCTTCCCCAAGGGCGCCACGCTGTCCCACCACAACATCCTGAACAACGGCTACTTCATCGGCGAGGGCTGCCGGTACACCGAGCAGGACCGGGTCTGCATCCCGGTGCCGTTCTACCACTGCTTCGGCATGGTCCTCGGCAACCTGGCCTGCACCACGCACGGGGCGGCCATCGTCATCCCGGCCGCTGGCTTCGACCCGGCGGCCACGCTGCGGGCGGTGGCCGCGGAGCGGTGCACCTCGCTGTACGGCGTGCCCACCATGTTCATCGCCGAGCTGGCGCGGCCCGACTTCGCGTCGTATGACCTGTCCTCGCTGCGCACCGGCATCATGGCCGGCTCGCCGTGCCCGGTCGAGGTGATGAAGCGCGTGGTCAGCGAGATGCATATGGCCGAGGTGACGATCTGTTACGGGATGACCGAAACATCCCCGGTGTCCGCGCAGACCCGGGCCGATGACGACATGGAGCGCCGGGTCTCCACCGTGGGCCGGGTGCACCCGTACGTCGAGGTGAAGATCGTCGATCCGGAGACCGGGCTGACTCTGCCGCGCGGCGCCACCGGGGAGATGTGCACCCGGGGCTACTCGGTGATGCTCGGCTACTGGGACGACCCGGAGCAGACCAGCCAGGCCATCGACCAGGCGCGCTGGATGCACACCGGCGACCTGGCCGTGATGGACGAGGTCGGCTACCTGAACATCGTCGGCCGGATCAAGGACATGATCATCCGTGGCGGGGAGAACGTCTACCCGCGGGAGATCGAGGAGTTCCTGTACAGCCACCCGGCCATCGAGGACGTCCAGGTCATCGGGGTGCCGGATGCCCGGTACGGCGAGGAGATCTGCGCCTGGGTCAAGCTCCGGCCCGGCCAGCAACTGACCGAGCAGGAACTCCGCGAGTTCTGCACCGGCCAGATCGCCCACTTCAAGATCCCCCGGTACTTGCGGATCACCACGGAGTTCCCGATGACGGTCTCCGGCAAGGTGCAGAAGTTCAAGATGCGGGACACCTCGATCACCGAACTCGGCCTGGAGTCCGCCGCCAGCGCCGAAACCGCTTAACCGGCCTAGGCCCACGCCCGCACCCACACCCGGCCCCCCACACCCCGCACCCGGTGCACAGAAGTCGCGGCTCGTGATCAACGTGGCTGATGGGGCTGGTGGGGTGAGAGTTACATTCCGCAAGTGGGCGCGCGGGCTTGGTGATGAGTGTCAGGCTGGGATCTGGGGAGTGCGTGTGACGGCGGCTGGGCGATCGGACCGGCCAGGTGAGAGTCTGGAGACAGGGGGTTGATGCCGTGTCGGCCAGTGGCCCGCGCCGGGTCAGGTGGCGAGGCAGCGCCCGGGTCTGGCTCGCCGTTACCGGAGTCAGCGGGGTGCTGCTGGTGGCCGCGTGCACGACGTCCGGCCGGTCGGCCCCGGCTCGGCACCCGGCTGGACCAGCCCGGGCCGACGTGGATGCCAGGCATGCCACCGACGCGGCCACCGTGCGGGTCGTCCCGGCCGCGTACCAGCTGCCGGCCGGGGTGTCCCGGGCCGTCGTGCTGCCGCACGGACCGGATCTGCTCATCCTGGGCGGGCTCAGCCAGCGGTCGGCGGCCAGCAGCACGGTCCGCCTGCTCAACCCGGTGACCGGCAACACGACCGTGGTGGGCCGCCTGGCCGCGGCCAGGCCGGGCGCGGCCGGGGCCATCCTGAACGGCGGGGGCTTCCTGTTCGGCGGCGGGGACCAGGTGGCCCTCGGGCAGCAAACCACCGGGCAGCAAACCCCCGGGCAGCAAACCCCCGTGCAGCAAACCCCCGTGCAGCAAACCACTGTGCAGCAGATCGGCGCCCAGGGGGGCACTTCCACCGTGGCGGGCCGGCTCCCGGGGCCCCGGTCCGGGCTGGCCGCGGTGACCATCGGCGGTACCGCGTACCTACTGGGCGGCGCCGCCGGGACGGGCGCTGCGGCCGATGTGCTGGCCACCACGGACGGCCGGCACTTCCGCGCGGTGGCCCGGCTGCCGGTGCCGGTCCGGGACCCGGCGGTGGCCGCCCTGGGCCAGCAGATCTGGGTGTTCGGCGGGCAGGCGGCCGCCGGCCCGACCAGCGACATCCAGCGGGTCACCGTGTCGGCCGCCGGCCGGACCGGGACCGCGCACGCGGCCATAGCCGGGCATCTGCCGCGGCCGGTGACCGGGGCGGCCGCGTTCGCCCTGGGCGGGACGGTGTTCATCGCGGGCGGCCAGGTCAGCCAGCCGCAAGCGAACCCGGTGACCGCCATCACGGGTCAGCTGCTCAGCTATCAGCCCGGCCAGGCGGGCGTCAGGGTGGCGGGGCAGTTGCCGGTGCCGGTGGCCAACGCCGGGGTGGCGGTGACCGGCGGCACCGCGTTCCTGGTCGGCGGGGACAACGGCGTCCGCCCGGTGCCCACCGTGACCCTGATCCAGCTGGCCCCGGACCCGCCCGCGGCCCAGACGGCCAGCCTGCCGTGGCTGGGGCGGCCGCTCAGCAGCGGCCATCTGCGGCCCGGCTCGAACCCCGCGGCGCTGCCTAGTGACGTGCTGATCGCCGACCACAAGAACAACCGGCTGCTCATCGTCGACCCGCAGGGCCGGGTCCGGTGGCAGTTCCCGCAACCCGGCGACCTGGCCAAGGGCGAGACGTTCCCGGTGCCGGACGACGCCTTCTTCACCCCGGACGGGAAGCAGATCGTCGCGACCGAGGAGGACGCCTCGGTGATCAGCGTGATCGACATCGCCACCCGCCGGATCGTCTACCGGTACGGCGTACCGTGGCAGCCCGGGTCCGGCGACAACCACGTGTCCAACCCGGATGACGCGATGATGCTGCCCAGCGGCAGCCTGATCACCGCGGACATCAAGAACTGCCGGGTGCTGCTGATCAGGCCGCCAACCCATCATCCGCAGCGGGTCATCGGGCAGGCCGGCTATGGCTGCTGGCACAGCCCGCCGGCCACTTGGGGCAGCCCGAACGGCGCGTTCCCGATGACCAACGGCAAGTACCTGGTCACCGAGATCAACGGGGACTGGGTGAACGCGCTGCGCCTGTCCGGCCACGTGTCCTGGTCGGCCAACCCGCCCCGCGTCGCCTATCCGTCGGACAGCAACGAGATCTATCCCGGCCGGTACCTGACCGTGGACTATTCAACCGCGGGCCAGGTGGTGGAGTTCAACGCAGCCGGCCAGCTGCTCTGGCGGTTCGGCGGGCTCGACCACCCGTCGCTGGCCCTCCCGCTGCCCAACGGGGACATCCTGGTCAACGACGACTTCAACGACCGGGTCATCGTGATCGACCCGGTGACCAACCGGATCGTCTGGCAGTACGGCCACAAGGGCGTGCCCGGGACGGCGCCGGGCTACCTGAACGACCCGGACGGGGTCGACCTGACCCCGCCGAACTCGCTGGCTATCACGCACGCCCCCACCATGGGGGAACCGTAGCCGCGGGTAACGACCCAGTGTGATTGGCGGTGGGCACCTCGAGACGGCCCAGCAGATCGCGCGTAACGCTGGCGATCATGCTCACGGCCCGGTCGAACGCCTCGGCGTCGGCGGGCAGTGGGCGGCGGAACCCGGTCACCGTCTGCACGTACTGAATCGCCGCGGCCTGCACGTCCTGGTCACTGGTCGTGGCCGCGTACGGGGCGCGCAGGATCTTGATATCGCGACACATGTGCCGAAGGTACGCCCACCGGGCCGGTCAGCGATAGCCCGGATATAGCTGGCTGGACGGCACGACGTGCACCCCGAGCGGCACCAGCGAAATAGGGATGATCTTGAAGTTGGCCAGCCCGAGCGGGATCCCGATGATCGTGATGCAGAGCAGGATGCCGGTGATCAGATGACCGAGCGCCAGCTCCCAGCCGAACAGGATGACCCAGATGATGTTGCCGATCAGCGAGGCGACACCGGCCCCCTCGCGCCGCTCGATCGACCGGCCGAACGGCCACAGCACGTAGCCGGCGATCCGGAACGCCGCGATGCCGAACGGGATCGTGACCACCAGGAAGAACAAGACAAAGCAGAGCAGCCCGGCTATTGCGTAGGCGATCGCCATCCAGAACCCGCAGAGCACCAGCCAGATAATGTTCAGAATGAACCTGAGCATGTCACCCCCGGTGGAGCTGCGCCTGATAGCTGTCCTGCCCCGTACCCGCTACCGTATCTCAAGCCGGCTGAGCAACACCGACGTGGCCTTGGCCACGTCCTGCACGGCCTGCTCGAAGGCTTCCGCGTTGTGCTTGGCCGGGCGCTGGAACCCGCTGATCTTCTTTACGTACTGACGCGCTGCGGCCCGGACGTCCTCGTCGGTCACCTGCTCGGCGTAGGGCGGGCGCAGGGTCTTGATGCTGCGGCACATGGCTCGACGATACCCGCGCCGGTCACCCCAACCCGAGCAGCGGCTCCAGGCCGAAGGTCAGGCCGGGTGGCAGCGTGCCGAGCTGGCGCACCGCGAGCAGCACGCCGGGCATGAACGAGGCCCGGTCCAGCGAGTCGTGCCGGATGGTCAGCGTCTCGCCGTGCCCGCCCAGCAGCACCTCCTGGTGCGCGATCAGGCCAGCCAGCCGGACCGAGTGCACGTGCACGTCGTCCAGCACGGCGCCGCGGGCCCCCTCAACCGCGGTCACCGTGGCGTCCGGCGACGCGCCAAGACCGGCCTGAGAACGGGCCGCAGCGATCAGTCCTGCGGTCCGTGCCGCCGTGCCGGACGGGGCATCGGCCTTGCCCGCATGGTGCAGCTCGATGATCTCGGCTGACTCGAAGAAGCGGGCCGCCTGTGCGGCGAACCGCATCATCAGCACCGCGCCGACGGAGAAGTTGGCCGCGATCAGCACCCGCACCGAAGGTGCCCCGGCCAGCCAGTCCCGCACCTGGGCCAGCCGCGCCTCGTCGAACCCGGACGTGCCGACCACGGTGTCCAGCCCGTGGCTGATGCACCAGTGCAGGTTGTCCATGACCACACCGGGGTGGGTGAAGTCGACCACGACCGCGCAGCCGGTCAGGTCCTCCCGCGGGTCACCCGCGTCCACCGCGGCGCCGACCTCGAGGTCGTCCGCGCCGGACACGGCCTGGCCGACCGCGGTGCCCATCCGGCCCAGCGCGCCGAGCACCCCGACCTTGATCATCGCGTCCCGCTTCCCCGCCGTCCTGGCGCTTGGCCAGCCACAGCGTGTTACCCGAGCACGCCGGCGAACGCCGCACTGTCATCGTAGGGCCCGACCACGGCCAGCACCTGGGGCGCGGTGAGGATCTCCTCGGCCACCGCGTGCATGTCGTCGTGGCTGACCGCCTCGATCGCGGCCAGGATCTCGTCCACCGGCTCCAGCCGCGGGTAGACCAGCTCGGACTTGCCCAGCCGGCTCATCCGCGAGGACGGGTCCTCCAGGCCGAGCACCATCGAGCCGCGCAGCTGCCCCTTGCCGCGGTCCAGCTCGACGTCGGTCAGCCCGTGCGCCACGACCTTGGCCACCTCGTCCCGGCAGATGGACAGCACCTCGTCGGCCTTGGACGGCAGGCAGCCCGCGTAGATGCCCCAGATCCCGCTGTCCGCGTGCTGGGTGGTGAAGCTGTACACCGAGTAGGCCAGGCCGCGCTTCTCCCGGACCTCCTGGAACAGCCGGGAGGACATGCCGCCGCCGAGCGCCGCGTTGAGCACGCCGAGCGCGAACCGGCGGTCGTCGGTACGCCGCAGGCCCGAGCAGCCCAGCACCAGGTTGGCCTGCTCCAGCGGGCGGGACACCAGGCGGATCCCGGTGCCGCCCGGCGCGGCCTCCGGCACCCCGGTGCCCGGCCCGGCGAGCCGCGGCGCGGCCGGTTCCCGGCCCTGGGCCAGCGCCGGGCCGAACGCCCGCTGCACGTGCGCGACCAGCACATCGTGATCCAGGTTGCCGGCCGCCGCCACCACCAGGTTGTCCGGGGTGTACCGGGCCTGGTAGTGCTCGGCGATCTGCGCCTGGGTGATCGCGTTGATCGAGTCCACCGTGCCGAGGATCGGCCGGCCGAGCGGGGTGTCACCGAACAGCTGGCCGACGAACGCCTCGTGCACCGTGTCCGCGGGATCGTCGTCGTTCATGGCGATCTCCTCAAGGATCACGCCACGCTCGGCATCCACATCCTTGCCCGTGATCAGCGAACTGGTCACCATGTCGGACAGCACGTCGATGGCCAGCGGCAGGTCGGCGTCCAGCACCCGCGCGTAATAGCAGGTGTACTCCTTGCCGGTGAACGCGTTCAGCTCGCCGCCGACCGCATCGATGGCGGCCGAGATCTCCAGCGCGGTGCGCTGCCTGGTCCCCTTGAACAGCAGGTGTTCCAGGTAGTGCGTGGCGCCGACGTGAGCGGGGCCCTCGTCCCGGGACCCCACCCCCGCCCAGATGCCGAACGCAGCCGACCGCACGTGCGGCAGTGACTCGGTGATGACCCGGAGCCCGCCCGGCAGCGCAGTGCGCCGGACGGCCCCGGTGTCCTCATCCTGCTGCCCGGTCCACGTGTCTCCCATGCTCACGAGTTGTCGCGGTGCCGGCGCTCGCGGTGCCGGGTGCGGTGGCTGTCCGCACCGCCCTGGTCGCCGCCCGCGCGAGCCTCCCGGTCGCCGGGCTCCCGGTCACCGCGGGGGCGCTGGCCGGACGAGCCGTCGCCGTTCGGGCTGCCGCCGCCGTCACCGCCGGCCGCGGCCGCGGCCGCCTCGCGCTCGACCACCTCGACCGGGACCAGCGACAGCTTGCCCCGGTCGTCGATCTCGCGGATCTCGACCTGGATCTTGTCGCCCACCTTGACCACGTCGTCCACGTTCTCGATCCGGGCCCCACCGTGCAGCTTGCGCAGCTGGGTGATGTGCAGCAGCCCGTCCTTGCCGGGCAGCAGCGAGATGAACGCGCCGAACGTGGTCGTCTTGACGACGGTGCCCAGGAACCGCTCGCCGACCTCCGGCATGTGCGGGTTGGCGATCGCGTTGATCGTGGTCCGCGCCGCCTCGGCGGACGTCCCGTCGGTGGCGCCGATGTAGATCGTGCCGTCGTCCTCGATGGTGATCTCGGCCCCGGTCTCCTCCTGGATCGAGTTGATCATCTTGCCCTTGGGCCCGATCACCTCGCCGATCTTGTCCACCGGCACCTTGATGGTGATGATCCGCGGCGCCTGCGGGCTCATCTCGCCCGGGGCGTCGATCGCCTCGCGCATAACTTCCAGGATGGTCAGCCGGGCCCCGCGGGCCTGCTTCAGCGCCGCGGCCAGCACCGTGGCCGGGATGCCGTCCAGCTTGGTGTCCAGCTGCAGCGCGGTGATGACGTCCTTGGTGCCGGCCACCTTGAAGTCCATGTCACCGAACGCGTCCTCGGCGCCCAGGATGTCGGTCAGCGTGACGTACTGGCCGCCCTCGCTGATCAGCCCCATGGCGATGCCGGAGACCATGTCCTTCAGCGGGACGCCCGCGTCCAGCAGCGACATGGTGGAGGCGCACACCGAGCCCATCGAGGTGGAGCCGTTGGACCCGAGCGCCTCGGACACCTGGCGGATCGCGTACGGGAATTCCTCCCGGCTGGGCAGCACCGGCAGCAGCGCGCGCTCGGCCAGCGCGCCGTGGCCGATCTCGCGGCGCTTGGGCGAGCCAACCCGGCCGGTCTCCCCGGTGGAGTACGGCGGCATGTTGTAGTTGTGCATGTAGCGTTTGGTCCGCTCCGGGTTGAGCGTGTCCAGCATCTGCTCCATGCGCAGCATGTTCAGCGTGGTGACGCCCAGGATCTGGGTCTCGCCCCGCTCGAACAGGGCCGAGCCGTGCACCCGGGGCAGCACGTGCGCCTCGGCGGACAGCTGGCGGATGTCGGTCAGGCCGCGGCCGTCGATGCGGACGCCGTCCCGGATGATCCGCTCGCGGACCAGCTTCTTGGTCAGCGCGCGGAACGCGGCGCTGATCTCCTTCTCCCGGCCCTCGAACTGGGTGGCGAGCTTCTCCTGGGCGAGCGCCTTGACCCGGTCGGTCTCGGTCTCGCGCTCCTGCTTGCCCGCGATGGTCAGCACCCGGGCCAGCTCGTCGGAGACCTCGGCAGCCACCGCGTCGTAAACGTCCTGCTGATAGTCCGCGAACACGGGGAACTCGCTGGTCGGCTTGGCCGCCTGGTCGGCGACCCGCTGCTGCGCCTCGCAGAGCGCCTTGAGGAACGGCTTGGCCGCCTCCAGGCCCTCCGGCACGGTGTCCTCGGTGGGCGCCACCGCGCCGCTGCCCGAGTCGGCCAGCAGGCCGAGCGTGCCGGTGGTGGACTCGGCCTCGACCATCATGATGGCCACGTCGCCGTCCGGGAGCATCCGGCCCGCGACCACCATGTCGAAGGTGGCCTCGTTCAGCTGCTCGTGAGTAGGGAACGCGACCCACTGGCCCTTGATCAGGGCGACCCGCACGCCCGCGATCGGACCCGAGAACGGCAGCCCGGCGAGCATGGTGGACAGGGACGCGGCGTTGATGGCGACGACGTCGTACAGGTGCTCAGGATTGAGCGCGAGGATCGTCTCGACAACCTGAACTTCGTTGCGGAGACCCTTGACGAACGACGGGCGGAGCGGCCGGTCGATCAGCCGGCAGGTGAGGATGGCGTCCTCGGACGGGCGGCCCTCCCGGCGGAAGAACGAGCCGGGAATCCGGCCCACCGCGTACATCCGCTCTTCGCAGTCCACGGTGAGCGGGAAGAAGTCCAGCCCCTCCTTGGGGTGCTTACCCGCCGTGGTGGCGGACAGCACCACGGTCTCTTCGTCCAGATACGCAACGGCAGAACCGGCGGCTAGCCTGGCCAGCCTGCCGGTCTCGAACTTGATGGTATGAGTGCCGAAGGCTCCGTTATCGATAACGGCTTCGGCGGTATATACACCCTCCACGGGTGAGACCTCCTTGATTGAGGTCCCGCGTTACCCTCGCCGGTGGCGTGTGGCTGATCCCAGCCTGCCCGGGCCGACGGCCGGCCCGGTCTTCGATCGAAGCTCTCGGCCCGGCTGCCCCCGCCAGGGAGCATGGCGACCCGAGAACCACTACCGAGGACCGGTCCTTGCGCGCCATGCGCTCCGGAACGGGGCCGCGGGATGTTCCTTCTTGAGTTGTCCTGGCCTACCTGCGCAGGCCCAGCTTGCTGATGAGCGCACGGTAGCGCCCGATGTCGGTACGGGCCAGGTACTGCAGCAGGCGCCGGCGGCGCCCAACCAGCAGCAGCAGTCCGCGCCGGCTGTGGTGGTCGTGCTTGTGCACCTTGAGGTGCTCGGTCAGATCGTTGATCCGCCGCGTCAGCAGTGCGACCTGGACCTCCGGCGAGCCGGTGTCACCCTCATTGGTCGCGTTACCCGCGATGATCTCCTTCTTGACGGCTGTGTCCAGGGGCACGTGGCATTCCTATCTTCGTGGCATGTCATGAAACGGGGCTCAGAAGGGCCCCACAGCCAGCCGCTTGAGGGTGCAGCTGACTCAGGCCGGAACTCGCCGGCTGCTATCAAAGGTACCACGTGGGACAGTACACGATGACCAGCGGTTAGTTACCGCCGACCAGGGCGCGGGCGGCGTCCACGTCCTGGTACATCTGCTCGACCAGGGCGGCGGCTGAGTCGAAGCGGACCATGCCGCGCAGCCGGGCCGCGAAGTCCACCGCGACGTGCACCCCGTACAGGTCGAGGTCGTCCCGGTCCAGCGCGTACGCCTCCACGGTCCGGTCCCGCCCCTCGAAGGTCGGATTGGTGCCGACCGAGATCGCGGCGGGCCAGCGCGTGGTTTCCCGCCCGTCGGAGTCCAGGCTGGCCAGCCAGCCCGCGTACACCCCGTCGGCCGGTACCGCCGGGTAGGGCGTGGTCTCCAGGTTGGCGGTGGGGAAGCCGAGCGCCCGGCCGCGCTGGTGACCGCGCACCACGACGCCTTCCACCCGGTGCGGGCGGCCCAGGTCGCGGGCGGCACCGGCCACGTCACCGGCGTTCAACAGGTCCCTGATTTCGCTCGAGGAGATGGTCACGCCGTGCTCGGTGAGCAGCGGCACGCCTTCCGCGCCGAACTCGTACTTCTCGCCCAGCTCGGCCAGCAGCCGCACGTCACCCGCGGCCCGGTGGCCGAACCGGAAGTTCTCCCCGACCACGGCCCAGCGGGCGTGCAGCCGGTCGGCCAGCACGGTCCGGACGAACTCGTCCGGACCCAGCCGGGAGAAGTCCAGTGTGAACGGCAGCACGCAGACCGCGGCGCAGCCCTGCTCGCCCAGCAGCTGGACCCGGCGCCGGACGGTGACCAGCAGCGGCGGGTGCGAGCCAGGCCGGATCACCTCATCCGGGTGCGGGTCGAAGGTGACCACCACCACGGGCAGCTGCCGGGCCGACGCGACCGCCTGGGCCCGGGCCACGATGCGCTGGTGCCCGCGGTGCACCCCGTCGAACACGCCGACGGTGACCACGGAAGGCCCCCAGTCCCCTGGCACTTCGTCCAGGCCTTGCCAGCGCTGCACAGTGCTGCTCCTTCGATCCGTCGGCGTGCTCCCCGTGGCCGATGCCCCGCACACCCAAGACTGCCATGCCGCAGCCGCGGCCAGTGCAGCAGAGGCCTCGGCCAGCACCATCTCTCTGGGCACGGGAGGCACCCCGCAGGGGTGTCTCGCGGGGCCCAGATATCCCGGGGGTCCAGGGGGGTCGTCCCCCCGGACGGTTACTGCGCGGATGCGGTGGCCTGGCCGATGGTGGTGGGGATGACGCTGGCGCGGCGGCGGCGGACCGCGTCGGCCAGGCCGCGCAGCACGTCCGCGGTGGTGTCGAAGTCCAGGCACGCATCGGTGACGCTCTGCCCGTAGGCCAGCCCGGCCGGATCGCCCGGGTCCTGCCGCCCGGCCAGCAGGAAGCTCTCCAGCATGACCCCGATGATGCCCGGCTCGCCGCCGCCGACCTGGCGGGCCAGGTCGGCGGCCACGGCGGGCTGGCGGCGGTGGTCCTTGCCGCTGTTGCCGTGGCTGGCGTCCACCATCACCCGCCGGGCCAGCCCGGCCCCGGCGATCCGTTCCAGCGCCGCGCCGACCTGCCCGGCCTGGTAGTTCGGTCCGGGCCGGCCGCCGCGCAGGATGACGTGACAGTCCGGGTTGCCCATCGTGGTGACCACGGCCGCCGCGCCCGCCCGGGTGACCCCGAAAAAGGTGTGCCCGGTAGCGGCGGCCCGGCAGGCATCGACCGCGACGCCGATGTCCCCGTCGGTCCCGTTCTTGAAGCCGACCGGCATGGACAGGCCGGAGGCCAGCTGCCGGTGCACCTGGCTCTCCGTGGTGCGCGCCCCGATGGCCCCCCAGGTCACGCTGTCCGCGATGTACTGCGGGGTGATCGGGTCCAGCCACTCGCAGCCCACCGGCAGCCCCAGGCCGGTCACGTCGAGCAGGAAGCGCCGGGCCAGCCGCAGGCCGCGGTGCACGTCGTGGCTGCCGTCCATGCCCGGGTCGTTGATCAGGCCTTTCCAGCCGGTCACCGTGCGCGGCTTCTCGAAGTAGACCCGCATCACGATGAGCAGATCGCCGGCCAGCGAGTCACGCAGGCCGGCCAGGCGGCGGGCGTAGTCCAGCCCCGCCGCCGGGTCATGCACCGAGCACGGCCCGGCTACCACCAGCAGCCGGTCGTCCGCGCCGTCCAGCACCGCGCGCACCTCGGCCCGGGACTGCTCGACCAAGCCCTCGGCCGCGCTGCTCAGCGGGAGTTCGTCCAGCAGCCCAGCCGGTGACAGCAGCGGCTCGTAGCCGGCCACCCGGGTATCGCTGGTGTGCGGCATCACGCCCTCCTCGAGAAGTCCGCCCCCCATTCTGCCGGACCAGCGCGGGTGACTCTGGCCGCGCCACTCGCTAGGGGACGAAGACGGCGAGCGGGCGGGCCTGGCCGTCCCGCTCCTGCACCAGGGCGATCAGAACCCCATCCGGGCCGAACGCCGCGACCGGGCCGGTGTGCTCGCCGAGCCCGGCCAGCCGACCGCCGTGCGCCAGCGAGCGTGCCTCAGCCTCGGTCAGCCGCCGGGCCGGGAAGGCCGCCGCGGCCGCCTCAGCCAGCGGCAGCACCGGCAGCGCGGGCGCCATCTGGTCCAGTTCGTCCAGGGTGTGCGCGACGCTCAGGTCGTACGGGCCCACCCGGGTCCGGTGCAGCATGGTGAGGTAGCCGCCGACGCCCAGCGCCTCGCCCATGTCCCGGGCCAGCGCCCGGATGTAGGTGCCGCTGGAGCAGCGCACGGTCACGTCGGCATCCAGCAGGTCACCGGCCGGCCGGACGGCGTGCACGGCGAACGACCACACGGTGACCTGGCGCGGCGGCAGCTCCGGCGGCGACCCCTCCCGGGCCAGCTGGTAGGCCCGCTTGCCGCCCACCTTGATCGCGCTGACGGCCGGCGGCACCTGCTGGATCGGCCCGGTCAGCGCGGCCGCGGCGGCGCGCACCGCGTCGATGCCCAGGCCGGCCGCCGGGGCGCCGGGCACGATCGTGCCCTCGGCGTCGCCGGTGTCGCTGCTGGCGCCCAGCCGGACGGTGGCCAGGTACTCCTTGTCGCTGAGGGCGAGATGGCCGAGCAGCCGGGTGGCCTTCTCCAGCCCGACGACCAGCACGCCGGTGGCCATCGGGTCCAGCGTCCCGGCGTGCCCGACCCGGCGGGTGCCAGCCAGGCGGCGCACCCGGGCCACCACGTCGTGCGAGGTCAACCCAGCTGGCTTGTCGATCACCATTAGCCCGCCGGGCCGCGCGGATCCCTTGTCGCGGCGGCTTGCCGCCGCCCGGCGCGGAGCGGCGGTCGGGGGGTTCCGGGGGGTCGTCCCCCCGGGCTGGCACGGCACCGGCTAGTCCTCCGCCAGCAGGGGGCGCAGCTGCGCCAGCGCCTCGTCCGGGGCGCCCGCGGCGGTGAACCCGGCCGCGTTGCGGTGCCCGCCGCCGCCCAGCCTGGCGCAGGCCCGGCCCACGTCCACCGCACCCTTGGACCGGGCCGACAGCTGCCACAGCCCGTCGTCGGACTGCTTGAGCACGACCGCGACGTCCGCCTCGTCGGTGCGGCGGACCACGTCGATCACCGACTCGACGGCGTCCAGGCTCAGCCCGTGCCTGGCCCGGTCCGCGCAGCCGATGGTGGTCCACACCAGACCGTGGCCACCGGCCGCGGCCGGTTCCAGGGTGGCCCGGGCCAGCACGTCGGAGAGCAGGCCCAGATAGCTGAACGGGGCCCGGTCCCACAACTGCCGGGCTACCGCGCCCGGTTCGATCCCGGTGCCGAGCAGCCGTGCCGCCACCAGGTGCACGGCCGGGGTGGTGGCGGAGAACTTGAACGAGCCGGTGTCGGTGACCAGCCCGGCGTACAAGCCGAGCGCGATGTCCGTGGTCAGCTCGATGTCCATGGTGTCGATCAGGTCGAGCACCAGGATGGCGGTGGCCGCGGCGGCCGGGTCGACCAGGTGGATGGTGCCGAACCTGGTATTGGACGCGTGGTGGTCGATGACCACCAGTTCACCGGCCCGCGCGGCCGGGCCAGCCAGCAGGCCGAGCCGGTCGATGCTGCCCACGTCGAAGGTGACCATCAGCTCCGGGCGGTCCGGGTAGGCCTGCGGCGGGCTGAGCAGGTCCAGCCCGGGCAGGAAGCGGAGGATCTCCGGGACCTCGAACGGCTGGTCGCCGAACGACGCGGTGACCCGCCGCGGCCGCTGCCCGGGTGCCCGCAGCGCGTGCGCCAGGGCGAGCATGGAACCGAGTGCGTCGGCATCCGGGCGGACGTGACAGGCCAGGCAGACCTCGTCCGCCCCGGCCAGCAGGGACGCTACTTTGGCCTGCGCCGCGGCGAGCTCAGTCACGTCGCAGAGTATCCCGCGCCGTGATCACGGGCGGCGCGGGTTCCGCCCAGAAGATCGCTAAGCGTCAGCATCGGCGGCGTCCGCGCTCCCCGGCGGTTCCCGGTACGGGTCCGGGTCACCGGCGGGCACCGCACCTTCACGCACGCCGGCCAGCCGGGCGTCCGCCTCGCGGGCCTGGGCCACCAGGTCCTCCATCCGCCGTGCCCCCTCCGGGAGGGTGTCCGGCACGAACGTGATGGACGGCGTGTGCTTGAGCCCGGTCTGCCGGCCGACCTCGGACCGGATCACCCCGGTCGCACTGGCCAGCCCGGCCGCGCTGGCCGCGCGTTCCTCTTCTGACCCGTATACCGTGTAGAAGACGGTCGCCTCGCGCAGGTCCCCGGTGAGCCGGGCCTCGGTCACCGTAACGAAGCCGAGCCGCGGATCCTTGATCCGCCACTCCAGCATTTCCGCCACGATCTGGGCGATCCGGTCGGAGAGCTTCCGTGCCCGGGCTTGATCCACCATGGCTCGCTCACTCCTCCTCGGTCAGCAGCCGCTGCCGCGCGGACAGCAGCTCGATGTCGGGGCGCGCCGCCACCAGGCGCTCGCAGGCCTCGAGCACCTCGACGGCGTGCGCGGCCGTCGAGGACACTATCGCTACCCCGATTTCGGCCCGGCGATGCAGACCGGTGTACCCGGTTTCGGCCACCGAGACGCCTGGATGTCGGCGGTGGACCTCGGCAACTACCGAGGCCACCGCCGACCTCTTCTGCTTCAGCGACCGCACATCGCCGAGCAGCACATCCAGCGTCAGGGCACCCACGTACATCCGGTTCGGTCAGCTAGCCGTGGCGTCCTACTCCCGTGGCTTCTCGCGCATCTCGAACGTCTCGATGACGTCCTCGACCCGGATGTCGTTGTAGCCGACACCGATACCGCACTCGTAGCCCTCACGGACCTCGGTCACGTCGTCCTTGAACCGGCGCAGCGACTCCACGGTCAGGTTGTCCGAGATCACCACGCCGTCCCGGATCACCCGTGCCTTGCTGCTCCGGTTGATCGTGCCGGAGCGGACCAGGCAGCCGGCCACGTTGCCGACCCGCGGCACTCGGAAGACCTCGCGGACCTCCGCCGTGCCCAGCTGGGCCTCCTCGAACTCGGGCTTGAGCAGGCCCTTGAGGGCCGCCTCGATCTCCTCGATCGCCTGGTAGATGACCGAGTAGTAGCGGATGTCCACGCCCTCGCGCTGAGCCAGCTCACCGGCCCGGCCCGCCGGACGGACGTTGAAGCCCACGATCACCGCCTCGGAGGCGATGGCCAGGTTCACGTCGTCCTGGGTGATGGCGCCGACACCGCGGCCGATGACCCGCAGGCTGACCTCTTCGCCGACATCGATCTTGAGCAGCGCGTCCTCCAGGGCCTCCACCGACCCGGACACGTCGCCCTTGATGATGAGCAGCAGCTCTTCCCGCTCGCCGGACTTGAGCGCGGACTCCAGATCCTCCAGCGTGACCCGGGGCCGCCGCTGGGCGAACATGGCGTTGCGCTCCCTGGCCTCGCGGCGCTCGGCGATCTGCCGGGCCACCCGGTCGTCGTTGACCACCAGGAAGCTGTCGCCGGCGTCGGGCACGGCGGTGAGGCCGAGCACCAGCACCGGGCGCGACGGGGGCGCGTCCGGCACCGAGGCGCCGTTCTCGTCGAGCAGCGCCCGGACCCGGCCGAACGCCTCGCCCGCGACGATGGAGTCGCCGACGTGCAGCGTGCCACGCTGCACGAGGACGGTCGCCACCGGGCCGCGGCCGCGGTCCAGGTGCGCCTCGATGGCCACGCCCTGACCCTGCTGATCCGGGTTGGCCCGCAGGTCCAGCTCGGCATCCGCGGTCAGGACGACCGCCTCGAGCAAGTCCTCGATGCCGATGCCCTGCCGCGCGGACACGTCCACGAACAGCGTGGTGCCGCCGAACTCCTCGGCCACCAGGCCGTACTCGGTGAGCTGGGAGCGCACCCGCGCCGGATCCGCACCCTCCTTGTCGATCTTGTTCACGGCCACCACGATCGGCACCCCGGCCGCCTGGGCGTGGTTGAGCGCCTCGGTGGTCTGCGGCTTCACGCCGTCGTCCGCGGCGACCACGAGCACCACCAGGTCGGTGGTTTCCGCGCCACGCGCGCGCATCGCGGTGAACGCCTCGTGACCAGGAGTGTCGATGAACGTGATCTTGCGCTCCTGGCTGTCCACCTCGGTGGTGACCTGGTAGGCACCGATGTGCTGGGTGATGCCGCCCGCCTCGCGGGCCGCGACGTTGGTGTGCCGGATCGCGTCGAGCAGCCTGGTCTTGCCGTGGTCGACATGACCCATCACGGTGACCACCGGCGGTCTGGGGGCCAGGGCCTCCTCGCCGCCCTCGTCCTCGCCGAACTCGATGTCGAACGACTCCAGCAGCTCCCGGTCCTCTTCCTCCGGGGAGACCACCTGGACGTTGTAGTTGAGCTCGGCCCCCAGCAACTGCAGGGTCTCGTCGTTCACCGACTGGGTGGCCGTCACCATCTCGCCCAGGTGGAACAGCACCTGGACCAGCGACGCCGGGTTCACCCCGATCTTGTCCGCGAAGTCACTCAGCGAGGCACCCCGGGACAGCCGGATCACCTGGCCATTGCCGCGCGGGATCTGCACCCCGCCGATGGCCGGCGCCTGCATGTTGTCGAACTCCTGGCGGCGCTGCTTGCGTGACTTGCGCCGCTGGGACGGCCGGCCACCGGGGCGGCCGAACGCACCCTGGGTGCCACTGCGGCCACGGCCACCGCCGCCACCGGGGCGGCCACCGCCGCCACCGCCGCCCAGGCCGGGACGGGGACCAGTGCCGCCGCCACCACCGGGCCGGGACGCACCCGCGCCGGGGCCACCACGGCCACCGCCGGGACGGCCCGCGCCGGGACCGCCACCGGGGCCGCCGCGGCTGGGACCACCGCCGGGACCGCCCGGGCCACGGGCGGGCCGGGGCGGCATGTTGCTCGGGCTGGGCCGCGGGCCGCCGGGCCGGGCCAGGTCAGCCGGGCTGGGGCGGCCAGGACCGCGCGAACCGGGCGGGCGCGGCGCGCCCGGCCGGGGACCGCCCTGACCGGTCGACCCCGGGGCCCCGGGACCACCCGGGCCAGGCTGGCCGGGACGCGGTGCGTTCCGCGGCGCCGAGCCCATGCCGGACGCGACCGGGGCGAATGGGTTGTTGCCCGGGCGGGGCCCCGGCCGGGGGCCGCCACGGGTACCAGGCCGGGGCGGGGCCGGCCGCGGCCCACCCTGACCCGAGCCGCCTTGACCCGAGCCGCCCTGGCCGGGACCGGTCCGCGGCGCGGGCGGTCGCGGGCCGGGTACCGGGCCACGCTGCGGCGGCGCGGCCGGGCTGGCCGGCGCGGCGCCGGTGGGCACCGGCGGAACCGGGGCGCGCGGGACTGCCCCGGCCGGGCGCGTGGCGCCGGGGCGGGGCCCCTGGCCGGCCGACGGGGCCGGGGCAGGGGTGGCCGACGGGCTAGCCGCGGGCGGGGCCGCCGCCTGCGGGCCGGGACCAGCCGACGGGCTGGGGGCCGGCGCCGGGGCCTGCGGCCGGGCTGGCCCGGGCCGCGGTGCCGGACGGCTGCCATTGCCGTCGGTCGCCTGGCCGGCCGGAGCCGCCCCAGGCTGGCCCTGCGGCCGCCTGCCCTGGCTCTTCGGGCTCTGGCCGCCGAAGTCATCTTTAAGTCTGCGAACTACAGGCGCCTCGATCGTGGAGGACGCCGAACGGACGAACTCGCCCATTTCCTGGAGCTTGGCCATCACGACCTTGCTCTCTACCCCGAACTCCTTCGCGAGTTCGTATACCCGGACCTTCGCCACTGCGCTCCCTCTTCGGCCCGGTCTCCTCCGGGCCATCGTGGCCGATCCGGGGCAGCGCGTGCTCCGGACGGCCTCAGTTTCGGGTTCTCATCGCCGCGTTCTCATCGCGCGCTCATCACAACTGATCCCGCTTTCCCGGCACTGCTGCCGTTCCTTCCAACCTGCCTGTGCGACCCGCTGACTCGTCGCCCGGCTCCGCCAGGTAGCCCGCGAGCCTGCCGGTACCCAACGGGGCCGGCCGGCGCAGCGCCCGCGGGAGTGCCCTGCGGCGCTGCGCCAGTTCGAAGCATTCCTGGCTGGGATGCAGATACGCGCCCCGGCCGGGCAGCCGCGCCTGTGGGTCGGGAACGATATCGCCCCCGGCTGCCACCAAGCGCAGCAAATCAGATTTAGCCGCACGTGCCCTGCAGCCTACACAGGTGCGAACCGCAGGCGCGGGCCGCACCGGCCCCAGGGACCGACTGGCCATGGTCTACGCAAGCTTACCTCGTCGGCGCGTCGGCGACACCGCGCCCAGTTCCGGCCGCGCCCGCCGGGCGATCCGGTTCCGCCGCGCCAGGCTGCCCGCCGGGGGCGTCACCTGGGGCCCGCGCCCCGGCCGGGTTGTCCGGCTGGATGTCGATCTTCCATCCGGTCAGCCGCGCGGCGAGACGGGCGTTCTGCCCCTCTTTGCCGATGGCCAGCGAGAGCTGGTAGTCGGGCACGATCACCTGGGCGATCCTGGCCTGCGGATCCACCACGTTGACCCGCAGCACCCGGGCCGGGGACAGCGCGTTGGCCACGAACTGGGCCGACTCGTCGGAGAAGTCCACGATGTCGATCTTCTCGCCGTGCAGCTCGGTCATCACGTTCCGCACCCGGCTGCCCATCGGCCCGATGCAGGCGCCCTTGGCATTCACCCCGGACTGACGCGAGCTGACCGCGATCTTGGTCCGGTGACCGGCCTCCCGGGCGATGGCCACGATGTCCACCGCACCGGAGGCGATCTCCGGCACCTCCAGGGCGAACAGCTTCTTCACCAGGTTGGGATGGGTGCGGGACAGGGTGATCGACGGGCCACGGTAGCCCTTGTGCACGCGCAGCACGTAGCAGCGGAGCCGTTCGCCGTGCGCGTAACGCTCCCCCGGTACCTGCTCGGTCGGCGGCAGGATCGCTTCGATCTTGCCCAGGTCGACCAGCACCGCCTTGGGATCCTTGCCCTGCTGGATCACCCCGGCCACGATGTCGCCCTCGCGGCCGGCGTACTCGCCGAAGGTCAGCTCGTCCTCGGCGTCGCGCAGCCGCTGCAGGATCACCTGGCGGGCCGTGGTCGCGGCGATACGACCGAAACCGTCCGGCGTGTCGTCGTATTCCCGGGCCGGGCTGCCTTCCTCGCCAGGCTCGGTGGCCCACACCGTGACGTGCCCGGTCTGGCGGTCGATCTCCACCCGGGCGGTGGGAGCGGCGCCGTCGGTGCGGTGGTAGGCGACCAGCAGGGCATCCTCGATGGCCTTGATGGCCAGCTCCATCGAGATGTCCTTCTCGCTCTCCAGGCTGCGCAGGACGCTCAAGTCAATGTCCATCTGGCTCCCCCTCGTCCCCGGGCCCGGCGGCCGCGCCTGGGCCGGCCGCACCGCCGAACTCCACCTGCACTTGGCCAGCACCCAGTCCCCGGTAGCCGAAGTCGTGCGGCCTGCCGTCGACGTCCAGGGTCACCCCGTCCGCCCTGGCTTCCAGGACCCGGCCGGTCACCGAGCCCGGGCCACCCGGCGCGGCCTGCGTAAGCGGGACCCGCACCAGCCGGCCCCGGGCCCGCCGCCAGTGCCGCGGCTCGGTCAGCGGCCGGTCCACGCCGGGCGAGCTGACCTCCAGGGTGTACGCGTCCTCGCCCATCACCCCGGAGCTGTCCAGTTCCGCCGACAGCGACCGGCTGAGCACCGCGATGTCGTCCAGGCTGGGGCCGCCGTCGGCGTCCACCACCACGCGCAGCACGCGGCGCCGGCCGGCCGTGGTCACCCGAACCGATTCCAGGTCGAAGCCCGCGGCGCTGACCACCGGGCTGAGCACCCGGGTGAGCCGTCCGGTGTCAGCCGGACGTGACGGTACGTGACGGGTATCACCACGCATCACGACCTCCTCGTCCGCGACCTGTGCTGTTGTCTGGCGTGATCTAGCCTAACCGGCCCGCGCAGGGAACTTGGCCGGTCCGCGGCCAGGTTCCGGCATCCCGTTACCGGGTGGCGCTGCGCCGGCCTGTGGCCCGGTGGCCCTACGCTCGGCGGGAGCACCCGGGAGATGGCGATGGCGGGACCATCCGGGCCGCGACTGGAGGATCGGTGCGGGCAGATCTGAGACGGCGCAGCGTGCTCGCCGCGGCCGCCGCGGCGGTGCCACTGCTGGCTGCCGGGTGCAAGGGCGTAGGCGGGCTCGGCACGCTGCCCCGGCCGCGACCTGACGTGGCCGTGCTGCGCGCCGCGATCGGTAACGAGCAGGCGCTGATCGCGCGGTACCGGTCGGCGCTGGCCGCCGCGCCGGCGCTGAAAGACATCCTGGATCCGGTGCTCGGCCAGCATCAGGCCCACCTGGCCGCGCTGCGGTCCCGGCTCATCGGGCCGGCCGCCACGCCGCACCCGGCCCGGCCCAGCCCGGCGGCGACCGCCGGGGCGGCCGATCAGGCCAGCACACTGGCCGCGCTGGCCGCCGCGGAACAGGCCGCGGCCGGGCGGCTGGTCAGTCGGCTCACCGTGGCCAGCCCGTCGCTGGCCCAATTGCTGGCCAGCATCTCCGCCTCCGAGGCCAGCCACGCCGCGCTGCTGCGGATGCACCGGAGCGCACCATGAGCGGCCCGGCGGACACGGTCACCGGCGGCGCACTGCAGGGGGTGCTGGCCGCGGTGGATGCGGCCAGCTATGGCTACGGCGTGGCCGGCGCGCACCTGCCCACGGCGGGCCGGGCGGCGGCCCAGCGGGACTGGGCCGACCTGCAGGTGACCCGGGACGAGCTGGTGTCCATGCTGGCCTCCCGGGGCGCTCCGGCACCGGCCGCGCGGGACGCCTACCAACTGCCCTTCCCGGTGCACAGCGCGCCCGCGGCAGTCTCGCTGGCCGGGTACCTGCAAAACCGGCTGGCCGCCGCCTACCTCGGCCTGGTCGCGCTGGACGACCCGGCGCTGCGCGCCTGGGGGGCCCGGCAGGCGCAGGCGTGCGCGGTGCGCGCGACCGGCTGGCTAGGCCGGACGGTGGCCTTCCCGGGGCTCAGCACGCAGGCGGTGAGCCCAGCGCGGGTGGGCCCAGTGCAGGATGGCAGAGCGCGGCCGGCGGCCAGTCCCTAGCCGGCGTGCGGGGCGGCCAGCACGTGCGCGGTTGCGATTGCGGTTTGCAATATGCATTCAGTATTTCGCACGTACAGTTGCCCAGGAGACGCATCACCGGAGCGGGGGGAACAGCGACGGCCACCCAGCAGAGCCCTACCGTCCGGCGCCGCAGGCTGGCGCTGGAGCTGCGCAGGTTCCGTGAGGCGGCCCGGATGACCTGCGAGGACGTTGCCGAGCACCTGGAGTGCTCGACCTCCAAGATCAGCCGGATCGAGACCGGGCGGGTGCGGGTGTCCCCGCGGGACGTCCGGGACATGCTCGACCTTTACCGCGTGCCGCAGCCACAGCGGGACAGCCTGGTGCAACTGGCCCGGGAGTCGCGGCAGAAGGGCTGGTGGCACGCGTACAGCGATGCGATCGAGCCGCGGTTCGCCACCTACATCGGGCTGGAGAGCGCGGCCTCGGAGATCCGGATCTACGAGGTCACCCTGATCCCTGGGCTGCTGCAGACCGAGGACTACGCGCGCGCGGTCATCGCCGCCGGGGCGGTGGATGGCAGCCCGGAGGCGGTGGAGCGCAACGTCGCCTTCCGGATGGCCCGCCAGCCGGCGCTGACCAGCGAGGACCCGCCGCAGCTGTGGGCGGTCCTGGACGAGGCCGCGCTGTACCGGCAGGTGGGCGGGCCCGGGCTGATGCGGCTCCAGCTCGACCACCTGCTCGACCTGGGCGGCCTGCCCAACGTCGCGATCCAGGTGCTGCCGTTCGGTGCGGGCGCGCATCCGGCGATGGGACGGCCGTTCGTCATCCTGGCCTTCCCGGAGCGGGCCGACCCGGATGTGGTCTACCTGGAGGATCTGACCAGCGCCCTGTACGTGGAGAACGTGGACGAGGTGGACCGGTACAACGTGTTCTTCAACCACCTGCGGGCCACCGCGCTGTCCTTTGAGGATTCCGCGACGCTGATCACATCCGTGCTGAAAGAGCTGTAGTCAGCCCAGCGCGGCGGGCAGTGGCTCGCTGTGCAGCACGGTGAGCCGGGACACCGCGCGGGTGAGCGCGACGTAGAGCCGGTGCAGGCCACGCGGTTCGGCGGCCACGATACGGGCCGGCTCGACGACGATGACGTGGTCGAACTCGAGGCCCTTGGCCAGCGTGACCGGGACCACCAGGAGCCCGCCGTCGCCCGGGTCGGGGTGCTGCCCGTCCAGCACGCGGTGCGCCAGCTGCGCCGCGCCGAGCTGCCCGGACAGCGCAGCGACCTGGTCATCAGCTGCGATCACCGCGGTGGACCCGGTGGCCTGCTGGGCGGCGGCGCACGCGGTGGCCAGCGCACCGGGCAGGGACTGACTGGTGGCGGGCAGCACGGTCAGTGCGGCTGGGTCCTGGCGCAGTGAGCTGGCGGGCGCCAGGCCCGGGGCCAGCGCGCCGAGCAGCTGGTTGGCGTAGTCGAGGATCTGCCGCGGCACCCGGTAGCCGGTGCGCAGCTCACGCAGGTCCGCGCCGGCCTTGCCCAGGTACCCGAGCATCGTGGCCCAGCTGTCCGCGGCGGCCGGTGCGGTGCCCTGGGCCAGATCGCCAAGGACGGTGGCCGAGCCGGTGGCGCACCGCCGGCCGACCGCCCGGCATTCCATCGGCGACAGGTCCTGCGCCTCGTCCAGCACCACATGGGACAGGCTGGGGGTGCGCTCGATGAGGTCGCTGGCCTCATCGACCAGCACCGCGTCGGCCAGCGTCCACGGCGCGGTGGCCGGCCCGCGCGGCGCCCGGCGCCAGGTGATCAGGTCCTGCTCGGCTGGGTCCAGCAGCCCGTCCGCCGCCCCGGCCAGCAGCGCCGGGTCGGACAGCAGCCGGAGCACCAGCTTCACCGGGTCGGCCTTGGGCCAGATGGCGTCCACCGCCGCGCGCACCGGCCGGCTCCGCCGCACCGCGTCGTGCGTCCGGTCGTCACAGGTCTCGCCGGCCGCTTCCATCCGGGTCAGGATCACGTGCGCGATCCGGTGGCCGAGCATGTCCCGGCCCGCCGCGTAGCGCACGCCGCGGTCGCGCAGCTCGGCCACCAGGTCGCCGAGTTCCGCGGCGGGTACCCGCCAGCGGCGTGACCCGCGGGCCAGCAGCACCGGCTCGGCCGGCGGCCGCAGCCCGGCCCAGAGTGCCCGGCGCAGCACCTCGGCCATCCGGCTGTCCCCCTTGACCCGGGCTGCGGCGGCCGAGTCGGTGGCCCGCACCGGCACCTGGCCGACCAGGTCGGCCAGCGTGGTCTGGCTGACGTTCAGCTCGCCGAGCGCGGGCAGCACGTTGCGGATGTAGGACAGGAAGGCCCGGTTCGGCCCGATGACCAGCACGCCGCCCCGGGTCATCTTGCCCGGGTAGGCGTACAGCAGGTAGGCCACCCGGTGCAGGCCGACCGCGGTCTTGCCGGTGCCCGGCGCGCCCTGCACGCACAGCGTCTGGTCCGCGGCCGCCCGGACGATGTCGTCCTGGTCCGGCTGGATGGTGGCCACGATGTCGCGCATCGGCCCGGACCGCGGCCGCTCGATCTCCTCGATGAGGATCCGGCTCACCCCGGCAGCCGCGGGCGCGCTGGCCGGGCCGGTGAACGTCTCGTCCTCGTGCGCGGTGAGCTGCCCGCCGGCGAAGCCGAACCGGTGGCGCAGGCCCAGTCCCATCGGCTCGGCCGGGCTGGCCCGGTAGAAGGCCCGGGACACCGGGGCCCGCCAGTCCACCACGACCGGCCGGCCAGCCGGGTCGTGCACGTGCCGCCGGCCGACGTGGAACCGGTCCCCGGCGTACTCACCGGCGGCGTAGTCGAGCCGGCCGAAGAACAGCGGCGTGTCCGGCAGGTCGCTGAGCGCCTCGGCGCGCCGGTAGAGGTCGGCCTTGAGGTACTCCTCGGACACCGGGTCGCCGCCCAGCGCGCGGAGGGAGAGCACGTCCTCGCGCATCTGCCGGAGGAATTCCCGGGCCTGGACCAGATGCTCCCGCTCGGCCGCCAGCACCGGATCGGCACTGGGCATGGCTCATCACCTCGATGGCGTCTGGGGATAGGCACAAGAGACAAGAGCCTAGCTAACGTCGCTCACCCGGTCACCTGTATTTCCCGGCCGGGCGGATGCGGTCAGCGGCGGGTCCGGCCCCGGCGGGCCAGCGCGTCCGCGCTCACCGCCGCCATCAGCACCAGGGCGAAGATCAGGTCCTGGGCGGCCGCACTCATCCCGAGCAGGTAGATGCCGTTGTAGATGGCGGCGATGACGATGCCGCCGAGTACCCCGTCGAGTGGCTTGCCCCGGCCGCCGAACAGGCTGGTCCCGCCGATCACCGCGGCGGCCACCGCGTACAGCACCAGGGTGGCCCCGTCGATGTTGGACGATACCGAGCGCAACTCGGAGGCGTAGATGATGCCGGCCACCCCCGCGGTCAGCCCGGCCAGGGCGAACGTCACGGTCCTGATCCGGGCGATGCTGACCCCGGCCCGCCGGGCTGCCTCCGCGTTGCTGCCGATCGCGTGCACGTCACGGCCGAAACGGGTCCGGTTCAGCAGGAACGACCAGGTGACCAGCACGCCCAGGACGATCAGGATGACCCACGGCACGCCGCGGACCGGGCTGAGCACGCCGCGGTTGATGCTGCACACGGTGACCACCGCGATGCCCGCGACCGCGGCCACACCGATCTTGGCTACGGTGAGGCTGACCGGCGGCCCGGTCGTCCCGCCGCGGCGGCGCTCCGCGTCGCGGCGGATGGTCAGCGCGGCGAACAGGCCGACGAAGACCACCATGAGCAGCCAGCCGGCCACCGGGGTGAGATACCCGTTGGCCAGGTCGTTGATGACGTTGCTCGGGATGGGCAGGGTGCCGCCGGAGCCGAGGATCCAGAGCAGCGCGCCCTCGCAGGCGAGCAGCCCGGCCAGGGTGACCACGAACGACGGCAGCCGCAGCCGGGAGATCAGGGTGCCCTGCAGCGCGCCGATCGCGGTGGTCACGGCCAGCGCGGCGGCGATGGCCGCCCACCACGGCCAGTCCCGCGGCCCGGCCAGCAGTTCCGCGGCCACCACGCCGCCCAGCCCGGACACGAAGCCGATGGACAGGTCGATGTCGCCGAGCAGCAGCGCGAACACCTCGCCCATGCCGAGCAGCATGAACACCGCACCCTGGACGAGCAGGTCGGTCAGATTCACCGGAGACAGGAAATGGCTGTTCAGCGACTGGAAGATGGCCCCGATGACGGCCAGGCCGATGATCACGGACAGCGCGCCGCTCTCGCCCGGCGCGAGGTAGGCCCGGAAGCCGCGGCGCGCGACGGCCGGCTGGCCGGTGACCGTGCTGGGCAGACTGACATCCATCCTCGTCACCGCGTCACCCCTGGAATTCCGGCGCGGCGGCAGGCGGCCCGCAGCTGGCCCGCGCACAACCGGGACACCTGTACGAACCTGTCCCGGACCACTGTGGCCGCCATGTTGCCGGTGGTCACCCAGACCGGCTTGAGCAGCACGGACGGCACCTGGACATGACCTTGCGGATCGTAAGTCCGCGCGTTGACCAGGCTGGCGGGAGGGGTCATTCCGCCCCGCAGGTACAGTGCCAGCGCCGCGGCCGCCTGCGCCTCGGTGTAGATCGGCTTGTACACGGTGCCGCACTGGTAGCCGACCAGGATGTTCTGCAGGCCGGATGGGGTGGCGTCCTGCCCGGTGGTCGGGAAGGCGCGCCGCGGGGTGTTCAGCGTCTTGAGGTAGGAGATGACCGCACTGGCCGTGTCGTCGTTGGGGGTGAGCACGGCAGTGATCTTGTTGTTCGCGGTGTACTGCTCCTCGAATGTGGTCTGCGCGGTGGTCGGGTCCCAGGAGCCGGGCGGCTGCCCGGCGCTGAGATACCGGCCCGAGGCGAAAAAGGGCTGCAGCACGCCGTCGTAGCCATGGGCGAACAAGGTGGCGTTGTTGTCCGTGGGCGCGCCGTGCATGACCAGGACGTCTGGCTTGCGCACATGCCAGGCCTGGATGCAGGACACCAGCCCGCGGGCCATCAGCGTGCCCACCGCGACGTTGTCGAAGCTGACGTAGTAACCCCGTTTCCCGCCCAGGGTCATCCGGTCGTAGTCGATCACCTTCACGCCGAGCGAGGCGGCCGCGGACTCGATGGACGCGCCCACCCCGGAATCGATCGGGTCGAGCAGGAGCACGGTGGCGCCCTGGGTCATGTCCGACTGAGCCTGCGCCTGCTCGGTCGCGTCGCTCCCTTGCGCGTTGGTGATGATGAACTGGCTGCGGCTCAGCCCGGCCGCCTGCAAGGCCCGGGCCAGGTACGGCGCGTCGAACTCGGTGTACCGGGGCGAGGTGGTGGTGTCCGGCAGCAGCACCCCGATCTTGCCGGTGCCGATCCGGCTCAGCCCGGCCAGCTTGCGCATCACCGAGAAGTCGTTGCTGAACGAGGCGGCGGACACCGCGGGGACCGCCGAGCCGAGCGCGGCTGCGGACCGGGACTGGACCGGCTTGCCGCACCCGGTCAGCCCGGCCGCCGCCGCGATCGCGGCGAGCAGCCCCGAGGCGAGACGGCGGGGCGCGGTCATGCCGTAGCGAACCGGTAGCCGGACCGTGGCTCGGTGATGAACAGCGGCTCGTCCCCGGCCTTCTCCAGCTTGGCCCGCAGCCGCCCGACGTAGACCCGGGTGTACTCGGTCTGCGTCTCGTAGCCCGGTCCCCACACCCGGCGCAGCAGCGTGGCGTGGGTGAGCAGTTCGCCCGGGCTGATCGCGAACTGGCGGAGCAGCGCGAACTCGGTGGGGGTGAGGTGGACCAGAGTGCCGTCCTTGGTCACCCGGCGGCGCTCCAGGTCGATCTCCACGTCGCCGATCCGCACCAGGCTCGGCTCCGGGCGGCCGTCCGGCGACGGCTTGCTGCGGCGCAGCGTGGCGTTGATCCGGGCGAGCAGTTCCTCGATGCCGAACGGCTTCGTCATGTAGTCGTCGGCGCCGAGGTTGAGCGCGCGCACCTTGTCCGTCTCGGCGCGCCGCGCGGACAGCACGATGATGCCCACCCCAGACTGCTCGCGGATCTCGCGGCACAGCTCGAATCCGTCCCGGCCGGGCAGCATCAGGTCGAGCAGCACCACGTCGAGCGGCCGCTCGGCCAGGATCTCGCTGACCCCGCCGCCGTCCTTGGACACGATCACGTCATGGCCGCGGGCGGACAGGTTGGACCGGACCAGGTCGACGATGTTCTGGTCGTCCTCCACGATCAGCACGGCCGTCTTGTCAGCCACCACGGTGTTCCTCCGCTTCCTCCACAACGCTCCAGGATGCCCCGGCGGGCTCGGCCGCGGAGCCGGGTGGCGGATCGGCCGGCAGCGAGACCAGGAAGGCTGCCCCGGGCTGGGTGGGCCGCACGACCAGGGTGCCGCCGTGCGCCTCGACGATGCCGCGGGCGATGGGCAGGCCCAGCCCGGTGCCCGCGACCTCGGTGGTACCGCGGACCCGCGGCTCGAAGATCTTCTCGGCCAGCCCCGGCGGGATGCCCGGGCCGTAGTCCCTGATCTCGACCTCGGCCCATCCCGGGGCACCGGCCCGCACGGTCACGTCGGTGCCACGCGGCGAGGCGCCGTGGCTGGCCGCATTCTCCAGCAGGTTCACGAAGACCTGCTCGAGCCGGTCGTGATCGGCCCAGACCGGCTCCACCCCGGTGGCCAGCTGGATGCGGGCCGACCGCTTGCCGGACAGGCAGTTGGCCGCCGCCCCGACGACCAGCGGCAGCTCACACCAGTCCCGCTGCAGCCGCAGCACACCTGACTCGATCGCGGTCGAGTCCAGCAGGTCGCCGACCAGGCGCTCCATCCGCGCCGACTCGGCCGCGATGGAGCCGAGGAACCGCCGGGTGGACGCCGCGTTCCAGGTCAGGTCGGGCTGGCACAGAGTGGACGCGTAACCGTGGATGGCGGTCAGCGGGGTGCGCAGCTCATGGCTCAGCGAGGAGAGCATCTCCCGCTGGATGCTCTGCGACCGGCGCAGCGCGGCTGCCTCGCGCTGCGCGGTCTCCAGCGACTCCCGCTCCAGGGCCAGGGCGAGCGACCGGCTCGCGTCGTCCAGCAGTTCCAGCGCGTCCGCGGTGACCGCCTTGCCCGGGCTCCAGCACGCGACCAGGGCGCCGCGCTGGCCGGGCAGCCGCAGCGAGCGGGCGGCCAGCCCGGGCTCGATCAGCCGGGCCGGCACGTCACCGTCCGCGCCGAGCACGGCCCCGGCCGCCTCGTGCAGCCGGGGCAGCACCACCACGGTGAGCCCGGGATCACCGGCCGCGGGCCGGCTCCCATTGGACCCGGCGGGCTCGGCGGGCCGGTGCGCGATACACCGGCACTCCAGCACCGTGCCGTCGGTCCCGATCACCGCCGCGCTGTCCGCGCCCAGCCCGGCCAGCAGGGCCAGCAGGGAGATCTCCAGGCCGCCCTGCACCCGTTCCGGGCCGGCCAGCGTCTCCAGCAGCCCGCGCAGCGATTCGAGCACCCGGTTGCGCCGGGACACCTCGGTGAGCAGCCGCTCCCGCTCGATGGCCGACGCGGCGTAGCTCAGGTAGATGGTGGCCAGTTCCAGCCGCTCCGGGGCCGGGTTGCCGGGCGAGGCGGCGTACCCGGAGACGGTGCCGAGCACCCCGTTGCTGCCCACGATGGGCGCGGCCCAGGCACTGCGGATGCCCGCCGCGGCGGCCGCGGCCGTGCCGGCCTGCCAGGCCGACCGGGCCTGCAGGTCATCCACCACGACCACGGTGCCGTCCGCCGCGGCCAGCCCGGCCGGGCCGCCGTCCGGGCCGACCGGCAGTGCCGCGTTCACGGTCAGCAGTTCGGTGGGCAGCCCGGTGGCGGCCATCCGGCGCAGCACCGGCTGCTCGCCGGTGGTCTCCAGCAGGTGCACACACAGCATGTCCTGGTCCAGCGCGCCCGCCATGGCCGAGACGATCAGCGGCAGCGAAGCGGCCGGCTCGGCTTCGGACAGCTGGTCGGCCAGGCTCTGCAGCCGCCGGATCTGGCGGCTGGCGATGGAGTCCACCTCCACCCCGGACATCAGCGCGACCACGTCGCTGCGCTGCACCTCAACCGGGGAGACGTCGGCCACCGCGCGGCCGTCGCGCAGCACGATGATCCGGTCGGCCAGCGCGAACACTTGTTCCAGGTCGTGCGAGGCGAGCAGGACGCTGGCGCCCGCCTCGCGGGTCTCCCGCAGGATCGACTCGACCAGCGCGGTCTCCGTCACCCCGAGCGAGGCGGTCGGCTCGTCCATCACCAGCAGCCGCGGCGGGGTGAGCAGCGCCCGGGCCAGCGCGACCAGCTGCCGCTGGCCGCGGGACAGCACCCGCAGCGGCACGTCCAGGTGCAGGTCATGCGCGCCCACCCGGCGCAGCACGGCGGCCGCCTCCTCGCGCATCGCACCCTCGGAGATCACCCAGCGGCCGGGCCGGCCGAGGAAGATGTTGGCCACCGCGTCGAGGTCGTCGCACAGGCCGTGCTCCTGCCACACGGTCTCCACGCCGGCCCGGCGCACCAGGGCGGGCCGGGCCGGCATCGGCCGCCCGGCCAGCAGGACCTCGCCGCCGTCGGCGTCGAGCACCCCGGCGATGCTGCCGATCAGAGTCGATTTCCCGGCCCCGTTGCCGCCCGCCACCGCGACGATCTCGCCGTGCCCGACCTGCAGGCTGACCGCACGCAGCACGGTGAGCGGGCCGAACGTCTTGGTCAGCCCGCGGACGTCGAGCAGCGCGGCGCCGCGCACCGGCGCCAGCGCGGGCGCAGCGGGCTGCACCGCACGGCGGGCGCGCGCCACGGCACGGCCGGACCAGCTCACCTGCGTCTCCGTCACCACCCGGGGGGCTATTACCACGCGCTTGTTACCGCACCCTTGTTTACGCACGGGGAATACAGCGGTTGCTGCGGCGTAGCCTAACCGGGCCGGCTGACCTCAGCCAGAGCTGGCGGCGGCTGGCCTCAGGCCGGGGTGACCACGTACTGCCGGAGGCACAGGTCGTGGAAGGTCACCGGGCCGCGCGGGCCGGGTACGTGGTCCACGTTGATCCCGGTCTCCGGGACGCCGCGCAGCTTGAAGCCGTCCAGCAGCCGGGTGCTGGCGTTCCAGAACGCGCCGGTGCCCCGGTACCCGGCGAGGAACTCGGCCGCGGCGGCCGGGTCGGCGGTGACGATGCTGGCCGCCAGCCCGGAGGTGCAACTGTTGGCGATCCCGGCGGCCGCCGCCGGGCCGTCCGACGGGGCGATGGTCACGGTCGCCTCGTGCCCGGTGTCCAGCGCCCATTCGTGGCCGAGCGGGTGGGCGTGCGGCGGCAGCGACGGGGCCACGCCCAGCCCGCGGATGGCGTCCAGCACGGCGGGCAGCCGCTGCGGCCACACGTCGGAGCAGATGAGCAGCAGGTTCAGCCGGTTGCACACGCCCAGCCGGTCCAGGCTCGCGGTGATCAGCTCGGTGGCCAGCGCCGGGTCGGCCGCCCGGTCCAGGTACAGCACGCCACCGCCGTCGGCGTGGGCCAGCGTGCGCACCCCGCAGGCCGCGGCCGCGGCAGCCAGGGTCCGCGTGGTCTCCCCGCTGCCGCGCAGGATGACCAGCGGGATCAGCTCCGGCTGGCGGACCAGCTGGACCGCGGCCTCCCGGTCGGCCGAGCGGACCAGCTGCACCGCGCCGGGGTCGAGCCCGGCGGCGGCCAGCGCGGGCGCGATGACCTCGTCGGCCAGCGCCGCGGCCGACCGCAACGCCGCGCCCCCGGTGCGCAGCACCCCGGCGTTGCGCGACTTGAGCAGCTGGGATGCGATGTCGATGGTCACGTTGGGCCGGGCCTCGAAGTTCGCGCCGATCACGCCGACCGGCACCCGGCGCTCGGTGAGCCGCAGCCCGCCGGGTAGCTCGCGCACCGGGATGGCGTCCGCCGGGAACGGCGCCTCGGCCAGCAGATCGAGCTGCCGGGCGATGTCCTGCAGCCGGGCCGGATCGAGGCGCAGCCGGTCCAGCAGCCCGCGGCCCAGCCGGGCCTGCTCGCCCTCGGCCAGGTCTGTGGCGTTAGCCGCGAGAATCGCCCCGGCCCGCTCGGTGAGCAGCGCGGCCATGCCGCGCAGCGTCCGGTCGATGACCGCGTCGGGGGCCCCGGCCAGGCGGCCCGCCGCGACCGCGGCGGCTTCGCCGCAGGCGATCACTGCTTTCCGTGCGTCAGACACGAGGCCGAGCCTATTACCTCTGCTCTTTGTCCCAGGACCAGTGGAAGCCGACCACGGAACGCTCCATCGACCGGAGGTACCGGTGCACCGAATGCTGATTGTCCGGGGCGACCAGCTCCTGGTCCAGCACGCCGCCTTCCATCCCGTCCCACACCGCCCACCAGACCGCGGCCGGCAGCTGGTCGGGATGGAACTCGATGCGCATGTCGAAGTTGTCCAGCGTGGCCATGACCGCACGGCGGTACTCTCGCTCCCCGGGGTCGGCCGGATCCCCGCCGTAGTGATAGGCGGTCGAGTACTCCAGGGTCAGCGTCTCGCCCAGGCTGAGCGTGCGGGTCAGCGGGATAGCGGTGGCGTAAAGGACGTCGCCGATCCGGTGGATCGGCCCGGGCGGCCCGGCGCAGCCCTGGCCGAGTTCCAGGCTTACCGCGTTGGTGTCGTACAGATAGGGAATGGTGTCCAGGCCGTCCACAATGGCCTCGACCACCTGCAGTGTCCGAGTCCGGGCCGGCTTCCGGTCGGCGCCGACGTAGACGTGGTCGTGCAGCGATACCGTCTGGTGCCGCCGCGGGCCAAGCTCGCTGACCACCTTGGCCGCGGCCCGGGAGCGCATCGCCCGTGGCCCGGCCAGCACGGTGATCCGGCCACTGCCCCGCCACAGCCGCCAGAGCCGGTCCTCCTCCTGCGGCGAGAGGCCGAAGGCCGCGACGAACAGGGCCAGCGTGGAACGGCTCAGCACCCGGCCAGACAGGGCCCGGCCCACGGTGTCCTTGAGCTGCCGGGCGAGCACGTCCGAACTGCCGGTGGCGCGCGGGGCATTCCACAGGTGATGCGCGAGCACATTAGCCACTGCGAGGTGGTTGATCGCGCCGGGCCGGGTGCGTTCCGCGCGCGATTCCCACAATTGCCGGTACCGGCCCGGCCGCAGCAGTAATTCGCGCAGGTAGCGGCCGGCGGCCTGGCGGCCAGGGGTGAGCTGCGGTTCAGTCACAAGGTAGCCCAATCGAGTCATTGCGAACTTACTGCGACTTACCCGCTCTACCCTATGACGCAGATCTCGCCGGGGGGATGGGCTACGGGCGAGACGGCGACAGGGGGACTGGGGGGCGGACTGCCGCAGGCGGGTCCGCCCCCTGCCGCTGTCCGGGGGGCAGGCTCAGCGGGAGTTCAGAACAGCACGGACGCCAGCGTGGCCAGTTCGGTGAAGCCGACTTTCTGGTAGACGGCCCGGGCGGGCGCGTTGAAGTCGTTCACGTACAGCGAGACCACCGGCGCGACCGAGCGCAGCGCCTCCTGCACCACCGCGGCCATCCCGGCCACTGCGAGGCCGCGGCCACGTAGGTCGGGCCGGACCCAGACACCCTGCACCTGGCAGGCGTGCGGGGTGACCGCGCCGATCTCGGCCTTGAACATCACCCGGCCGTCCTCGATCCGGGCGAACGCCCGGCCCAGCCCGATCAGCTCGGCCACCCGGGCCCGGTAGGCGGCACCGCCGTCGGGGCCGAGCGGTGACACCCCGACTTCCTCGGTGAACATGGCCACCGAGGCGGGCAGCAGCACGTCGAGCTCGTCCGGCCGGACCCGGCGTAGCAGCGGGTCGGCGGCGGCGTGTGGCGGGCCGGAGATGGCCATGACCGGCTGGCTGTCCCGGATCTCCCGCGGCTCGCTCCAGTACGGGCGGAGCAGTTGCCACATCTGCGCGACCGCCTCGGCGGGCCCCACGATGGACGAGCACCGCCTGCCCTGCATCCGGGCCCGGCTGGCGAACGCGGTCGCCGCGGCCTCGGTGGCCGCCACCGGGACCAGGTTGGCGCCCGCGTAGCAGGCCGAAGTCAGCTTGCCGCCGGGCAGGTAACCCCACATCTGGCCGCCCAGCCGGACCGGGTCGAGGCCTGCCTCGCGAACCCGGGAGCTCACGAAGACGTTCACCACCGGGTCGCGGTCGCACAACTCCAGCACATCGCCGAGGTCGCGGTCATTCAGCAGGCGCAGCGACGAAGACCGCAGCGCCTTAGTGCGCAGCACCCTTCCAGGGTAGCGGGCGGTCATCATGAACGCTCCCTGGCATCAGCCGGCCGCGGCCGGCGGCGGCAGCGCCGGGCAGGTGGCGTTGACCAGCCCGGGCCGGGTGGGCAGGGCCCCGCTGGCCAGGTACCGGTTCAGGTAGCCGTCCACGCACGTATTCGGCGGCTGGGCCAGCGACTGGCCGTGATTGCCGCCGCCTAGCACCACGACCATCCGGGCGGTCGGCAGCCGCCGGTGCGCGGCCTGCGCACCCTGGTAGGGCGTGGCCGGGTCCAGGGTGCCCTGCAGCATCAGGATGCCGGGCAGCCCGGCCCCCTTGATCCGCAGTGGCCGGGCCGGCCCGCGTACCGGCCAGAACGCGCAGGCAGCGTTGAACCACGCGTTGTCCCAGGCCTGGAACGGCGCGGTGCGGTCCACCCGCCTGGTGTCGGCGTCCCACTTGGCCCAGCTCCGCGGCCAGTTGACGTCACTGCATTCCACCGCGTTGTAGACGGCGAACTCGTTCTCGCTCTGCACGCCCTCGGCTTGGTACTGGCTGACGATCTGCGCGGTGGATCCGCTGTGGGCGTACGTGGCCAGGGCCGCGGCCAGCGCGGGCCACAGCGAGTTGCTGTACCCGCCCTGCAGGAACGTGTCGTCGAAGTCGTCCGCGCCGATCACCCGGTCCACCGGATGGGCCTGCAGCCGGGCCCGGGCCCGGTACCAGGCCCGCTGCACCTGAGCCCGGCGGCTGCCGAGCCGGTAGCTGGCGTTATGCGCGGCCACCCAGGCGAAGAACGCCTCCATCCGGCCCTGGAACGCGTAGTCCTGGGCGATGTTGTCCGCGTACCAGGCCCCGGCGGGGTCGACCACGGAGTCCAGCACCATGCGGCGCAGCCGGTGCGGGAACAGGGTGGCGTAGACCTGGCCCAGGTAGGTCCCGTAGGAGTAGCCGAAGTAGCTGATCGCAGGCACGCCGAGCGCGGCCCGGATCGAGTTCATGTCCCGGGCCGAATCCGCGGTCGTCAGGTACGGCAGCAGCCAGCCGGAGCGCCTTTGACAGTCCGCCGCGTAACCCTTGGCCCGGCTGACCAGGAGTTGCTCGGCACTGGCGCTATGCGGAATGTAGTCCGGCCGGAGCCGGGTAAAGAAGGATGGGTCGCAGCTCAGCGCGGGCACGCTGGCCCCGACCCCGCGCGGGTCGAAGCCGATGATGTTGTAGTCGGCGGCCACCTGCGGGTTGAGCCCCTGGGCGACGAAGGCGGCCAGGCCGCGCCCGGGGCCGCCCGGCCCGCCCGGGTTGACCAGCAGGTCGCCCTGCTGCTGGCTGGCTGGCGCGGTGGCCGGCACCCGGGACAGCGCCAGGGTGATCTTCCGGCCGGCCGGCTTGGCGTAGTTCAGCGGCACCTGCAGGCTGGCGCACTGCATGCTGGCCCCCTGCACCATGCAGCTGTGCCAGTGCAGCGGGTCCGCCACCGACCGTGCCGCGCCCCGGGCCGCTCCGGGGCTGGCCGCGGGCGAACTGCTGCCGCCCGCGCTACTGACGGTCGAGGTGCAGCCCGCGACGGCCAGCAGCAAAGCGCACGCGGTAATCCGGGTCAGCCGGCGCAGCGATGTCAGCACCTAGCCATCCTGCCCGATTTGCCGCACCGCACGAGCCGGATCGCCAACCCGGTCAACTCACCTGCTGCTGGCCCTCCTGCTGCTGGCCCTCCTGCCGCTGGCGCTCTTCCAGGGCCCGCCGGTACTCCTCGATGACGATGTCGTTCAGTTCCTGCACCGAGGTGTCGCCGGCCATCTTGTCGAAGGTGATCTCGCCGTGCTGCAGCAGGTTGATCCGGTCGCACACCTCGAGCGCCTGGCCGTAGTTGTGCATGATCAGGATCATCGAGACCTGGCCCTGGCGCTTGAGGTCCTTGATCAGCTCCAGGATCATCGAGCCCTCCTTGGCGCCCATCGCGGCCAGCGGCTCGTCCAGCAGCAGCACCTTGGCCGCCGAGGTGACCGCCCGGGCCACCGCGATGGCCTGCCGCTGGCCACCGGACAGCTTGGCCACCTCGGCCTCCACCGACGGGATGTTCACCCCGATCCGGTCCAGCTGCTCCTGGGCGGTGCGCCGCATGCTCCGGTTGGACAGCAGGGTGAAACGGGTGCGCTCCCGGTTCAGGAACATGTTGTGGTACACGGTGAGCTCGTTGATCAGCGCCAGGTCCTGGTAGACGGTGTCGATGCCGAGCGCGCGGGCCTCATCCACCGACTTGAGCGTGATCTCCTTGCCCTCCAGGATGATCTTGCCGGAGGTGGGCGGCTGGAAGCCACAGAGGATCTTGATGAGGGTGGACTTGCCCGCGCCGTTGTCGCCCAGCAGCCCGAGCACCTCGCCCTGGCCCAGGTGCAGGTTGATGTCGTGCAGCGCGCGGACCGCGCCGAACCGCTTGCTGATGTGCTCGGCCCGGAGCACATCGCCCTGGGCGTCGGCCGCCGCGCCGGTCGTGGCCGGGGTCGGGGTTGGCTCGGTCGTCATCAGTTTCTCCCTGCTGCCCGCAGCCGCGCGAGCCGGACGTTGGCGATCATGGACAGCAGGATGGCCAGGCCGAACACGATGTCCAGCGGGTTGGCGCTGACCCCGGCGACGTTGAGGCCGTTGATCAGAGTGGCCAGCACGATCCCGCCGAGGAACGCGCCGAGGATGGTGCCCTGCCCGCCGAGCATCGCGGTGCCGCCGATGACCGCCGCCGTCACCGCGTAGAACATCGGCTGGTACCCGCCGGCGCTCGGGTCGATCGTGTTGACGTACCAGGCCGTCTGCAGGCCGACCAGCGCGCCCAGGGTCGAGGTCAGCATGAAGTTGCCGTACTTGATCCGGCCGGTCTTGATGCCGGCCTCACGGGCACCGAGCTGATTCCCGCCGGTGGCGATCGTGTGCAGGCCCCACTTGGTCCGGGTCAGCACGATGTAGAAGATGACGGTGAGGATGACCGCGATGATGAACTGGGACCACGGCGCGGCACCGAGCCAGCGCCCGATGCCCACCGAGGACGCGGGGACGTTCGCCGGGTACGCGTGTGACGTGGTCAGCGTGAGGCCGAGCAGGATGAAGCCGGTACCCAGCGTGGTGATGAACGAGGGCAGCCCCATGGTGACGGTGAGGAAGCCGTTGAACCAGCCCACCACCGCCCCGAACAGCAGCCCCGCGATGATGGCCGGCCAGGCCGGCCAGCCGTAGAAGTCGATCAGGTAGTGCATCAGGAACGGCGCGAACGTGTACACGAAGCCGGCCGACAGGTCGATCTCGCCGCAGATCAGCAGGAACACCTCGCCGATCGCGATGACGATGATCGGTGCCGCGGTCTCGGACAGCAGGTTGGACAGGTTCGTCTGGCTGACGAACGTCGAGTTGTACCTGATGCCGAAGTACAGCAGCAGCACCACCGCCACCACGAACACCGTCAGCTCACGCTGCCGGCCCAGCACGCCCAGCGCGGTGCGGAGTGGACTCGGCCCACCGCCGGCTGACCCTCCGGGCGACACGGCCTGCGGTGTGCGCTCAGTGATCTCGCTCATGTCGACTCCACTTTCCCTTCACTCACCACGTCAATCGGCGGCAGGGCAGGCTGGCGTTATATGCCAGTCTGCCCCGCCGCCGGTCTTACCTGCTAGTCGGGTCTGTCACGTGCTGGTGGTGGCGGGCGGGTTGCTGATCGCGCCGGTCGGGCGCGGGATGTACTTCTGCGACGCGGTGGAGCCCTGGAACCGGCTGCTCGTGCTGAACGGCGCGGCGTTCGACTTGGTGATGAACGTCAGGCCGGTGTCGGTGTCGGGCGGGCTGACCGTGCCGCCGGAGATGTTGTACAGGTACAGGTACAGCGTGGGCAGGAAGCCCTGCAGGTACGGGTCCTGGTAGATGGTGAAGTTGGTCTTCCCGCCGGTGATGTTGGACAGCGTGGCGGGCGTGGTGTCGAACCCGCCGTTCGGGATGGTCAGGCCGGTCGAGGACAGCGCCTGGCCGAGGTTCTGGGTCGAGCCCGCGTCCACCGCGAACGCGCCCTTGAGCGTCTTGTGCCCGGTCAGGAACGCCTTCTCCGCGGACAGTTCGGCGCCGGTCGCGGCGCCGGTCGCGACTTCGTGCACGGTGTAGGAGCTGCCGAGCACCGAGACCGCACCGTCGTACCGGGGCTGGATGTTGCCCGAGCCCGGCGTCGCGATGAAGATGGCGATCTCGCCGCCACCCGGGATCAGCGTCTTGATCTGGTTGCCCATCTGCTGGCCGGAGATGTACAGCGCCTGGCCGACATAGGCCAGCCGGTTCGTGCCGATGTCCGGCACGCCCTTCTTGACCAGCCCGTCGGCGTTGTAGCTGAGCACCGGGATGCCGGCGTTCATCGCGTTCTTCACCGGGGTGGTGAACGAGGTGGCGTCGATGCCGGCGTAGGAGATGCCGGCCGCCTTGGCGGAGATCGCGGTGTTGAAGTAGCTCACCATTTCCGAGGCCAGCGAGGTCTGCGAGCCGCCCCACTTGGGGGTGGGCAGGCCGAGCAGCGCGGCCGCGTCCTGGAAGCCATACTGGGTGGGCACGAAGAACGGGTTCGTGGTCACGTGGTTGACGAACCAGAACGTCCAGGCCGGCGTCTTCGGGAAGTTACCCGCGACGTTTTTGGTTGCCCCGCTGCTGGGGGTGCTGGACGAGCAAGCCGCGAGCAGCCCGGCCGCGGCCGCCGAGGCACTGACCAGACCGGCGCTGCTGAGCAGCCGGCGACGGGACGGCCCGTCTTTCATGTTCAGTGTCTGGATGGCCTCGTCGACCGTGGGGTCGATCTTCTTCATCTATCTACCTCCAGGAGAATTTCGCAATGCTCGGCGTGACGCCACGGCGCGGCGCGCCGGGGTGAGCGAAGGTCGGGACATCCGCCTGGCGGCCCTAGCCAGCGGCAGGTACGGCAGCCGCACAGCGAACCATGGGTCCGCGTTCGCTGCATCGCGACCGCCCTCGAATCCTCGTCGTGTGCCAGGGCTGGGCGACCGCGGAGCGCCGGTGCTCAGCCATAGTCGGGGCATCCCAGAAGGGCTGCTGCTTGGCCCCCTAGTTAGCGCTATCAATCGGGTAGATCGACGCGGCGCACCCCTTGCTGGAGCCTTAAGCTAAAACACACAGAGTCGATCGTCAACGAACAAGATATAAAGATCCGGTTCCGGCGTCATCACAGGTCGGCTGCGCTCCGCAGGTCCGCCCCGGGGGTAAGGAGGGTCCAGGATGCTCGCCAGACACCGGCAGTCGCTGATCTTGGAGGATATCCGGCGGGCCGGCAGCGCCCGGGTGAGTGATCTCACCCAGCGCCTCGGCGTGTCGGACATGACCATCCGGCGTGACCTGGAGGCGCTCGCCCGGGCGGGCCTGATCGAGAAGGTGCACGGCGGCGCGGTGCTGCCCGGCGCGCCGAGTAGCCACGAGCCCGGCTTCGAGGCCAAGTCGGTGCTGGAACAGCCGCAGAAGGAGGCCATCGCCCGGGCGGCCACGGCCCTGGTCGCACCGGGCACGGCGATCGCACTGTCGGCGGGCACCACTACCTTCGCGCTGGCTCAGCAGTTGCTGGACGTGCCCGGCCTGACAATCGTTACCAATTCGGTACGGGTGGCCAACATCTTCGGCACCGCCCGGCCGGCCGGGCAGCTCGGCGCCACCGTCCAGGTGGTGCTCACCGGCGGGGTGCGCACCCCGTCTGACGCGCTAGTCGGGCCGATCGCCGACATCGCGATCCGGTCGCTGCACGTGGACCAGCTCTTCCTGGGTTGTCACGGCATCGACCCGGCGGCCGGGCTGACCACGCCCAACCTGGCCGAGGCGGAGACGAACCGCGCGTTCGTGCAGGCCGCCCGGCGGGTGACGGTGGTGGCCGACCACACCAAGTGGGGCATCGTCGGGCTGAGCTCGTTCGCCGCGCTAAACGAGGTGGACACCCTGATCACCGACAGCCAGCTGCACCCGGAGGCCAGTGAGCTGATCGCCGACCAGGTCGGCGAGCTGATCCTGGCCGACGGCAGCCCGGACAGCGAGGCGGTGTCCGCGGCCCCGCAGTCCCCAGACGGGCGCTAGCTGACGGTGACCTCGGGGGCGGCGGGCGGCACGTCGCTGTCCATCGACTCGGCCAGCTTCATCGCTTCTTCGATCAGCGTCTCCACGATCTGCGACTCGGGCACGGTCTTGATGACCTCGCCCTTAACGAAGATCTGGCCCTTGCCGTTGCCGGAGGCCACGCCCAGGTCCGCCTCCCGGGCCTCGCCGGGCCCGTTGACCACGCAGCCCATCACGGCCACCCGGAGCGGCACCTCCAGGCCCTCCAGGCCCGCGGTGACCTGGTCGGCCAGCGTGTACACGTCCACCTGGGCCCGGCCGCAGGACGGGCAGGACACGATCTCCAGGCCACGGTCGCGCAGGCCCAGCGACTCCAGGATCGCGGTGCCCACCTTGACCTCCTCGACCGGCGGCGCGGACAGCGACACCCGGATGGTGTCGCCGATCCCCTCGGCCAGCAGCGCGCCGAACGCGGCCGCGGACTTGACCGTGCCCTGGAAGGCCGGGCCGGCCTCGGTGACCCCCAGGTGCAGCGGGTAGTCACAGGCCTGGGCCAGCTGACGGTAGGCGGAGATCATCACCACCGGGTCGTGGTGCTTGACCGAGATCTTCAGGTCGGTGAAGCCGTGCTCCTCGAACAGCGAGCATTCCCACAGCGCGGACTCGACCAGCGCCGCGGCGGTGGCCCGGCCGTGCTTGGCCAGCAGCCGCTTGTCCAGCGACCCCGCGTTGACACCGATCCGGATCGGCGTGCCGGCGTCCTTGGCGGCCCGGGCGATCTCGGCCACCTTGTCGTCGAACGCCTTGATGTTGCCCGGGTTGACCCGGACCGCGCCGCAGCCCGCGTCGATGGCGGCGAACACGTACTTGGGCTGGAAGTGGATGTCGGCGATGACCGGGATCTGCGACTTGCGGGCTATCTCGGGCAGCGCTTCCGCGTCGTCCTGCGACGGCACCGCCACCCGGACGATCTGGCAGCCCGAGGCGGTGAGCTCGGCGATCTGCTGCAGGGTGGCGTTGACGTCGGCGGTCACCGTGGTGGTCATCGACTGCACCGACACCGGCGCGCCGCCGCCGACCGGGACGGCGTGCTTCCCCTTGCCCACGATGATCTGACGTGACTTGCGCCGCGGGGCCAGTGGCTCGGCGGCGGGCTGCGGCATGCCAAGATCAACCGTCATGGTGTGTATCCCTTATTGAGGTATGTGTACCGGGTTAACGAGGTCGGCCAGGATGAGCAGCAGGCCGAAGCCGACCAGCAGGGCGAACACTCCCACGCTGACCGGGAGCAGCTTGCGCATGTCCACCAGGCCCGGGTCTGGCCGGCGCAGCAGCCGGGCGATCCAGGACCGGATGCTCTCGTAGATGACCACGGCCAGATGCCCGCCGTCCAGCGGGAGCAGCGGCAGCAGGTTGAACAGGCCGACGAAGATGTTCAGCGAGATGACGATGAGCAGCACCACGGTCACCTTGGTCTGCCAGCCCACCTGGGCGGCGAACGCCTGGCCGGTGTACTCCCCCGCACCGACCACGCTGGTCACGTTGCCGCCGGCGGTGCTGCTGCGGTTCTTGGCGAACAGGTCCGGGATGGCCTTCGGGATGCTGCCCAGGGCCGACACCGAGCCGGTCACGATCGTGCCGAACTCCGTGCCCGCGTACCGGACCGCGCTGATCGGGCCCACCGTCTGGTACACGATCGCGGGCGAGATACCGAGATAGGAGCCCTTGCGGCCGTGGATGGTGGCCAGCGAGGGGTGCAGCGTCAGCCGGTGCCCGTCGCGCAGCACGATGACCGTCACCGGGGTGCCCGCGGGCTGGGCGCGGATGGCCTTGCCGAGCTGGTTCCAGTTGTGCACCGGCTGGCCCGCCAGCGCGACGACCTTGTCTCCGGTGCGGAGGCCCGACTTGGCCGCGGGCGATGCCGGATCGGACTTGACGCAGGTGGCCGCAGTTTCGCTCTTCGGCACGCACGGGTCGATGGCCCCGACGGTGGCCGACGAGCTGTTCGCCAGGCCGATGCCGACGGCCAGGATGAACAGCAGCACGAAGGCCAGCAGGAAGTGCATGAACGACCCGGCGCCGAGCACGATCATCCGCTGCCAGCCGGGCTGGTGGCGGAACGACCGATCCTCGTCCGCCGGGTCCACGTCCTCCAGCGCGGTCATCCCGACGATCTTGACGAAGCCGCCGGCCGGCAGCGCCTTGATGCCGTACTCGGTCTCCCCGCGGACCGTTGACCACAGCGTCTGCCCGAAGCCCACGAAGAACTGGGTGACCTTCATGTGGAACTTCTTCGCGGTGACGAAGTGCCCGAACTCGTGCAGCATGATCGAGAACAGCAACGCGAAGATGAAGATGATCCAGCCGAGCAGCGTCATCCGGCCGACTCTCCCTCCCCGCGTGCCCCGTTTCGTGTGGCACGCACGCTGTCCAGTCCCGCGCCAGTCAGTTCCTGCGCGCGGACCCGGGCCCAGCGGTCCGCCGCGAGCACGTCCTCCAGGGTCACCGCATCCCGGGCCGTGCTCTCATGCTCCGAGACTACCTGGGCCACCGTATCGACGATTCGCAAGAAGCCGATCCGGCCCGCCCGGAATGCCGCCACGCAGACCTCGTTGGCCGCGTTGTATGCGGCGGGTGCCGTGCCGCCGGTACGGCCGGCCTCGCGGGCCAGCGCGACGGCCGGGAACGCCTCCTCGTCGAGCGGCTGGAACGTCCAGCTGTGCGAGCAGGTCCAGTCGATGGCCGGGCCCGCCCCGGGTACCCGGTCCGGCCAGGCCATGCCCAGCGCGATCGGGATCCGCATGTCCGGCGGGCTGGCCTGAGCGACCGTCGCGCCGTCGGTGAACTCGACCATCGAGTGGATCACCGACTGCCGGTGCACCACCACCTCGATCCGGTCGAAGCCGATGCCGAACAGCAGGTGCGCCTCGATCAGCTCCAGGCCCTTGTTCACCAGCGTGGCCGAGTTGATCGTGACCACTGGGCCCATGTCCCAGTTCGGGTGGGCCAGCGCCTCATCCGGCGTGACGTCGGCCAGGTCGGCCCGGCTGCGGCCGAAGAACGGGCCGCCGCTAGCCGTCAGCACCAGTCGGCCCACCTCAGCCGCGGCGCCGCCGCGCAGGCACTGGGCGATGGCCGAATGCTCGGAGTCGACCGGCACGATCTGCCCGGGCGCGGCGCGGCTGGCCACCAGCGGGCCGCCGATGATCAAGGATTCCTTGTTGGCCAGGGCCAGCACCCGGCCCGCGTCCAGGGCGGCCAGCGTGGCGGTCAGGCCGACCGCGCCGGTCACCCCGTTCAGCACCACGTCGCAGGGCCAGGCGGCCGCCTCGGCCACCGCGTCCGGGCCGGCCAGCAGCTTGGGCAGCGGCCGGGAGGCGCCCGCCGCGGCGGCGGCGGCGCGCAGCGCGTCGCGCACCGCGGCCACGGCGCCCTCGGCGGCCACCGCGACCACCTCGGCGCCGAACTCGATGGCCTGGGCGGCCAGCAGGCCCGGGTTACCGCCGCCGGCGGCCAGCCCGGCCACCCGGAACCGGTCCGGGTTACGCCGGATGATGTCCGCCGCCTGGGTGCCGATCGACCCGGTCGAGCCGAGGACGACGATGTCCCGACGGCCGGGTCCGGGTCCGGGCTGCGCTGCGTCCATGCCGCCATTCTGGTCCATCGGGCCCCGGGCCGCGTCGCGCGGCCCGGCGCCGACGTCAGGTCAGGTCAGGCCAGGGCCGGGTCGGCCGCGGCGGCCGCCGCCTCCCAGTCCGGGCGGAGCGGCATGCCTGCCTGCCCATCCGCGTCCAGCCTGACGCCCAGGATCTGGTGCAGCTGGACCACGTTGCGCTCGAAACCGAGCCGGGAACCGGCCATGTACAGCCGCCACACCCGCGCGGTGCCCTCGCCCACCTCGGCCACCGCCTCGTCCCAGTGCGCGTCCAGGTTGGCGCACCAGCCGGCCAGCGTCAGCGCGTAGTGCTCGCGCAGGTTCTCCTCGTGCCGGATCTCGAACCCGGTGCTGTTCATCAGCGACAGCAGGAAGCCGGGGCTTTCCAGCTCCCCGTCCGGGAACACGTACCGGTTGATGAACCCGCCGGCCACCCGGGCCGGCGCGGTGTCGTCCGGCCGGGTGATGCAGTGATTGAGCATCCGGCCCTCCGGCCGGAGCTTGCCGTACAGGAACCGGAAGTACCCGGGCAGCTGCGCCTTGCCGATGTGCTCGGTCAGCCCGATCGAACTGACCGCGTCGAAATCGCCCTCGGTCACGTCCCGGTAGTCGAGGTGCCGCACCTCGGCCAGCCCGGCCAGGCCCTGGTCCTCGATGGCCTGCTGCGCCCAGGCCGCCTGCTGCGCGGACAGCGTCACGCCGACCGCCTTGACCCCGTACTCGCGCGCCGCATGCCGGACCATGCCGCCCCAGCCGCAGCCCACGTCGAGCAGCCGCATCCCGGACCGCAGGCCCAGCTTCCTGGCCACCAGGTCGTGCTTGTGCGCCTGGGCCTCCTCCAGGGTGGCGTCCGGCCGCGGGTAGCAGGCACAGGTGTAGGCCATAGACGGCCCGAGCACCCACTCGTAGAACGTGTTGGACACGTCGTAGTGGTGCGAGATGGCCGAGGCGTCCCGCTGCTTGGAGTGCCGCTTGCCGCCCAGCCAGCGCCGGTTGATCCGGACCTCCTGCGGCGGCGGCGGGATCCGCGGCAGCAGCCGCCTGGGCCCGCCCAGCTCGCGGAGCAGCCGCAGCTTCTCGGCGGTGGACAGGCTGGCCTCCTGGGCCGCCATCATCCGCCGCAGCGCGGTGTACATGTCACCCTCGACATCGAGGTGCCCGGACACGTAGGCCCGGGCCAGTCCCAGCGAGCCGGGCGCCTGGGCCAGGTAGGACACGGCCACCGGGGACCGGACGGTGATCCGGACCGGGGCATCGGTGCTGCCCGCACTGCTCCCGTCGTAGGCCCGGAACTCCACCGGGGCATCCGGCCCCGCTATCCGCTCGAAGACGTCGGCTAGCGCCATGTCTGCTTTCCTTTCTGCCCCATGACTGCCTTACTGCCTGCTGGCCTTACTGGCCACGTACGCACTTCTCGTACAGCCCGGCCAGCCGCCCGTCCGCGTCATACCGGCTCTTCAGCGCCGTGTAGGCCGGCCCGTTGTACGTCGCCCAGAACTGCTCCGGGGAGTAGAACGAGGTCGAGTACAGGCCCTTGGACCCACCCAGCGCGGCCACCTTGTCCTCGATGAGCCGGTTGTGGTACCCGTCGGCCCGGCCGGGCGGCAGCGCGACCATGCCCCAGAAACCAAAGTTCACGTACACCTCGTCCGGGGCCAGTGGGTACAGCGGCCAGGCGGCCCGGCTGCGCAGCCGCAGCGGGCACAGCCATACCGGGGTCATGCCCACCTCGGCGGCGAAGGAGCGGAGAAACTCGGCGCCCCGGCCGACCGGGATCTCCACGTCCTGGATGACCGACTCCTGGGGCGGCCGCCCGCGGCCCGCGATCAGCGCGGCGGACAGGCCGTGCCGCCGGTCGAAGGCGACCAGCGACCGGTACACGTCCGACCGGCGGTAGCGACGCGGCCAGAGCCGCCGGATCACCGGGTTCTGCACGCCGAACGGCCGGGAGCACCAGAACCAGTCGGTGTCCCAGCGCCACAGGTAGTCGCGGATGGTGAGGAAGTCCTCCCGCGGCCCGCGCAGCGACTGGTAGAAGATCTGGCCGCCGGTGTAGTCGCTGCGCCACGGCGCCACCTCGCTGAACGCCCCCACGGTGAGGTACAGCTCGGTCAGGCTGAACAGCACGCCGTCCACGAAGTCAGCCCGGTGCCCCTGGTAGCTGCCGTCCGCAGCGATCTGCTCGATCGCCGCCATGCATGACTCGGGGTCGGCGAACCGGAAGTGCCGCAGGTGCACGAACGGCTGCACCGGCTCCAGTTCGATGGTCAGCGACAGCGCGTAGCCCAGGGTGCCGTAGGAGTTCGGGAAGCCGTGGAACAGGTCGGCGTGCGCGTTGTCCGCGGTGGCCGTCACCACCTGGCCGTCCCCGGTGAGGATCTCCACGGCCAGCACCGACTCGTGCGGCAGGCCGCTGCGCAGCGAGGTGGACTCGATGCCCAGCCCGGACACCGCGCCGCCCAGCGTGATCGTCTTGAGCTGGGGCACCACCAGCGGCATGAGGCCGTGCCGCAGGGTGGCATCGGCCAGGTCCTCGTAGCTGGTCATGCCGCCCACCCGGGCCGTCCTGGTGTCCGGGTCCACCCAGATGACCTGGCCGAAGGCAGATACATCCAGGCCAGCCGCCGGGCTGGCGTCGCGGAACCGGAACAGGTTCGAGGTGCGCTTGGCCAGTCGGACTCTGCGCCCCGGTGGAATCGCCGCATACGCCTGCTGCAAGCGGGCCACTGCCGCGGCATGTGCCTGCTGCGCAGCCACATCTGCCCGCTGCGCGGGTGGCTGCTGCTCCTGTGCGCCCAGCTGTGTCACTCCGCCCTCCGTTCGCTCTCGGCCGACCGCGGCCTCGGGGATGAGGATGAACGCACCAGCCCCATCAGGGCAAATTCCAGGCCGGGCCGGCCAGCGGCCACGGAAGTTTACCGTGCAGTAGATCCCGGTTTGCCCCCGGATGTACCCAGGTCCCGCCGCTTCGGAACGCGCCGGCCCGGCGGCTGTGGCCCGGTCTCGGTGACCAGGTAGCTGTCCGCGACCTGCTCCGGGGTCATCGGCGGCCGCGCCTCGGACGGTGGCACGCCCGCGTCCAGGATGTCCCGCAGCAGCTGGGCCAGCGAGTAGCCGGGATCCGCGGCCAGCGCGCGGTCGAGGGCGATGTTGGCCAGCGCCCCCTCGCCGCACTGCCAGGCGGTGAACGCCAGCAGGGAGGCAGGCGCGGCCAGGTAGGCCCGCCGGGCCCGGCGGACTACGTCGGACCACAGCCGCAGGTGCGCGTCCCGGTACTCGGGGTCCATCCGCGCCCAGGCGTCGTCCCGGACCGGCAGGTGGGCCAGGGCCACCGAGAGCCAGGCCACCGGATCGGCCGCGGTGACCGGCCGGCCCGCCCGGTAGCTGGCGATGGCGTCCCGCACGGCCCGCCGGCCGGCCTCGGCCAGCAGCCTGGTCGCCGGGTCCAGGCCGCCGCGGGCGCCCAGGCTGACCAGCTTGGCCGCGCGGGTCCGGGCGCGTATGGTGGCCCGCTCCATAGCCCGGGCAGTCGGCCCGGTCACCGGGGCCAGCGTGCCGGCCAGCGCGGCCCGGTCCGGGTAGGCGACCAGGCCGGCCACGGTCATCGCGGCGGCGGCCGGGCTGGCCTGGACATCGAAGCGCACCCCCTCGGGCGGGCAGCAGTCCGGGTTGGCACAGACGTAGGACCAGTAGCGGCCGTCCTCGACCCGCAGCAGCTCGTGCAGCCGCAGGCCACGCTCGCGCACCGCGGCGCTGAGCCGGTCGGCCACCGGGGTGACCAGCGCGCCCGGGCCGTAGCCGATGCCGATCACGGTGCGCAGCGCACGCTGCTCGAGCACCGCGGCGGCGTGCCTGGCGATCTCGGCCGCGGTCGCGGTGTCCGGTGGGTCAGGCAGGTCGTAGCGGAAGGCGAGCTCGACCCGCTGCGGCGGCCGCCCAGCACCGACCACCACCAGGCTGCGGGCGGGATGGAAGCCGAGCAGGTGCGGCACGACGGCGAGGATGTCACCGGGCGAGCTGACACGGACCCGGGGCGGCTGGGAAAACTCGTTACCCGGGCCGGGGCCGGGGGCGAACGGAGTGTTATTCATGCCGCCACGGTCGCCCGGGCCGGGGAAGGCGGCCAGCCTGGATTTCGCGTTCTGTGGATAAATAGCCGGCTGGGGGTAATGGTAAGGGGTTTGCCCCGCGCTAAGGCCGCACTTTGCGCCCGCGCATGCACAACGCGGAAACTGGTCTTGACAGCCGCCCGCCGGCCGCTCTCGCCCGGCAAACGGAAACGAAATGATCACAGAATTGCCGGAATGTCACCATCGCGGGATAAGCTGACCCGGCACCCGGGCTGGCCAGCGCAGCAGGCGCTCCAGCCGGTCTCGCCCCCCGGAGGTAAACCGTGCGGCTAGGGTCGGCCATTCTGGTGATCTGGCTGATAATCGGCGCTATAGCCGGGGCGCAACGGCACTACTACAACGGTTCGATTTCGAGCTGCACCAAGGCGAGCACGATTGCCGTGACGATTCTGGCCGGGCCGCTCAACTACCTGGGCGTCAACCCCAAGGTGGACTGCCACACCCCGCAGCCCAGCCAGTAAGCCGCAGCGGCTAGCTCCCGTCAGCGGCCGGCCGGGAAGTACTTGGCCACGAAGCTGTTGCGGAACTTCCCCGCCGGGTCGGTGTCGCGCAGCAGTTGCTGGAAGTCGGCGGACCGGGGATAGAGCGCGCGCACCGCGTGCGGGGCGATGGCGAACAGCTTGGCCCAGTGCGGCCGGGCGCCGAGCGGGGCGAGCAGGTGCTCGATAGCCGCGACGACCGGCGTCACCGCGGCGGTGTCCTTGATCCAGGTGAAGTGCAGCGCCACCGTGTCCCGCTGGTAGCTCGGGCTGAGCCACAGGTCGTCCGGGGCCACCGTGCGGATCTCACAGATCTGCAGTACCGGCGCCACGACGCTGGCCAGGCTGGCCAGCGCGTCGAACGCAGCCGCCGCGCGCTGCCGGGGCAGCAGGTATTCGGACTGCAGTTCCTGCCCGCTGCTCGGGGTGGCCTCGGTGCGGAAGTGCGGCAGCCGCTCATACCACGGCCCGGGCACCCCGAGCTGCTCGGTGGCGTATTCGGCGGGCTGGCCCGGGACCGGGTGCAGCGGCCGGTCGGCCAGCGTGGCGTCCATCCAGTGCGGCTCAGGCCGCCAGGCCTCCGGGCCGACCCGCTGCTTGACCCAGACCTGGCTGTGCCGGGTGCCCTGCCAGTCGGTGAACACGCTGACGCTGTACCCGCTGCCGAAGATCTCGTCGAAGTGGCTGCCCAGCATGGCCGCGGGCAGCCCCTGGTAAACGTACTGCCGGACCTCGAACGTGGGCACCAGGTCCAGGGTCAGCGTGGCCACCACACCGAGCGCGCCCAGCCCGACCACGGCGCCGCGGAACCGCTCGCCGTCGGTGTCCCGGCGCAGCGTACGCAACCCGCCGTCGGCCGTGACCAGCTGCATGCCGGACACCGCGGTGGCCAGGTTGCCGATGGCGTCCCCGGAGCCGTGGGTGGCGGTGGCACACGCGCCCGCCACGGTCAGCTGGGGCAGCGAGGCCAGGGTGGGCAGCGCCCAGCCCGCCGCGGACAGCCGCGGGGTCAGCTCCTGGTAGGTCAGCCCGCCGGGCACCGTCACCGCGGCCCGGTCCGGGTCGATGCTGATCTCGGTGGGGAGGCCGTCCAGCGAGATCTGCACGCCCGGCGTGTCGGCGATCCGGTTGAACGAATGACCGGCCCCCACCGCGCGCACCTGCCGGTGCTCCCGGACCACGGCCTGCAGCCCGGCCAGGTCGGCGGGTTTGGCCAGCTCACTGGCCCGGTACACGATGTTGCCTGCCCAGTTGGCCCGGCGGCCGGACAACGCTGTCCCCATGCGTGGGAACCTACGGCCCCGGCTCCGATTCCGCTACCGTCACCATGTGGAAGAACACCTGCCGCCGGCCGTGGTCGCCGCCGCGGACGAGCTGGTCGCGGACTTCCAGCGGAGCGGCGGCGCACCCGCGGTGGCGTACGGGATCGTGGCCGGCGGCGCCCTGCGACACACCGGCGGTTACGGCCAGCGCTGGCTGGGCGGCCCGGCACCGGACGCCGGGACCGTGTTCCGCATCGCCTCGATGACCAAGAGCTTCACCGCCGCGGCGGTGCTCGCGCTGCGCGACGACGGCGCCCTCCGGCTCGACGACCCGGTCGGCCTCCTGGTCCCCGAGCTGCGCGGGATGCGCCAGGTCAGCGCGGACGCGCCGGACATCACGGTGCGGCACCTGCTGACCATGACGGCGGGCTTCCCGACCGACGACCCGTGGGGGGACCGGCAGCAGGGCCTGCCGCTGGCCGAGTTCGCCACGCTGCTGCGCCGCGGCGTGCGCCAGGCGTGGGCCCCGGGCACCGTCTTCGAGTACTCCAACCTGGGCTACGCGCTGCTCGGCCAGGTGGTAACCGCGGCCGCCGGGGCCAGCTACCAGGACTTCGTGGCCAGCCGCCTGCTCGGCCCGCTGGGCCTGGACCGCACCGGGTACGAGCTGGCCGACTTCGATCCCGCCGGGCTGGCCCGCGGCTACCAGCGCGGCGCGGCCGGCTGGGCCGAGCTGGTGCCCGACGGCAACGGCGCGTTCGCGCCGATGGGCGGGGTGTTCAGCTGCGTGCGCGACCTGGCCCGCTGGGTCACCGGGCTGGCCGCCGGGTTCCCGGCCGGGGCCGAGGCGGACGGCGGGCCGCATCCGCTGCGCCGGGCCAGCCGGCGCGAGATGCAGCTGCCGCAGGTCGCCATCCCGCCCTACCCGGCGCTGCCGCTGCCCGGCGGGGCCGGCCTGGGCAGTCAGTTCAGCTACGGCTTCGGGCTGTTTATCGAGGAGCACCCGGCCTGGGGCCGGCTGGTGTTCCACGGCGGCGGCTACCCCGGCTTCGGCAGTCACATGCGCTGGCACCCGGCCTCCGGCCTGGCCGTGGTCGTGCTGGCCAACAGCACCTACGCGGCGGCGCACCCGCTGGCCGGCCAGCTGCTGGACGCGCTGCTGCGGGCCGCCCCGGCGGCGCCCGCGGGCCAGCCGCGCGCCCGTGGCCCGGTGCCCGCGCCCGGCACCCCGTGGCCGGAGACCCGGCAGGCCCAGCAGGCGGTGGATGAGCTGCTCCGGTCCTGGGACGACGCGGCGGCGGACCGGATCTTCAGCCCGAACGTGGCGCAGGACGAGCCGTACGCCGCCCGCCGGGAGAAGGCCGCGCTGGCCTGGCAGCGCCTCGGCCCGCCCAGCGGCGCGGCCCGCCCGGCCGAGTCCGACTCCCCCGCTCACCTGCGCTGGTGGCTGCGCGGCGAGCGCGGCGAGGCCGCAGTGGAGATCAAGCTCACCCCCGAGGACTCGCCGCGCGTCCAGGCGCTGTCCCTGGCCGTCCCGCCGGCCTGGGATTCCCCGCTCTGGCAGCGCACCCAGGCGCTCATTTCTCTGCTCAACGCCGGTGCCTCCGGCTGGCCCGCCGACCTCCCGGTCGCTGAGCCGATGGACACCGCCGTGCTGGTTCGCCGGCTGCGGATGGCCCGGGCCTGGGCAGGTCGGTGCCGGGCCGGGGCGTTCAGTAATGGGAATGGCCGGAACTCGGTGACGGTCGAGCTGACCGGTGAGCATGCCCGGCTGAGCCTGGCCGTGCAGCTGGATCAGGCGCAGCGGGTGCTGCGCCGGGTGGATATCGCGCTGCTCAGCTGAGCTGGGTCAGCCCGACGCGGCCTGCTGGCCGTCCAGGAAGCGGTCCACCAGGCCGCGGATCACGGTGGCCATGGAGAAGCCGTGCTCGCTGCACCAGGCGCGCAGCCTCCTGTGCTGCTCGGCGGAGAACCGGACCGGGACCATCTGCTGGGCCGGCGACCCCGGGCTGCGGAACAGGCCGCGCACCACCTCGGCCTCCGCCTCGGCGAACTCCTGCTGCGCGGCGGCCGGCACGTCGGCCCGCATCGCCCGGGTGAGCTGCCCGCCGAGCGGGCCGACCAGGCCGCCTTGCAGCTGCAGGCTGGTGCCGAGCAGCCAGGTGTACACCTTGTCCCGGTCGGCCGGCGGCAGCTGGGCCAGCGCGTGGACCAGCAGCGCGGACGCGTCCATCGAGGAATAGGCGGTAGCAGGCGGGCCAGTTTCCGGCGACTCTGCGGGCTCGGCTGGTTCGGTCATGGTCGGCTCCGTGGTGCGGCGATATCGCTTTTCGATATCACGATATCGCCGAACCGCTGGAACCCCTACAGGGCGATGCCGAGGAGGGCATCCACCGTGTCGCGGACCAGGCGGGCGGCGGCTGCGGGGTCGGCGGCCGAGCCGGGCTGGCCGCTGAGCACGGCGTCGGCCCAGCGGTCTACGGCAGCCAGCGCGCCGGGGGCGTCCAGATCGTCGGCCAGCCGCTCGCGCACCGCGGCCAGCACCTCCTCGCCGGGCGGTACCGGGACCGCCGCCGCGGCGGCGGTGCGCACCGCCGCGCGCCAGCGGGCCAGCCGGGCGGTGGCCGCGGCCAGGCTGTCCGCGGTCCAGTCCCAGTCCGGCCGGTAGTGGTGCGCCAGGATGGCCAGCCGGATGGCCATCGGATCCGCCCCCTCGGCCAGCAGCCCGGACACGAACACCAGGTTGCCCAGGGACTTGGACATCTTCTCGCCGTCCAGCCGGACCATGCCGGCGTGCGCGTAGACCCGGGCGAACGCATCCGGCTCCAGCGCCACCCGGGCGTGCGACGCGCTCATCTCGTGGTGCGGGAAGATCAGGTCGGTGCCGCCGGCCTGCACGTCGAACGTCGTGCCCAGATGGTGCGTGGCGATGGCGGCGCACTCCACGTGCCAGCCGGGCCGGCCCCGGCCGAACCGGGCCGGCCAGGACGGTTCCCCGGGCCGGGCGGCCAGCCAGACCAGCGGGTCGAGCGCGTCCTTCTTACCCGGCCGGCTGGGGTCACCGCCGCGCTCGGCGAACAGCTCCAGCATCTCGGCCGGGCTCAGCCCGGACACCGAGCCGAACTGGTCGTCGCAGGCCCGGGAGTAGTACTCGTCCGTGTCCACCTGGTACACCGCGCCCCGGTCGGCCAGCCGGCCGGCGAACGGCTCGATGATGTCCAGCGCCTCCACCGCGCCGACCAGCCGGTCCGGGGGCAGCACCCGGAGCGCGGTCATGTCGGCCCGGTACCGGTCGATCTCCCGGTCGGCCAGCGCCCGCCAGTCCTCGCCGTCCCGGTCCGCGCGCTCCAGCAGCGGGTCGTCCACGTCGGTCACGTTCTGCACGTAGCTCACCTGGTAGCCAGCGTCGCGCCAGGCCCGGACGAGCAGGTCCCAGGCCAGGAACGTGGCGGCATGCCCGATGTGCGTGGCGTCGTACGGGGTGATCCCGCAGGCATACAGGGTGGCGGCCGGGCCGACCGCGGCCACGGTCAGCTGGCCGGTCGCGGTGTTGGTGAGCAGAGTCGCGGGGCCCCGCCCCGGTAGCTGGGGAACGTTCGCGGCACGCCAGGAGTCCATGAGCGCAGGTTATCGCTGTGCTCGGGCGGCCTCGCGGGCCCCGGCACCTGGAACGTCCGACGTCAGCCCCGGGTGCCGCAGCGCGGGCCGGCGCTGCTCAAACGCGCCCGCCAGGGCGATCAGCCGGGGCTCGCTCCAGGCCGGGCCGAGGAAGGACAGGCCGACCGGCAGCCCGTGCACCTGGCCGGCCGGGACGCTGATCGCCGGGTAGCCGGCCACCGCGGACGGGCTGGACGTGTGGAACACGTCATGATCACCGAGCAGGTGGTCGGTCAGCCAGGCCGGGTTGGCGGTGAGCGTGACGATCGCGTCCAGCCGGTGCGCGGCCAGCGGGCCGTCCAGCGCCTCCCGGGCCCCCGCTCGCGCTTCGGCCCGGGCGGCCCGGGCGGCCGGGTCGGCCGGGTCCCCGCTGGTCGCTTCGGCCTGCTCGAACAGTTCCTGGCCGAAGTGCACCAGCACCTGGCCGGCGTTGCGCATGTTGTAGTGGATGAGCTCGGCCAGGGATCGCGGCCGCGGGCCGGGCAGGCTGGGCAGGTAGCGGTTGAGGTCGTGCTTGAACTCGTGCAGCAGCGCGGCGAACTCGGGCCCTTCCAGGCCGGCCGCGCCGGGCAGGTCCACTGGGTCCAGCACGGTCGCGCCCTGCTCGCGGAGCAACGCGACGGCGGCGTCCAGCACGGTCAGCGTGCCCTGGCCGGCCCCGCGGCAGCCGTCCCGCCACACGCCGATCCGGGCGCCGCGCAGCGCCCCGGGGTCCAGGAACATGGTGTAGTCGGTGGGCTGACCGGCGGCCATCTCGGTGGCCGGGTCGGCGGCGTCGGCCCCGGCCAGCACGCTGAGCAGGGCGGCCGCGTCGGCCACGGTGCGGGCCAGCGGGCCGGCGGTGTCCTGCTCCGCCGAGATCGGCACGATGCCGTGCCGGCTGACCAGGCCGAGGGTGGGCTTGATGCCGACCACGCCGCACGCACTGGCCGGGCAGACGATCGAGCCGTCGGTCTCGGTGCCCACGGCGAGCGGCACCAGGCCGGCCGCCACGGCCACGCCGGAGCCGGAACTCGACCCGGACGGGTTGCGGTCCAGCGCGTGCGGGTTGGCCGCCTGCCCGCCCAGCGTGCTCCAGCCGCTGCTGGACGTCGGCGAGCGGAAGTTGGCCCACTCGGACAGGTTGGCCTTGCCCAGGATCACCGCGCCTGCCGCGCGCAGCCGGCCGACCAGGAAACTGTCCCCGGTCTCGGCGCCGAGCAGCGCGGGCGAGCCGGCCGTGGCGGGCAGCCCGGCCACCGCGATGTTGTCCTTGATCAGCACCGGGATGCCGTGCAGCGGGCCGCTGCTGGGCGGCCGGTCGCGGTCCCGGGCGGCCGCCTCGGCGGCGGCCTCCGGGCTGACCGTGATGACCGCGCGCAGCCGGGGGTTGAGCTCGGCGATCCGGTCCAGGCAGCGCGCGGTCAGCGTGGCGGAGGTCAGCGTGCCCGCGGCCATCGCTTGGTGCAGTGCGGCGACTGGCTCACCGGGGGTGCCGTCCCCGGGGCTGACGGGCGGCGGGACGGGCACGGGCATGGTGGCAGGATAACGGGGTGCGAATCATGATGGGTGAGCTCGATACGGTGCCCGCGCTGGACCGGCCGGACCTGCTCGCCCCGGCGGTGGCCGGGGCGCTGGCCGGGCTGGACCGCCTGGCCGGGCTGGACCGCCTGGACGGCCTGGCCGGCCAGGTGGCGGTCGCGGAGATCGATCCGGACCTGGCCGACACCGCGGCGTTCTGCCAGCGGTACGGCGTCGGCCTGGCCGAATCGGCCAACTGCGTGCTGATCAGCGGGCGGCGCGGCGGGGAGACCCGGTTCGCGGCCTGCATGGTGCTGGCCACCACCAGGGCCGACGTGAACGGCGTGGTGCGGCGCGAGCTGGATGTGCGCAAGGCCTCGTTCGCGCCCCGGGACGTCGCGGTGGCCGAGACCGGGATGGAATACGGCGGGATCACCGCGATCGGGCTGCCCGCGGGCTGGCCCGTCCTGGTCGACGCGGCGGTGGCCGGGACGCCGCGGGTGGTGATCGGCAGCGGCGTGCGCCGGTCCAAGCTGGTCCTGCCCGGCGCGTTGCTGGCCAAGCTGCCCGGCGCCGCCGTCATCCAGGGCCTCGCACGTTAGCGCGGTGAGTCGTGCCCCACCCGTGGGGCACGACTCACCGCACTGATGAAACTGGGCGGCTACGGGAGCCAGGAGACGTGGCCGTGCAGGGCCGCGTAGCCGACGAACGCGCCGGTGTCGATGAGCGCGTGCGCGATGATCAGCGGGGTGACCCGGCCCCAGCGGCGATACAGCAGCGCGAAGATCACGCCCATCACGGCGTTCCCGATGAACCCGCCGAAGCCCTGGTAGAGGTGGTAGGACCCGCGGAGCAGCGCGCTCACCGCGATGGCCTTGGCCGGGGACCAGCCGAGCTGGTCCAGGCGGCGCAGCAGGTAGCCGATGACCAGGATCTCTTCCACGATGCCGTTCTGCGCGGCGTCCAGGATCAGCACCGGGATCCGCCACCACAGCGCGGGCAGGTTCTCCGGGACCACGTTCAGCGCGAGACCGAGCTTGTACGCGATCAGGTACAGGGCCAGCCCGGAGCCGCCGATCAGCGCGGCCAGGGCGGCGCCCCTGGCCAGGTCCCGGCCGGGTTCCTTAGCGTCCAGGCCCATCGCCGAGGACGGCGTCTCGCCTTCCCGGGCCAGCAGGTAGAACACCAGGGCCACCGGGACCAGCGTGGTCAGGATGTTGGCCAGCTGCAGGGTCAGGTCGAGCCAGGGCCGGCCGGGGGCGAGCGAGCCGACCAGCAGGGCCTGCTGCTTGCCCAGCGCCTTGTTCGCGGTCAGCGAGCCGATCAAGTTGATGATGGCGAACAGCGCGCTCGCGCCCAGCGACACCCCGAATACGACGGCGATCTCCCAGCCGATGAGCCGCCTGGTCAGCGGCTTGAGGCTGGATTCCTGCAGCTGGGTCACGTCAGGACTCTAGCCGCGCGGCCCGGCTGGCCCGCCCGCTGCGCGGCCCGCTCCAGGCAACCCGCACCAGCTCCACAGCTATCTTCCAGGTAAGTCGCAGCTCGTCTTAGGTTCACCCTCAGCTGACACCCAGATTGGCGGGGCCAGGCCGGGCAGAACACTGGCCGCCGTGTCGCGCAGGGACACGGCGGCCAGTGGCTGGGGCTATCGGCTTTCGGCGGCTGATCGCGGCCCGGGACGGCCGCGCAGGCTCTGTGCTGGGCAGCTGACCTGGCTCAGACCAGCAGGTCGTCGAACTCGCCGAGCTTGACGCCCTCGATCAGCGCGGCGATCTCTGCCCTGGTGTAGATAAGGGCCGGGCCCTCCGGATTGCGCGAATTACGCACCGCGAACTCGGCCTCGTTAAGCCGGGCCACCTCGACGCACGTCCCCTGGGAATTGCTGATGCTGCTCTTGCGCCAGCAGGCATCAACCAAGTCGGTGGCTGGCATTCCATTATATGTATTCATCTATCCGACTTCCTCAAGCATCCCGCTCAGGATTTCTGTGGTGTGTTCCGGCGACTCGCTCTCCACACTGAGACGCTCCATCACCTCGGTGTAGCGTTCCACGTCGTCGCGTTTGTCCAGGTAAAGGGAGCTCGTCAGCTGCTCGACGTATACCACGTCAGGCAGGTCGGCCTCGGGGAACCGAAGGATAGTAAAAGCCCCGCCTTCCGCCGAGTGGCCACCATAGCTGAACGGGACCACCTGGAGCGTGATGTTGGGCTCCTTGGTCACCTCGATCAACCGCTCGAGCTGCGCCCGCATCACCTCCTTGCCCCCAATCGGCCGCCGCAGCGCGGCTTCGTCCACCACCGCCCACAAGCGCGGCGCATCGGGCTTGCTCAGCAGTTCCTGCCGGGCGATGCGCAGGCTTACCCGGCGCTCGATCTCCTCAGCAGACGCTCCTGGCTGACCCAACCGGACGACCGCTCTGGCGTAATCCGCCGTCTGCAGCAACCCCGGGACGAACTGGACTTCGTAGAGCCTGATGAGAGCCGCGGCTTCCTCCAGGCCGACATAGACCTGGAACCAGTCCGGGAGCACATCCCCGTACTTGTGCCACCAGCCCGGGGAATTCGCTTCCCTGGCCAGCGCCACCAGAGTGGCCCGCTCGGTCTCATCAGTGACCCCATAGATCTCCAGCAGATCGACAACGTCACGCTCCTTGAAGCTGACCCTGCCGAGCTCCATGCGGCTGATTTTGGAGCCGGATGCGCGGATGGCGTAGCCGGCGTCCTCGCGCGTGATCCCCCTGGCCTCACGCAGCCTCCGGAGCTGAGAGCCGAGAAGGATACGCAGGACCGTCGGCCCACTTCCCGGCTGTACTGAGATCACTCCAACCCCCCAGCTATTCGCCGCAGAAATCCGTCAGCAGCTCCTCCCGTTTGAGGCCTCCTAAACGGCCCGCACGTACCATCGGCACTTTCATCTGCACGTGCATCCGCCCTTGCGCATGCAAGGTATATCGAGGATGATAGCGCTTGCGCGCCACCCACACGACATAGTGCCAGGAGACAGACGGGATCCCGATGACCCCACACCGGGCGACCTCGCCAGTCACGACGGAGGTCATGAGCGTGGGCCAAGAGTGGCTCCTCTCCCCCGGGGAGCCCGCCGGAATGCGCTACGCGAGCCCGCTGCGCCCCCCAGTGCCTGCCCTCGATGAGCTTGCCGCGACGCAGCCGTCGGCGACCTGCGGCCTGCGCGCGGTGCCCGAAGCGGTCAAGACGGGCCGGGACTTCACCCACAGCGTGCTGCTCGAGTGGCGGCTGCCTGACCTGGTGGACATGGCCGAGCTGGTGGTCTCGGAACTGGTCACCAACGCGCTGCGGCACGGCATGGCACAGGCCCGGGTGCACCCCAGCGACTGCCCGATCCGGCTCCGGCTGCTCGGCCAGGCGCCGTATGTCATGTGCATGGTGACCGACCCCGGCAGCGGCATCCCGGTACTGCGTGATCCGCAGCTGTGCGACGAGAACGGCCGCGGGCTGAACGTGGTCGAGTCGTGCTGCGTCCGCTGGGGCTGGCATCTGCTCGATGAGGGCGGCAAGGTGGTCTGGGCGCTGCTGCATCCCGACGCGTAAAACGGGCACAGTTCGGCCTAGGCAACGGTGAACCGCGCCGCTATGCTCTCTTGGCGCCGCCGGCCCGGTGATCCGTGGTGAGCCGCACGGCACGCCTATCTGGAGTTCACTAGGGAGCAGCTATGTCGTACCAGCCGTATCCGACCGGCGGAGCCGCGGAACCGGAGCCGCAGCGCCCGGCGCCGCCCACCCCCGTGGTGCAGGCGGTGAAGCTGATGTATGCCGGCGCGATTGTGAGCGCGATCAGCCTCATCATCACGCTGGCCACCGTGGGCAGCCTGAAGACCGCGATACATAACGCCGATCCCACGCTGACGGCCAGCAAACTGCACTCGGCCGAAGTCGCGGCGGTGGCGGTCGCCATCATCTTCGGCCTGATCGGGATCGGCCTGTGGCTGTGGATGGCGTATGCCAACAAGGCCGGGAAGAACTGGGCCCGGATCACCGCCACGGTGTTCTTCGGGCTGGACACGCTGTCCGTGCTGACCAGTTTCCGGCAGGCGGAGCCGGTGCTGAGCCGGTTGATCTCGATCCTGATCTGGCTGATCGGGCTGGGCGTGATCGTGCTGCTGTACCAGCGCGAATCGAGCGCCTACTACAGCGCGTCGAAAAACCGGTAGGCCAGGCCGCGGCCAGCCGCGGCTAGTGCATGGTCAGGGCGTGGCAGGCGACCGCGGCCGCCGCGACCACGTTGAGCGAATCCACCCCCAGGGCCATGGCCGATGCGCTCATCGGGATGCAGACCGCCGCATCGGCCTCGCGCATCCAGCGGGCGGACAGCCCATCCCCCTCGCAGCCGAGCAGCAACGCCACCCGATCCGCCGCGGCGGCGCCGGCCGGCAGGGCGGCGCCGATCGGCGTGGCTGACTGGTCCGGGGTGAGCGCCAGCAGCCGGAACCCGGCCGCCCGCAACTGGCCGAGCCCGCCGTACCAGTCGGCCATCCGGGCATACGGCACGGCGAACACCGCACCCATGGAAACCTTGACCGACCGCCGGTAGAGCGGGTCGGCGCAGCGCGGGGACAGGATCACCGCGTCGGCCCCGAACGCAGCCGCGCAGCGGAACACCGCGCCCACGTTGCCGTGGTCGACCAGGTCCTCCAGCACCACGACGCGCCGGGCGGTGGCCAGCACCTGGCCCACGTCGGGCAGCGGCGGCCGGGCCACCGAGGCCAGCGCGCCACGGTGCACCCGGTAGCCGGTCAGCCGCCGGGCCACCTCGTCGCTGACCAGGTAGACCGGGGCGGCGCAGTGCTCGGCCAGGCCGGCCAGCCGGGCCAGCCCGGCCGCGGTGAGCAGCATCGACCGGACCGGGTAGCCCGCCGCCAGCGCGCGGCGGATCACCTTGTCCCCCTCGGCGACGAACAGCCCGTGCCCAGCCTCCAGGCTGGTGCGCAGGTCAGCATCGGTCAGTGCGACGTAGTCGGCGAGCCGTGGATCGGCCGGGTCGGTGACCTCGATAGGACTAGTCACCCTGCTAGTCTGCCGCCCCGCGAGCAGCACGCCGGCCACACTCATTACAACCTTAGTAACCGCCTGATCTGTGCCGCATTGCCCGGATAAAGTCGTGACGCCAGGCCGTGGGGGGACCCCGGATCGCGCGATCGAGGGATGACGTGAACGCTGGAGCCATCGGGCAGACCGGCCCGCAGGGCCGCAACCAGCGCGGGCGGCCGCGCCGGGTAAGGATCGTGATCGGGCTGAGCGCGCTGGCCGGCCTGATCGCCTGCACCCTGCTGGTCGCCTTCGGCGCGGAGGCCGTGGTGTCCCGCGCCTCCTGCACCGACCACCCGGTGGTGGTCAACCTGGCCGCATCGCCGGACATCGCGCCCGCGGTCAGCCACGTGGCCAAGTACTTCAACGCCGAGCACAACAACGTGCAGGGGCACTGCGCCGTGGTGCACGTGACCAGCGCGCAGTCGGCCGCCGCAGCCGCGCAGATATCCGGCACGAAGTCGGCCGCGGGCAGCCCCACGTTCGACGCCTGGATCCCCGATTCCGCGCTGTGGGTGAACGTGGCCCGCAGCTCCCCGGCCGGCGCCCAGCTGGTCCAGCCGTCCGGCGTGAGCGTGGCCCGGTCCCCGCTGATGATCGTGATGCCCAGGTCGGTGGCGGCGCAAGTGCCCGCCTTCGGCTCCTCGGTGGGCTGGCAGTTCCTGCTGCCGCAGCGGGTGGGTGGCCCGGCCACCGGGCTCGGGCTGCACGTGGAGTTCCCCGACCCGGCGCAAAGCTCGGCCGGCCTGGCCACACTCATCCAGCTGCAGCAACTGCTCGGCAACGGCGCCACCGCGCTGGCCGGCTTCGCCGACTTCGTATTCAACATCCAGGTGACCCCTGGGTACGGCAAGGCCGGGTCGCTGGCTTCGCTGGCCAGCCTGGCCCAGCCGCCGCGGGACGAGCGGCCGGTCACCATCGCTTCGGAGCAGGCCATCGCGCAGTTCGACCGGACCCACGCCACCGACCAGCTGTCCGGCCGGTACCCCACCCAGGGCACGCCTGAGCTGGACTACCCGTACGTGCTCACCTCGGCCAACCAGCTCAAGCTCAAGGCGGGCCAGCTGTTCGAGAAGGCGCTGAAGTCCAGCTACGCGGCGTCCTACGTGCGGTACCTGGGCTTCCGGCCGGCGGCCGGCTCGGCACCGGGCTGGATCAGCCAGTACGGGCTGGAAACCGGCCCGCCGAAGCTGACCGCGTCGGCCGCGCCGGGCCTGGCCGAAACCAGCCTGCAAGCCTGGCAACGGCTCAGCCTGGGCTCCCGCGACCTGGTGCTGCTGGACGTCTCGGAGCAGATGGCCACCCCGGTCGCCCCGGACGGCACCACCCTGGAGCAGGTGCTGACCAAGGCGGCCAGCCTGGGCCTGACCCAGTTCCCGGACAGCACGCAGATGGGCATCTGGGCGTTCGCCAGCCACCTGGACGGCAACCTGCCCTACAAACAGGTCGTCCCGGTCGGCCCGCTGCCCGCGCCGCTGGGCCTGATCACCCGGCGGCAGCAGATCACTCAGGCCACCACGCAGGATAAGCCGGTGCCCGGCGCGCCGGCCGCGCTGTACAGCTCGATGCTGGCCGCGTTCAAGAGCATGACCGCCAGCTACCAGCCGCGGTACGCCAACGCGGTGCTGGTCATGACGGCCGGCATCGACAACGCCAAGGGCGATATCAAGCCGGCCGCGCTGGTTCGCCAGCTGCGGGTGCTGTACAACCCCAAGCGCCGGGTGGAGATCATCCCGCTCATGCTGGGTAACGCCGGGAACTTCGCCGCGCTGCAGCAGATCGCCAACGCGACAGGGGGCCAGGCCTTCGAGATCACCAGCCCCAGCCAGATCCGCGGGACGTTCTTCAGCGCCATCGCCCGGCGCCTCTGCTCCCCCAACTGTGGCGCTCTGACCAGCGCAAACTCGGGCGGCTAGCCAGCCAGGCCGGGCGGCCAAAAAATCTTACGGATCTATGACAACCTCCTTCGGAGGCGGCGCGTCTTCTATTCGAGGCCCGACGAGAGCGGGGCGTCGGGCCTCGATAGAGCTTCTCCGGCAGGGTCGGCTTGGTGCGAGCATTCGCCAGGCCACTAACTGGGGAACGGGACGTGAGGTCCGGCAAGAGCGGGGTGCCGGGCCTCATTTCCGTTTCTGGGCTGGCTTGCGGCTCAGCCCGCCTCATCCAGCAGCCGGTGCGCCCGCTGGATAAGCGACGCCACCGCCGCGCCCTCCCGCTCGAAGCCCTCACCCACCGTCTGGTGCTGCAAGAACCGGGCATGGATGCCTTCCAGCACCGCGGCCAGCTTGAAGCAGCCGAACGCCATGTAGAAGCCGAGGCCGGATACGTCCCGCCCGGTCGCCGCCGCGTACCGGTCCGCGACCTGCGCCCTGGTCAGGAACCCGGGGCCGGCGGTGACCGTGGCGGCCACGGTCAGCTCGATGGACTCCTGGTCGCCCTGCTGCGCCCAGTAGACGAGAGCCAGGCCGAGATCGGCCAGCGGGTCGCCCAGGGTGGACATCTCCCAGTCCAGGACGGCCGTGATCGAGGGCCGGGCGCCCAGCGTGACCAGCATGTTGTCCAGCCGGTAGTCGCCGTGCACCAGGGTGCCGGGACCCGCGGCGGCCAGCGCGGCCGGCAGTGCGGCGGCCAGCCGCCTGGTGAGCTCGTCGTACCCGGGCATCTCCCGGGTGTTGGACAGCTCCCACTGGCGCTGCCAGCGGGCCAGTTGCCGCTGCAGGTACCCGTCCGGCCGGCCGAAGCCGCTCAGCCCCGCCGCGGCCAGGTCCACGCCGTGGATGGCGGCCAGCATGTCGGCGAAGTTCTCCGACAGCTGCCGGGCCTGGTCCGGGCTGACCTGCTCGCCATCCGCCTCGGTGCGGATCACCAGTCCCGGCACGTACTCCATCACGTAGAACGGGGCGCCGATCACCTCCGGGTCGGTGCACCGCCCGGCCAGTGGGGGCACCGGGACGGCCGTGCCGCGCAGCGCGCTGAGGACCTGGTACTCCCGGCCCATGTCGTGCGCGGTGGGCAGCACGTGGCCGAGCGGCGGCCGCCGCAGCACCAGCAGCGGCGCGGCCGGCCCGGCCGCGGCCCGGCCATCCACCAGGTAAGTCAGGTTGGACCGGCCGCCGGTGATCAGCCGGACCGCGGGCGGCGCGGCCACCGGGAGGATGCCGTTGTCCCGCAGCCAGCGGCCCAGCCGGGGCAGGTCGTCGATGCCGGGTACCGGGCCGGATCCGGGGCCGCCGGGTACCCGGCCTGATTCAGGGCCACCGGGCTCCGGGCTGGATGCAGGGCCAGCGGCGGGCACAGGAACAGGTCCGGGGACAGCACCGTCCGGCATGGTTCTCACTCCCGTCCGCGCGCTCCGGCCCACACACCCTGGGGGCCGGGCACGTATCAGGAAAGTATCTATCAGGACGACCGCGCCCGGACCGGGTCGTCAGCTGGCCGGCCTGCCCGGCGGGACCAGCCTGCCCGCCAGTTACGGACTTCCGGCCCTGGACTTATTCACGCACTGGGCATAGGTAGTTACCATGGGCCGGCTCGGCCACAGGTCTAGACCATTCGGAAGGATCGCTGTGACTGACGCGTAGATGCCCGGTGCCGAGCGAATCCCGGCCCCCGCCGACGGCGGCTGCCTGAAGGGCGGCGCGCCCCGTGCCGTGTGGCTGCCGGTCCACGCCAACCCGCTGGTGCTGTCCGCCCGCGCCGTGGCGGAGCGGCTCATCACGCTGGGCTGGCCCAGCCATCTGGTGTGGAACCCGGTCTCCGGCGACGTGGCCCAGCTGATCCCGGCGGTCCGGGCGGGCCGCGCGCTGGGCTGGCCGGACAGCCAGGGCTGGCTGGACGGCCCGGGCTGGCTGGATCAAACCGGCCAGGCGCCGGACGCGGACTGGCGCCGGGCGCCGCTGTCCTCGGCGGCCGAGCCAACCGCACCCGCCGCCCGGGACGGGCTGGCCGCGATCAACACCGAGGGGCGGGTGTGCGTGCAGATCGCGGTGCTCAGCCAGGTGTGGTGGCCGTTCACCGAGGGCCCGGCCGAGCGGCTGGCGGAGATCGTGCACTGGCTCGACTCGTGGCAGGTGCCCCGGGGCCGGCCGGCCGGGCGGCCGGCCCGGTTCCCGGACACAGGCGCCGCGGCCGGCCGCCGGCCCGCACCGTGCAGGCTGGCGGGCCGGGCCGAAGCGGCCGGGACCGGCCCGGGCCGACGGCGTAACTGGGCCCAGGGCGGTCATTTTGCCGCCGTCCAGGTGCCGGGCTGCGCGGCGGCCGCCGCGGGCCACCTCGACCTGGACCGGCCGGGCAGCGATCAGCCCGGGATCAGGTCCGCCCGGACGGGCAGCCCGGCCAGGATCGCGGCCAGCACCCGGCAGCCGCGGCTGACCGCGGCCAGGTCCGCCGCGCCGTAGCCGAGCACCAGCCCGTGACGGCTGGGCGGGCCGGCGAAGTACTTGTCCAGGCCGGCCACGCCCACCCCCTGGGCCGCGGCGGCCGCCACCACGTCCGGCAGCACACGGCCGGGAAGCTCGCACACCATGTGCATGCCCGCGGTCTCTCCGGTCAGCCGGCCGGGCCGGGCGGGCGGGCCGGCCAGCGCCTGGCTGAGCACCGCGGTCATCGCGCCGCGCCGCCGGGCGTACTCATGCCGCATCCGCCGCACGTGCCGGTCCAGGTCGCCCCGGGCCAGCAGCTCGGCCACCGCGTGCTGCACCGGCTCGGGCACCTTCACCCCGAGGTCGGTGGCCGCCTCGGCCAGCACCGGGATCAGGTCGGCCCGGGCCAGCAGCCAGCCCGCACCGAGCGCCGGGGTCAGCGTCTTCGACGTCGTGCCCAGGTAGATAACCACCTCGGGATCCAGGCCGAACAGCGTGGGCAGCGGGGCGACGTCGTAGCGGAACTCGCCGTCGTAGTCGTCCTCCACGATGAGCGCGCCGGTGGCCCGGGCCCAGGCGGCCAGCGCCTGCCGGCGCGGTACCGGCAGCCGCCCGCCGAGCGGGTACTGATGGGCTGGCGTGCTGTAGACCAGCCGGAGATCGGCGGGCAGCTCGTCCACCACCAGCCCATCCGCGTCCACCCGGCACGGCACCAGCTGGGCACCGTGCGCCGCGAACACGGACCGGGCGGTCTGGTAGCCGGGCTCCTCCACGCCGACCCGGTCGCCCGGCCGGAGCAGGGCGGAGGCGATCAGCGCCAGGCCGGCCGCGACTCCCCGGGTGACCAGGACCTGATCCGGCGGGCAGCGCAGGCCACGGCCGCGGCGCAGGTACCCGGCGATCTGGTCGCGCAGGACGGCCACGCCGAGCGGGTCAGGCCAGCTGGACACCGGCTGCGCGGCCGCCCGCCGCCAGGCCCGGCGCCAGGCGGCCTGGTCGATCCCGGCCACCCAGGGGATGCCTGGGCGCAGGTTGACCCGGGGCGGCCCGGCGGGCGCGGCCGGCCCCGCCCGGGGCGCGGCGGCGGTAGCTGGCCCGGCAGGCGCCCGCCCGGGGCCGCGCGCTGCGCCGGACGCGGCGCGCGGCGCACCGTTCGGCGTGCCCGGCGTGCCCGGCGCGCCAGCCGCCACGTAGGTGCCCGAACCATGCCGTCCTTCCAGCCAGCCCTCCGCGAACAGCTGGGTGTAGGCCGCGGTCACCACGGTCCGGCTCACCCCGAGCAGCTCGGCCAGGGCGCGGGTGGAGGGCAGCCGCTCGCCCGCGGCCAGCCGCCCGTCGGCCAGCGCGCCGCGCAGCTGCGCGGAGATCTGCTCGGTCAGCGGCAGCGGGCCACCCCGGTCGGTGGCCAGCGGCAGCTCGATGGCCGCGCGCAGAAAAGTGGTCATCCGTTCTTCCCGTAAAGTGGCTACAGTCATCAGTCCACTTGATAGGTACGGTAAGCCATCATGAGCGCTGACGACACCCTGACCCTGTCGGCCACCCCGCGGACCGCGCTGCACCGGCACAAGGAACGGGCCCGGACCGACCGGACCGACCTCTACGCGGTGCTGGACGCCGGCCTGATCTGCCATCTCGGGGTGGTCATCGACGGCTCCCCGGTGGTGCTGCCGACCGCCTACGGCCGCGACGGCGACGTGCTCTACCTGCACGGGTCGTCGGCCAACCGGAGCAACCTGGCCGCCGACGGCCAGGACGTCTGCGTCACGGTGACGCACCTGGACGGGATCGTCTGCGCCCGGGCCGCGTTCAGCCATTCGATGAACTACCGCAGCGCGGTGGTCTTCGGGCGGGCCCGGCTGGTCACCGATGACGAGGAGCGGCTGTCCGCGCTGCGGGTGATCACCGAGCAGCTCATCCCCGGCCGGTGGGCGGCGACCCGGCCGCCGTCGCGCAAGGAGTTGGCGGCCACCTCGGTGCTGGCCGTCCCGCTGGACGAGGCCTCGGTGAAGGTGCGCACCGGGCCGCCCGCCGACGAGCCGCCGGACTATGACCTCGAGGTATGGGCCGGCGTGCTGCCTGCGGCGCTGACCTTCGGCGCGCCGCAGCCAGACCCGCAGTTGCCGCCGGGCACGGCGGTGCCCGGGCACATCCGGGCGGTGGCCGGCCGGCCCCGCGGCTGACCGCCCGGGCCCGCGGCTGACCGCCCGGCCACCGCGCTGGCCGGAACCGGGTGCGGCCGGCGACTGGCCAGGTGGGGAACGTGGACAAGGTGGCCTGGGTGAGGCTCTAGTCTTGGGGGATGACTGACCGGCTCGTCTGGATCGACTGTGAGATGACCGGGCTTGACCTCGCCCGAGATGCCCTTATCGAGATCGCCTGCCTGGTAACCGACGGTAACCTGAACGTGCTCGACGACGGCATCGATCTCGTGATCAAGCCTCCGGCCGAGGCGGTGGACCAGATGGTGCCGGTCGTGCGGGACATGCACACCACATCAGGCCTGATCGACGAGCTGGCGTCCGGGGTCACCCTGGCCGAGGCTCAGGACCAGGTCCTCGGCTACGTGCGCGGTCTGGTGCAGGACGCGCGGCGGGTGCCGCTGTGCGGGAACTCCATCGCCACCGACCGCGCGTTCCTCGCCCGCGACATGCCCGAACTCGACAGCTTCCTGCACTACCGGATGGTGGACGTGTCGAGCATCAAGGAACTCGCCCGGCGCTGGTACCCGCGGGCCTACTTCGCCAGCCCGCAGAAGCACGGCGGGCACCGGGCCCTGGCCGACATCCGGGAGAGCATCCAGGAGCTGCGCTACTACCGGGAGGCGATCTTCGTCCCGGAGCCCGGGCCGGACTCGGCCACCGCCCGGGAGATCGCCAGCAAGTACGGCGTCGCCCCGCCCGGTAACGGGCACGCCGAGCCGGCGCAGGGCTGATCCGGCTGGCTCAGCCGGTATCCGGTTCGAAGTGGGCCGGCCGCGCCGCTATGCTTCATGCAGCCGTCGGCAATGGTGGGTGTAGCTCAGTTGGTTAGAGCACCAGGTTGTGGTCCTGGGTGTCGGGGGTTCGAGTCCCCTCACTCACCCCATGTGTGCTGTCTCCGGACATAAGAGTGGCCCCGAACCCGTACCGGGTCCGGGGCCTCTTGGTCTGCCGGGCCTTCCAGAATTCTGGAACCTTAGCGCGCCGACCTGGAGAAATCCGGCCGCACGGCTCGGGGTGCCCGGCGGGCCGGGCATCCTAGTGGCGTGAGTGACGCCGTGTCGTCGCTGGGTGACCTGCTGGCCCAGTGGCGGGAGAACCTGGCCGCCTGGGCCATCCCGGAGCACATCACGGCCGCCGTGCCGGATTCGCCCTGGGTGCTGCCACGGCAAGTGTTCGCGCGCCGCGCGGACCGGCTGCGCCAGGCCCCGGCCGGGCCGTCCTACCAGCTCGAGTGGGACACGCTGGATCCGCCGGGCAGTGTGCTCGACGTGGGCGCCGGGGCTGGCGCCGCCTGCCTGCCGCTGGCGCCCCGCACCAGCACGCTGACCGCGGTGGACACCGACCAGGGCATGCTGGACCTGCTGGCTGAGCGGGCCCGGGCAGCGGGCTTGGACCCGCGGCTGCGGGCCGGCGGGTGGCCGGACGTGGCCGCCCAGACCGCACCGGCTGACCTGGTGACCTGTCATAACGTGCTGTACAACGTGCCGGACCTCGGCCCGTTCATCGAAGCGCTGACCGGCCACGCCCGGCGCCGGGTGGTCGTCGAGCTGACCACGGCTCATCCGCTGACTTCACTCAACCCGTTGTGGCTGCACTTCCACGGCGTGCAGCGGCCAGAAGGGCCTACATCGGGTGACGTCCTGGCCATCCTGGACGCACTGGGGCTGCGGGCAGGGCACACTAAATGGAATCGTCCGGCTGAGGCGGATTACGCCACGGTGCGTGAGCTAGCCGAAGTGACCAGGCGGCGGCTGTGCCTGCCGGCTGAGCGCGCGGCTGAGGTGGAAGCCGCGCTCCGGGACGCCGGGCTCAGCGGCGGCCAGGCCAGTGACCTGGGGACCGCCGGACACGCCGTCGTCACGATCTGGTGGGAGGGTTCCGCGTGAGCAACATGGATGACTGGTTTCGCGACCCGTCGCCGCGCTCATCCGGGTCGGCCGGATCGGGCTACCCCGGTGGCCCGGCCGAGCACCTGTCCTACGGCTCGCCGGGCCAGAGTGCCTGGCCGACGCAGCCACCGGTACGCAGCGACGACCCGGGACCGCGCTCCCGGCCGTCCCCGGGCGGCGGCTCCGGGCGGGCCTACCGCGGCGGTGGCGGCGGGCGGCGCTGGCTGCGGCCGCGCCGGATCCTGGGCATCGTGGGCCTGCTGGTAGCGCTGATCCTGGTCTTTACCGGGGTGATGTACTTCTACCTGAACTCCAAGCTGACCCGGGCCAACGTGCTGGTCGACTACAACAGCCGGCCGGTCGCGGGCGCCGGGCAGAACTGGCTGATCACTGGCTCGGACAGCCGTCAGGGGCTGACCAGGAAAGAGGAGCGCCAGCTAGCTACCGGGCGGGGCATCGGCGGGCACCGGTCCGACACCATCCTGGTGCTGCACATCCCGAGCAACGGGCTGCCCGCGGTGCTGGTCAGCATTCCGCGGGACTCGTACGTGGACATCCCCGGCTTCGGCATGAACAAGATCAACGCCGCCTACGACTTCGGCGGCCCCAAGCTGCTGGCCAAGACCGTGCAGAACGCCACCGGCCTGGAGATCAGCCACTACATGGGCATCGGTTTCGGCGGGCTGGTCAACGTGGTGAACGCGGTCGGCGGGGTGCGGATGTGCATTCCGTCCAACCTGAACGACCCGGCGTCCGGGCTGCACCTGAAGAAGGGCTGCCAGAACCTGGACGGCGCGCAGGCCCTCGGCTTCGTCCGGAGCCGGCACCTGTTCGCCACCCAGGACCTGCAGCGGGAGCAGGACCAGCGGGTGTTCATCAAGGCGCTGCTGACCAAGGTGACCAGCCCGGGCAACCTGCTCAACCCGTTCACCGCGTTCCCGGCCGCGTTTGGCGCGACCGGCGCGCTGACCGTGGACAAGGGCACCCAGCTGTATCAGCTCATGCAGGTCGCGTTCGCGCTCCGGCACCCGGAGACCAGCACCGTGCCGATCGGCAGCCAGCCGCAGCTGGCCGTGGGTGACGTGGTGATCTGGGATCACACCAAGGCGACGCGCCTGTTCGACGCGATGAAGAATGACACCCCGGTGCCGAAGAGCCTGCTGTCCGGCTCCAAGCTCGCCGGGGCCGCCTGAGCCGAAATCGTTATCCCAAATGACAACTTGCGGCATTTCCGCCTCTTGCGCACACCATGTCGGCCTTCGTACCATGCCTCGAATCACATCCCGCTGGTAGCCATGGCCCGGAGGTGGCTTTGAGGACCGGCAGTATGCCCAGTGTGGACCGCCCGCTCGGCCTGTCCCTGCGCGAGGCCGAGATCATGACGCTGATCGCGGAGGGTCACTCCAACGGTCAGATCGCCGCCAAGCTCGTGCTGGCCGAGAAGACCGTCAAGAATCACGTGAACCGGATCTATGCCAAGCTGGGCGCACAATCGCGGGCGGCGGCCATCTCCCAGTGGGATGACGCGCGGGCCGCTGCGACCTGAGCTCCCGTCCGGGCTGGGCAGCGGCTAGCCTGATAATAAGTTCAGCCCCAGGGGGCATTCAGGAAATCCTCAGGTTCACGCCGGAAGATGCAGGTCATGACCATGCCGTCGACGAATGGGCGGACACAGCCGGCTGCCAGGCTGCTTGTCGTCGAGGACGAGCCCAACATCCTTGAGCTCTTGTCCGCCAGCCTGCGCTACGCCGGGTTTGACGTGCTCACCGCGACCGGCGGAACCGAGGCGGTCCAGGCCGCGCAGCGGCACCGGCCCGACCTCATCGTGCTCGACGTCATGCTGCCCGACATGGATGGCTTCGATGTGGTCCGGCGGCTGCGCGGTGGCGGCGCGCGCATCCCGGTGGTCTTCCTCACCGCCCGCGACGCGATGGAGGACAAGGTCCGCGGCCTCACCCTGGGCGGGGACGACTACGTGACCAAACCGTTCAGCCTGGAGGAGGTCATCGCGCGGATCCGCGCGGTGCTCCGCCGCACGCACGGCGACGGGGCCGAGCCCACACCCCGGCTCAAGTTCGCCGATCTGGAACTCGACGAGGAGAGCCACGAGGTGTGGCGGGCCGGGCAGCATGTCCAGCTCTCCCCCACCGAGTTCAAGCTGCTCAGGTACTTCATGAGCAACGCGAACCGGGTGCTGTCCAAGATGCAGATCCTGGACCACGTCTGGGACTACGACTTCCGCGGCGATACCGGCATCGTGGAGTCGTACGTGTCCGTGCTGCGCCGCAAGGTGGACACCACCGAGCCGCGGCTCATCCATACGCTGCGCGGGGTCGGCTACGTGCTCCGGCTGCCCTCGTCGTAACCAGCGGAGATGACGGCGCCATCCTGGCTCGACCGCGCGCAGGGCAACCTGCGCCGGCTATCTGGGCGGACCCCGATCCGGGTCAAGATCATCACCGCACTGCTCGCGCTGGTCATCATCGCGCTGGCCATCATCAGCACGGTGAGCCTGGCCGTGTTCCGCAACTACCTGTATGGACAAGCAGACACCCAGCTGGTCGCGCTGTACGAGCAGACGATAAGCAGCATGCGCCAGCAGTCAGCGTTCGGCCAGCCAGAGACGCGCATCATCGGGCAGTACGGGCCGCCCGAACTGGTCGAGGTGCTGAACGCCCGCGGCCAGGTGCTCACCCCGACCGGCCCGGCCGGTCCCGGGCTGGAGGGCCCGAGCGTGCCCACCAGCAAGGCGTGGCTCGCCGCGCACTCCGGGCAGCGGACCACCGTCCCCGCGCTGTCCGGGACGGGCAACTGGCGGGTCATCACCAGGGTCTTCAATAACGCGGTCATCTCCAACGGGTTCATCGGATCGACCAGCGCGCCGCAGACCGTGATCCTGGTGGTCGGCACCGACCTAGGCAGCGTGAACACCACGCTCGCCTGGCTGGCCCGGATCGACCTGCTGGTCAGCCTCATCATCGTGGTCGCCCTGGCCATCGTCGGCGTGGCCATCGTCCGGGCCAGCCTGCGCCCGCTGACCGACATCGAGGAAACCGCGGTGGCCATCGCGGCCGGAGACCTGTCCCGTCGGGTGCCGGACCAGGATCCGCGCACCGAGGTGGGCCGGCTCGGCCGGGCGCTGAACGCCATGCTGGCCCAGATCGAGTCCTCGTTCCGGGCCCGGACCAAGTCGGAGGCGGCGGCCCGGCGGTCCGAGGAGCGGATGCGCCAGTTCGTCGCGGACGCCAGCCATGAGCTGCGCACCCCGCTCACCGCGATGCGCGGCTACGCCGAGTACTACCGGCAGCGCGGCGGCATCCGGGACGACGAGGTTGACACCGAGGGCCCGGCTGGCCTGGCGCTGGAACCGGCCCAGCCCGGCGCCGTGCAGGCCGACCGCCCACACAACGGGACCGGCCAGCTCAGTGGGGCCGACCTGGACCGGATCATGCAGCGGGTGGAGCAAGAGTCGGCCCGGATGGGTGTGCTCGTCGAGGACATGCTGCTGCTCGCCCGGCTGGATCAGCAGCGCCCGCTGGAGCGGCGGCCGGTGGACCTGCTCACGCTGGCCGTCGACGCGGTCCAGGATGCCCGGATCATCGCCCCGGACCGGGCCATCGAGCTCAACGTGGGCTCGGCCACCGCGTTCCTGGTGCTCGGCGACGAGGTGCGGCTGCGCCAGGTCATCGGCAACCTGATGAGCAACGCGCTCAGCCACACCCCGGACGGCACCCCGGTGACCGTGGCCATCCTGGCCGGCCCGCGCGAGCCGGTGCCCAGCGTCGTGCTGGAGGTCACCGACCAGGGCCCGGGGATGCCCCCGGAGCAGGCAGATCACGTCTTCGAGCGGTTCTACCGGGGCGATCAGGCGCGGACCAGGAAGGCCGGCGGGACCGGCCTGGGGCTGGCCATCGTGGCCGCCCTGGTCGTCGCGCACGGCGGCACCGTGGCGCTGAAGACCGCGCCGGGCGAGGGCGCGACGTTCCGGGTCACGCTGCCGCTGGCTCCGGAAGCCCAGCGCGAGGAGCCCGACGACGAGAAGGCTGTGTTTTCCCGGGGGGACGACCCCCCGGAACCCCCCGATCGCCGCTCCGCGCCGAGCGGCGGCAAGCGCCGCGGCTAGAGGGGGACGACCCCCCGGAACCCCCCGATCGCCGCTCCGCGCCGAGCGGCGACAAGCGCCGCGGCTAGCCGGAAGCCGGCTGAGGTTAACCCGTCTGGGTGACCCAGTCAGGCAGTAAGGGCGGCCCGAGCGGCGCTGCGCACACCCTCCGCGTAGCCGCCGCCGAACAGGCAGGCGTGTACCAGCAGCGGGTGCAGCTGGTGCAGCGGGATCCGGCCCCGCCAGCCCGCGGCCAGCGGCGCGACGTCGATGTATGCGCCCAGTATCCGGTCCAGGTAAGGCGCGCCGAACAAGGCCAGCATGGCCAGGTCGGTCTCCCGGTGCCCGCCCTGCGCGGCCGGGTCGATCAGCCAGCCCCGGCCGCCCGACCACAGCACGTTGCCGGACCAGCAGTCGCCGTGGATCCGGCTCGGTGGCTCGGGCGGCCCGGCCAGGCTGGGCAGCCGGTACACCACCTGCTCCACCAGCCGGGCGTCCGCGGTGGTGAGCGCGCCGGTGTCGGCCGCCCGGCGCAGATAGGGCAGCAGCCGCTTGCTCCCATACCAGCTGGCCCAGTCGCCAGCCCCGCCCAGCGGGCCGGCCACGGTGGGCGCGTCGCCGGTGCGGTTGCCCAGCGGCAGGGTGGCGATGAAACCCGGCCAGGGTGAGCCGAACCGCGGCGCGCCGGCCGCGTGCAGCACGGCCAGGTCCCGGCCGAACGTCTCGGCCGCGTGCTGATCCGGGGCCTGCTCCGGCACCCAGGCCACGGCCAGCGTGTCGGTGTCCCAGCCCAGCACCTCGGGCACCGGGACGGCGTGCGCCTCGGCCAGCCAGCGCAGCCCGCGGGCCTCGGCCTCGAAGATCCCGCCCAGGTCGGCCCGGGCCGCCTTGGCGAACGCCAGGCGGCCGTCGGCCAGCGTCACCCGGTAGTGGTTCCACTGGTGCTGCGCGCCGGCCGGCCGGACCTCGCGCACCTCGGTGCCGGTGATCCGGGCCAGCCGCTCGGCCAGCTCGGACCCGGCCAGCGCGGCCGGGCTCACCGGCCCCCCAGGCGCTGGCGAGGGGGGGCGCCCCGCAGGGGTGTTCCCTCCGGTCCGGCACCTTCGGAGAGCTCCGGGGGGTCGCCCCCGCGGGCCGGCGCCGCGGGCGCCTCGAGCAGTCCGGCGAGCTGCCCGGCCAGGCCGCGCACGGCCGCCTGCACCAGGCCGAAGGCGGCCGCGTAGTCGTCCGGCGGGCCGCCGTAGGGATCGGGGACCTGGCCGTCGTAGGGGTCGTCTCCGGCCAGTGCCGGGTCGAACGAGCGGAACAGCAGCAGCCGCGGCCCGCCGGCCTCCGCGTCCGGCGCCATCTCGCGCAGGTCGGCCAGGTTGGCCCGGTCCATGGCCAGCACCAGGTCCCGGTCGGCGAACCAGGACGGCTGGAACTGCCGGGACCGGTGCGCGGACCCGTCGTAGCCGTGCCGGCCCAGCTCGGCCCGGGCCCGGCGGTCCATCGGGCCACCCACGTGCCAGTCACCGGTGCCCGCGCTGTCCACCTCGACCAGTTCGGCCAGCCCGGCCTCGGCCAGTTCCGCGCGGAGCAGCACGTCCGCCATGGGGGACCGGCAGATGTTGCCGAGACAGACAAAACACACCCGATAGGGGCCGAACGCCCGGCGCGGGGCAGGGGGGACCGGCAGCGCCGGGGTGTCAGCGGGCATGGCACCAGCATGCCCGACGCACCGAGTGCTCATGCCGCCAGGCCGGGGGTCGTCGCCGCGGATCAACCCATGTCACCATGGGCGGATGTCACAAGATCTTCCGTACCGGTCACTGTCCTACTGGCTCAGCTCGGTGCCCGGCGAGCTGACCCCGGGTGATCCGCTGCCCGGCGACCAGGACGTGGACGTGGCCATCGCCGGGGCCGGATTCACCGGGCTGTGGACCGCGTACTACCTGGCTCAGGCCAGCCCGGGACTGCGGATCGCGGTGTGCGAGCGGGACATCGCCGGCTTCGGCGCCTCCGGCCGGAACGGCGGCTGGTGCTCCGCGCTGTTCCCGGCGTCGCTGGCCAAGCTGGAGCGGATGGCCGGGCAGAAAGCGGCGGTAGCCATGTACCGGGCCATGCAGGAAACGGTGGACGAGGTCGGCCGGGTGGCGGCGGCCGAGGGCATCGACTGCCACTGGGCCAAGGGCGGCACCGTCCAGCTGGCCCGTTCCCCCGCCCAGCTCGAGCGGGCCCGCGAAGAAGTGGCCGAGTACCGGGCGTTCGGCTTCGGGCACGCCGACCTGCGGCTGCTGAACCGGGCCGAGGCGGCGGAGCGGGTGGCCGCATCCGGGGTGCTCGGCGCGACCTACACCCCGCACTGCGCGGCCATCCACCCGGCCCGGCTGGCCCGTGGCCTGGCCGCGGCGGTGCGCAAGCGCGGGGTGCGGCTGTACGAGCAGACCCCGGTGATCGAGATCACACCGGGCCAGCTGCGCACCACGCGCGGCACGGTGCGGGCCGAATACGTGATCCGGGCCACCGAGGGGTACACCCCGCAACTGCCCGGCCTGCACCGGGCGATCGCGCCGGTGTACTCGCTGATGATCGCCACGGCGCCGCTGCCCGAGTCGACCTGGGCCCGGATCGGGCTGGCCGGCCGGCCCACGTTCGGCGACTACCGGCACCTGATCATCTATGGCCAGCGCACCGCGGACGGGCGGCTGGCGTTCGGCGGCCGCGGCGCGCCGTACCACTTCGGCTCCGCCATCCGTACCCAGTTCGACCAGGTGCCCGCCGTGTTCGCCGCGCTGCGGCGGTCGCTCGGCGAGCTGTTCCCGGCGTTGGGCGACGTCCCGGTCACGCACACCTGGGGCGGCCCGCTGGGCGTGCCCCGGGACTGGTGCGCGTCGGCCGGGCTGGACCGGGCGACCGGCCTGGGCTGGGCGGGCGGTTATGTCGGCGACGGGGTGTCCACCACCAACCTGGCCGGGCGCACGCTGGCCGACCTGGTGCTGGGGCGCCGTACCGAGATCACCCAGCTGCCCTGGGTCGGGCACCGCTCCCCGGACTGGGAGACCGAGCCGCTGCGCTGGCTGGGCGCGAACGCGGGATTGCACGCGATGAGCTGGGCCGACCGCCTGGAGGCGCGGACCGGGCACCAGTCCCGGCTGGCCCACGTCGCCGGCCGGTTCCTCGGCGACTGACGGGGCCGCCAGCAGTGGCTGGCGGCGCTGGGCGGGACCGTGCAGGCCAGGCTAGGCGCGTTTCCATGGCGGGTCCGGATCGGGCTGCCCGGAACCTGACCTGACGCTAGCCAATCCCAACCTCGGGGGAAGCCCGGGCCGGCCCGGCATCCCCCTAGGCTGACGGCATGACGAATCCGGCGGACATTTCCGGGATAGATACCAGCGTTCCGCATCCGGCCCGGGTGTATGACTACTTCCTCGGCGGCACGGACAATTTCGAAGCCGACCGGATCGCGGCCGAGGCCGCGCTCAAGGCCTTTCCCCGGACCGCGGAATCCGCCCGAGCGGCCCGGGCCTTCCTGCGCCGGGTGGTGCATTTCCTGGCCGCGGACGCGGGCATCCGGCAGTTTCTGGACATCGGCGCCGGCCTGCCCTCCGGGGAGAACGTGCACCAGGTCGCGCCGGACGCCACCGTGGTGTACGTGGACACGACCCGGTCGTGCTGCGGCACGCACGGACCCTGCTGACCAGCACCCCGGAGCGGGTCAGGTATCTGGACGCGGACCTGCGCGACCCGGAGAACATCGTCCGGGAAGCGGCCAGCACGCTGGACTTCAGCCAGCCGATAGCCATGCTGCTGCTCGGCATCTTGCACAACATCGGGGATCAGGACGACCCGTACGGAATCGTCAGCCGGCTGGTCCAGGCCCTGCCAGGCGGCAGCTACCTGGCCATATGTCACCTCACTGCGGACATCTACCCGGAGCTGACCGAGTTCGCGGCCGCGCTCAACGCACGGCAGCTGGACGCGCCGCTGGTGCTCCGCGACCACGACCAGGTGGCCGGCTTCTTCGCCGGGCTCGACCTGGTGGAACCGGGCGTGGTCCAGCTGTCCAAGTGGCGGCCGCGGTCCGCGGCCGAGTCGGGGGCGCCGGCCGCCCTGTGGGGCGGGGTGGCCGGCCGACCGCTGACCTAGACCGCCGAGGTGACCCGGCTACCCGCCGGCTGGGGTATGCGGCTGGAACGGGGCCAGCGTGATCTGGTCGATGTTGGGCGCCGTTTCGGACCGCAGCGGCTGGCCGACGCCGCTGCCCGAATAGATGACGCCGATCGTGGTGCTGTTGTAGTTGTACTGCGGGTTGGCGATGAACCGGATCGTGTTGACGCCTCCCCTGAGCTGCACCGGAATGGTCAGGTTCCAGAACTGATTCCAGCTGAACGTATTGCCGAAGTTGACGTGGAACGTGGGCCCGCCGTTGACGCTGATGTCGGCGGGTGCCGTCATCAGGTCCGGGTTGTAGTGATTGGCGATTATCTGCTGGTTGTTCGCGAACCGGACGGTCATCCCGTAGCGGCCGGGCGCCGGCGCGTGCACGGTGAACGTCAGCGAGTTGGCCGGCCCGCCGCCGATGCCGGTGACCACGCCGCCGTTGGCCTGGCCGTAGCTGTTGTCCACCTTGGCCGTGCCGGCCAGCGTGCCGTCCTCAGCCTGGTACGTGCTGACCCCAGGCTGCGCGCCGCCGACCGGGGTGACGGTCAGCTTGTCCAGCGTGACCACCCCGCCGTCGCCGGTCACCACGACCTTGTTGACGCCCGCGCTGAGGTACACCCGGTCGGTCCGCACCGCCCAGCCCGGTGATCCGCCGGCCAGCGGCCCGCCGAGCGGCTGCGTGTTGACCGTGACCTGCGCCGCGCCCGCGCTCTTGTACCGGAAGGCCAGGTCCGAGTAGCCGTCGCTGGCCGAGTAGACCCAGAACGTCACGCGCTGGCCGCGGCCGATGTCGGCCGCCCCGGCGCCGGACTGGCCCTGCGCCCGGTAGTCCAGGCTGGCCCCGGCCAGCGCGGCCTGCTCGGCTTCGTACCCGACGGAATCCTGTACCGCCGGGTTGTCCAGCTGAAGGTCGATCTTGTTGATGATCGCGTCGCCGTTGGTCGCGGCGCCGTCCGCCCCGGTGGTGGACAGGCTGCTCTGGTGCTGGCCCGCGGTCAGATGCACGGTGGTGTCGGCGTGGTTCCAGATCACCCAGTTGTAGCCGACCGGCAGCCACACCTGCTGCGGGGTGCCGCCGTCCACCCGGACGAAGATGTTGGTCGGGCCGGACACGTCCAAGGCAGCCGAGTTGCTCCCGTCGAAGATGGACACGTTGTAGTCGCCGGTCTGCGGCACGTCCACGTGGAACGTGATGACGGTGCTCGACCCGGTGCGCAGGCCACCGACGTCCTGTTCCCCGGCGGTGGCGTACCCGCCCAGGTTGCTGGGCGTCCCCTCGGTGTTGATGTTCCAGCCGGTGCCGGTGAGCGTGGCCTGCGCGGCCAGGTAGCTGTGCAGCCAGGTGCTGTCCGTGGCGGTCGGCGAGCCGGTCCCGCCCGGGGCCAGGATGACCTCGTAGGCGTCCATGGTGGGCGGCACGGCGGGATCGGAGATGATGGTCCCGTCCCGGCCGTTGCCGGAGGAGTCGGCCGCGGTGGCCCCGCCCGTCTCGTCGAACTTGTAGTCGGCGACGTTGCCCGCGCCGGGCTGGCCGCCGGCCAGCGCGGCGATCTGGCTGGCGCTCAGCGCGCTGCGGTAGATCTGGAAGTCGTCGATCTCCCCGTTCAGGTACGGGTCCGCCGGGTACTGCGAGCGCCCGATCCAGTCCTGGGTGGTGTTGCCCAGGGCGGCCGGGTTCAGCGTCATGTTGGTGTTGCTGCCGACCGCCGTGCCGTTGACGTACAGCGTCCCGGTGCTGCCGGACAGCGTCACGGCCACGTGCGACCAGGTGTTGAGCGGCAGCTCGCCGGTGCCGTTGATCTGCTGCTCGCCGCCCGCGCCGCTGGTGGTAATGGCGAACCGGATCGGCCCGCCGCCCGCGTTGAGGGTCAGGAACATGTAGTCGTTGGTGCCGGTGCCGAAGTCGAACACCCGGGACCAGGCGGTGTCGGCCGAGGGATTAACCCAGGCCGAGATCGTGAAGTCACTGACGCCCTGCATGATCCCGGACGGCAGGCTCACGTATTCATTATTTCCACACAACGCCAGTGCGTTGCCGATCTTGCCCGGCGCACGCGGTCCGGTCGCGTGGCAGGACGCGGCGTTGCCGCCGGCGCCGTCGCCCTGGTCGCCGTTGGTCACTGGCAGCGTGACCGAGCCGTCCGCGCCGACCGGCACGTCGCCGTCGAACGTCCGGGCCGGCTGGGCCACCGCGCCGGTCATCCCGCTCCACCGGTCCTGGAAGATCGTGGCGTGCACGGTGTGGCCGAAGATCGCCGGGTCGATGTCCTTGACCGTGACCCCTTCGGGCCCGGCCGGCCCGCCGCCCATGATGATGCGCGCCTGCCGTTGCGCCGTGTTCAGCGTGGCCAGGCCCTGCAGCGTGTCGTCGGTGTTGCCGTCCGGCGGGGTCACCGGCACGGTGTGCCCGGACATCGAGGAGTACCAGTTGTCCAGCCACCACTGGGCGTTCGGCACGTTCTGCTGGGCCACCGAGTCGCCCAGCGTCCCGTTGATGTTCCAGTACGCCAGGTCCCCATCGACCTTCTCGGCCTCGAGCGCGGACAGCCACGCGACCATCTGCCCCGGGCTGGTCAGCTGGTACCTGGCCGCGTACTCGTCCAGGTTGACCGGCAGGTGGCGGGGCAGGCCGACCGTGGTCTCCAGCGCCCGGTAGGCCGTCACGTCGGTCCGCACAGTGGAGGCGACGGCCAGCTCATGCCAGGTCATCACGGCGGGCAGGCAGTTGTGCGCCAGGCAGAACTGGAGGAAGGAACCGAGCGCCGCCGGGAAGAAGCCGCTGAAGTTCGGCCCGGCGATCCGGGCCTGCGGCCACAGGCCCTTGATGAAGTCATAGGTTTGCCGCCACTCGGCCTCGAACGCGGCCAGCGTGCTGGGATTGGTGGTCAGGCCGGCGAACCAGTTGCCGTCGGGCTCGTTGTACGGAACCAGGATGATCCGGTTGCGGTAGGGCGACGTTAAGGCCTGCCCGACCTCGGTCTTCAGGTACCCCTGGTACTGCGCGTACGTGGTGCGCTCGTACGGGAAGTTGCGGTACACGTCGGTCATGTAGATGTAGATGTCCCGGCCGCCGCTGGCCAGGAACGGTTTGGCGATCTCCAGCGCGTCCGAGCCCGGATGCTGCTGGCCGTCCTGCGCCTTGGTGTCCGTGCTGACCTGCCCCATGCCCTGGATCAGGTTGTTGCTCGGCACGCCCTGGTCATAGAGCCCATACAGGCTGCCCGACGCACCGCCGTCGAACGGCCCGGTGCTGGCGCCCAGATCGACCACCAGATTGTTGGGGGTGCTGGCGGCCGGCGCCGTGGGCGCCGCACCCGCCGCGCCCGCCGTGGGCGCCGTGCTGAGCAGCAGTCCTGGTACGGCCAGGAAGATCGCCGCCACAGCGGCCAGTTGCCGTCTCATCTGCCACCTCTCTGTGACCCGGCCCCCAGCTCTGCTCGGCCGACGTACCGCAGCGCGCCGCCCTACCGCCCTGGGTGGAGAAGCGCTTCCCCACTCGCCACTGATGAGGATCTTCCTCACCGGGCGCCCCGTCAAGGCCCGGCCGGCGAATAGCGCGACGTGGCCCCGTCGGGCCACCAGGGCGATGGGACAATCAGGACGTGACGAAACGACGCCCGGCCACGCTCATCGAAGTAGCCGAACGCGCCGGGGTATCGCTGACCACCGCCTCGAAGGCGATCAACGGCAAGAACCGGGTGTCGGACGCGACCCGGGCGTGGGTCATGGCCGCGGCCCGCGAGCTCTCGTTCACCCCGAGCCCGATCGCGCGCGGCCTGACCGGCGGGCGGACCAGCACCGTCGGGCTCATCGTCGCGGACAGCATGACGCACCGCTTCGCGGTGCCGATCATGCTCGGGGCAGAGGCCGCGCTGGGCGAGATCGACCTCTCCATGATCACCTGCGACGCGCGCGGCGATCAGGCCCGCAGCCTGGAACTGGCCCAGATGCTGGCCGCCCGCAAAGTGGACGGCATGCTGATCGTCGGGGACAACAACGCGGTCACCGCCTCGGTGACCCGGCAGGTAGACGTCCCGGTGGTCTACGTGTACGGCGAGTCTGATCAGGCCGGCGATGTGGTGCACATGCCGGACGACGTGGCGGGCATCGGGCTGGTGGTGGACCATCTGGCCGCCATCGGCCGGCGGCGCATCGTGCACCTGACCGGGCCCGGGCACGCCACCGCGGTGGCGCACCGGGTGGCCGGCCTGTCCGACTGGTTGCGCCGCCACCAACTGGAACTGGCCGCCCCGGTCCGGTACGGCGAGTGGTCACAGCGCTGGGCGCGCGCCGCCGCGACCACGCTGCTGCAGCAGGTGCCCGGCATCGACGCCGTGCTCTGCGGCTCGGACCAGATAGCGTCCGGCGTGCTGGTGGCCCTGGACGAACTGGGCCTGCGGGTACCGGACGAGGTCGCCGTCACCGGGTACGACAACTGGCACGTGTTCGCCCTGGAGACCGAGCCTCAGCTGACCACCGTAGACATGAACCTGGAAGCGCTGGGCGCCGCGGCGGCCCGGGATCTGTTCACCATCATCGATGGCGCCCAGCCACGGGGCGGAGTCCGGCGGCACGCCTGCGAACTGGTAATACGCGGCTCTACCGTGCGCTAGTGGCCCTTAACCCGATGGCTCGCCAGGGTTTCCTGGCTCCTTATCCGGCGGCAGGACGGCGACCGCCTCCACTTCCACCAACTGGTCGTCGTAGCCGAGCACGGTGACGCCGACCAGGGTGCTCGGCACGTCGTGGCGGCCCATGTACTCGCGATAGACATTCCAGGCCGTGCCCAGGTCCTGCTGCCGCGTGCTGGCCACGTAGACGGTGGTTTTCACGATGTCGGTCAGCGCGGCGCCCGCTCCTTCGAGCGCGGCAGCCAGGTTGCGCATCACCTGGTGGGTCTGGCCCGCGTAGTCGCCCACCGCGACCGTCGCACCGGTGGCGTCCAGCGGGCAGGCTCCGGCCACCCAGACCGAGCGCACCGGGGTCTCCGCCGTGGCCGCGTAAGCGTAGTCCACGGTCTGAGCGAGCTGGTGGTTGCGGATGAGCCGTACTGCTGACGACATGAGCGCTCCATCGGCCTGACACCGTCCGTGCTCTATTTATATGCAGTCGCTAAATGCAGTCGGCCAGCAGCAGGGTCATGAAGGTGTTGTCCGGGCTGGGCCGATAGCCGCCGAACGGGCCGCACGGCGTGAAGCCGACGCTGGCGTACAGGGCGCGGGCCGGCCCGAACGCCGCCATGGTGCCGGTTTCCAGGCTCACCCGGCGCATGCCGCGGTCCCGCGCGACGCTGACGAGGTGGCCGACCATCGCCCGGCCGATGCCCCGGCCGCGCGCCGCCTCGGCCGTGTGCATGGACTTGATCTCGACCCGTAGGGTACGCGACGCCGCGGGTACGTCGTCCGGCGAGTCTGCCTCGAGCCGCGCCACCGGCCGGAACGGCCAGGCATAGGGTCGGCATAGGAGGAAAACACCATGGCATCTCAGCCTGAACCGCAGCACCTGGACAACCGGCACCGGGACACGTTGCGCCAGATCTTTGAGCATCCGACCAGCCACAACGTCGAGTGGCGCGCGGTGCTGTCACTGCTCGAGGCGGTCGGCACGGTCACCACCCAGCACAACGGCAAGGTAGCCGTGACGCTCGGGGCTGGGCAGGAATTCCTCGACCCGCCCCGGAACAAGGACATCGATACCCAGATGGTCCTGGACCTGCGCCGGATGCTGAACCAGGCCGGCTACCAGCCCACCTAGTCCGCCGCCCTCCGCGAGGCCGGCCGCCAGCAGTCGGCCTCGCCGCGGCGATCACCTGGACCGAGCGCAGACAGTCCCGCTCTCGGACGTCGGCGAGCCTGACACTCCCCGCCGCGTCCTGAGCCTGTGCCGCTCGAATACTCGACCGAGGGGCTGGCCTGTCCGGTCGTCAGCGGGTGCCGCGGCAGCAGGCACGCGCGTAAGCTGCTCTTGGAGCAAGATCTAACACCTCCCTGCATCGGGCCGATGCAGGTGCAGGTGCCCCCGTCGCTCCGGACCCTGGCGGCAGGCCCAGCCTGGCCGTGCAAGGACGAGGAGCCGCCGCGATGTACCGGATCCCAGGTGTTGTTTCCGGAGCGACCGTAACACCGGCATCGGCTGTGCCTCAGGTACAGCCGACCCGAGGTCCCCCTCCGAGCAGCCCGCAAGCGCTCGATGACGGCAACGCCGCCGGCCCAGCCAAGGCCATCCTGGACCTGGTCGAGGACCACGAGCGGATCGCCCTGGGCCTGAACGAAGTCGTCGTCCGCCGGCTGTTCACCGCAGGCCTGGACCTCCAGGCAGCGCTGGGGCTGATGGGCGATCACCCCGCGAGCGGCAAGATCTGCCACGCCGTGGACGAGTTGGACCAGGCTATCCGGGATATCCGGGACACCATCCTCGATCACCAAGCGGGTGATCGACCGGATCGGTAGCAGCCCACGAGCACAATCCGAACCCCTCGACGACGAGCTCCCGACCAGGTCCTGACCGCTGGACGATCACCTCCTGCTCTCTGGGCGCACCCGTTGCGGTACTAGACGGGACAGGGGCGGGTATCCGGCGTAGTGTCCTTCGTGGAAGATCGATGAACTAGCCGCCGGGTCAAGCCCTCGCCTTGCTGCTGATGCAGGAAGGCGCCCGCCATGCTCACCGTGGATCTGAGTACGCGCCGATGCGGCGGTCACGTTGCCGTGGCGTTGCGCGGGGAGCTTGATGTCGCAGCTGCCGTGAGCCTCGTGGCTGCGCTTGCGCGCGGGCGCACGCACGCCCGGCACGCCGGGTGACCCGCGGCAAGCTGCTCCGCAGCGGCAGGTGCTGCGGGTCTCTCGACCCTCACCCGGCTGATCGATGTCTTCCCTAGCCGGAAGGACGGGTAGTACCGGGCCACGGGCGAGTGAGCCCACGACCGTGCACCCTGACACGGAATCTAGTCCCGCCATCGAAGGCCGGCCCCGGCGCGGCCGCAACATACTGCGCACCGTGGTGTCAGCCGCCCTCATCGCGGCCGTCTTCGGGGTCGCCATCCCGCATATCGCCTCTTACCGCAGCGTATGGGCCAGCATCCACGCGATGACCTGGCCGCATTCCCTGCTCATCGCCACCACAGCCGCCGCCAGCATGGCCTCCTACTGGGTCACGATCCGCGCCGTCCTGCCCTGGATACGGCTGCGCCAGGCGGCCGCGGTCAACCTCGGCTCCAACGCGGTAGCCAACACCCTGCCCGCGGGCGGCGCCCTCGCCATGGGCGTCAGCTGGGCCATGCTCTCCAGCTGGGGCCTGTCCACCGCCGACTATGTTCTCTACACCCTGGTGACCGGGATCTGGAACGTCTTCACCCTCCTGGGCATGCCTATCCTCGCCCTGCTGGTCATGGCCACAGTTACCCGGCCCGATGCGGTCCTGATCACCGCCGCATCGGCCGGCCTGGCCGTGCTCGCGGCCATGGCCACCGGACTCGGCCTCCTCCTGCGCAGCCAGGCCTTCGCCCTCCGCGCGGGCCGCGCGCTGCAACGCCCGCTGGCCATGGCCAGCCGGCTGGCACGCCGGCCGCCGCCCAGTAGTGTCGCCGAGTCACTTTCCGGCTTCCGGAATCGGGCCGGCGCCCTGCTCTCCGCCCGCGGATGGCGGATCACCGCCGCCACGATGGTCAGCTACCTCGCCTTGTGGCTGGTCCTGCTGGCCTGCCTGCGTGGCACCGGCCTGTCCCAGGCCCAGGTCCCCTGGCAGACTTCCCTCGCGGCGTTTGCGTTCATCCGCCTGCTCACCGCCCTTCCCATCACCCCCGGCGGCCTCGGAATCACCGAACTGGGCCTGGCAGGCCTGCTGGCCGCCAGCGCCGGCCCCACCGCCAGCGCCCAGGTGACAGCCGCGGTGCTGCTGTACCGGGCCGTCACCTACCTGCCCTCCATCCCCCTCGGCGCCCTCGC
>DASXIN010000179.1:0-68772 GCA_036497945.1 Streptosporangiaceae bacterium | reverse complement strand
ATCCCAGGAGCCTTCCCCGTTGAACACGATGATGTCCCCGCGCTCGATCGGGCGGAAGTGGTAGATCAGCTTGTTGACCAGGACCTTGTCCCCGATGTCGAGGGTGTTCTCCATCGACGAGGACGGGATGAAGAAGGCCTGAATCACATAGGTCTTGATGACCAGCATGATCACCAGCGCGAACGCGAACAGCGCGATGAGCTCGACCCACCAGGAGATCCGCCTGCGCCGCCGGGACGCGGACGCGGTGCGCCGGGTCCCGGCAGTGGTCCCAGCCGCCGGGCCGGTTCCGCCATCCGGGCTGGCACCGCCGTTCGGGCTGTCGCCGCCGTTCGGACTGTCGCCGCCAGTGGCCCCGGAACCCGCCGCCGCGCCGTCGGCGCCAGCCGGGCCGGGCCGGGGCAGCCCGGTCACCGTCTCGGTGCCCGGCGCCTCCTGGTCCACGCCCACCACGCCATCGCCATGGCCAGGCCGGCCAGTGCCTGGAGCGCCGCTCATCGGCGGATCGCCCATTCCCTGGTCATCGTTCATTGAGTCGACCCTAGCGCCGGGGTCCCGGGGAGGTGTCCCCGCAGGCGGCGGCGCGCCCGCGGCCACCGCCGCATCCCGGCTAGCCCACCATCATCGGTGCCGGCCACCACACGCAGCGCGGCTAGCGGGCCGGCTCGCGGCGCTCCCGGATCCGCGCGGCCTTGCCGCGCAGCGACCGGAGGTAATACAGCTTGGCCCGGCGGACCTGGCCCCGGGTGACCACTTCGATCTTGTCCAGCGAAGGGCTGTGCACCGGGAAGGTGCGCTCCACGCCCACGCCGTAACTGATCTTGCGGACGGTGAAGGTCTCCCGGGCCCCGCCACCCTGACGCCGGATCACAACGCCCTGGAAGACCTGGATCCGCGACCGGGTGCCTTCCGTGACCCGCACATGTACTTTCAGCGTGTCCCCGGGGCGGAAGTCGGGGATGTCGGAGCGGACCTGGGCCTGCTCCAGCTCGGCGATCGCGGTGTGCATGGCTAAAGGTTCCTCAAGTTGTCCTCACGCGCGCACAGGCCAGCGAACGCGTGGCATCGGTCTAGTCGTTGTCCCGGCCCGCGGCGGGCGCCAGGACGCGCACCCGCTGGGTCGGCCTAATGTGGGTGGCGGACTTCAGTGTGCCATATCTTTGGCGCTGATCGGAAAGCCAGCGTCCAGGAGCACCTCCCGGTCCCGGCGGTCCAGCGTGCCGGCGGCCAGCCGGGCAACCAGATCCGGGCGGAGCGCGGCGGTCCGGCGCAGCGCTTCGTCGCGCCGCCAGCGGGCGATGGCGGCGTGGTCGCCGGACAGCAGCACCGGCGGCACCTCGCGGCCGCGCCACACCCGTGGCCTGGTGTAAGCCGGCCCTTCCAGTAGCCCGGCCATCGGCCCGCCGCCACCGCCGAACGAATCGTCGGCCGCGGATCCGGCGTTGCCCAGCACCCCGGGCAGCAGCCGGGTGATCGCGTCGATCATGACCAGCACTGCGGGCTCGCCGCCGGACAGCACGTAATCCCCGATGGACAGCTCATCAACTGGCATCCGCTCGCGCGCGTCGGCGACCACCCGCGCGTCGATCCCCTCGTACCGGCCACAAGCAAAGACCAGCCAGGCCGAACGCCCGAGCCCGGCGGCGGCCGTCTGACTGAACGGCAGTCCTGAGGGTGTGGGGACAACCAGGCGGGGCTGGCCAGGACCACTCCCGGTCACCTCGTCCAGCGCCTCGCCCCACGGCTGCGGCGCCATCACCATCCCCGGGCCGCCGCCGAACGGCGCGTCGTCCACCGTGCGGTGCACGTCATGCGCCCACCGCCGCAGGTCGTGGACTTGCAGCTGGATGGTTCCGCGGGCCGCCGCCTTGCCGAGCAGCGACACGCTGAGCGGGCTGAAGTACTCCGGGAAGATCGTGATGATGTCGATGCGCACCCGTCACCTCACCCGCGGCCGGGTTCCGGCGCGCCCAGTTCGAGCAACCCCGGGGGCGGGTCGATGACCAGCCGCCCGGCGGCCACGTCGACCACGGGCACGATCGCGGCCACGAACGGGACGAGCAGCCCGTCCTGGGCAGGCTGGCCCGGCCGGACCCGGCCAGCGGGTCCGGTGGGCCCGGTGGGGGCCGGCGTAGCGTCGCCACGCCCGGTCGGTTGGATCACCAGCAGGTCCTGGCCGTAGTGCCGGACGTCGGTCACCCGGCCGACCGGCTCGCCGGACACGGTGACCACGGTCAGCCCGATCAGTTCGTGATCGTGGAATTCGTCGGGGTCGTCGGACGATCCGGCCTGCGCGGAATCCAGCGTCAGCCAGATGCCGCGCAGGCTCTCCGCCTGGTCCCGGTCGGTGATCCCGTCGAACCCGATCAGCAGCCGCCCGGTGTTCCAGCGGGCCGACGCCACGGTCAGCGGGCCCGCCTCAGCCGGGTCGGTGGCCAACATCGAGCCCACCGCGAACCGGCGGTCCGGTTCATCGGTGCGCACTTCGACCGACACCTCGCCGCGCACCCCGTGCGGCCGGGTGATCCGGCCCACGACAAGTTGCATGACGAGCTAGCGAACCTCGTCCACGTCGAGCAGGTCGACCCGGACGTACTTGCCGCCGGCCAGCGAGCCGATGACGGTGCGCAGTGCCTTGGCGGTCCGGCCGCCACGGCCGATGACCTTGCCCAGATCCTCGGGGTGCACGCGCACTTCGAGGACCCGGCCCCTGCGCAGCCCGTGGCTGTTCACCCGGACGTCGTCCGGGTGTTCCACGATGCCCTTCACCAGGTGCTCAAGGGCCTCTTCCAGCATGTCAGGCTCCGTTGCCCTGCTCCGTAGCCGCCGCCTCCGCGGCCTCGCCAGCGTCCGCCGGCTCAGCCTTCGCGGCGCTGTCCTTCTTGGCACCAGTCTTGGCCGCGGCGCTCTTGTCCTCGGCCGCCGGGGACTCGGCCGCCTCGGCCTTGTCCTTGGCCTTGTCCGACTTGGCCGGCTCAGCCTTGGCGGTGCCGGCGTTGGCGGTGTCGGCCTTGGCGGTCTCAGCCTTGTCGGTCTCAGCCTTGGCCGTCTCGGCCTTGGCCGTGTCCGCCTTGGCCGTGTCCGCCTTGGCCGTGTCGGCCTTAGCGGTGTCAGCCCTGGGCGTGTCCGCCTTGGCGGTGTCCGCCTTGGCCGTATCAGCCTTGGGCGTATCAGCCTTGGGCGTGTCGGCCTTGGCCGGCTCGGCCTTGGCCGTGTCAGCCTTGGCGGTGGCCTGCCTGCCGCCCGACCGGCCGGCTGGCCTGCTCGCCTTGGCGTCGGCCTCGGGTTGGTCGTCGGCGGTCCGGCCGGCTGGCCTGCGGCCCTTGCCCTTGGCGCTGTCGCCGGTGCCCACGGCCTCGGCCACCGCGGCCGCGTAGGCGTCCTTCTTGTCCGCCTTGGGTGCGGCGGTCTTCAGCGTTCCCTCGGCACCGGGCAGGCCCTTGAACTTCTGCCAGTCCCCGGTGACTTCCAGGATCTTGCGCACCGGGTCGGTCGGCTGCGCGCCGACGGACAGCCAGTGCTGGGCCCGCTCAGAGTCGACCTCGATGAACGAAGGCTCGTTCATCGGGTGGTACTTCCCGATCTCCTCGATCGCGCGGCCGTCCCGCTTGGTGCGGGCGTCAGCCACGATGATCCGGTAAAACGGCGCGTGGATCTTGCCCATGCGCTTCAGCTTGATCTTGACAGCCACGGGTGTGGTCTCTCCCAGAACGATCGGATGCAGGCAACGCTCGCGCCGGGTGGGGTCCACCGCGTCGGCCTGCTCGGTCCCGGGCCGGCGAGCGTGAGAGGGCGTCGCCAGACCGGGAGGTGTCGCAGTCATTGTGCCAGACGGACGAGGGTGGAGCGTAATCGCCGCCGAATCCCAGCCCCGCAGCCACGCCCAGCGTCGTGATCAACCGAGGCTCTGCTGCCGGTTATGTCCGGTGCTCCGGAGGTGACCTGTGCCCGGCGACCACCAGCCATCCGCGCCGTGGCCGCCTTCTTTTCACGGATTTGGCGCGCTGGGACCGGGACAAATCGGGCGGTGACCGCACCAGATCCGTGAAAAGTGCCCGCAGACCATGATCGATGGGGGCTCGGGTGCGCTGTGGTGATGGGTTAGTGAGCGCCGACGGTGGCTTGCGCTCCCAGCGAACGTGCGGCCGGACCTGCCCGGCGCCCGAACCGTTAAGCCGGCGGCATTTCGCTGGGACAGGTGAGCACGGCGAGGGTTACTTGTCGTCCTTCTTGGCGTTGCGGCGACGGCCGAGCAGGCCGAAACCGGCTGGCAGGCTCCCCGGGCCGTTAGCCCCAGACGCGCCGTCGGGCGACGGCAGCTTGCCGAGATCAGGCATGGCGCGGCGCAGGGCCGGGTTGGCGTTCAGCGCGTCCAGGCTCGCGGCCAGATCCTCGGGGGAGCTGGGCAGCCCGCCGCCCGCGGCCTGGCCCGCCGCAGGGGCGCCCTGGCCCGCGCCGTTGCCCGCACGCGGGCCGGTGGCCGTCTTGCCGCCGGTCTTGCCCGCCGCCGGGTTGCCCCCGGGCCGCCCGCCCTTGGGCTTCTTCTTCGCCTTCTTCTTGGCGCTCTTGGACACCGCGCGCCGCATGCCCGGGATGGGCGGCATGCCGGGCATCCCGCCGCCGCCCATCATCTGGCGCATCATCTTCTGGCCTTCGAGGAACCGGACCACGAGGTTGTTGACCTCGCCCACGGTGACCCCGGAGCCGTTGGCGATGCGCGACCGGCGGGACCCGTTCAGGATCTTCGGGTTGCGCCGCTCGGCCGGGGTCATCGAGTTGACGATGGCCGCCGCCCGGTCCAGGTCCTTGTCGTCGATCTGGTTGAGCATTTCACGGTTCTGCGCCGCGCCGGGCAGCATGCCGAGCAGGTTGCCGATCGGCCCGAGCTTGCGCACCATGGCCAGCTGCTCGACGAAGTCCTCCAGGGTGAAGCCGTCGCCGGAGGCCAGCTTGCCGGCCATCTTGGCCGCCTGGTCCTCGTCGAACGTCCGCTCGGCCTGCTCGATCAGGGTGAGCACGTCGCCCATGTCGAGGATGCGCGAGGCCATCCGGTCGGGATGGAAGACGTCGAAGTCCTCGAGCTTCTCGCCGGACGAGGCGAACATGACCGGCCGGCCGGTCAGCTGCCTGATGGACAGTGCGGCACCACCGCGGGCGTCGCCGTCCAGCTTGGTGAGCACGACCCCGTCGTAGCCGACGCCGTCGAGGAAGGCCTGGGCGGTGGCCACCGCGTCCTGGCCGATCATGGCGTCCACCACGTACAGGATCTCGTCCGGGTCGGTCGCGTCCCGGATGGCCGCGGCCTGGCGCATCAGCTCCTCGTCGATGCCCAGCCGGCCCGCGGTGTCGATGATGACCACGTTGTGCTGCTTACGCCGCGCCTCGTCCACCGAGTCGCGGGCCACCGCGACCGGGTCGCCCACGCCGTTGCCCGGCTCGGGGGCGAACACCGGCACCCCGGCCCGCTCCCCCACCACCTGCAGCTGCTGGACCGCGTTCGGGCGCTGCAGGTCGGCCGCGACCAGCAGCGGCGTGTTGCCCTGGCTCTTCAGCCACAGCCCGAGCTTGCCGGCCAGCGTGGTCTTACCGGAACCTTGCAGGCCCGCCAGCAGGATCACGGTCGGCGGCACCTTGGCGAACCGGATCCGCCGGGCCTCGCCGCCCAGGATCTCGATCAGTTCGTCGTGAACGATCTTGATGACCTGCTGCGCCGGGTTCAGCGCGGAGGACACCTCTTCCGACGACGCGCGCTCCTTGACCCGGGCGATGAACTCGCGCACCACGGGGAGCGCTACGTCCGCCTCGAGCAGCGCGATGCGGATCTCGCGGGCCGTCGCATCGATGTCCGCGGCGGACAGCCGCCCGCGCCCGCGGAGCGAGGAGAAGACCTGAGTCAGCCGGTCGGAGAGAGTCTCGAACACGCACACCAGGCTATCCGGTCAGGGGCACCGGGTCAGTGCCACTGGATCGTCCGCCCAGGCGCGACCTTACCGAATGGTGATGACCGGGCCGGGCAGCGTGGTCGAGGCGGCCCCGTCCGGGCTGGACAGCACCGGGGCGAATTTAAACCTGGACCTGGAACCTAGGTCAGCGCGGCCAGCACCTGGGCAGCGATCTTGCCGCGGATCCGGGATCCGCCGACCGGGCCACCGGACGTGTCTACCACGTAGAACACGTCCACCGCTTCCGCGCCCAGCGTCTCCACCCGGGCGGCGCGCACGTCCAGGCCGCAGTCGCCGAGCGCCCGGCCGATCCTCCAGAGCAGGCCGGGCGCGTCGTGCGCGCGGACCTCCACCACCGTCGCGGTGTGCGAGGCGTCGTCGAGCAGGGTGACCTTGGGCGGCGCCACCGGGACCGGGACCGGCGACTCGCGGTAGGCCCGCATCCGCCGCTCCAGCCGGTCGGCCACGTCCAGCCGCCCGGCCAGGGCCCGGCGCAGGTCGCTGCTGACCAGGTCGGCGTCCGGCGGGTCGCCGAACTCCGGGGCCACGGTGAACGCGGCCACCGCCATCGTGCCGTGCGAGGTCGCGTTGGCCGAGCGCACCGCCAGCCGGTGTGACGCCAGCACGCCGGCCGCCTGCCAGAGCAGCCCCGGCCGGTCCGGGGCCACGATGGTCACCTCGGACCCGGTGACCCGGGCCGCGGGCCCGCCCTCCTCGGCCAGCGCGGTCTGATCCGGCCGGAGCGGTAGCGGCTCCGGCGGCGGCTCGCCCGCCAGCCGCGACTCGACCCGCCGGACCAGGTCCCCGACCAGGCCCTCTTTCCAGTCGTTCCACGCGGCCGGCCCGGTGGCCAGGCCGTCCGCGATGGCCAGCGCGTGCAGCAGCCCGAGCAGCGGCCGGCCGCCGACCACCGCGGCTACCTGGGACACGGTGACCGGATCGTCCAGGTCGCGCCGGGTCGCGGTCTGCGGCAGCAGCAGGTGGTGCCGGACCGCGCCGGCCACCAGTTCGGCGTCGGACGGGCCGAGCCCGACCCGGCGGGCCACGTCCCGGGCCACCACTTCCCCGGTGACCCGGTGGTCTCCCGGCCAGCCCTTGCCGATGTCGTGCAGCAGCGCGGCGAGCAGCAGCAGGTCGGGCCGGGCCACGTCGCGGGTGAGCACGGCGGACCGGACAGCGGCTTCCACCAGGTGCCGGTCCACCGTGTAGGTGTGCAGCGGGTTGCGCTGCGGCCGGTTCCGCACCCGGTCCCAGTCCGGCAGCAGGCTGGCGACCAGGCCCTCCTGGTCCAGCGCCTCCCACACCGGAACGGTGGCCGGGCCCGCACCGAGCAACGCGACCAGGGCATCCCTGGCCTCCGGCGGCCAGGGCACCGGCAGCGGCGGGCAGTCCGCCAGCCGGGTCAGCGTGCGCGGAGCCAGTGCCAGCCCGGCCTGGGCGGCGGCGGCCGCGGCGCGCAGCGGCAGCGCCGGGTCATTGGCCGGGTCCGCGGCCCGGGCCAGTACCACCTCGCCGTCCTGCTCGACCAGGCCGTCGGCCAGCGGCCGGCGTTGCGCCTTCCCCCGCCGGCGGCCGCCCCGGCCGCGCTGCGCCTGGCGGAACGCCTGATCCACCGAGTAGGCCACCGCCCGGCCGGCGCCGGCCAGGTGGCGCATGAGCGCGTCCGCGTCCAGCAGCCCGAGGACCCGGGCCACCTCGTCCTGCTCCTGCAGCACCAGCCGGTCGGTGGGCCGGCCGGTGATTTCGTGCAGCGCGTGCCGCGCGTCCATGACCGACTCGTAGGCGGCCCGGACCCGCGGCCCCGGGCCGGGCGCCACCCAGGCGGCCGCGATGGCCTGGATCGCGTGCACGTCGCGCAGCCCGCCGCGGGCTTCCTTGAGGTCGGGTTCCAGCAGGAAGGCGAGCTCGCCGCTGCGCTCAGTCCGCTCCACGTGCAGCGCCTGGAGTTCGGCCAGCCGGGTGCCGGCCGACGCGCGCCAGTCCTCCAGGGCGCCGACCCGCAGCTTGTTGGTGAGCTCGGGATCGCCGGCCACATGCCGGGCGTAGAGCAGGCCGAGGGCGACCTTGAGATCTTTCCTGGCCACCCGGCGCGCCTCGGCGGTGGTCCGCACGGCGTGGTCCAGCCGGGTGCCGGAATCCCAGATCGGGTACCAGATCCGGTCGGCCATGGCCGCGATGCCGTCCCGGCCACCGTGCAGCAGCAGCACGTCCAGATCGCTGCCGGGCAGCAGTTCCCGGCGGCCGTAGCCACCCACCGCGACCAGCGCGACACCAGGCTCCGCACCGAGCAAAGCGGCCAGCCAGCGGTCGGTCTCCGCGCTGCGCCGGGCCCGGTCGCTGGCGAAGGAGGTCAGCGGCGGCCCGTCGGAGTGCGGACGGGCTGCGGGTGCTGACATCACGCCTGCCTTCCCGGGCCCGTCTCGCGCACCCCGATCAGACCTCTACCGTGTCCGTGCCTAGAGCGCGCCCGAGCCGCGCTCGCCGGTGCGCACCCGCACCACCGCGTCCACCGGGATGGCCCAGACCTTCCCGTCACCGATCCGGCCGGTCTGCGCGGCCTTGACGATCACCCCAATCAGATCCTCAGCGTCCTCGTCTTCGCACAGCACCTCCAGCCGGACCTTGGGCACCAGGTCGACCTGGTATTCGGCGCCCCGGTAGACCTCGGTGTGACCGCGCTGCCGGCCGTAGCCGCTGGCCTCGCTCACGGTCATCCCATGGACACCAAAGGCCTGCAGCGCCGCCTTCACCTCGTCCAGCTTGAACGGTTTGATCACGGCAGTGATGAGCTTCATGCGACCACCTTCTCAGGGCACCCTGTCCTGTGCCGACCCTCTGCCTAGGGCGTTTCGCCCGTCCGCACGGAGTGTTTCGGCGGCGTGAAAGACGGGGTGCACATGTTACGAGAACGTTTCTCCCCTGGTAGCAGTGCTAGCTGGCGAGGATCGCGTCCACGAACGCGTCCGGCTCGAACGGAGCAAGGTCGTCCGGGCCCTCACCCAGGCCGACCAGTTTGACCGGCACGCCCAGCTCGCGCTGCACCTGGAAGACAATGCCGCCCTTGGCCGTGCCGTCCAGCTTGGTCAGCACGATCCCGGTCACATCCACCGCCTCAGCGAACACCCGGGCCTGGCGCAGCCCGTTCTGCCCGGTGGTGGCGTCCAGCACGAGCAGGACCTCGTCCACGGTGGCCTTCTTCTCGATCACCCGCTTGATCTTGCCCAGCTCGTCCATCAGGCCGGTCTTCGTGTGCAGCCGCCCGGCGGTGTCCACGATGACGCAGCCCACCCGCTGGTCGATGCCGGTGCTGACCGCCTCGAAGGCCACGCTGGCCGGGTCCGCGCCTTCCTTGTCGGAGCGGACCGTCGGGGCGCCGATCCGGCTGCCCCAGGTCTGCAGCTGGTCCGCGGCCGCGGCCCGGAACGTGTCCGCCGCGCCGAGCAGCACCGTCTCACCCTCGCCGATCAGCGCCCGGCCGAGCTTGCCGCACACGGTGGTCTTGCCGGTGCCGTTGACCCCCACCATCAGCACGACCGCGGGCCGGTCACCGTGCGGGGTGGTGCGCAGGCGGCGGTCGGTGTCCGCGCCGAGCTGGATGATCAGCTCGGCGCGCAGCATGCCGCGTACTTCGTCCGGGCTCCGGGTGCCGGTCACTTTGACCTGGGTCTTGAGTTCCTCGACGACCTGCCGGGCCAGCACGACCCCCATGTCCGCGGTGATCAGCGTGTCCTCGATCTCGTCCCAGGCCTCGTCGTCCAGGACGTCCCGGGAGAGCAGGTTGAGCAGCACCGACCCGAACCCGCCGCGGGAGGCGGCCAGCCGCCCGCGCAGTCGCACCAGGCGGCCGCGCAGCGGGGGAGGCGCCGGTTCCACCGAGCCCGGCGGGGCCGCCGGCGGCAGCACCTCTTCCACCCCGGGCGCCCCGGTGGCCACGTCCTGAGCAGGGGGTGCGGCGGTCTGCTGCCCGCCCGGTGGCGCGGCCGGCGGCACGGCGGGCGGCTCCGGTGGCGCAGCCACCCGGCGCCGGCCCGAGCGCACCAGCAAGGTGGTCCCGGCTCCGGCGATGAGCAGGATGAAGATCGAGCCAAGGATGATCGCAAGTTCCATAACGGCCCCAGTCTGGCAGACACTCCAGCCGGGCTAATCCCCCGTCTGCGGTGGCTCATGCCCGCTTAGGCGGATTCGCGCTCGCGCAGCCGCTGGCTGACCACGGTGGACACGCCGTCGCCGCGCATGCTGATGCCGTACAGCGCGTCGGCGATCTCCATGGTGCGCTTCTGGTGCGTGATGATCAGCAGCTGGGAGGCCGACCGCAGCTCTTCGAAGATGTGCAGCAGGCGCTGCATGTTGGTGTCATCGAGGGCGGCCTCGACCTCGTCCAGCACATAGAACGGGGACGGCCGGGCCATGAAGATGGCCAGCAGGAAGGCGATCGCGGTGAGCGACCGCTCGCCGCCGGACAGCAGCGACATCCGCTTGACCTTCTTGCCCGGCGGCCGGGCCTCGAAGTCGATCCCGGTGGCCAGGATGTCGTCCGGGTCGGTGAGGATCAGCCGTCCCTCGCCGCCGGGGAACAGCCGGCCGAAGATCCCCTCGAACTCGCGGGCGGTGTCCTCGAAGGCCGACGCGAACACTTCCTGCACCCGGTCGTCCACCTCCTTGACCACGGTCAGCAGGTCCCGGCGGGTCTTCTTGAGGTCTTCCAGCTGGGTGCTGAGGAACGCGTGCCGCTCCTCCAGCGCCGCGAACTCCTCCAGCGCCAGCGGGTTCACCTTGCCCAGCTGGTCGAGCTGGCGCTGCGCGGTGGCCGCCCGGCGCTCCTGCTCAGCCCGGACGTAGGGGATGGTCAGCTGCTCGGCGCCGGCCAGCACCGGCTGCTGCTCGCTCGGCGGCTCGCTGCCGTCGCCCGGGGCGGCTCCGTTGCTGTGGCCCTCAGCGCCATCCTGCGCGGCCGCCGGCCTGGCCAAGTCAGAAGCACTGACCTCCGCCTCCGCGGCGCTCTCAGCGCCGTTGCCGGGGCGGCTGACGGGCGGCTCCGGCGCGGCCAGCGGGACCGGCATGTCCGGGCCGTACTCGGCGACGAGCGCGTCGGCGGCTACGCCGAACTCGGCGGCGGCCCGGGCGGCCAACTGCTCCAGCCGCATCCGGTGCTCGGCCCGGGCCATCTCGGTGCCGTGCGCGGCGTCCACCACGCGGTCGAATTCGGCGGCCAGATCACGGACTTGGGCCCGGACTTCCTTGACCGCCACGGCGCGGCCCTTGCTGGCCAGCTCGGCCGCCTGGCGCTGCTGCGCCGCGGCGGTCAGCGACTCGGTGAGCCGGGCTAGGGCGCGGGCGGCGCCTTCGGCCACCGCCTTGGCCACCACGGCCTGGCGTTCCCGCCGCACCTGCCGGGCGGCGGCCTGCTGCGCGGCCTGGCGTTCCGCGGCCGCCTGGGCCACTATCGCGTCGGCCCGGCCGGCGATGGCCCGCAGCCGCTCCTCGGCCGTGCGGACCTCCAGCCGGGCGTCCATCTCCGCGTTTCGCCCCGCGCTGACCGCGGCGGCCAGCGCATCCCGGTCCGCGGCTGGCTCGTCCTCAGCCTGGGCAGAGTCCCCGGCGCCCGGCCCGGGCTGGGCCAGCTCGGCCGGGCCGGTCATCCCTTCGGCCGTGGCCAGGCTGGCCGCCAGCTCACTGACCGCGGCGACGCCGGCTTCCTGGGCCTGCCGCGCCTTGGCGATGGCCGACTCCAGCCGCTGCGTCTCCTCGCGGGCGGCCCGGGCCGCGCCGGCCAGCCGGCCCAGCCGGCCGGAGATTTCCGCGGCGGCCGCGTCGGCCTGCTGGATCGCGGCCTGGGCCGCGGCCACCACCTCGCGGGCCTGGCTCTCGTCGGCCACCGCGTCGGCCAGGTCGGCCGCGGCCTGCTCGCAGCGGTGGTCCACGTCCCCGAGCCCGGCCGCGGCCTCGTCGGCCACCCCGCGCAGGGTGAACTCGGTGGGCGCCTTGGCCGACCCGCCGGACGCCCAGTGCGCGCCGAGCATGTCGCCCTGCCGGGTGACCACCCGCACGTCCGGGTAGGCCCGGACCAGCTCCTGGGCCTGGCCCAGGTCCGCAGCCACCACGACGCCGGCCAGCAGGCTGGCCAGCGCGGCAGACAGTTCCGCCGGGCAGCGCACCAGGTCGAGCGCGGGCTGCGCGCCGTCCGGAAGCTGGACACCGGTCGGCAGCCCCGCGGAGCGGCGATCGGGGGCCTCCGGAGGGTCGTCCCCCCGGGCAGACCCCGCGATGACCAGGCTGGCACTGCCTGCGTCGTCACCCTTCAGTGTCTCCAGGATGGCGACCGCGGCGGCCAGGCCGGACACGGCCACCGCGTCGGCCGCGCCGCCCAGCGCGGCGGCGATCGCCTCCTGCGCCCCGTCGGCCACGGTCACCAGGGCGGCGACCGCACCGAGCACGCCGCCGAACCGGCCCGGCTCGGCCAGCACGGCCGCGGACGCGTCCTTGCCGGTACGCAGCGCGTGTACCCCCTCGCGCAGCGCCTGCACCCGGGCGGTGAGCGCGGCGCGCTCGGCACTGGCCTCCCGCTCGGCCGCGCGCAGCTCGCTGACCCGGGCCGCGGCGGCGCTCAGCGTGGCCGCGGCCTGCTCGTGCTCCCAGGCCAGCCCGGTCCGGTCGTCGTCCCGGCCCGCGCACTGATCCTGCAGGTCCTCGTACTCGCGCTCGGCCAGGTCGGCCCGGGACTTGGCCTGGTCGAGACTGTCGGCCAGCCGCCCGGCCTCCTCGTCGGCGGCGGCGGCCTTGCTGCGCGCCGCACCGACCTGGGCGCGCAGCCGGGCCAGCTGCTCGGCCCGCTTCGCTTCGGCCCGGACGGCGAGGGCCAGCCGGCGTTCCTCCTCAGCCAGCGCGGTCTCCGCCGCGCCGCGCTCCGCGGTCACGGCGGCCAGCTGCTCGCGCGCGGTCTCCAGCCGCTCGCCGAGCACCGCCTCCTGCTCGCGCAGCGCTTCCGCTTCGGCGTCCAGCTCGTCCGGGTCCCGGCCCGGACGCGCAGCGTCCGGTTGGGTCACCAGGTGGGCGTGCCGCTCCTGGGCCAGGCTGGCCACCCCGCGGAGGCGTTCGGAAAGGGCGGAGAGGGCGAACCAGGTCTCCTGCGCGGCGGCCAGCCGGGGCGCGTGCTGCTGCTCGTCCCCGTCCAGCTCGGCCTCGCGCTGCCGGGCCTGGGTCAGGGTGCGCTCCAGCTCGGCCCGGCGGGCCACCGCGGCGGCCTCGTCGGTCTCGTCCCGCTCCAGGGCGGCGGCCCCGGTCACGTAGTCGTCGGCCAGCAGCCGGAGCCGGGCGTCGCGCAGGTCGGCCTGGATGACCGCGGCCTTGCGGGCGATCGCGGCCTGGCGGCCGAGCGGCTTGAGCCGGCGGCGCAATTCCGCAGTCAGGTCCACCAGCCGGGTCAGGTTGACCTGCATGGCTTCGAGCTTGCGCAGCGCCTTTTCCTTGCGGCGGCGGTGCTTGAGCACGCCCGCCGCCTCCTCGATCAGCGCCCGGCGGGCCTCCGGCCCGGCGTGCAGCACCTGGTCCAGCTGGCCCTGGCCGACGATCACGTGCATCTCCCGGCCCAGGCCGGAGTCGGACAGCAGCTCCTGCACGTCGAGCAGGCGGCAGTGATCGCCGTTGATGAAGTACTCGCTCTGCCCGGACCGGAACAGCAGCCGGCTGATGGTGACCTCGGTGTACTCGATGGGCAGCGCACCGTCGCTGTTGTCGATGGTCAGCGTGACCTCGGCCCGGCCCAGCGGCGGCCGGGAAGCGGTCCCGGCGAAGACCACGTCCTCCATCTTGCCGCCGCGCAGGGTCTTCACGCCCTGCTCGCCCATCACCCAGGAGAACGCGTCCACCACGTTGGACTTGCCGGACCCGTTGGGGCCGACGATGCAGGTGATACCCGGCTCGAAGCGCAGCGTGGTGGCGGACGCGAACGACTTGAACCCGCGCAGGGTGAGAGTCTTCAGGTACACCTGCAGGCTCCCCTCCCCGCGATGGGCTCGATCCGCTGTGGTCCGGCCGGCAGCGGCCGGTCCAGGCGGCCGGCCGGGGCCGGCGACGGCGCGGCGGCACCGCGCCAGCCAGTCCGAACCTTATCGCGCAGTGCCGACCAGCCCGGGCATTCGCGGGTTTCCCGGCAGTTCACGATCGGGTTCGGGCAGGTGGGCGGGCGGGCAGCTGACCGAGTGACATAAGCGACTAAAGTGACGTAACTGACGGGTGAGCCGACGACCAGCGAAGGCCAGACACACGAATAGGGACGCCGAGGTCGGCGTCCCCGTTTCGTGCTGCCAGATCGGCGCGTCAGATCAGCGCCGGTTCGCGTTCCCGATCTGCGACGAGCAAGTCGTGACCGGCTTCTGCAGAGAGTGCGTCGTTCTCGTCCTGAAGCCGGACCAGTTCGGCTTCCAGGTCGCGTACTCGCTGCTGAAGGCGGCGCATCTCTGAGACCATGCGGGGATCAGGCCCGCCGACGTGGCCGAGTAGAGCCTTCGCCATTGTAGTGGGTCCTCCACACTGAGTGACCAGGGTGGGCGCACACGCGAAGACTCGCATGAGTGCGCGCAGGTGACACTCCTAGGGTCCCACCCCGCGGGAATTCGGTCAAGTTGAGCGATCGTGCAGGTCACGATGGCGGCGCTGAGACCGCGGCCGCGGCTGGCAACGCGGGCAGCTGTAAGCCGATCTGTTCATGAACGGATCACGCCGGATCGGCGTGCCGCATCGCGGACACGGCTCACCCTCCCGGCCATATACACAGAGTGACCGGGAGAAATACCCGCTTTCCCCGTTGACGTCCACATACTGGCTGTCGAACGACGTTCCGCCGGATTTGAGCGCATCCAGCAGCACCGCGCGGACCTCGGCCAGCGCCCGGGCCGCCTCGGCCCGGGTCAGCGTGTCGGTGGCCCGGGCCCAGTGCAGCCGGGCCCGCCACAACGCCTCGTCCGCGTAGATGTTGCCGACCCCGCTGATCAGGGACTGATCGAGCAGGGCCCGCTTCAGCCCGGTGCGGCGCAGCCGCAGCTTGGCCAGGAACACCTCGTCATCGAACGCGGGCTCCAGCGGGTCCGGCGCGATGTGCGCGATCAGCGGCGGCAGTTCGGCGCCGCCTTCCGCCCAGACCAGGTGTCCGAACGTCCGCTGGTCGCTGAACCGCAGGTCAGGGCCGGCGTCGGTGAACGTGAAGCGGACCCGGACGTGGCTGGACACCGGGCGGTCCGGGGCACCCACCAGCAGTTGCCCGCTCATGCCCAGGTGGGCCAGCAGCGCATCGTCGGCCATCGGCAGCCACAGGTACTTGCCGCGGCGCCGCGCGCCGGTGATGGTCCGGCCGCGCAGCACGGCCTCGAAATCAGTCGCCCCAGCCAGATGCCGCCGGATGGCACGCGGGTGCAGCACCTGGGCCTTCTCGATGGTGCGGCCCACGACATGGGCGGCCAGGCCGGCCCGGACGGTCTCGACCTCGGGGAGTTCCGGCACCGGTCAGCCCCCGGCCGGATCATCCCCGGGCGCGGCGGCGGCATCGTCCCCGGGCGCGGCGGCACCGTCCCCCGGTGTACCGGTGTCGTCCGCCGACCCGGCGGCCGGGGTCACCCCGTTGCTGCCCGCGGGGGAATCGTGCCCGTTGCTGATCGCCTTCCAGGCGGCTTCGGCCGCCTGCTGCTCGGCTTCCTTCTTGGACCGGCCGGCCCCGGTCCCGTAGCTGCGGCCGCCCACCTTCACCGTGGCGCGGAAGAACTTCTGGTGATCGGGGCCGCTCTCCTCGACGTGGTACTCGGGCACGCCGAGGAACCCCTGGGCGGTCAGCTCCTGCAGCGAGGTCTTCCAGTCCAGCCCGGCGCCCAGCCCGGCGGACCGGCTGATCACCGGGTCGAACAGCCGGTGCACCAGCGAGTCCGCCTTGGCCAGGCCGCACTCGAAGTAGACCGCGCCGATCAGCGCCTCCAGGGTGTCGGCCAGGATGGACGACTTGTCCCGGCCGCCGGTACCTTCCTCGCCCCGGCCGAGCCGCACGTACTCGCCCAGCTTCAGGGCGCGGGCCACATCGGCCAGCGCGCGCATGTTGACCACGGCGGCGCGCAGCTTGGCCAGCTGACCTTCGGGCAGATCCGGATACAGCCGGAACAGGGTGTCCGTGACGATCAGCCCGAGCACCGCGTCGCCGAGGAACTCCAGCCGCTCGTTGGTCGGCAGGCCACCGTTCTCATACGCGTAGGAACGGTGCGTGAGGGCGCGTTCCAGCAGCCCCGGGCTCAGCCCGGCATCGATGGTGCGCAGCAGCTCCGTGCCGTCCGGCACGTCCGCTGCACCGCTGCTTGACCCGCCTCGCACGCTGTGGCCCCTTCAGCGCATCAGCTGGGTGTGATCACCTGACGGCGGTTGTACGTCCCGCACGTCGGGCATGCCGTGTGCGGCAGCTTGGTTTCCCGGCACTGCGGGCAGCGCACCAGGGTGGCGGCGGACGTCTTCCACTGCGACCGCCGTGACCGGGTGTTGCTGCGCGACATACGCCGCTTCGGAACTGCCACCTAACTCTCCTTCATCAGTCTGCGGGTCAAGTCATTCGCCTGCCGGGTCCGGCCCCTCCGGCCCAGACCCGGTCAGCTGCTGCAAGCTGGCCCAGCGCGGGTCAACGGCCGGCCCATGGCCATGGTCCGGGCCCGCCTGGGCGAGCAGCGCACCGCATTCCACGCACAGCCCCGGGCAGTCCTCCCGGCACAGCGGGGCCAGCGGCAAAGCCAGCACCAGCGCGTCATGCAGAGCCGGCTCAAGATCTAGCAGATCTCCTTGCAGAGCGTACCCGTCCGCGGCGTCCGGGCCATCCTCCGCGGAATATCCGAAAAGCTCTTGCACCTTCACGTCGACCTGCTGGTGCACCGGTTCCAGGCAGCGTGCGCACTCACCGGTCACCGGCGCCTGCGCGGTGGCGGTGATCAGCACGCCCTCGGACACCGCCTCCATCCGGACCGAGAGCTGCACGTCGGCGCCCTCCGGCACGCCAGCCAGACCGGCCTGCACATAGCCGGGGGCCGGGACGGTGCGAGTCTGGGTAAGCTCCGACCCCGGGCTGCGGCCAAGGTCGAGGACGCTGAAGACCAGCGGCTTGCGGGGATCGAGGCGCGCTGGGGAGTTTTTTCGTGGCTGTGGCATGGCAAGGACAATGTTCGGCACGGTTGAGACGGTCAGCTTACCGGCCCGCAACCGATTTCCCCAACTTAACGAGGGCCGGCCGTCCGGGCGGGAGGGCTCAGCCGGACGCGAGCCGGGTCTTGAGCCGCTCCAGCACCGGCCCGGGCACCAGCGACGTGACGTCCCCGCCGTACCGGCAGATCTCCTTGACCAGGCTGGAGCGCAGGAAGCTGTACGCCGGGTTAGCCGCGATGAACAGCGTCTCGACCTCGGCCAGACGGTAGTTCATCTGGGCCATTTCCATCTCGTACTCGAAGTCGCTGACCGCGCGCAGGCCCTTCACGATGGCCGTCACGTCGTTCGCCTTGCAGAAGTCCACCAGCAGCCCGGTGAACGTGCCGACCTCGACGTTCTTCATGTCGGCCGTCACCTCGCGGAGCATCTCCACCCGCTCCGCCACGGTGAACAGGCCGTGCTTGGCCTGGTTGGCCCCGACGACGACGATCACCTCGTCGTGCAGCCGGGCAGCCCGCCCGATGATGTCGAGATGCCCGTTGGTCACCGGGTCGAACGAGCCTGGACAGGCGACACGGTGCACGCGGTCACGCCCTTCCTGGTTGGGCACCTGCGGCGAGACCGTACCAGAACGTGGTATCGCCATAGCGGCGGGACCGGTCCGGGATGTACCCAGCAGGCCAGTGCACCGCCCCGGACCGGGTGTCCCGCTCCACCGCGACCACCGCGCCGGGGGCCAGCCAGCCGCCGCCGACCAGCCCGGCCAGCATCCCGGTCACCTCCGCACCCGGCACGGCATACGGCGGATCGGCCACGACCAGGTCATACCGGCCTTCCCCCGGGCCGCGGGCCAGCACCCGGTCCACCCGGTCGGTGACCAGCTCGCCGCCGGGCAGGCCGACCGCCGCGATGTTGTCCCGGATCACCCGGGCCGCCCGCGCGTCGGCCTCAACGAACAGCACATGCCCCGCGCCACGGGACAAGGCCTCCAGCCCCACCGCCCCGGAACCCGCGTACAGGTCGATCACTCGCAGCCCATCCATTCCTCCACACAACGCCAGCACGGTGCCGAACAGGCCCTCCCTGGCCCGGTCGCTGGTGGGCCGGGTATGCCGGCCAGCCGGCACGGCCAGCCGCCGCCCCCCAGCCGTCCCGCCGATGACCCTGGTCATGAGGTCCCAAAGGGTTTTGCCGCCGAGGACTGACGAGCGAGGAACGAGCGAGGAGGGAAGGAGGCGGCCCGCGCCAAAGGAGGCGCGCCGCCGACTGGACTGAGGAGGGAGGGAGCGAAGCGACCGAGCGACGAGGGAAGGCGGCGGGTAAAGCGCCCCCGGCGGCGCAAAGAAGCAGAGCGGCGCAAAGCAAGCAGAGTAATCACGCCTTTTCCAGGAACTCGGCCTGTTCCTCGTCGAGCAGTGCGCTGATCGCGGCGGCCAGGGCCGGGTGGCTGGCCAGCGCCGGGTCGGCGTCGACCAGCGCGGTGGCCTCCTGCCGGGCCTGGCCGATCAGCTCCTCGTCGGCCAGCAGGGTGAGCATCTTCAGGCTGGACTTGCGGCCCGCCTGGGCGGCACCGAGCACGTTGCCCTCGCGGCGCTGCTCCAGGTCGAGCCGGGACAGTTGGAAGCCGTCCAGCGTGCTGGCCACCGCGTCCAGCCGGACCCGGGCCGGGCTGTCCGCGGGACTGTCGGTGACCAGCAGGCACAGCCCCGGCTTGGCCCCGCGGCCGACCCGGCCGCGCAGCTGGTGCAGCTGGGACACTCCGAACCGGTCGGCGTCCAGGATGACCATGATGGTGGCGTTCGGCACGTCCACGCCGACCTCGACCACGGTGGTGGCCACCAGCACGTCCACCTGCCCGTGCGCGAAGCCGCGCATGGTGTCGTCCTTCTCGTCCGCGGGCAGCCGGCCGTGCAGCACCCGCAGCGCCAGCCCGGCCAGCGGCCCGTCCTCGAGTTCGGCGGCCGTCTCGAGCACGGCGCGGGGCGGCCGGCCCGCCGCGTCGTCGGGTTCGTACTCGGCTGCCGCGTCGTCCGGGTCGGTGGGGTCTGACTGGCCCGGCACCGGCGTTGGGCCAAATGGGTCGGGCGCCACTTCCAGGCCGATGCGGGGGCATACGACGTAAGCCTGACCGCCGCCGTCCACTTCCTCGCGGAGCCGCTGCCAGGTGCGCTCGAGGAAGCGCGGCTTCTCCGCGGCGGGCACCACGTGGCTGGTGATCGGCGTGCGGCCGGCCGGCAGCTCGGTCAGTGTGCACACGTCCAGGTCGCCGTAGACGGTCATGGCCACCGTCCGGGGGATCGGGGTGGCCGTCATGACCAGCACGTGCGGGCGGCTGCCGTGCGCCCGCTCGCGCAGCGCGTCGCGCTGCTGCACGCCGAACCGGTGCTGCTCGTCGATCACCACCAGGCCCAGGTCCTTGAACACCACCTGGTCGTCCTGCCGGGCCCGGTGATACAGCAGGGTATGCGTGCCGATCACGATGCCGGCCGCGCCGGAGGCCACCTCGTCCAGCGCGGCGCGGCGGGCCTTCGCCCCTTGCGAGCCGGTGAGCAGCGCCACCCGGGTGGCCTGGGCTGGATTGTCCAGCACCGCGCCGTCCAGCTCACCGGCCCGGCCGAGCGGGCCGAGCAGCTGGGTCAGCGACCGGTAGTGCTGCTGGGCCAGCACCTCGGTGGGCGCGAGCAGCACCGCCTGGCCGCCGTCGTCCACCACCTGGAGCATGGCGCGCACCGCGACGAGGGTCTTGCCCGAGCCCACCTCGCCCTGCAGCAGCCGGTGCATCGGGTGTTCCCGGCACAGCGCGGTCATGATCTCCGCACCCGCCGCGCGCTGCCCGGCGGTCAGCTGGAACGGGAGCTGGGCGTCGAACGCGTCGAGCAGCCCGCCGCGGCGCGGGACGCGCGGGGTGGCAGGCAGCGCGTCCTCCGCCCGCCGCCGCTGGGCCAGCACGGCCTGCAGCACGAACGCCTCGTCCCACTTCAGCCGCAGCTTGGCCCGGTCAATATCGGCGAACTCCAGCGGCCGGTGGATGCCGAGCAGCGCGGCCGCCTGCCGCGACAGGCCGTAGCGCTCCCGGACCTCGGCGGGCAGCGGGTCCTCCGCGATGTCCAGCGTGTCCAGCACGGTGCGGATCGCCTTGGCGATCTTCCAGGACGGCAGCTGGCTGGTGGCCGGATAGACCGGGATGATCTCGGCGGCGTGCTCGGCGGCCAGTTCGGTGCTGGGGTCGGTCTCGCCGAGCAGCTCGCAGTCGGGATGGATCAGCTGCCGCTTGCGGCCGTAGCTGGACACCTGGCCGGCGAACAGGCCGTGCAGGCCCGGCTTGAGCTCCTTTTCCCGCCACGGTTGGCGGAAGAAGGCCAGCGTCAGCGTGCCCCGGCCGTCGGTGACGGTGACCTCGGTCAGCTTGCCCCGCCGGTTGCGCATCGCCCGGGTGGTGACCGCCTTGATCTGCGCCAGCACGGTGACGTGCTCACCGTCCCGCAGATTGGCCAGGTCGGTCAGCTCGCCGCGCTGCTCGTACCGGCGCGGGTAATGCCGGAGCAGCTCCCCGACCGTGTGCACGTCCAGCGCGCTGGCCAGGATCTTGGCCGTGCGGGGATCGAACACCCGGTCGATCTGGTCGTCAAGCCTTGCCATGGCCTCACAGGATAGGCGTCCCGGCTGACGTTTCCGCGCCAAAGGCGCGCGCCGCCGACTGGACAGTGAAGGGGGATGGGGAGGCGGGTGGGGAGGGAGCGAGGAACGAGCGACCGAGCGACGAGGGAAGTCGGCGGGTCCAAGCGCGCCGGAGGCGCAAGGCAACAGAGCGATTCGCGTTACCGGCGGCTGGTCGGATATTGTGTCCAAGCTGCCCTGGGCGTGGCTGAGTAGTGCCCGCCCCCAGTCAGGGCGCATCGGTCAGCACAACCGACTTCATGCAAGGGAGCATCCCGTGTCTGCTGTCTGCGAGATCTGCGGCAAGGGGCCGGGATTCGGCAACAACATCTCCCACTCCCACCGTCGGACTCCACGGCGCTGGAACCCCAACATCCAGATGGTGCGGACCACCACGGGTGGCACCAGCCGGCGGATCCGGGTCTGCACGTCCTGCATCAAGGCTGGCAAAGTCACCCGCTGACCCATCAGGTCCTGCCCCCGGCTATCTGCTGACCAGGGGTGTTTGGCGCACGGTGTCGTGGGCTGCGCACGGTCAGGGCGTGCTGAACGTGCAGGGCGTGCCGTTGAAGTCGCAACCCACCGGGGCCATCGGCGGGCCGTCCAGGACCACGCTGAACTGCACCCATGACGAGCCCTCCGCGCCGCCGTGCTGGCCGCCGGAGCCACCAGGCCCGCCAGGGCCGCCGGAATCCGGCTCGGGATAGCCCTCAGCGACCCCAGCGTCCGGGCTGGTGGCCTGCCACTGCGCGCCTGCCACGTTGGTCACCTGGGCGCCGGGGTAGCCGAGAGCCAGGCTCCAGCTGCGCCGGGTGTCCATCCCGGTGATGCTGATCTCGTCGATGAAGCCGCCCGGCCACTGGTGGGTCACCTGGTAGGTGACTGTCACCCGGCCGCTGCGCGGCGGCCGGGCCGGGCCGCCGCCGCGGCGGTCCGCCGGGCGCCGGCCGGTCGTGGTCGACCCTGACGTGGCGGGCGAGGTGGGCACGATGTGCACGCCGGGGCGGGCCGAGGCGAGCGTCCCGTTGTTCGGCTTCTCGGTCGCGCACACCCCGGCCGTGCACTGATCGCCCGGCACCGGGGAGCTGAAATGCAGCACCGTGCGGGGCATGTTGGCGGCCAGCCCGGCCGCCACCAGCACGCCCAGGCCAGCCGCGAACGTCGGGGTGACCATCAGGCGGCGGACGGCCGGGCCGAGCCGGTGCCCCGGCCCGGCCTGGCGGGCCCGCCGCGCGCCGCGGCCGCCCCGGCGCGGACGCCAGGCGCTGGCCAGCGCCCGCCATCCGCCAGGGCGGTCCGCCCCGTCCTCGGCAGCGGCCGATGGCGCCCGGTGGCGGGGTGCTGCTCTCTTGCCCGGTGATCGCATTTGGGAGGTTTATACCTAAGGACGGGGCGGGCTAACTATAGTGACAAAGCTGTAATTCACTGAACACGCTCAGTGAGGGGCGCTCGATCCGCGAAAATGAGCCCATCCAGACAGCCTCTCGAATCGCCGTGAATCCACCCAGACCCCCCGGCCGTCACTTACCCGCCCCACGACCGTCCAGCGCCCCGATAGGGCTGCTCCCAGCGGGAAAGTTGCGGCCAGGGCATGATCCTCCCCGCCAGTGAGAATCCAGTCAAGCGAGTCCTGCGCACCGACGGCGCTGGCCGCGAGACGGAGCGCGTCATCGTGCGGCAAAAGCCCGGATTCCAGGTCAATGCGCACCCCGCTCTGCTCGGCCAGGTGTCCCACATCCTGGACCAGCCCGTCGCTCACGTCGATCATCGAGGTGGCGCCCAGCCGGCCCGCCTCGGGCCCGGCGGCGTAGTCCGGATGCGGCCAGCGGTGCGCGGCCAGCAGGCTGGCCGGCTGGTCCAGGCCGGCCTGCAGCAGGGCCAGCCCGGCCGCGGATTGCCCCAGGGTGCCCGCCACGGCCAGTACGTCCCCGGGCCGGGCGCCGGAGCGGGTGACCGGCGGCTGGCCGGCCAGGTCGCCGAGCGCGGTGACGGCCAGCATGACCACCGGCCCGGCGGAAATGTCGCCGCCCGCCACGCTCGCGCCGACCCGGGCGCACTCCTGGGCCAGCCCGGCGGCCAGCTCCTCGGCCCAGGCCACCGGCAGGTCACCCGGCGTGGCCAGGCCGATCAGCAGCGCAGTCGGCACCGCGCCCATGGCCGCGATATCGGCGAGATTCTGGGCCGCCGCCTTACCGCCTATTTCGGTGGCCGAGGACCAGTCGCGGCGGAAATGCCAGCCTTCGACCAGAAGGTCCGTGCTGGCCACCACCCGGCCGTCCGGGGCACTGAGCACGGCCCCGTCATCGCCAATGCCCACGAGCAGGGCGGGAGTGCGTGGCAGGCGGGCCGCCAACGCCGCGATGAGGCCGAATTCCCCCAGGTCTGCGACGGTAATGGGGCCCTCCCGACTGCCGTCTTTGCTTTAGGGTAGCGTGACCAGTCCGGCCGCAGGCGATGAAGCCCCCGGGAGGGACGCATGGTTCAGGCGTACATCCTCGTTCAGACGGAAGTGGGCAAGGCCGCCGAGGTCGCCCGCCGCATCGGGGCCATCGAGGGGGTGACCCTGGCCGAGGACGTGACCGGGCCATACGACGTGATCGTGCGGGCGGAAGCGACCAACGTCGACGACCTGGGCCGGCTCGTGGTCGCCCAGATCCAGGGGGTCACCGGTATCACCCGCACTCTGACCTGCCCCATCGTGCACATCTAGCGCCGCGGTCCCGCGGCCACCTGGGCCCCGCCTGGCCGGATGAGCTGGTCGTTGCTGGGTAGTGCAGGCCCAAGCGACGAGCGGAGGGGCCATGTTCGAGGCAGCGGACATCCGGGAGTGGCGCGGCCACGACGTGGTGGACGACGCTGGCCGCAAGGTCGGCACCCTGGAATCGGTCTACGTGGACACCGCCACTGACCAGCCCGCGTTCGCCACCGTGACCGTCGGCCTGCCGACCCGGCGCCGGCTGGTCTTCGTGCCGCTGTCCGGGGCCACGGTGGGCCCCGGGTACCTGAAGGTCACCCACCCGAAGACCGTGGTGCGCAACGCGCCGTCGATCGACACGGACGGGGAGCTGCCGGCCAGCCAGGAAGTGGTGGTCTTCGAGCACTACGAACTGGCCTATCAGCCCGGCGCGGGCGGCGAGCGACGGCTCGCCCGCCGCTGACCGAGATCGGAGGCCCCCATGGCGCTGTTCTTGCTGTTCATCATCGTGGCTATCGCACTGGGCATCGTGGGGGCGGTGGTCAAGGGCCTGTTCTGGCTACTGATCATCGGGGTGGTGGTGGTCATCGTGGACCTCGTCCTGCTCGGCGCGCGGCTCAGCCGCCGGTCCGGGCGCCAGGCCCGCTGACGGCTGCCCAGCCGAGCCGGGTGATTCAGCCGCGGCCGGCTCAGCCGAGACGGGCGGCCAGCGGGGCGGTGCGCGGGCCGAGGCCCAGGCTGGTCGCGTGCCGCAGGTCCGCGGCGGTGTCCACGTCCGAGCGCAGGCTGGGCACGTCGGCCAGCAGGATCTCGACCGCCCCGCCGGCCCGGTACCGGCCGGCCGACCCAGCCCCGAACCGGGGCCGGAACGGCGTCCCGGGCCGGGCGGCGTACAGCGTGGTGCCGGTGCCCGCGGCATCCGCGACGAACGCCTCTGGCCAGCTGGCCGCGGCGCGCAGCCCCCGGGCCAGTTCAGCGGGGCGCAGCGCGGGCAGGTCGGCGGCCAGGCCGGCGATGCCGGACGTGGGCCAGCGCGCGGCGGCCAGGGACGCGCCGTGGGCCAGCGCCGGGTTAAGCCCCGCGGCCGGCTCGTCCGGCACGATCACCGCGCCCAGCTCACCCAGCGTGCCCGCGGCGGCCGCGTCGTCGGTCACTACCAGCACGGTGGCCACCGCCGGGCAGGCGACCGCCGCGCTCACCGTGTCGGCCGCCATGGCCAGGGCCAGCGCCTCCCGGACCGGTCCAGCCAGGCCGGCCAGCCGGGATTTGGCGCGGGCAAGTACCTTGACGGGGATCACCAGCGACCAGCTGAGCGGGCTCTCGGTCACACCGGCGACCATACTGTGCCGACGGCCGGGCAGGCTGGCCGGTGGTTGCGCAGGGTCATGGCCACGCCTCGACACGGCGATGGGCGGAACGGGAGACTGGCACCGATGAGAAACCTCCTGAGCGCGGGCGGGAGAACGCACCAATGAGCGGACAGCAGCGGGACCGGCGCTACTCGGCCGCCTGGCGGACCGGGACGAAGGTGGTACTCCCACCGCTGATCAAGGCGGTGATGAAGCGCGACTGGCAGGGCTACCAGCACTTCCCGCGGCAGGGCGGCATGCTGGTGGCGGCCAATCACCTGTCCTACGCGGACTGGCCGGCCATGGCGCTGTTCGTGCACGAGGCCGGCCGCTACCCGGCTTTCATGATCAAATCCTCGGCGTTCGACGTGAAGTTCATCGGCACCCTGCTGCGTGGCTGCGGCCAGCTGCCGGTGCGCCGGGGCGAAGCCGACGCGGCCAACGTGCTCAAGGTGGCCGAGCAGGCGCTGTCCGACGGCGAGTGCGTGGTCATCTACCCGGAGGGCACGGTCACCCGGGACCCCGAGCAGTGGCCGATGCTCGCCAGGACCGGGGTGGCCCGGCTGGCCCTGGCCACCCGGGTCCCGGTGATCCCGGTGGCCCAGTGGGGAGCGCAGGACATCCTGCCGTACGGCACGACCAAGCCGCATCTGTGGCCGCGGCACACGGTGCGCATGCTGGCCGGGCCGCCGGTGGACCTGACCGAGTTCGACGGGAAGCCGTTCACCCGGGACGTGCTCCGCGGCGCGACCAACGCCATCATGGCCGACGTGACCAGCCTGCTGACCGAGCTGCGCGGCGGGCAGCCGCCGGCCGAGCCGTACCACCCGGCAGTCGCCCGCCGGGCCGCCCGCCAGGCGGCCAGGGCGCAGGAGGGCGGAGCGCAGGAAGACGGAGCGCCGGAGGCCGCGGCGGCCGCCACCCCGGGCAGCCAGCCGGAACCCGGCCCGGGCCCGGACCCGCGCGAGGCGACGCCGACGTGAAAGCCGCGGTCATGGGGGCCGGCATGTGGGGTACCACGTTTGCCCAGGTGCTCTGCGATGCGGGCACGCCGGCCACGCTCTGGGGCCGCCGCCCCGAGCTGGTGGCGGTGATCAATGACCGGCACGAGAACCCGGACTACCTGCCTGGTATCGCGCTGCCGCCCGCGCTGGCTGCGACCGCGGACCCGGCCCGCGCGCTGCACGGCGCCGGGATCGTGGTGCTGGCCGTGCCCGCCCAGACGCTGCGCCGTCATCTCGAGGCCTGGCTCGGCCTGCTGCCCCCCGACGCGGCGTTCGTCAGCCTGATGAAGGGCATCGAGCTGGGCACCCATGACCGGATGAGCCAGGTGATCGCTGAGGTCACCGGGGCCGGCCCGGAACGCATCGCGGTGGTCGCCGGCCCCAACCTGGCCCGTGAGATAGCCGAACGCCAGGTCGCCGCCACGGTCGTCGCCAGCGCCGACGACACGCTGGCCAAACGGCTGCAGCAGGAATGCCACACGCCCTACTTCCGGCCGTACACCAACCCGGACGTGATCGGCTGCGAGCTGGGCGGCGCGGTCAAGAACGTGATCGCGCTGGGCGTCGGCATCGCCGTCGGCATGGGCTGCGGGGACAACACCCGGGCCACGCTGATCACCCGCGGGCTGGCGGAGATCGCCCGGCTCGGTGCGGCCCTCGGCGCGGACCAGCACACCCTGGCCGGGCTGGCCGGGCTGGGTGACCTGGTGGCCACGTGCAGCTCGCCGCTGTCCCGGAACCGGACGTTCGGCGAGATGATCGGCCGGGGCATGCCGGTGGCCGACGTGGCCGCGGTCACCACCCAGGTGGCCGAGGGGGCCAAGTCGGCCGGGCCGGTGCTGGAACTGGCCACGGCGCTCGGTGTGGAGATGCCCATCACCGAGGTGGTGGTCGGGGTGATGAGCGAGCGGATCGACGTCGGCCAGGCCGCCGCCCTGCTCACCTCCCGGTCCGCCAAGCCCGAGCGCTATGGCGTCTGACCCGGCCGCGCGGGGGGAGAACACCCGGGCGGTCCATCTGCCCGCGGACCTGATCGCCGACGCAATGCAGGCCCTCGATGCGCTCGGCCGGACACGAGAGGAGCTTGGGTGAACCAGCAGCGCAAGACCAGGGTGGCGGTCGTGTTCGGCGGCCGCGGCCCGGAGCACGCGATCTCCTGCGCGAGTGGCGGGACGGTGCTGGCCGCCCTGGACCGCGACCGGTACGAGGTCATCCCGATCGGCATCCTGCCCGATGGCCGGTGGGTGCTGACCGCGGACGAGCCGGAGCGGCTGGCCATCACCGACGGCCAGCTCCCGTCGGTCGAGGCGGTGGCCGAGCCGGGCGGTCAGTTGCTGCCCTGGGGCGCTGCGGCGCCCGGCGCACTGACCCTGGCCGAGCCGGGCGCCATCCCCCGGGAGCTGGGCGAGGTGGACGTGGTGCTGCCGGTGCTGCACGGGCCGTTCGGTGAGGACGGCACCATCCAGGGCCTGCTGGAGATGGCGGGCATCCGCTACGTCGGGGCGGGCGTGCTGGCCAGCGCGGTCAGCATGGACAAGGAGTACATGAAGCTGATCTTCAAGGCGAAGGGGCTGCCGGTGGGCCCGTTCGTGGTGGTCCGCGACCAGGACTGGCAGCCCGCCGGGGACGCGGCCAGCTGGCCGGTGCCGGAGACCGCGGAGCGCAAGCGGGTGCTCGACGCGATCGGCGAGCTGGGCTGGCCGCTGTTCGTCAAGCCTGCCCGCGGCGGCTCCAGCATCGGCACCTCCAAGGCGACCGACGTGGCCAGCCTGCACGAGGCCATCGAGAACGCGCGCGGCTACGACCGCAAGGTGCTGGTGGAGCGGGCCATCCCCGGCCACGAGGTGGAGTGCGCCGTGCTGGAAGGCATGGACGGCGGGCCGCCGGACACCAGCCTGCCCGGGCAGCTCATGGTGGACGGCGGCGAGGAGTTCTTCGACTTCGAGGCGAAATACCTGGACGACGTCAACAACATGGTGATCCCGGCGCCCATCCCAGCCGAGCACCTGGACGAGGTGCGCCGCCTGGCCGCGGCCGCCTTCGAGGCGGTGTCCGGCGAGGGGCTGGCCCGGGTCGACTTCTTTTACACACCGGACGGCGAGATCCTGCTCAACGAGATCAACACCATGCCCGGGATGACCGCCGCGTCGTACTTCCCCAAGATGTGGGCCGCGGCCGGGCTGTCCCTCGGCGACCTGCTGGACCGGCTGGTCAGCACCGCGCTGCGCAAGCGGCCTGGGCTGCGCTGAACGGGCCCGCGTGCAGGCCACCGTGCGCAGCTACGACGGCGGCACCCGGTCGGGCACCGTGTTCACCGACGCCGGGACGGTGCTCGGCTTCGGCGCAGACGCGCTGGCCGGCTCCGGCCTGCGACTGCTGCGCCGCGGCCAGCGGGTGCAGATTCGGTCCAGCGGCGACCCGCCCCGCATCACCGCCCTCACCCTGGCGACCTTCCCTCTGCCGCCAGACGGGGCTTCCCCGTGATCATGGGATTGGTGCGGCTAGAACGTCACCAATCCCATGATCACGACTGGAAAGCGTTACCGCTTCTTGGGGGCCGCAATCTTCTTCTCGCCGTTGACGACGGCCTTGAAGTCGGCACCAGCCCGGAACTTGGGCACCGAGGACTTCGGCACCCGGATGGACGCCCCGGTAGCCGGGTTACGGGCCGTGCGGGCCGGCCGGTTTTGCTTCTCGAATACACCGAACCCGGTGATTGAGACCTTGTCCCCCTTGGCAACGGTGAGCTGAATCGTGTCCAGCACCGCGTTCACGGCCTCGGTCGCGGTCTTCTTGTCCCCCAGCCGGCCGGAGATCGCATCGATCAGATCACGCTTGTTCATGAATCACTCCTGCGGTTCCCCCTGACGGGAGGTCGCGCGGACAGGGCAGCCGTACCCGCGACCTCTGACCTGCCCGAAATTAGGCGATCCAGCGCGCTGGCACAATCACCTGAGCGTAAAAACACGGCGTGTCGCGCTCCGGATACCCAGATTTCCAGTCCTGCAAGCGATTTCAGTGCACTGGATCGGCGCTCGGCAGCCAACTCGGCCGGTCCTGCTCGAAGCTGGTGATCTCATCCGCATTACGCAGTGACAGAGAAATATCGTCCAGTCCCTCCATCAGCCGCCAGCGGGTGTAGTCGTCGATCTCGAACGGCCCCGCGAGCAGCACCTGCCCGGTCCCAGGGGTGTTGACGCGCACCTCACGGCCAGCCAGGTCGACGGTTACCGCGACGTCCGGATGCGCCTCGATAATGTCCTGGAGTTCCGCCGCGAATTCTGCGGTTACCCGCGCCGGGAGAAGTCCGCCCTTTGTTGCGTTGTTGCGGAAGATATCGCCGAATCGCGCCGAAATGACCGCCCGGAAGCCGTAATCGCTCAGCGCCCAGACCGCGTGCTCGCGCGATGATCCGATGCCAAAATCCGGGCCCGCCACGAGTATCGTCACGCCATCCGCGACGGGCTTGTTGAGGATGAATTCCGGGTCCGCCCGCCAGGCGGCGAACAAGCCGTCGGCGAAGCCGACCCGGCTGACCCGCTTGAGGTATTCGGCCGGGATGATCTGGTCGGTGTCCACGTTGCTGCGGCGCAGGGCCAGCGCGCGGCCGGTGTGCGTGGTGAAGGGCTCCATCGTCGCTCGGTTCCTTCCCGGGTCAGAGGTCAGCGGGGCTGGTCAGCCGGCCGGTCACCGCGGTGGCGGCGGCCACCTGCGGGGACACCAGGTGGGTGCGCGAGCCCTTGCCCTGGCGGCCTTCGAAGTTGCGGTTCGAGGTGGAGGCGCTGCGCTCGCCGGGGCCCATCGTGTCCGGGTTCATGCCCAGGCACATGGAGCAGCCCGCCGACCGCCACTGCGCGCCGGCCGCGGTGAACACCTCATCCAGGCCTTCCTGCTCGGCAGCCACCTTGACCGCCATGGAGCCCGGCACGACCAGCATCCGGACCCCGTCGGCCACCTTCTTGCCGCGCAGCACGCCGGCCGCGGCCCGCAGGTCCTCCAGCCGGCCGTTGGTGCAGGACCCGACGAACACCGTGTTCACCGCGATGTCGGTGAGCTGGGTGCCCGCGGCCAGGCCCATGTAGCGCAGCGCGCGCTGCGCCGAGGCCCGCTCCCCCGCGTCCTGCATCGCGTCCGGGTCGGGCACCGCCGAGTCCAGCGGCGCCGCTTGGGCCGGGTTGGTGCCCCAGGTCACGAACGGCTTGAGCGCATCCGCGTCCAGGGTCACCTCCTTGTCGAACGTCGCGTCCGGGTCGGTGGGCAGCGACCGCCAGTAGTCCAGCGCCGCTTCCCAGTCCGCGCCGTGCGGCGCATGCGGCCGGCCTTCCAGGTAGCTGAACGTGGTGTCGTCCGGCGCGATGAGCCCGGCCCGGGCCCCGGCCTCGATGGACATGTTGCACACGGTCAGGCGGCCGGACATGGGCAGGCCGCGTACCGCGTCGCCGCGGTACTCGATGACGTGCCCCACCCCGCCGCCGGTGCCGATCTGCGCGATCACGGCCAGGATCAGGTCCTTGGCTGTCACCCCGTAGGGCAGCGCGCCGGTCACGTTCACCGCCATCTGGGCCGGCTGCTGCTGCGGCAGCGTCTGGGTGGCCAGCACATGCTCCACCTCGCTGGTGCCGATGCCGAAGGCCAGCGCGCCGAGCGCGCCGTGCGTGCTGGTGTGCGAGTCACCGCAGACGATCGTCATGCCAGGCTGGGTGAGCCCCTGCTGCGGACTGATCACGTGCACGATGCCCTGCCCGGCGTCCCCCATCGGGTACAGGCTGATGCCGAACTCGGCGCAGTTCTTGCGCAGCGTCTCGACCTGCACCCGGGACACCGGGTCGGTCACCGGGCTGCCCGGGCCGATCAGCGGCAGCCCGGGGCCGGTCACGCCGAGCGTGGGCACGTTGTGGTCCTCGGTGGCCACGGTCAGGTCGGGCCGGCGCACGCCGCGCCCGGCCAGCCGGAGCCCGTCGAACGCCTGCGGGCTGGTCACCTCGTGGATCAGGTGCAGATCGATATAGAGCAGGTCGGGCTCACCGTCGGCCCGGTGCACGACACGTGAGTCCCAGATCTTCTGCGCGAGCGTACGTCCCATCCGTGTGCCCCTTTCCGCGGGCGCTTCATCGCGATCCGTCCAGTCGGCGCCCGGTCACTCCGAGGGCCTGCCTAGCGTTCACTTGCGTCTCGCATATCGAGACGGCAATATCGGACCATGGACAACTCTAGCGGAGTCGGGGTGCTGGATAAGACAGCGGCCGTGCTCAACGCCCTGGAATCGGGTCCGGCCTCACTCGCCCAGCTGGTCACCGCGACCGGCCTGGCCCGGCCGACCGCGCACCGGATCGCGGTCGCCCTGGAGCGGCACCGGCTGGTGGCCAGGGACTCCCAGCACCGGTTCATCCTGGGCCCGCGGATCGCCGAACTGGCCACCGCGGCCGGTGAGGACCGGCTGCTGGCGGTGGCCCAGCCGGTCCTGGTCGCGCTGCGCGACCTGACCGGCGAGAGCGCACAGCTGTACCGGCGGCAGGCGGACAGCCGGATCTGCGTGGCCGCCGCGGAGCGCGCCACCGGGCTGCGGGACACGGTGCCGGTCGGCTCGGCCCTGCCGATGACGGCCGGCTCGGCCGCGCAGGTGCTGCTGGCCTGGGAGGAACCGGACCGGATGCACCGCGGGCTGCGCGGGGCCAAGTTCACCGCCGCCGCGCTGGCCCAGGTGCGCCGGCGCGGCGGGGCGGCCAGCGTGGCCGAGCGCGAGGCCGGGGTGGCCTCGGTGTCCGCGCCGGTCCGCGGCCAGGGCGGGAAGATCATCGCTGCCGTCTCAGTATCCGGACCCATCGAGCGGCTCACCCGGTCGCCGGGCCGGCTGCACGCCAACGCCGTGGTCACCGCGGGCGAGCGGATCACCGCCGCCCTCCGCCGCGCCAGCTGACTCCCGCCCCGCAGGGCCGTCCCACCAACCCGCTTTTCATCAGCGCGGTGTTTGTGCCCCACGGGCGGGGCACAACTCACCGCGCTAACGGTTTGGTGGCGCTGCCGGGGCGGCGACACCGCATTTCACCCGGGCGGGGGAGATAAGGGGTGGCCTCTATCGGCGATACTAGGGGGTGAAGGTGATCTTGTGCGATCATGCCCGAAGGTCCCCCGTGCGGCGGACGGTGGCCTCTGACCGCCTCTGCCGCGCGCGGACGAGGCTTATTCAAGGCCACGCCCCCTGACATCGTGAGGTCGCGTCCATGAAGATAGCCGTCGTCAAGGAAACCGCGCCTGGCGAGCGCCGGGTCGCCCTGGTCCCGGAGATGATCGGGCGGTTGCGTGGCGCCGGGCTCGACGTGCTGGTCGAGTCGGGCGCGGGTGACGGCGCCTGGTTCGCGGACAGTGCCTACGCGGACGCCGGCGCGAGCGTGCTCAGCCGGGCCGAGCTGCTGGCCGAGGCCGACCTGATCCTGACCGTCGGGAAGCCGGACAGCCAGCTCACCGACGCCCTGCGCCCGGGCCAGGCCATCCTGGGCATGCTCAACCCGCTGGCCGACCCCAGCCTAGCCGCCGCGCTGGCAGCCAAGGGGGTGACCGCGATCAGCCTGGACGGGCTGCCCCGGACGCTGTCCCGGGCCCAGTCCATGGACGCGCTCAGCTCGCAGGCCAACGTGGCCGGGTACAAGGCGGTGCTGGTGGCGGCGGAGGCGTTCGGCCGGTTCTTCCCCATGCTGACCACCGCGGCCGGCACCGCGCGACCCGCCAAGGTGCTCATCCTGGGCACCGGGGTGGCCGGGCTGCAGGCCATCGGGACCGCGCGGCGGCTCGGCGCCGTGGTGTCCGCCTACGACGTGCGGCCGCAGACCAAGACCGAGGTGCAGTCGCTCGGCGGCACGTTCATCGAGCTCAAGTCGGTGGCCGACGCGGCCGGCCAGGGCGGCTACGCGCGGGCGCTGACCGCCGAGGAACGGCAGGCCCAGCAGGCCGAGCTGGCGGGGCACATCGCCCGGCACGACGTGGTCATCACCACCGCCCAGGTGCCGGGGCGCAAGCCGCCGCTGCTGGTCACCGAGGACGCGCTGAAAGAGATGACCGCGGGCGCGGTCATCGTGGACATGGGGGCCGGCCCGCTGGGCGGCAACGTGGCCGGCTCGGTGCCCGGCGAGACCGTGGTGACCGGGAACGGGGTCACCATCATCGGCGCCGGGAACCTGGCCGCCACCGTGCCCGGCGCGTCCTCCGCGTTCCTGGCCCGCAACATCGCCACGCTGCTGCTGCACCTGGTCAAGGACGGCGCGCTGGCCATCGACCCCACCGACGAGATCCAGGCCGGGGTCATCATCACCCATGACGGCGCGGTGATCCAGCCCGCGACCGCCGCCCTGCTCGCCGAAGCCAAGCCCGATGCTGGCTCACCCGGAGGTGCTACCCCGTGACCACGGCACTGCTCACCGACATAACGATCTTCGTGCTGGCCATCCTGGTGGGCTTCGAGGTGATCAGCAAGGTGCCCGCCACCCTGCACACGCCACTGATGTCGGCGGCCAACTCCATCCACGGCATCGTGCTGGCCGGCGCGCTGCTCATCGCCGTGACCGCGGACAACGCGCTCGGCTACATCCTGGCCTTCATCGCCTGTGCGTTCGCAGCGATGAACGTGGTCGGCGGATACGTGGTCACCGGCCGGATGCTCAAGATGTTCCGGCGGACGCGGACACCGGTGCCGGCCGCGGACACCGCGGCCGTGGCCAGCGGCAACGGGCAAACCCCGGCTGCGGTGTCGACGGGAGACCCGGCTGCGGTGCCGACCGGAGATAAGTCATGACCGCGTTCGACTGGGTCACCCAGCTGCTCTACGTCGCAGCCGCCACCTGTTTCGTGCTCGGCCTGCACCTGATGAACTCCCCGGCCACCGCACGGCGTGGCAACCAGGTGTCCACCGCGGGCATGACCCTGGCCATCGCGACCACGTTCGCCCTGGTCATCCACGCGAAGACGGTCACCGCGACCGGGTGGACAGTCATCCTGCTCGGCACGCTGGTTGGTGCGGCGGCCGGCCTGTGGATGGCGCGCACCGTCGAGATGACCGCCATGCCGCAGCTGGTCAGCCTGTTCAATGCGGTCGGCGGCGGCGCCGCCGCGCTGGTGGGGATCCACGACTACGTGCGGCTCGCTGGCTCGGCGACGGGCATAGCCGAGTCGGTCACCATCTTCACCATCCTGGACGTGCTCATCGGCGCGGTCACCTTCTCCGGCTCGATCATCGCCGCCGGGAAACTGCAGGGCCTGATCGACGGCGCGCCGATCACGTTCCCCGGTTCCCGCGCCGTCAACTTCGCCGCGGCCGCGGTCGGCGTCGGCGGCGGCTGCTACATGCTGGTCACTCCCAGCGTCCCGGTCCTGATCATCATCATCCTGGCCGCGCTGGCGTTCGGCGTGACGATGGTGCTGCCGATCGGCGGCGCGGACATGCCGGTGGTCATCTCGCTGCTGAACGCGTTCACCGGCACCGCGGTGGCCATGGCCGGCTTCGTCATCGGCAACTGGGCGCTGATCATCGCCGGCGCGCTGGTCGGCGCGTCTGGCTCCATCCTGACCAAGCTCATGGCCGACGCGATGAACCGGTCGCTGGCCAACATCATGATCGGCGGGTTCGGCACCGGCGACAGCGGCGGCCCGGCCATCGAGGGCCCGGGTGGGGACGTGCGGTCCATCCAGGCCGACGACGCGGCTATCCAGTTGGCCTACGCGCAGAAGGTCATCATCGTGCCCGGCTACGGGCTGGCCGCGGCGCAGGCCCAGCATCAGTGCGCCGAGCTGGCCGCGGTGCTGGAGGAGCGCGGGGTGGAGGTCAGCTACGCGATCCACCCGGTGGCGGGCCGGATGCCCGGGCACATGAACGTGCTGCTGGCCGAGGCCAACGTGCCCTACCCGCAGCTCAAGGAGATGGACGAGATCAACCCGGAGTTCCCGCGGGCCGACGTGGCCCTGGTCATCGGGGCCAACGACGTCACCAACCCGGCGGCGCGGCGGCCCGGGAACGCGGTCTCCGGCATGCCGATCCTGGACGTGGACGCGGCCAAGAGCATCATCGTGATCAAGCGGTCGATGGGCCACGGCTACGCCGGGATCGACAACGAGCTGTACGTGAACCCGAAGACCAGCATGTTCTTCTCGGACGCGAAGTCCGCGCTGACCGAGCTGACCGCGGCCGTGAAGACCCTGGTCGGCTAACCGTCGGTTAGCTCACGAATCCGCAGCACCGACGAGTAGCTGCGCGACTCGCCCGCGGCCAGCCAGGTCATGGTGCCGTCCGCACGGGCGGCGGGCTCGCCGGTCACGGCATGGCTGCTCGGCTCGAACCCGACCGCGTACGCGCCCTCGCGCAGGTGCAGCCACTGGAAGAACACCGGGAACTGGCGCTGGTCGTACTCCAGCTCGAAGGCCAGGCCGAGCCGGTCGTTGACCAGGGCCGCGCGGACCAGCCCGTCCGCACCGGCGGTCAGCTTGTGCTGATACACCTGCTCCACCAAGCCGGGCTGCGGTGGGCCGAGGACCAGGTGCGAGGCGCCCTGCTCGGCCACGCTGTCGCTGGCCCACAGGGTCTGCTCGATCGGCGCCTCGAACCGTACGCCTGCTTCCAGCAGCGGCCAGCCGATGTTGATGTGGTACAGGTACATGTGCGGGGTGAGGTCGAAGCCGGCGTTCCGCACCGTGTCGGTCAGCCGGATCTCCCGGCCGCCCAGGTCAGCCTCGATGCGCCGGGTCAGCCGCAGGTGCTCGGCGAAGACGGCCGCCTGGCGGATCTCCCCCTCGGCCCACAGCACACACCGCTCTCCGTCCCACCGCTCCCCGTAGCCGTGCAGCCGGGCCGGGATGTTGGCCACCCGGCCGTGCAGGCCGTTCCACACCGACCGGCGGTACGGGTAGTGGTAGTTCGACGCGTCCACGTCCGCGGTGAACAGGGTGTGGTCCAGCCCGGCCGTGACGGTCAGCCCGCAGAAGCTGCGCAGCCAGGACAGCCCGTCCTCGTCCCGGTACTCGTGCAGGCCGGGGTGGCGGAACCCGGTGGCCGACCGCCAGCCGAAGCCCACCCCGCGGTACTCGGCCGCGCCGATGTCCATCGCCCGGTCGACCAGGACGTCGAAGCTCAGCCCGCCACCGGTGCGGAACTCCAGCACCCGGATGCCGCGTTCGGCCCCGTCGTCGAGCACCACCGAGCGCACCCCGCCCGCCGCGGGCAGGTCCCCCGCCATCCGGGCCAGCCCGGTCCGGTCATAGTCCATGCCGTGCAGCCGCACGTCCCTCACCTCCCGGTGAACCGGCCGGGCCGCTTCTGGCCGAACGCCTGGCGCCCTTCGGCGGCGTCCTGGGTGGCCAGGCAGATGGCCTGCATTTCGCGTTCGTACTGGATGGCCTGGGCCAGGCCCATGTTCCGGGCGGCCAGCAGGTTGGCCTTGGCCGACTGCGCGGCGATCGGCGGCCGCTGCGCGATGGTGCCGGCCAGCGCGAGCGCGGCGGGCAGCAGGTCAGCCGGCTCGTGCAGCCGGCTGACCAGGCCCATCCGGTAAGCCTCGGCCGCGTCCACCGGATCCCCGGTCAGCAGCAGCAGCGCCGCGTCGCTGGCGGGCAGGCTGGCCGACAGCAGCGCGCTCACCCCACCGCCGCCGATCCAGCCCAGCTTAATCTCCGCGGCCGCGAACGAGGAAGTGCGGCTGGCCAGCCGGATATCGCAGCACAACGCCAGTTCCAGGCCACCGCCGTAGGCATAGCCATTGACTGCGGCGATAACCGGTTTGCGCAATTCGCGCAGCGTCGTGCAGTAATCGCGCCGGTTGCGGAACTGCCACGGATCGGCGTACTCGCCAACCTCGGCGATGTCGCTGCCCACGCAGAACGACCGGTCGCCCGCCCCGGTCAGCACGGCGACCCGGATGGCCTCGTCGGCATCCACCCGGGCCACCAGGCCGGCCAGTTCCCGGCTCATCTCGTCGGTGACACTGTTCAGCTTGTCCGGCCGGTCCAGGGTGAGCAACGCCACCCCGTCGCTGACGTCGATGCGCACCGTGCCTGTCATGTCCTGCCCGCCTCCGCGCGCTCGGCCCGGGTCAGTTCCCGGTAACTAGCGTTGATCAAAGTGGTTGCTTGGTGGGCGCTGGCCTGGCCGGTGATGACCGCGCGGACCCACTCCGAGGCGTGGTCCTGCAGGGCGATCCAGCCGTCAGCGCGGGGCCGCACCCAGGCCGCGTCCAGGGAGCGCCGGGTGCTGCTGTAGTACCGGCCCCAGGCCTGGTCGACGCCGGCGCTGTCCCAGGCCGCGGCCAGGGCCGGCTGGCCGCCCTGCGCGGGAACCAGCCCGGCCTGCACGTCCGGGGCCAGGAACGCGGTCAGGAAGCCGAGCACCTCGGCCGGATCCGGGCGGCGCGGCGCGGACACGGCCAGGCCGGTGCCGCCGAGCACGCTGCCCGGCCGCGGCGAGCCGAACGTGGGAGCGTCCGCCCAGGCCAGGGCCCGGCAGCCGGCCGCGGGACGGGCGTAGCTGGCGTAGCCGTAGGCCAGCGGGCAGTACGCGGGACCCGAGCCGGCCGACATGGCCTCGTGCACCGTGACCGGATCGCCGGTGGAGATCTCCTGGTCCGCGTCGGCCCAGACGGCGCGCAGGATGTCGAGGGCGGCGGCCGCGTCGCGCGGGCGGAGCAGCTCGTCCCGGTCTGCCGGGCCAGCCGAGGCGCACATGGCCAGCAGGGTGAGGAAGGCGTGCGGGCCGCCCAGGCACAGTGCGGTGCGGTGCCGCCGGGCCAGGGCGGGCATCTCGGCCCAGTCGCGCGGCACGGCGTCCAGCCGGTCCGGCCGGAACACGGACACCTGAGTGGCCGCGTCGATGGGCACCGCCCACTGCTGGCCTGACCCGGTGGTGCTAGGCCCGGTGGTGCCAGGCCCGGTGGTGCTGGGCACGGTGTAGCTGGCCCAGGTCGGGCCGACCGAGGCGGCCTGCCATTCCGCGAGCAGGCCCGCGGGCACTAGCTGGTCCAGCGGCTGGATCGCCTGGGCGGCGATGGCCGCGCCCAGCCCGGGATGATCGATGATCATCAGGTCGTAGCTGCGGGCCAGCTCCGCGATCGGCTTCGCCTCGAACGCGGCCAGCGGCTGCCGGTCCCAGCTCACCCCGGCCGCCGGGCAGTGCGCGGCGAACGCCTGCAGCGGCCGGTAGCCGCGCGGGTGGTCCCAGGTCAGGCCGCGCAGCGTCATCGGGCGCCGATCACGCGGTCGGCCAGCAGCCGGTCGATCTCGTCGTCGGGCAGGCCCGCCTCGGCCAGCACCTCGACGGTGTGCTGGCCGGCGGTGGGCGCGGGCCGGGTGACCGCGGCCGGGGTGGCGCTCATCGCGAACGCGAAACCCGGCGTGGTGACCGGGCCCTCGGTCGGGTGCTGGTAGCTGACGAACGAGCCGTTGTGCTGGACCTGCGGGTCGGCCAGCAGGTCGTCGTAGGAGTACACCGGCCCGGCCCAGATGCCGCGCTCGCCGAGCGCGGCGAGCCAGTGCTCGGTGGGCTTGGTGCGCAGCCGCTCGGTGACGATGGCCGAGATGGCATCCCGCTGCGCGAAGCCGTCCGCTTCGGCGTCCCACTGCCCGAGCTCCGGGGCGTCCAGCGCCCCGGACAGCGCGGCCAGGTCAGGGAAGGCCAGCGCCAGGTAGCCGTCGGCGGTGCGGAAGATGCCGTACGGCGCCCGGATGTAGCAGTGCGCGTGGATCTGCTGACCGCGCCGCTGCGGCACGCCGCCAACGGTGCGGATGGTGAGCTCCTGCATCTGCATGGCGATCAGCGCATCGAGCATGTTCACCTGGACCAGCTGGCCTGCCCCGGTGCGCTCCCGGTGCAGCAGCGCGGCCAGCACGCCCTCGAACGCCGAGTAGGCGGTGACCGCGTCGACCAGGAAGTACGGCGCGGCCTGGGGTGGCTGGTCCTGCTGCCCGGTGCTGAACAGCGCGCCGCCCATGGCCTGCAGCAGCAGGTCCTGGCCCGGGCGCCTGGTGTACGGGCCGGTCTCCCCGTAGCCGGACACCGAGACATAGACGATGTCCGGCTTGATCCCGCTGATCGTCGGGTAGTCCACGCCGAGCCGCTCGGCCACGCCGGGCCGGTAGTTCTGCAGCACGACGTCGGCCTGGCTGGCCAGCCGGTGCACCACCTGCTGGCCGCGCGCGGACTTCAAGTCGATGGCGAGGCTGCGCTTGTTGCGGTTCAGCGACAGGAACGACGCGTTGACCTCGTGGCCCTGGGCGCCGCCGGCCGAGGTGTGCCGCTGCCACTCACCGCCCAGCGGCTCGACCTTGATCACGTCGGCGCCCAGGTCGCCCAGCCGCATGCTGGCCAGCGGGCCGGCCATCGCGATCGACAGGTCCAGCACGCGGTATCCATCCAGCACAGGCATGGGCCTCCCCTTCGTTGGTCAGCGGGCTTTCTGCTGCCGGTCGCGGTGGATGTCGTGCTGGGCGCCGGTCACCAGCTTCCGCATCAGGGTGGCCGCGGTTTCGGCATCGTGGCTGGTGATCGCGTCGAGGACTTCCCGGTGCGCGGCCAGCGAGCGCTTGTTGCGCCGGACGTTGCGGGTGTGCACCTGCCGGGCGGCGGCCAGCGCGGTGTGCAGCAGATCGGACAGCTGGGCCATCAGCAGGTTGCCGCCCGCGGCCACGATCGCCCGGTGGAAGGCCAGGTCGTGCACGATGAACGTGTCCGGGTCACCGACCGTTTCGGCCATCCGCTGGTAGGCGGCCACGATCGGCGCGGTGGCGGTCTTGCTGCGGTTGCGCGCGGCCAGCCGGGCCGCCTCCGGTTCCAGCGCGACGCGGAGCCCGGCCAGGTCGTCGAGCTGCTGGTCGGTCGGCGCGGTCTGGTACCGCCAGGCCAGCACGTCCGGGTCGAGCAGGTTCCAGGTGGTCTCGGGCAGCACCACCGTGCCGGTCTTGGTCCTGGTCCGGACCAGCCCTTTGGCGGTCAGTACCTTGACCGCCTCGCGGACCGCCGACCGGCCCGAGCCCAGCTCGATGACCAGGGCCGTCTCGGTGGGCAGCAGGTCGCCCGGGGCGAACTCGCCGGACACGATGCGGCGGCCCAGGTCGTGCACCAGCCGGCCGTGCACGCCGTCGCTCCGGTAGCTGCGGTTGGCGGCCAGCTCGGCAGCCGGGCCGGCGGCCAGGTCAGCGGTCATCTCGGTGCGAAAGCATACGCCCGCCTTCCTCACCCCGGCAAGATTCATCTGATGAAAGTCATCATTCATCAGATAAATAGCTCATCAGGGCATCGGCGGGGGACCTGCCCGGGGCCATGGCCCCCGACCACGGCCGGGACGGCATCCGGCCAACTGCGCGGCGCCTGATCGAGAGCAGGAGTGGTTGGCCAGCTTCTTTTCACCCCTCCGGTGCGGCCGACCCCGGCAAAAGGGACAAAACTCCGCACTCCCGGGTGACAAGTGAAAGTTGTGACCGCCAAGGACGTTACTGGTGCGGCTAGCGGGATAGGTGGGTCAGCCGTTGAGGATGCGGGCCTTGTGCTGCTCGAACTCGGCCTGGGTCAGCGCGACGGCCGTCTGCCGCACCCGCCGTTGCGGTAGGAGGAAGGGAGTATCGCGCCCGTCGCCGGTCATGAGCGGGGCCGCGGGCGCAGGTGGGACAGGCCGCCGTCCACCGCGAACTCGGCGCCGGTGGTCGAGCCCGCCCGGGGCGACGCCAGGTACACCACGACCTGGGCCACCTCGTCCGCGGTGACCAGCCGGCCGTGCGGCTGCCGGGCGGCCAGCGCGGCCCGCTCCGCCTCCGGGTCGTCGGCCGCGTCGAGCAGCCGGGCCACCCAGGGTGTGTCGGCCGTGCCCGGGTTGACCGCGTTGACCCGGATGCCCTCGGCCAGCCCGTCGGCCGCCATGGCCCGGGTCAGCGCGGACACCGCGCCCTTGCTGGCCGAGTACACGGCGCGCTGCGGCAGGCCGGTGGTGGCCGCGACCGAGGACGTGTTCACCACCGCGGCGTGCGCGGACTCGCACAGGTAGGGCCAGGCCGCGCGGGACACCCGGGCGGTGCCGATCACGTTCACGTTGAGCACCCGCAGCCAGTCCTCGTCGGTGCTGTCCACGACGCCGCCCCGGGTGCCGATACCCGCGTTGTTGACCAGCACGTCCAGCCCGCCGAGCTGGTCCGCGGCCGCGGCTACCGCGGCCTGCACCGCCGCGTCGTCGGTGATGTCCGCGGATACGTAGCCAGCGCCGGATGGCAGGCCGGCCGGCGGCGCCGCCGCCACATCGAGCACCACCACGGCCGCGCCGGCCGCGTGGAACGCGCTGGCCATCGCGGCCCCGATGCCCGAGGCCCCGCCGGTGATCAGGGCGTGCAGCCCGTCCAGTTCGCTCATCTCAGGCATCCCGCAGCAGCTGCCGCTGGCGGCCCAGACCATCGATTTCCAGCTCGACCACGTCTCCAGCCTTCAGGTAGGGGCGGCGATCCGGATCGCCCAGGGCCACCCCGGCCGGGGTACCCGTGTTGATCACATCACCGGGGTACAGCGTCATGAACGCGCTGATGTACCAGACCAGGTACCGCACGTCGAAGATCATCTTGCTGGTGCTGCTGTCCTGGCGCAACTCGCCGTTCACCGACAGCCGCAGGCCGAGCGACTGCGGGTCGGGCACCGCGTCGGCGGTCACCAGCCACGGGCCCAGCGGGTTGAACGTCGCGCAGTTCTTGCCCTTGTCCCACTGCCCGCCGCGCTCGATCTGGAAGGTCCGCTCGGACACGTCGTTGCTGATCGCGTAGCCGGCGATGACGCCGGCCGCCTGCTCCGGGCCGTCCAGGTAGGCCGCCTCGCGGCCGATCACCACGGCCAGTTCGACCTCGTAGTCGGTCTTCACCGAGCCGCGCGGGATGAGCACGTCGTCGGCCGGGCCGACCACCGTGTCCGGCGCCTTCATGAACAGGATCGGCTCGGCAGGAGCATCCGCACCGGTCTCGGCCGCATGGTCGGAGTAGTTCAGCCCGACGCAGACGATCTTCCCGGTCGGCGCGAGCGGCGGGCCGAACCGGCCCGGTCCCTCGGCCGGCGGCAGCTCGCCTTCATCCAGGGCCGCCCGGGCCCAGCTCACCCCGTCGCCGGCCAGGAAACGGGGGTCGATGTCCGCCGTGACCGGCCGGAGGTCATGCCACCGGCCGTCGGCCCCGGCCACGACCGGGATCTCACCGCCAGGTGGTCCGCTTCGCGCGAGTCGCATGGAGTGCTGCTCGTCCTTCCTGCTGGGGCTTCCGTCGGTCAGGCGGGGCGCCAGGGGGCACGCACCGACGGCGGGCGGACCGGGGTCCGCAGCCGCAGGGTCAGCGTAATCTCCGTGCCCGGCGGCAGCACGACATCCAGCCACGGACCGCCATGCACGCACACATCGTGGGCTCATGGACCCGGCGCCGCCCGGCACCCCGCGGGGTCCGGACGGCAGTGAGCAGGCGCCGGCGTTGCGCACAATAGGGACATGAGCACAGTCGACGCGGATGTGACGGTGCCGGACGCCCCGGACGGCGCGCCCGAGCCGGAACTGACCGAGGCCCGGGTGGCCCGGGTCGGTGACCTGGAGGTGCGGCGGCTGATGCCGCTGCGGCGGCGGCGCAGCGTCGGCGCCTGGTGCTTCGTGGATCACTACGGGCCGATGTCGGTGGACGGGGTGGCCGGGATGCGGGTGCCGCCGCACCCGCACATCGGGCTGCAGACGGTGACCTGGCTGCTGGCCGGGAACGTGCTGCACCGGGACAGCCTGGGCAGCGAGCAGCTGATCCAGCCCGGCCAGCTGAACCTGATGACGGCCGGCCGCGGCATCGCGCACTCCGAGGAGTCACCGGAGGACCATGACCCGGCGCTGCACGGCGTGCAGCTGTGGCTGGCGCTGCCCGGGGCGGACCGGTCGGTGGCCCCGGCGTTCGAGCATCACGGCGAGCTGCCGTCCTTCGGGCTGGCCGGGTTCGAGGTCACCGTGTTCGCCGGGACGCTGGCCGGAGTGCGCTCGCCCGCCACCGTGTTCTCCCCGGTGACCGGGGCGCAGCTGCGGGCGGCCGGCCTGTCCAGCGGGCGGCTCAGCCTGGACCCGGCCCACGAGCACATGATCTTCACGGTGACCGGGCAGGCCCAGGCGGGCGGCACCGAGCTGTCCCCCGGCCAGCTGCTCTACCTGGGTACCGGGCGGGATGCGGTGAGCCTGGCCGCCGCGGCGGGCAGCACGCTGCTGCTGCTCGGCGGCGAGCCGCTCGGCGAGCCGCTGCTGATGTGGTGGAACTTCGTCGGCCGGACCCCGGAGGAGATCGTCACGGCGGCCCGGGACTGGACCCAGAGCACCCGGTTCGGCCAGGTATCCGGGTATCACGGGCGGCCACTGCCGGCCCCGCCGGTGGACCGGATGTCACTTCTCCGGCGCTGAGCCGTCCGGCGGCCGGCCGCGTGACCAGGCTGGCCCGAACGCCTGAGCCGGCTGATGTTTCCTTGATCACCGGCGGTAACCCGGAGCCGCACTCCATACGGGTGATGTCGGGGGCGACGCGGCGGTCCATGATGGGACGCGTGGGTGAGAGGAGCTGGCTTTGGGTATCTGTACCTCCGGCAGCAGGACGCCGCGGTCATCGTGCCGGAGCCGGCCCGCCCGACGGACCTGCAAAGGGGGTGCCGAGCTGAATCAGGATCTGGCGCTGCCGCGCATCGTGGTGGGAGTGGACGGGTCGATGGCCTCACTCGCCGCACTGCGCTGGGCAGTTCGTGAAGCAGGCTTGCGGGAATCCGCCTTGCAGGTCGTGCGCGCCTGGGAAGACGCGGCGAAACGGGTGGCACCGTACGCCTCACACACTTGCCTGCCGGTCGGCGCGGAGGACCATCGCCGCGCGGCCGACCGGCTGCAGGCCGACGTGGCCGGGGCGCTCGGCGCAGCCCCGCTGGTCCCGGTGATGGTCCAGGTCGCGGAGGGACTCGCGGCCCGGGTGCTGCTCGATCACGCCGCCGGGGCTGACCTGCTGGTGCTGGGCAGCGCGACCCAGTGCGCGCCGGGCGGCATCGGGCCGGTGGCCCGGGCCTGCCTGCGGCACGCACCGTGCCCGGTGGTCGTGGTCAGCGACGCGATGACCGACCTTCCGGTGCCGGCTTAGCGGTGGCTGTTCCAGCGCGGGCCGGTGGCCCGCCAGTCGGCCGCCCAGGCCGCCAGTCGGCGCCGGTCCAGGATGTAGACGGCCAGCGAGACGGCACAGATCAGCACCGTGCCCAGGGCGAACGGGGCCAGCACGCTGGCCAGCGCGGCCTGGCCGGCGGCCTGCTGGGCGCGCAGCGGCGGGCCGGTCTGCGCGCCTGACTCGTCCACCCAGAGGCGCAGCGTGCTGCCGGCCCGGGTGCTGGCCGGGGCGGGCACGTCACCGGTCCGCGCCGTCCCGTCCGGGGCGGTCCACCGGGCTGGCACTTCGGAGCCGGGCACCCCGCCGTACCCGATGTCCACCACCGGCCGGGCGTTGGCCAGCAGTACCGCGCTGACCTGATGCCAGGAGGACTGCTGGCGGTGCTGCATGCGGAGCGCGGCGGCGTTGGCCCAGTGCCAGGCGAACAGCGCGAGCAGCGGCGCGCCGGCCAGGAACAGCACCAAGGCGGCCGCGATGATGGCCGCCTCGACCCGGTCCGCGGTGCGGCGCAGCGGATTGCGGTCCGGCCAGTACCCGCGCAGCCACAGCGCGCGGGGCGGCCGCGGTGCCGCGGTCCGGCTCAGCCCCATGGCGCCGCCTCCCCCACAACTACCAGTGTGCGCGTGGCGGGCCACCGGGTTCAGCGACCATCGGCCTGACCGGGCGGGACTTTCGTCCTACCCGCGGTCAGCCCTTGACCGCGCCGGTGAAGCCGCCGACGAGATGCCGCTGGGCAAAGACGAAACAGGCCAGCGCGGGCACCATGGACAGCGCGGTGAAGGCCAGGATGCTGGCCGTGTCCTGGGCGAACTGGGTCTGGAAGTTGGCCACCGCCAGCGGCAGCGTGTAGTGACCCGTGCTGGTGAACAGCAGCAGCGGGAGCAGGTACTGGTTCCAGCTGTTGATGAAGGCCAGCACGGCCACGGTGGCCAGCGCGGGCCGGGACAGCGGGAGCAGCACGCGGAGGAAGAACTGCAGCCGGCTGGCCCCGTCCACCACGGCCGCGTCTTCCAGCTCGACGGGGATCTCCCGCATGAACGGGCGCAGGATGACCACGGTGAGCGGCAGCGCGAAAGCCGCCTCGCAGAGCACCAGGCCGAGCAGGTTGTCCACCAGGCCCAGCTTGTCCAGCAGCAGGTACAGCGGCAGCGCGGCCGCGTTGAGCGGCCAGAGCAGCCCGATCGCGAACACCAGGAACAGGCCTTCCCGGCCGCGGAACGAGTACCGGGACAGCGCGAACGCGGCCATCGAGCCGAGCACCAGGACCAGCGCGGTGACCAGGATCGCGACCTCCGCGCTGTTGGCCAGCGGCTGCCAGAACGCGGCCGAGCTGAGCAGGCGGCCGTAGTTGTGCCAGTCCCACGGATGCGGTAGCCCGGTGGCCGACGAGTTGATCTGCGCGTTGTTCTTGGCGCCGTCCAGGAAGACGAACAGCAGCGGGACCACGGTCACCCCGACCAGCAGCAGGCCGGCCAGGTAGGTGACCAGGGTGAGCGGGGACAGCTTGCCGCGCCCGGCCGGGGCCCGGCTGGCGGTGCCTGGCCCGGCCGGGCGGCTCTGGGCGAGCGCGGACATCGGCGTCACCCCACGGCCCGGGTCAGTGCGCCGGCCGTGTCCCGGCGCAACACGAAGCGCTGGTACAGCAGCGCGAAGATGAAGCAGATGCCGAACATGATCACCGCCACCGCGGTGCCGTAGCCGAATTCGCTGCTCTGGAAGCCACGCTGGACCAGGTAGGTGGCCATGGTGCTGGATGCGTTGGCTGGCCCGCCGCCGGTCATGATCCACACCTGGTCGAATACCTGGAGCGAGCCGACGATGGACAGGAACAGCCAGATCCTGATCGTCGGGCCGAGCAGCGGGATGGTGATCCGCCAGGTGGCGCGCCAGGCCGAGGCGCCGTCCAGGGCGGCCGCCTCCAGCAGTTCGGCCGGGATGCCTTGCAGCCCAGCCAGCATCAGCAGCATGGCGAAGCCGAAGAACTGCCAGGTCAGCACCACGATCATGGTGTAGATCACCAGGTGCAGGTTGGCCAGCCAGAGCTGGGTCAGCCCGCTCAGGCCGGCCAGCTTGAGCACCTGGTCCACGAACCCGCCCGGCTGGAGCAGCAGCAGCCACATCACCGCGGTGGTGGCGTAGGGCAGCACGAACGGGGCGAACACCAGGGTGCGCAGCGCGGTGCGGCCCCAGATCCGCCGGTTCAGCAGCAGCGCCATGCCCAGGCCGAGCGGCAGCTGAATGAGGATCGACGCGGCCACGATGATCAGATTGTGGCCGAACGCCTGCCGGAACACCGGGTCGTCCAGCACCAGCCGGTAGTTGTACAGCCCGGCGAAACTGCCCAGTGGCCCGAAGCCGGTCCACTTGTACATGCCGTCGTAGGCGGCCAGCACGATCGGCAGTAGCGCGAACCCGGCGAACAGCAGCAGGGCCGGGCCGAGCAGCAGGGTCAGCTCCGCTTTGCGGCGCAGCCCGGGCCCGCCGAGGCGGCCGCGCCGGGCCGCAGGGCCCGGGGTGACCGGCCCCGGCTGGATGTCGATGTCCGTGTCGCCGGCGACCGCCATCAGATCCTCCTCACCTTCCGGGCGTTCCGGGCGCGGTGCGGCGCCCGCCCGGGCCAGCTGCCCGGCCCAGGCGGGCGCCCGTTACTGGCACACCGCTTACTGCTGGGACTTGGCCTGGCTCACCGCCGTGATGATGGACTGCGCGCTGCCCTGGCCCGCGAAGTAGTTCGCGATGGCCGCGTCGAGGGCCTGCCCGACGTTGGTCGGGAAGGCGATGTCGAAGTAGGTCTGGATGTACGGGGCCGCGTGGCTGTACGTCAGCACCTGCTGCTGCGCGGGGGTCAGCGCGGCCGACGCGGCCGGGTTGGCGGGCAGGCCCACGTTGGCCCCGACCACCTTGGTCTGCACCGGGGCGGAGTCGATGTACTTGAGGAATTCGGCGCAGGTCGCCGCGGGGGCCACGGTGGTGCAGGAGAAACCGTCGCCGCCGCCGAGCACGGTGGTGGCCGACCCGGCGCCGCCCGGCACCGAGGGGAACGGGAACCAGCCGAGCTGGGAGGTGATGCTCTTGTTCGAGGTGAGCGGGGCCATCACGCCGGGGTCCCAGTCACCCTGCAGTTCCATCGCGGCCTTGCCGTTGGCCACCATGCCCGCCGAGCTGCCCGCGCCGACCTGGGAGGCGGTGCCGAGGAAGCCGGCCTGGAACGGGTGCGTGTTCATGAACGTGGTCAGGTCCTTGCTCGCCTTGGTAAAGCAGGAGTTGGACAGGTTGACGGCTCGCATCGACGACTTGAGGGTGGCCGTGGGGCACTCCCGGATGGCGAAATACTCCCACCAGAACGCGTCTGGCCACTTGTCCTTGCTGCCCACCGCGATCGGCACGATATGGGCCGCCTTCAGCTTGGTGACATCGGCTTCCAGCTCGGGGACGGTGGCTGGCGGCTTGTTGATGTCGGCCCTGGCGAACAGGTCCTTGCGGTACCAGAAGCCGACCGTGTGCAGGTCGTAGGGGACGCCGTACTGCTTGCCGCTGACCTGCCAGCCCTGGGCCGCGGCGCCGAGCTGGCCGATCCAGCCGGACACATACGGGCTGAGGTTGGTCAGCTTGCCCGACGGGACCTGGCTGGCTTCCTGGCCGCCGCCCCACTGCTGGTAGAGGGACGGCGGGTTGTTCGAGGCCAGCGCGGCCGGGACCTTGGTGGTGAACGCCTCGTTCTGGATGGGCACGATCTGGATGGTCACCTTGGGGTGCGCCTTATGGAAAGCGGCCGCCGCCTGCTGCCAGACGGTCTTGAGCTGCCCGGTCGTGGCGTTGGTCCACCAGGTGAGGGTGACCTGCCCATTGTTTGATGTGCTGGCGGTCCCGCCACTGCTGCCGCAGGCCGCGAGGGTGAGCGCCGCCGCCGCGACCACGGCGGCAACGGCAGGCTTCCGGAGGCTGCGCATAGTGCTTATCTCCTGACGACGTTGGCTGAAGTGTGCCGAGCCTGGCCAACCTGGGCTTGCCGCCGAGTTTTGCGCGTCACATCGGACCTGTCAATCGTTGTCGATAACGTTTTATACGCTATCCTCGCGACGTGGACTCAACCCCTCGCGTGACCATCCGGGACGTCGCCGCGCAAGCTGGCGTTTCGGTCGCGACGGTCTCGAAGGTCATCAACGGCCGGTACGGCGTGGCCGCCGACACCATGGCCCGGGTCAACGCGGTCATCAACGACCTGGGGTATCAGGCCAGCCTGGTCGCGCAGAGCCTGCGCAATCACCGGACCAACGTGATCGGCATCCTGGTGGCCGACCTGGAGCCGTTCAGCGCCGAGCTGCTCAAGGGCGCGGCCGACGCGATCCGCGGCTCCGGGTTCGAGATGGTGGTCTACTCGGCCGGTGGCCTGGCCGATGATCACGTCGGCTGGGAGCGGCGCTACCTGTCCCGGCTGAGCGGCACGCTCATCGACGGGGCGGTGCTGGTCACGCCGACCGTGGTGGACGTGAACTACGGCGCGCCGATCGTCGCCATCGACCCGCACACCGGCCAGTCCGGGCTGCCCACCATCGACTCGGACAACCTGCGCGGCGGCCAGCTGGCCACCGCGCACCTGCTGGGGCTAGGCCACCGCCGGATCGCCATGCTCACCGGGCGGCCCGACCTGGAATCCTCCCGGCTCCGCGAGCAGGGCTACCGGCAGGCCATGGCGGCGGCCGGGGTGCCGGTCAGCGAGGACCTGGTGCTGGTCGGCGGTTACGACGCGCAGGCCTCGGCGGAATGCACCCGGACGCTGCTGACCAGCGCCGACCGGCCGACGGCCATCTTCGCCGCGAACGACGTGTCGGCCATCGCGGCCATCCAGGCCGCCGTCGGCCTGGGCCTGCGGGTGCCGGCCGACCTGTCCGTGGTGGGCTTCGACAACATCCCGGAGTCCGCGCTGTGCACGCCCCCGCTGACCACGGTCAACCAGCCCATCCGGCAGATGGGTGAGCGGTCCATCCAGCTGCTGCTCCGGCTGATGCGCGGGGATCACGTCGAGGCCACCCACATCACGCTGCAGACCGACCTGGTCGTGCGGCAGTCGGCGCGGGCCCGGTAACCGGCACCCGCGGCGGGCCGCGATGGGCCACGGCCGGCGGGTGGAGGCCCAGCCCGCCGGCCGTGCGTGTCGGGGTCGTGTCAGGTGGTGCAGCTCGCGCCGTTCAGGGTGAAGCCGGTCGGGACGGCGTCACTGCTGGCCCAGGTGCCCTGGAAGCCCACCGAGGTGTTGGCCCCGGCGGCGATGCTGCCGTTGTAGCTGGCGCTGGTGATGGTCACGTTCGCGCCGCTCTGGGTGGCGGTGCCGTTCCAGGCGGTGGTGATCTTCTGGTCGCCAGGGAAGGTGAAGCCCAGCGTCCAGCCGTTGATCGCGGACGAGCCGGTGTTGGTGATCGTGAGGCCGGCCACGAACCCGCCAGCCCACTGGCTCTGCGTGCTGTACACCACCCGGCAGGCGGCACCACCTCCCCCGCCGCTGGACGAGATCGTCCAGCCGAACGTGGCCGAGCCAGAAGCCCCGGTGCCGTCCCGGGCGGTGACGGTGACGGTGGACGTGCCCGCCGTGGTCGGCGTGCCGGAGATCAGCCCGGTCGAGGCGTTGATGGACAGCCCGGCGGGCAGCCCGGTCGCCGCGTAGCTGAGCGTCTGGCCGGACGCCGAGTCCGACGCGTGGATCGGCACGCTGGCCGCGGTGCCGGCGGTGCCAGTCTGGTTGCCCGGGCTGGTCACCGTGACCGTGTTGCCGCTGCCGCTGCCTGACGTGCCCAGTACGTAGCTGACCAGGGAGCGGGCCGGGATGGTGGCGCTGAACGAGCCGCCGCTGACCGACGTGGTGGTCTGTGCGGCCACGTTGCTGCTGCCGTTGGTCAGGTACGGGGTGACGGTGGCCCCGTTGGGCGTGCCGGTGCCGGACACCGAGTAGGTGATCGGGTCGGCGCTGGTCCCGGTGTTCAGCGCGACGACAGCCACCGTGCCATCGGTGTTCTTGAACGCGGCCAGGTCAACCGCGCTGTTGGAGCTGGCCGCACCGATCCGCACGGCACCGGGATGCACGTAACGGCTGTAGTTGGCGAACGCCCACAGCCGGCCGGACGGGGTGACCGTGGAGCCGTTGATCTGGATCAGGCCCTCGTTGTCCCCGTTCTCCGACGGGGTGGTGGAACCCCACCAGTACAGGAACGCGCCCAGGTTGGCCCCGGTCAGGCCCTGGTAGATGTGCTGGGCCCAGGTCAGCCCGGACGCGTCGGTACCGTCGTCCCAGGCCGGGTCCCAGCTCTCGAACGTGGACCACTCGGTCTCCCAGGCCAGCTTGGACCAGCCGGACAGCGGGGAGGTCGGCGCCGCGGTGTAGCCGTGGCTGGTGAACACCGCGGTGTCCGCGCTGGCGGTGGCGTCCGCCTCGATGGCCGCCGCGTACTGCTGGGCGTAGTCCCAGCCCTCGGTGGCGCAGCACTCCATCTTGGTGGACAGCCCGGACGAGGCCAGCGTGGGCCCGAGCACATCGAGGAAGTTCGCCGTCTGGGCCGGGCTCAGCTGCATGCTGTCGTAGCTGGTGGACAGGTTGGCCTCGTTCTCCGGGCCGATGTAGGACAGCGGCACCCCAGCCGCCGAATAGTCCTTGGCGTACTGCACCAGGTAGTTGGCGTAAGCCTGGCGCCAGTCGCCGCTGGAGCAGGTGGCGCCGGGCGTGCCGCACAGCGCACCGCCGTTGTCGGTCGCATTGTTGGTTTTCATGAACGCGGGCGCGGTCCACGCGTCCGCGAACACGTTGCTGACGCCGTACAGCGCCTTGATCTGCTGGGCGAACCACAACTGGCCCGCGTCCTGGCCGGTGGAGGACATCGGCAGGTAGGTCGGGGCGGCCGTCGGGCTGCCCGGCGAGTTCGGCTCGATGGTGCTGCCCGAGTCGGCGCTGATCCAGTTGCGCAGGATGGTCAGCCCGGCCCCGCTGGTCGGGCTGTACAGCAGGCCGAGCGCCTGCTGCTGGACCGAGGACGCAGCGTTCATCACCGCGCTGGCCTCGCCGAAGGCTTCGGAGGCGCCGAAGCCGGTGATGGTCTGGAACGTGGTCGCGCCGTTGATGGTCGCGGTGTCCGCGGCCAAAGCCGGAGCTGATGGGACGGTTACGCTGAGCGCAGTGACGGTGAGTAAGACGGCCGACGCAGCGGACGCCACGCTGACCCTGAATCTCTTTGGGTGCGGCACTGAAACTTTCCTTTCCGGTCTCGCGACGGCCCCGGCTCCGCCGCGACCATCCCTCGCTCGTTAGCTGGCGAACTGGCCTCCTTTCAGCTGGGCAACCAGCGGGAGACGGCAGCAGCCGGCCCCGGGACGATAACGCGGCTCGCCTGGTCGCGGGAGACCAACGGCCGGGACGGGCGGCAGCCCGCCGCGCCGGAGAGTCTCGCTCTCCGGCCGAACCGGTGTCAATCGTTGTCGATAACGTTTTATAGCGCTATCCTCCCGGCGTGGAGTCAACCCCGTTCGTCACTATCCGCGACCGCGCGGCGCGAGGTCCGGGCTTGGCGCGGGGTCCGGGCTTGGCGCGGGGCCCGGGCTGGGCTCGGTCCCGCTGTCCGCCCCGGGCCGCGCCGCCTGGCCTGACCCGCTGACCCATCAGGACGACGGACGGATCGCACGTGACCATTGAGCGCAGCCTCTCCACCGAAACCTGGCGCGACCCGGCTGCCGCGGCCGCGGACCGGGTGCGCGACCTGCTGGCCCGGATGACCGTCCGGGAGAAGGTCGCCCAGCTATCCGGCCTGTGGGTGAACATCGACGCGGCCAGCGGCGCGGTAGCCCCGCATCAGCACGAGTCCGTCGCCTCAGCCGGCCCGTGGGAGACGTTGATCGCCGACGGGGTGGGGCAGCTGACCCGGCCGTACGGTACCGCACCGGTTTCGTCGGCCGACGGGGCCCGCGCGCTGGCCAGCAGCCAGCGCCAGATCATCGCGGCCGGCCGGCTGGGCATCCCGGCCCTGGTGCACGAGGAGTGCCTGACCGGGCTGGCCGCCTGGCAGGCCACCGTCTTCCCGTCGCCGCTGTGCTGGGGAGCGAGCTTCGACCCCCGGCTGATCGAGCAGATGAGCGCGCACATCGGCCGCACCATGCGCCGGCTCGGCGTGCACCAGGGCCTGGCGCCGGTCCTCGACGTGGTGCGTGACCTGCGCTGGGGGCGGACCGAGGAGACCATCAGCGAGGACCCGTACCTGGTCGGCATGATCGGCGGCGGCTACGTCCGCGGCCTGGAGTCGGCCGGCATCGTGGCCACGCTCAAGCACTTCGTCGGCTACTCGGCCTCCCGCGGCGCGCGGAACATGGCCCCGGTCTCCATTGGCCCGCGCGAGCTGGCCGACGTGCTGCTGCCCCCGTTCGAGATGGCGCTGCGGGCCGGCGCCCGGTCGGTGATGAACTCTTACACCGATCTGGACGGCGTCCCGGTGGCGGCGGACGCCACCCTGCTGACCGGCCTGCTCCGGGACGGTTACGGCTTCACCGGCACGGTCGTGTCCGACTACTTCGCGGTCGTGTTCCTGCACACCCTGCACGGTGTGGCCGGCACCCGGACCAGCGCCGCGCACCTGGCGTTGCAGGCCGGCATCGACGTGGAACTGCCGATGGTGGACTGCTACGGCGAACCGCTGCTCACCGGCATCGAGTCCGGCGTCATCGACATGGCCCTGCTGGACCGGGCCGTGGCCCGGGTGCTCGGCCAGAAGTGTGAGCTGGGCCTGCTCGACCCGGACTGGCCCGCCGATCCCGACGCCAGCTGCACCGACATCGACCTGGACGACGCCCAGTCCCGGGCGCTGGCCGCCGAGCTGGCCCGCCGGTCCATCGTGCTGCTGCGCAACGAGGGCGCGCTCCCGCTCGCCCCCGGCCAGCGCATCGCGGTGGTCGGCCCGCGGGCCGACGACCCGGGCGCCATGCTCGGCTGCTACTCGTTCCCGCGGCACGTCGGCGTGCACTACCCGGACATCGCGCTGGGCATCGAGATCCCCACCGTGCTGGGCGCGCTGCGCGCCGACCCGGCCGGCTACACCATCAGCTACGCCCTGGGCTGCCCGGTTCTCGGCGGCACCGACGCCGACATCGCGGCGGCCGCGCGCACCGTGGCCGACGCCGACGTCTGCGTGGCGGTCCTGGGCGACCAGGCCGGCCTGTTCGGCGCGGGCACCTCGGGCGAAGGCTGCGACGCCGCGGACCTGCGGCTGCCCGGCCGCCAGGCCGAACTCCTGGACGCGCTGCTGGACACCGGCACCCCGGTCGTGCTCGTCCTGCTGGTCGGCCGCCCCTACGAGCTCAGCGACCAGGTGGACCGGCTGGCCGCCGCGCTGTGCGGGTTCTTCCCCGGTGAGGAGGGCGGCACCGCCCTGGCCGACATCCTGAGCGGCCGGGTCAACCCGTCCGGGCACCTGCCGATCAGCTTCCCGCCGGCCGGTGCGACCCAGCCCAGCACGTACCTGGCCGCCCAGCTGGGCCAGCGCAGCGAGGTCAGCACGATCGACCCCACCGCGGTGTTCCCGTTCGGCCACGGCCTCAGCTACGCCCCGGCCAGCTGGGTCGACGTCGCCCTGACCTCCCCCGCCCAGTGGCCCACCGACGGCCGCTGCCAGCTAGCCGTCACGTTGCGCAACGACACCGCCGTGCCCAGCACCGAAGTCATCCAGGTCTACCTGCACGACCCGGTGGCCGAGGTGGCCCGCCCCACCCAGCAGCTCGTCGCGGCCACCCGCGTCGACCTGGCCCCGGGGCAGACCCGCACCGCGCTCATCGCCCTGCACGCCGACCTGACCTCGTACACCGGCCGCTCCGGCCACCGCCAGATCGACCCGGGCGCGATCGACCTCCGGGTCGGCGCGTCCAGCGCGGACATCCGGGCCACCCTGCGCTGCACCCTCACCGGCCCACCCCGCCACCCGGGCCTGGACCGCACCCTGGAACCCGAGATCACCGTGCTGTAGAGAACCGTGCAGTAGCCGGGACCGGTTCAGTGCACGGGCGGGGGTTTTCCGTCGGCGGTGGCGGCGAGGGCGGGGTCCCAGGCACACGCGGCGCAGGCCTGGCGGAACGCGGACCGGGCGAACTCCAGCGCCGTCGCGAACGGGTCGGTGGCGGTACGCACGTCGTCCCAGTCCAGGATGTATTCGCCGAGCGAGGAGTCAAAGCGGGCGGCAGGCGAGGACAGGGTCAGGGTGTCGAAGCCGTCCGGAGCGGGATGCGCGAAGGCGTAGAAGGCGGCGCGCGGGTAGCGGCTGCCGTCACCGGGCCACCAGCCCACCGCGACTTCTTGGGAATCCATCGAGTTGCGCATGATGAAGTCGGTCGAGGGTGGGTCGGCGGGGGCGCCGGAGAACAGGCTGACGGCCAGGTCGAAGGAACCCCACCAGGCGTTGACCGGGGTGGCCCGGCCGCGGTAGGGCGCCCGGTAGGCGGCCAGCACCAGGGCGGCCTGGGTGGCGGCGGTGAAGTACGTGCCGACCTGGGCCGGGTCGTAGGTGTGGTGCTCGGTGTCAGTGTCGAGCGGGATGCTCCAGGGAACTTCCTGGGGCTTGGGGTCGATGTCCACCCGCCCGCCGAGGCGGCGGGCGGCGGCCAGGAGTTCCTGGGTGACGTCGCCGACCGGGCGGTTGGGGGTGAGCGGGACGCGGCCGGCCCGGCCGTCGGAGTGCTCCACCACCGCCTCGTGCCGGTGCAGGTCCAGCGCGGCGACCAGGGCGCCAGAGCCGTCCGGGGCGGGCAGCGGGGCGGTCTCCCAGCCGCGGGCAGTCAGCCGGAGCGCGGCGTGCTGGAGCTGCGGCTCGGGCGGGGCCAGCCGGACGGCTAGCTTGCCGAGCACTTGAGTGTGCGCATGCAGGGTGTCACAGGTTGCCTGCCAGTCCTCATACGAGCACGCAGGCCAGCTCACTGGCATGGCAGCAGCCTAAGTCGGCCGCCCCCACCAGGCCCAGCCGGGCCGCCTCGCAGGCGGCCGCGTTGCGGGTCGGCGCGCCGAGCTTGGCCAGCACGGCGGACACGTGATGGTCCACGGTCTTGGCCGAGATGAACAGCTGCTCGGCGATCTCCGCGTTGGTGTGGCCGGCACAGATCAGGCCGAGAACTTCGTGCTCGCGGCGGGTCAGTCCGAGGGGATGATCACGGGTGGCGCTGCGCGGGCCGGCCGGGATGGACCGGATGCCCAGCTCGCGCATCTTCTGCCGGGTGACCCGGGCGGTCGCGGTGGCGCCGAGGTCGGTGAAGATTTGCAGCGCGTCGCGCAGCGCATCCTCCTCGCCACCGTCGAGCAGAGCGAGCCCGGCCTCGTAGCGGCAGCCCAGCCCGGTCCAGAGTCGTGCGGCGCCCGCCCAGTCGCCATCGATCAGCCGCTGGTAGGGCTGAGCGACCTGACCGCGGGGCGGCCGGGCCGAGCCGGTGCGGCGCAGCCAGACAGCGACGGCGCCGCGCTCCCAGGCGTCGTTGCCGGCCGCCATATCGTCGGCCAGTTCGGCCTCGTGCGCCGCGTCGATCAGCCGCCCGTTCAGCCAGCACGCCTCGGCCCGGGTCAGCCGCACCGGCACGATCTGCTGGGGCTCGCCGGAACCGTCGGCCAGCACGATCGCCTCGTCCAGGTGCTGCCACACGCCGGGGCTGCCGCGGCGGGCCAGGATCGTGCCCAGCCGGTTGAGCGGGCAGAGCCGGATGTTCGGCGACGGGCCGCCCCGGTGCAGCAGTTCCGCGCTGAGGGCTACCGCCTCATCCCAGCGCCCGGTGCGCTCCAGCATTGTGGTCCGCTCGCTGCGCAGGAAGATCCCGTAGGTGTCGAGATCGCGGTCGTCGCAGTAGGCGAGGCCCGCGGTGTAGTACGGCTCCCCGTCGGCGAACGTGCGCTCGGCGACGTGCAGGCCATATGCGTTGCAATAGGCCCGGCCCGCCGCCGCGTCATGCTGGCCGGCCAGCGCGATGTCCAGGGCCTGGCGGATCTTGGGCGCCCATTCCTGGCCGGCCACGTGCGCCGCGCAAGCCTCGGAGTTCAGCGCGTTACTCAGCACTTCGGTCAGGCCCAGCGGGCCGGCGGTGGCCTGCGCCCGGCGGGCGAGCTCGATGGCCGCACTGCTCTGGTTGCGCACCATCTGCAGCGTGGCGAGGTTGGCATAGGCCCAGGCCAGCTCGGGGCGGGTGCCGAACGGCTCGAGCAGCCCGATGGCTGCCTCGGCCGCGGCTACCCCCTCGCTGCCGCGGCTGAGCGAGCAGAGCGCCCCAGCCAGCCGGCGCAGCGTCTCGCCTTCGCGGAGCCGGTCATCCAGCCGCCGCCACAGCCTCAGCGCGCGCTCCCCGGCGGCGGCCGCGTCCTGCCACCGGTCCAGCAAGCCAGCCTCGTACCCGAAACTGTCATACAGCGCGGCGACGGTACCCAGGTCCTGGCCGACGGCGAACCGGAGTGCTCGCTCGTACTGGGCGGCCGCCTCGCGGTGCGCGCCCAGGCCAGCGGCCCGGCGCCCAGCGGCGGCGGCATAACGGAGCACGGCCGCGCCGTCCCCGGCCGCCTCGGCGTGGAAGGCCAGCTGGGCGTCGTCGCAGCCGACCGCCTGCAGGGCGGCCAGAATGCTGGCGTGCAGCGGGGCGCGGCGGTGCGCGGGGACCGCCTCCGCCACGGCCAGCCGGGCGATCTCGTGGTGGAAGCGGAGCCACTCCCTGTCCGTGCTGACCAGGCCGGAGACCGCCAGCTCATCAACGGCCGACGGTGGGCACCCGGTCACCGACTCGAGCAGGGCGAGCTCGGCCCGGGTGCCGGTCAGCGCCGCGGTGTCCAGCACCGCCCGCGCAGCCCCGCTCAGCCGCGCGGCCCGGGCCAGCACCGCGTCCCGGGCCGAGGGCGGTACCACGCCCATCCCGGACTGCACGACTTCGGTCACGTAGAACGGGTTGCCGCCGGTCAGCCGGTACAGCGCGGCCGCTTCCAGCCCGGAGTCCGCGGCGAGCAGACCGACCGCGTGCTGGGTGAGCGGCGCGAGCCCGATGCGCCTGGTGGAGCGCTGGGTAGCCAGGTCGCCGAGCGCGACGCGGAGCGGATCGCCCGGGCTCAGCCCGTCATCCCGGTAGGTGGCGATGAGCAGCACCGGGGCGTCGCGCAGCCGGCGGCCGAGGAACCGGAGTAGGTCCACGGTGGCCTCGTCGGCCCAGTGCACGTCCTCCATGACCAGCACGTGCAGCTCAGCTGGCTGGCTGATCTGGCGGAGCAGCGCGCGGAACAGGTCGTCCCGGGGCGCGTCCCGCCGGCACAGCTCCAGCAGTTCGCCGCCGAGCTTGCTGGCGATGTCGAATAGCGGCCCGAGCGGCCGCGGGGTGAACAGCCCGTCGCACGCACCCCAGAACCAGTGCGCCTCGGGCAGGTCCCGCTGCGCCTGCTCGACCAGCGCTGACTTGCCGACCCCCGCCTCGCCCCCGACGAGCACCAGCCGACCGTCCCCGCGCAGCGCTTCTCCCGCGTAGCTAGTTAGCGACGCTAGTTGCGCTTCCCGTTCCAGCAACCCCACCGTAACAGTGTCCACTACCACTCCCCCTTGCACTACCTGGCATAACGCCGGAATCGGGCAACTGGCTCAGCTTGGGTGGGAGGTGGCGGAAAAGTAGGTAGCCCGGAACGGAAACTGGGTAGCGGCTCCCGATCCGGCGGGCGGGCCTGCCGCCATACGGTCACGGTGATTGGAAATCCACGACCGGGAGGCGACATGCCGCTCTACATGGACGTACACAGCGTCGCCGGGGGTGTCTCGTGCGACGACGTCGCCCAGGCTCACCTGGCCGACCTGCAGACCCAGGGCGAATACGACGTCCGCTACCTGCGGTACTGGGTCAACGAGCCGGAAGGCAAGGTGTTCTGCCTCGTGGAGGCCCCTTCCGCGGAGGCCGCCGCGGACGTGCACCGGAAGGCGCACGGCCTGGTGGCCGACTCGATCTACATGGTGCAGGAAGGCAGTTAGCCGCGCACCGCCCGTTCACGACGCCGGCCTGGCCGGCTCAACCTACCTCGATGGAGAACTACCATGATCCGCATTCGCCGTTTCGCTGCCTGCCTGGCCGCCATGCTGGCTGCCCTGGCCGCCAGCGCCCTGGCCGCCCCGGCGGCTTTCGCGATGATCGCCCCGCCGGACCCGGCGGGGGCCCAGCCCATCCCGCTCACGAAGCAGCCGGCCTCCGTGCACACCGTCGTGGTCGGCGGCATGCCGGGCTGGCAGATCGCCCTCATCGCGGCGGGTGCCGCGGTGCTGGCCGCGGCGCTGGCCGTGGCCGTGGACCGGCTGCTGTCGGCCCGGCGGGCCGACGCCACCCGGGTGGGCCACCGTCCGGCCCGGCTGGGCAGCGGCACCGCTGCCTGACCGGATACCAGACCGGCCGCGGGGCCACCGGGGCGGACCCCCCTCCCGGTGCCCCCGCGCGCCTGCCGGGGCAGCACGAATCCGCCGGTGCAGCCTGGTTTCCGGCCGGTTTAGCGGAGCTGGACTGGGGAGATACCGCAAGAAGGGCCCCCCGAGCCCACGCTCGTCATCCGCGGCTGCTTCGGGGGTGCGTTGGCCAAGATGAGCCTGCAACCGCCGGACCGGCCCGAACCGGAGGAACTGCGCGAGCTCAAGCTGATCTGCATGCGCAATTTGCTGTCCGCGACCGAGGAACGGGTCTATTTCAAGGACCTGATGAGCCGGTTCCTGTTCGTCAGCGAAGGCTGGATCGCCGCGTACGCGCCAGGCCGCAGCGCCGAAGAGCTGATGGGGAAGACCGACTTCGACGTGTTCAGCAGCCAGCACGCGGCCGCGGCGTTCGCCGACGAACAGCGGATCATCAGCACCGGTGAGCCGATCGCCGGGCAGCTGGAACGCGAGACCTACGGCGGCCGCCAGGACGCCTGGGTGTCCACCACCAAGATGCCGCTGCTGGACACCCACGGCCAGATCATTGGCACGTTCGGCATCTCGCGCGACGTGACCGCGCAGATCAGGGCGGAGCACGTGCTGGCCCAGCAGGCGAAGGAGCTGAGTGCGCAAAACGAGCAGTTGCGCGAGCTGGACCGGCTGAAGGACGAGTTCATCGGCCTGGTCTCGCACGAGCTGCGCACCCCGCTGACCTCGATCATCGGCTACATCGCGCTGCTGCGGGACGAGCGGTCCAAAGGGCTGAACGCGGACCACTTCGCGGAGGTGATCGAGCGCAACGCGCAGCGGCTGCTGCGCCTGGTCGGTGACCTGCTGTTTCTGTCCCGGATCCAGTCCGGACAGCTGGCTATGGAAATGCGCGGAACCGACCTGGCCGCCATCGCCGCCGAGGCCGTGGCGGAGGTGCGGCATGAGGCCCAGCGGAAGAACATCAGCCTGGCCCTGTCCGGTGGCGAAGCGCCCGTGTTCGCCGCCGACTCGACCCGGATCGCCCAACTGCTCGGCAACCTCATCTCCAACGCGGTGAAGTTCACCCCGGAAGGCGGCCGGATCGACGTTAGCCTGGGCACCGAGGGCGACCACGCGGTGCTGGCGGTGGCCGACACTGGCCTCGGCATCCCCGCCGCCGACCGGGAGCGGATCTTCGAGCGCTTCTTCCGGTCGGCGTCGGCCACCCGGCAGGTGATCCCCGGCACGGGCCTGGGGCTGACCATCACCAAGGCCATCGTGGACGCGCACAACGGGACCATCACGGTGGATAGCCAGGAGGGTAAGGGCAGCACGTTCACCGTCCGGCTGCCGTTGCTGCCGGTGCCCACGGAACCGGAACGCGGACCGGGCGGCGCGGTCAGCCGGGGTGGCTGATCCGGCGGCCGACGATGCGCGTGGGCCGGATCCGCATGTACAGCTCGCGGACCCCACCAGCCCACGGGGTCACCCCGGCCTGAGCCACCGACATTCGCTCGTCCTCGTCCGTCACATGGTGCGCCGATCCGTGGATGAGCACGCTCCAGCCCTCCCGCCGGGCCGGATAAAGCTCATCGATCTCGAAGGCGATCAGGTATTCCGCGTCCGCGATCCCGGTCGTCAGGTCCTCGTCCATGATGCTGCCCTGCGCGGTGCGGAACACGATGCTGCCCTCGAACAGCCGGTAGTTCACCGGCAGCACCATCGGGCCGGCCGACCCGTTGTAGGCGATCCGGCCGATCTCCTGGCCAGCCACCAGCCGCAGGCATTCGGCCTCGTCCAGGTCCTGTATCAGGCCATCACCTGCGCCGTCAGACATGAGGCATTCCTCTCTGTTCCGCCCGAGCGCCAGAATGGCTCAAGACCAGCCTGACACACCGCGGTTTAAGTGGAGGTGGTGACCTCGTGCCACAGCCCGCCGTTCAAGTTGAGGTTGTTGCCGCGGGCCTGGCCGGGCGCACTGTCGCCGACGTAGGTGTAGAGCGGATGGCCGTTGTAAACGGCCTGCTTGGACCCGTCGGACCGGGTGATCACGGTCAGCTTGCCGGGGATGCCCGGCCCGGCGGTGACCGGGCCCTTGACCGGCGGCCAGTAGACGGCGCAGGACCCGTTGCACACCGATTTGCTGGCCGTGTCCGGCGCGAACCAGTACAGCGTGAACCCCTTCGCGTTGGCCAGCACACTGGCCCCGCCGATATGCACCACCTTCAGGCCGCCACTGGAGGCCACTGTGCTGGAACTGCCCGCTGTGCCCGCGGCCACGCCGAGCAGCACCAGCGCGACGACCGAGACCCCGGCGATCAGCGCCCCAGGCACTGGAATAGCGGCCACGAGACGGTCTAGCGGCGAGCCAGCAGCTGGCTGGCTCGCGGGCGGCGCCACAGTGATGAACGCGAGCACGGCGAACGCGGCCACCTCGATGATCCCGGCGACGATTCCGGCCGTGGTGCGCACCTCGGTGAACCCGAACAGACCGACCCAGATCGACAGCAGATAGCCAGCCAGTGTGGCCAGGGCGAACCCGGCGCCGGCCGCCGCGGCCAGCCGACTGCCGGTTACCAGCACGGCAACGCCCAGGCCGAAGGCCGCGATCACCTGGAGCAGGAACAGCCAGCCAATGGTCGGAATTGTGCGGTAGCCGGTCAGGTACAGATCAAGGTGAATGGCCCCGGCGGCGAGGAGCAGGCCTGCTCCCGCCACCCGCAGGATGAGCGGCCACGGCTGGGTGAGTGGCCGAGATAGCGTGTGGGCCATAAGGCGGCCGCCTTCTGCTAGGGGGACGGACTAGTACCCGCCGCCGCCACCAGACGAGCTGGTCGCCGCCGCGGCTGAGCCGGACACGCTGATCACGTGCCACAGCCCGCCGGACAGGTTGAGGCCGTTGCCCTTGTCCTGCCCGGGCGCGGTGTCGCCGACGTAGGTGTACAGCGGGTGACCGTTGTAGGCGGCCTGCTTGGACCCGTCGGACCGGGTGATCACGGTCAGCTTGCTGGCGGTCACGCCCGGGCCGGCCGTGGCCGGGCCCTTGACCGGTGGCCAGAAGTGGGTGCAGGACCCGTTGCAGTTGGACTTGGTGGACGTGTCCGGCGCGAACGAGTACAGCGTGAAGCCCTTGCCGTTGGTGAGCACAGTGGCCCCGCCGATCTTGGCCGTCTTCAGCGCCGAACTGGAAGAGGACGTGCCGCCCCCGGAAGATGAGGAACTGGCGCTGGACGAACTGGACGGCGCTGAACTGCCGCACGCGGCGGCTATCAGGGCGAGGCTGGCCAGACCAGCCGGCGCCCACCATCGATTACGCATCACACACTCCCGCCAGCAACAGAGGTCACGTACCTACTCTGAGCACGTAGCGCAGAGCAGGTCCGTTCAGCGCGGGAACCAAGATCCCGGATGTACCGCGCCGGGGCGGCCATGCGTACCTTCCACTCACCCCCGGCCGTCAGCCCCCGACACGCCGGTTCCGCTGTGCTGACTCATGCCCGGTCTGGGCGAGCTGACTCCTCGCCGCTCACAGCTTTGTGGTACGGGGGGACTTGGGCTTCTTAACCTTGGGCGGCATGGTCTTGACGTGAGCGAGCGCGCGCTCCACCCAGGCCGAGGCGAGGTCAGGCGCGGCCCGCCAGTCCGGCGGCAGGCTCAGGTAACCGCCCATCGGGCGCTCCTCCGGCCCGAAGGGGCCCGCCCCCTCGATCGCGGCCAGCTCCTGGCTGGCCGCGTCGTCGAGGCGGACTCCCACCGCGGAACCGAACAGCCCGGCGAACATGTTGCCGTGCACGAACGCCCCCAGGTTGCCGAACATCGGCTTGATCTCGACGTCCGGCTCCGCCGGGACGAGCGACCGGAAGAACTCCTTGTCGTCCTCACTCGGCTTGGGAATCTGCATCGCTGTCGCTCCCGAGTGGCGGGTACTGGCGTTAGGCAGATTGGGGCGGTGCGGGCTGGATGACGCTGAACATGGCGCCCTGTGGGTCACGGGCTACGGCGATCCGGCCCACCGGGCTGTCGACCGGCTCGACCAGGATCGAGCCGCCCAGCTCGGAGATCTTCGCCGCGGTGGCGTCGGCGTCGTCCACCGCGAAGTACACGTGCCAGTGGTTGGGCACGCCCGGCATCGGCGGCGGGGTGCTGCCGCCGACCATGTCGCCGGCCACGTGGAACAGGGTGTACTCGCCGGTGCCCATGTCCATGGTCGAGGTGGTGACACCGAGCAGCTGGGTGTAGAACTCGGCGGCCTTCGGTTCGTCGGTGATCAGCTCGTTCCAGATGAACGTGCCGGGCTCGTTGACCAGCGTGGCGCCGATGTGCTTGTTGGCCTGCCACAGCGCCACCGCAGCGCCCGACGAGTCCATGACGAAGGCCATCCGGCCGGCGTCCATGACGTCGAACGGCGCCATGGCGAGCTGGCCGCCGGCCGCCTCGACCTGGGCCGCCACGTCGTCGACCGAGTCCACGGCGAGGTAGGTGTTCCACGCCGGCGGGGCACCCGCGGCGACCATTTCCGGTGACTGCGAGGCGATCGCGGCTACTTGCTCGCCGCGCAGTGTGGCCATGGAGTAAGCCCCGCCTTGCGGCATGGGCTGGTCGTCGTAGTCCCAGCCGAACAGGCGGCCGTAGAACGTCTTCGCGGCCTGGGTATCGGTAGTCTGCAGGTCCACCCAGTTCGGCGTGCCCTGGGCATACACAGTGCGATTAGGCATGACTTCCCCTCTAGTCAGCTGAGCTGCGATTCCTCCGTGCACCAGCGGCGCACGCGCATTATTGCCCGTCCTACCCACTCGACGAACAAGCTCGCCGGAAATCGACAGGCGGTCACCCGCAGCTAGCGCGACTACCTGGCGGGCGGTCCGTGCGCGGCCGGCTGGCCACCGGCTCGAGGACTGACGGCAGCGGCGGCTAGCGTTGCGGTCATGGACGAGATGCAGACGGACCAGCACGGGCGGCCGGAACCACCGCACGAGGCGGGCGAGGCGGCCACGCTGACTGGCTTCCTGGACTACCAGCGGGGGACGCTGGAGTGGAAGTGCCGCGGGCTGAGTGACGAGCAGCTGCGGGTGGCGCTGCCACCGACCACCATGACGCTGGGCGGCATGCTCAAGCACATGGCCTGCGTCGAGGATGGCTGGTTCACCGAGGTGGCGGCGGAAATGCCGTCCCCCGAGCCGTGGGCCAGCGTGGACTGGGACGCCGACCCAGAGTGGGAGTGGCGCACCGCGGCCAATGACTCCGGCGACGAGCTGCGGGGTCTGTGGGCCGAGCGGGTCGGCCGGTCCCGGGCCGTGGTCGAGGCGCAGCTCGGCCTGGGTGAGGACAAGGCGCTGAGCCAGGCCCATCCGGCCTGGGACGGCCAGGGACGCGTCTCGCTGCGCTGGATCCTGACCCACATGATCGAGGAGTACGCCCGGCACAATGGGCACGCCGACCTGATCCGCGAGTCGCTGGACGGCGAGACCGGCGAGTGAGCGTCAAGTGGGACCAGAGATCAGCTGGACCTGGATCACGTCGGTCCGGGCGATGACCCGGTCCCGTTCGGCGGCCAGCGAGGTGCGGCGGTCATCCGTCATATAGGCGTCGAGCGCGGCCGCGGAGGGAAACTCCAGCAGCTGGATCTCCAGTGGCTGCCCGTCCGCCCCGCTGCCGCGGGCTCGCTGCAGGACCCGGCCGCCGTGCACGGGAACGAGGTCCAGCACCTTGTTCTCGTAGGCGATCAGGCCATCTTCGGCCCCGGGCCGCGCCCAGAGCAGCACGCACAGCGTCAGGCTCACAGCGCCCAGGATGCCGCGCCGAGGTGTGCATTGGCCAGTTCCCGCGGCGTCATGCGACGGGCACCCACAGCTCGATCTGGTCGTGCCGCCGGTAGTACTCGACGAGCGGGCGGCCGCGGTCGGCCGGGGCGGCCACCGCGGCCAGCGCCTGCATGGCTGGGCCGATGCGGGCGTACAGGGGCCGGTGGGTCGCCCGTGATCAGGGCCCGCAGGTACCAGCCGCCAGGCAGGGTGCCGGTCTGCAGGCCGAGCCGGCCCGGATCATCGCCGTCCCGGACCGGAGTGCACGCGGCATAGGTACCGGCCTGGATATCGACCATGGCGTACATCTTGCGCCCACGCAGTCCGACCCGTTCCTCGAACCGGGGCCAGAGTCGCTGGATGGCCGGCAGTTCGTCGCGGGTCTCCTCCAGCATCACCCGGACGTCGGCCTTCCGGGTCCGGGCCGGGGATGAGTCAAACAGGTCAGCTGCCACGAGCAGCACCGTAGTGGGCGGCACCGTCAGTCTGCCGCGCCGGTGACCACGTCCAGGTCGATCTCGGCGGCGTCCCCAGCCCGCCAGGCGATGTGCTGGTCCGGGCGGACCAGCAGGTATTCCTGGCCCCACGGATAGGACGGCGGCGCCTGGACCACGGCCAGCGGTATTCCCCGCCGCCGCGCCTGGCCGGCCAGCGCGGCCACCCCAGGCGCACCGTCGGCCGGCCCGATGAGGGTTAGCCCGGCCCCTAGCTGGTCGTACAGGGATGAGCCGTCCGGTAGCCAGTGGTGCGGCAGGCGCGCGCCCGGGCTGGCGTCCGGCGTGTAGACCGTCACGTCCCCGGAGGCGTCGTGGCTACCGGGCGACCCGCAGGCCGGCTGGATGACCGGCGACCCGGCGTAGGAGTAACCCAGTACCAGGCCCAGGCTGTGGAACTCTGACCGTTTGGCCCGCTGGATGGCCTGCGCGTCCTGCGGCAGGTCGTGGGCCATATTCCGCATGTTGGCCGCCGCGCTGGCCACGGTCTGCTCGATCACACCGCGGCGTTCTGGCTCGTAGCTGGCCAGCAGGCCGGGTGGCGCCCAGCCATGTTCCACCGCGGCGATCTTCCAGGCCACGTTGACCGCGTCGCCCACCGACGTGTTGAAGCCGTGACCGCCCCACGGCGGGTTGACGTGCGCGCTCTCACCGACGAGGAACACCCGGCGGTCGGCGAAGTGGTCGGCGACCAGCATCCGGGCCAGCCACGGATCGGAGGCCAGCACCTGGTGCTCGACCGGGGCACCGACCAGACCGGTGATCAGGTCCGCGGCGTGCGCCGTGCCGTACGCCGGCTCGACCCCGGGCAGGATCGCCCACCACGTCCCGGACTGGTCCAGCCGGCCGACCAGGCCCGGGGCGGGCGCGCCCAGCACCCAGTACTGCACGGCCGGGCCGAGGTGGGTGTCCAGCGTGGGCGCGCGGAACACCACGTTGAAGTTGGGCCGGGGATCGGAGTAGCCGGTGTACCGGGCGCCGATCTGGTCCCGGACCACCCCGGCCGCACCATCGCAGCCGAGCACGTAGCGGGCGCTGACCTGGTAGGGCGACCCGGCGTGGTCCCGCACGGTGACGACGACCATGTCGCGGCGCTGGTCCAGGCCGGTCACCGTGTGGCCGAGGCGCAGGTCCACGCCGGGCCGGCCGGAGACGTGGTGGCGGAGCACCTCCTCCACGACCGGCTGCGGAACCTGCTGGCCCGCCTCGGCGAACCGCTCGTCCCGCTCGGTGGTCAGCCCGAACGCCCCGTCGAAGTCGGTGATCCGAGCCCCGGACAGGGATTCGCAGAAGGTGACTCGCTGCGACCAGGCCACCGGCAACGGCGCGGCGGCCCGCAGCGCGTCCGCGATACCCCAGCGGCGCAGGTGCTCCATGGTCCGGATACTGGTGGTCTTGGCCCGCGGCCGGCGATGCGAGACGACCAGTCGGGGCTCGATCACCACGCAGGCCACCCCGTGCAGGGCCAGTTCCGCGGCGGCGGCCAGGCCGGCCGGGCCGCCGCCGGCCACCAGTACCGGTGTCTCGGCCGTGCGCGCCCGGTCCGTGACTGCCACGACATGCATGATCGGTCACTCCGGCCCGGGCTGTACACCGGTCCAGGTGGCTGGACCGGCGGGGTTATCCAGCCGAGACTGGGAGGACAGCGACTGGCGGGGAGTACTACGCAGGTGCATTTCCTGCTGCATCACCGGGGTCGTTGTTACACCGAGCAGGGCCAGACCGCCCAGGCCCGCGACTGTTTCAGCCAGGCGCTGGCCATCCGGGAACAGCTCGGCGACGAGCGTTTCATCACCTCGACCCGGAACGCGCTGACCCCAACTGCCCGCGGCGGACCGCGCCTAGGTCTCCCCGCGCTCCTGCAGGTACTCCCGGAAGTCTTCGACCGCCTGCTCGTGATCTGATCCGAGATCCGCGACAGTTACGGCTTCCGTACCGGTCCAGTAGACCCCGGCGTACCCGGCGCCGTCTCCCAGAACCACCAGGAGCGCGCTGTGCGCGATCTTTATGTGGTCCAGCACGTCTTCCCACGAAACGCCAGCGGGCACCAGGCCGATGGCAGGCGAATCAGCGTCGTCGTACTCCAGATCGTCGAGCACTGGCCCTCCCCCATCCATCAGTGACCAGCACCTGTGGCCGCATCCGGCCACGCTAACGGCACCTAGCCACGCCCGGCTGTAGCAGATCCAGACACCCTGAGACCGGCTCATCCATACCCCGGCTGATCCCCGAGCTGAGTCCTGACCGTCATTGGACGGCGGAGTCCAGGCGCTGCACCGATCCGGACGATCTACACTCCAGGCGGGCTTGTCGACGCCCGACTCTGCCGAGATGAGCGCGTCTCCCTGCAATGGCCAAGCGCAGAAACGCAGCTAGCTGGAAACGAACGTCGCGGCACGGTCAGGTGCCGTCATGGGACACGGTTCAGGCGGTCCGATTGATAATGCCGGCCATCTCGCCGGCGCTGAAGGCCCGCATCGTCTTGGAGCGGATATTGCCTGTTGCGCCGACCTGAAGCAGGGCGGCGGCCCCGTCTCGTCGTCCGGGAATTCTGCAATGCAGACGAGGTCATACTGTCCGACGGTCCACGCCAGTTCCCGGACCTGGCCACAGGAGCTTTCGACGAGCTTGGAAAAGTCCTCAGCTCGCTGAGTAGTGTCACGGAAATTCTTTACGCTCTGTTCGGTCCAGTTGATCAAAGACACATAAGTCGTGATGCTGGCGCTCTCTCATCCAGAATGCCTGTACCGCGCTGTCCCGAAGGAGGCCGCCAGTCAGGAAGATCCCTGAAAGCCCCCGTTGGCCGTGGCCGTCTCGGCGGTCACTAACTCGCAGCCTGAGCGGCGCGGAATCCATGCCCTGCGGCTGCTCCGAAGTCGGCGAACTATTCGCTTCTACGCTGAGAGAGGAACTACGCCTCGACGAGGATCACCAGGGTTTCGGGCAGCACGCCGTCATGCGCCATCGCTTCGGCCATCGGCTCGGTCGACATCGCAGCCATGAGAGCATCCATGTCGGCGACATCCATAAGCACGGCCACCTGGGCCGGGTTTTCCGGGTCGACGAAGGTGCGGATGTTGGTAACCCCGAGCGGCCCGAAGACCTCTTCTCGCTTCGTCGAGGCAAGCCAGTGATCCTTGTCCTTCACATCGTGGTGGCCAATTATGGTCGGCATGGTTCCCCCGGTGTCTTGTAGCCAGCTGCTGTAGCGTGGCGGGACCGACCCTACACCAGATGTTTCATTTCTTGTACCGGCAAGGTTCCTCCGAACAGGCGATATCCTGCGCGCAGTCCATGGGAGCGCGGGCGATTGAGTACCTGCCAGAAATTCTTTCTTTGTGCTGATTACCCCGCCGGGCCGACCTTGGATTACTCTGCGCGCATCAGCGGTTACAGCGGCTTTCGAGCGTTCTCATGCCGCGCTGTGCGCGGGATGTTCCCGGTACCTGGACATGCCCGGCGGTGGCTCCCAGCGGCAGTAGGGTTGTGCGATGAGCTTCGGGTCGCTTGCTGTGGTCGAAGAGTGGCTGTACGCGGTAAATCGCGGTGACGCCCGGCGGGCCGCGCAACTGTCCGCGGATGAGGTGGAAATCGCCGGACCTCGCGGGTCCATGCGCGGGCGCCAGGTCATGGCGGCTTGGATGGGGCGGGCCGGGTTCTCCGCCAGGTCGCTGCGCTGGTTCTGTGGCGCTGATGGCAGCGTGGTCGTGGAGCAGGCCGCCCGCTGGATCGATCCCGCGACCGGCGCCGATCGTGGTCAGGCGCAGGTGGCCTCCCATTTCTGCGTCGCGGGAGGATGCATCGCCCGTTACGCGCGATACGAAAGCCTGGAACTCGCGCTCGCAGCGGCGGGCCTCGATGAAGGTGATGAGGTCATGCCGGGACCACGTCGGCCATAACACGGCGCCCGGCCCGCAATACCGGACTGCCTTACTCTCATGACCCGTTGAGGCAGGCGACAGAGTCGTCCTCATCTGCCGCATTCAAGGTGTTTGTGTGGCTGGCTCGCTTGCGTGGTGGGCGGCTGGCGGGGTCGGCCGTTCGATGCCTGTCGTAGGGGGCGCAAGCGTGTTTGTCCGGCCTGGCTGGGCGGGAGCGCGGTCAGGGTGAGTCAAGGAGAACGGCCTGGGTCGCCGGGTCGCAGCCGG
>DASXIN010000178.1:0-23524 GCA_036497945.1 Streptosporangiaceae bacterium | reverse complement strand
GGAACCCGGCGGAACGGCCCAGGCGTCGCTGCATGCGGCATCGGGGCATATTGCCCCGGGCAGGCGGGCGAGCCTGGTCGATGCCGTGCTGGATCTGCCCGAGGTGCAGGCGAGCGAACACTTGAACGCCACTGTCCCGCTTGGTGATGGTGAATCGCTGGAGCGCCTGCGGGAGCGGACCGATGACACGACCACCCGCCCGGCCGGCTCTACTGCGCTGGTGGACGCGAAAATACCACCGGACGGCGAACCGGCATCCGGCCAGGAGCCTGGCGAAACGTCCGCACCGTGATCACTGCGATCCGTGTGGCGCCCGCGCTATGACGGTGCGCGAAACGCTCCGGGTAACTCGCGGTGCCGGTTGCTGAGCAGGCCGCCGTGGTCGTAAGGATCGGGACTTCCGGATGGAGTTATGAGCACTGGGCGCCTGAGCTATACGCTCCTGGGCACCCGGCCGGTGACCGGCTGGCGCGCTACGCGGCCGCCTTCGCCACGGCTGAACTCAACAGCAGCTTCTACCGCTGGCCCCGGCCCTCGGCGTTCAGCCGCTGGCGGCAGAAATTGCCGGACAGCTTCCGCTTGTCGGTCAAGGCACCGAGAGGGCTGACCCACGGGCGGAGACTGTACGCGCCGGAGGCGTGGATCGAGCGCATCGGCGCGGGCTGGCACGAGCTGGGCGACAAGCGAGCTGTGCTGCTGGTCCAGCTCGCGCCGTCACACGCCCGCGACGATGCGCGGCTCGTCTATTTCCTCCGGATGGTCCCCAACTGGATACGGCTCGCCGCCGAATTCCGCCATCCCAGCTGGCATTGCGAGGAAGTCTTCGCGCTGCTGGAAGCTCATGACGCCGCTTATTGCGTGATGAGCGGCGCGAACCTGCCGTGCATACTACGAGTCACCACCGACTTCGCCTACGTGCGAATGCACGGCCCAGATCATCATCACCTGTACGCAGGTTCCTACAGCGATACCGACCTGGCCTGGTGGGCTGACCGGATCCAGGAATGGAACGCGGCAGGCAAAGACGTGTTCGCGTACTTCAACAACGACGGCAACGCGAATGCCGTGCGGAATGCACGGGTCCTCAAGACCCTGCTACACCAGTAGCCCCGGCGCCCCCGTGATCTGCCTCCGCCGCGGGGCCTGATAGGTGGGCCTGCAGATCCGAATACTCCGGCCTAACGGGGCGTGTCCTACCAGCTGTGTAAGTGACGTGGCCTGACGGTGAGCCGCCCGGGGAGGGCGGCTCGCGGAAGGACATGCGATGTCAGACACTGCGGAGATGGGCCGCAGGCGTGAGGGCCCACCGGGCCGCCGGCCGTTGGTCGATGACGAGTTGGCCGATCAGCTGCTGGGCCGTGCCCCGGCCGGGGGTGCGGAGCTGCTGAGCCTGGATGGGCTGTTGTCCCAGGTGACCGAGGCGGTGCTGGAGCGGGCGCTGGCTGAGGAGATGACCGGCCATCTGGGCTATGAGAAACACGATCCCGCTGGCCGGGGCAGCGGCAACAGCCGCAACGGGATGACGCCGAAGACCGTGTTCACCGACGTGGGGGGCGGTGGATCTGGCGGTGCCGCGGGACCGCAACGGGACCTCTGGGCCGCACGCGATACACACTGCCCTACTGGGCACCCACCCCGGTCAACGACACATACCCCTCCGACCACTACGCCCTCCAACCCAACCTGCGGTACTACCAGCTGCGCCGCAGCTGATCATCCGGGCCACGAGATATCCGCCTCCGGCCCTGACCGAATCCGAGCCACTGCCCATCGGCCCGACTTTCACCGATAACGGCAACGGGGCGGCCATCATCGCCGGGCCCCCCCGAGCCGCCGGCAGCCGGGGCCGTACCGGATCGCCATCACCGCCACGAATACTGCGCTCACACCCGGCAGGACACGGTCTCTTATCTGACGTCTGGGCTGGCCGGCTGCCTAGGGCGCCGCCTGGCCCAGCGGCTGTCTTCCGGCTTCTTCTGCAGCTTGCGGTCATCACGTAGTTCCGAGAAAGGCTCCTCGTCGATGGGATGGCCGCCTGCGACAGCGCGGCCACGTTCTAGCTCGGCGTTGAACTCGGCGCCGAGCAGGATGGCTACGTTGGAGATCCACATCCAGATCAGGAAGATGATGACCCCGGCCAGGCTGCCGTAGATTTTGTTGTAGTGGCTGAAGTTGGCGACGTAGAGGGCAAACAGTGCGGAGGCAACCAGCCACAAGATAACGGCGATGAAGCCACCCGGGCTGACCCACTGAAAGCCATGCTTGGCGTTTGGGCTGGCCCAGAACAAGATGGCCAGGATCAGGCCGATGATGATCAGCAGGACCGGCCACTTGGCGGTGTCCCAGATGGTGACCGCCACCGAGCCGGCGCCCAGTACGTTACCGGCTTTCTGGGCCAGCCCTCCGGTCACGACCACGATGACGGACGCCCCCACGAGCAAGATCATCGTCACAATGGTGACCCCGAGCCGGATCGGCGCCGTCTTCCAGATCGGGCGGCCCTCGGGGACGTCATAGATGGCGTTGGACGCGCGCATGAAGGCCGCGACATAGTTCGATGCGGACCAGAGCGCGAGCGCGAGGGCCACGGCACCGACGATCCCGGACGCGGTGTGGTTCTGCTGCAGGTGCCTCACATTGCTGGTGATGATGGCGCTGACGGACGCCGGCGCCGCCTTGCCGAGGCTCGTGATCAGCGACTGGGTAACTGAGTGGCCGAGCAGGCCGAGCAGTGAAACCAGGACGAGCAGGCCTGGGAAGATCGACTGGATACCGAAATATGTCAGCGCCGCCGCCCGGTCCTGCAGGTCATCGGCCTTATATTCCTTCAGTGTGCGCTTGCCCGCCGCGAGCCAGGACCCGCCGCTCAGATCTGTCGGGTCATCTGGCACATTGCCGTTGTCTGGAGCATTGTCGCGGGCTCTGCTGGCCGCATTCTGTGGCCTGGCCATTGGTGATGACCTCCCTACTGTCGGCCTTCGGCCACGGTGTCACGGGCGGCCTGGGCCTGATCCCGGACGTCGCGCGCTGAGCTGGCCGACTCGTCCTTGACCGTTGCGGCGGCATCGGCGGCTGTGGCCTTGACCGACTCAGCTGCCTGCTGGGCTGAGTCCTGGAGGCTGGCTGCGGTCTCCTTGGCCGCGCCGGTGATGGCTGGAGCGGCGGTTTCCTTGACCTTGGCCGCCGTCCGCTCCTCGGCGCTGGTGCTGGGCAGAAGCGACCCCGCGAGCCAGCCGATCCCGACCGCGATCAGGCCGACGGCCAGCGGGTTGCCCGCTGTCTGGCGGCGCAGCCGGGCGGGTGCCTGCGACATGTTGCCCGCCGCCGCTGACATCTTGTCCTCAGCCGCCGCTACCTTGTCCTGGACCCCCGATGCCATCTCTCCCGCTACGGATGTCGTGCTGGAGGCAGACTGGGACGCGGTGCCGATGACCCTGTCCTTTATTCCGAGCGCGGCAGAACGTGCGCTGGCTGCTTTGCGCTTTGCCGTATGCGCGGGGTTGACCGTGTCGGTCAGGGCGTTGACGTCCTCGCTCAGGCTGGTGCGGGTTTCCTCGATCTGCTCGCGGATCTGGTCCGGATCGCTGGTCATGATGTGCCCTCGTTTCCTCTTACTGCGTCGGGAATCTTCTTCACTGTCTGCGCGGTCTGCGGGACGCCCGGGACTGCGCTGATCTCCCGGCGCCCCATCACCCCAAGGACGGCTGCGACGATCAGCCAGATGGCCGCCACGATCAGCGCCGACCAGCCACGGCCAACGGCGTCGCCGATGCCCCACCACGCGGCGACCGACGCGAACAGCAGGACCATGTGGCCGCCGACCCCGGCCCCCGCCAGCAGCCCCGCGCCCTTGCCGGCCCGGGTCGCTGACTGGCGGAGCTCGGCTTTGGCCAGCTCCACCTCCTGGTGCATGAGCGTGCTGAGATCCTCGGTCACTTCGGAGAACAGCTCGCCGACCGATGGCCGCGAATCGGGTGGCGGCACAGCCGGATCCAACGGGGCGCTCATGACCTGCCCTGCCGGCCCGCTTGGTCATCAGTGACCCGAAGGTCTGGCTCGCCGGACGCTGGAGCTGCCGGCGGGCCCGGAACAGTGCCGGTGGCCGGCAGACCGCTGGCTGCGCCAGAAGGACTCCGCGTCGGATCGCTGACGGCGGGTGGGACCGGTGGATAGCCGGCCAGGTCAGACGGCTGGGCCGGCTGGCTGCTCAGCCCCGGCGTGGCCTCGGGCGCTGTTGGTGTCACGGAATTGTCGCTAGCTGCGTTCTTGAGTCCCCGGGTGAGCCGGCCGGCCACCAGGCCCGCCCCGGCCGCCAGGGCCAGGAAGACCGCTGGCCTGCGGCGCGCGAAGGACTGCATCTCCCCCGCGACCTGTCCAGGCTTGTGCCCGTCCAGCCACTGCCCGGCATCACGGACCCGCCAGGCGGCCTGATGCGCCAGGCCGGCGGCCATGCCGCCGCGGCCGGCGGCATCTGCCATCGACCGGAGTTCATCACTGAGCGAAAGTAGCTGCTTCGCCAGCCGCTGCTGCCCATGGGCCGCCTGGACTTCCAGCTCCTGTTGTGCCTGCTGGAGTAGGCCCCGGCCCTGACGCCCGGCCTCGGCCACCACGCCTGATGCTTGCTCCCGGGCCACCTCGGCCACGTGCTTCCCGGCCTGAACGCTGCCGTTACCCAGGTCAGCCGCCTCACCCTTGACCAGGCCAGCCGTTCCATGTTCCCGCGCCGATGCAGGCGGCAAGGACTCGCTGGGGGCGCTCCGGCCCAGCGGCGGCGTTGCTGCGGGCGGGTATTTGTCTGTCATCCGGGTCATCTCCTCGGGGTGAGCGAATTGCGGGCCGCCCAGGATCGGCGATCCTGCCACGGCGATCGGTGCTGGTCGGCGGAAGCTGCTGGTCAGCGCCCTGGTCAGGGCGCCTGAGCCGTCACGGGCCATCGGCTTCGCGAGCCGATGACCCGTGACTGTTCCTCATCACCGTCCGGCTGGCCCCCTCTACCCGCAACCGGATGACTTACACATGAAGCTTACATAGGAAGCTTACGGCGTCCACTGAACCGGCCTGGTCTGCCCCGGAAATCAGGCAGCCGAGTGCAGCAAACCTCGGACCCGGCCCGGGCCTACGGCGTCAATCCCGCTCGTGGTCCGGGCCGCCGGCCAGCGACGCGGCAATCCGGTCGAGCATGTCTTCCAGGCCTCGCTGGAATTCCCCTTCCCACCGGTCCTCGGCCAGTCCTGCCGCTAGGCGGTGCACCGTCGGGAAACGCCGGGCGTCGATCTCATCGGCCGGATCGAGCAGCTCGTCCGGGCTGTCGGCGTCCTGGAGTGCCTCCCGCTGCCCAGCCGAGCGGGCAGGGCTCAGGCCGCCGAGAACCGGATTGGCGGCTGCCTGCCGTGCGGGTTCACCGCCATCACCCGAAATAGTGTCGGTACCGGTGAAGGATCCGTCGCCGGGCTTCGGGTCCCGAAGGGTCATGGCGCTGGTCTCCAGCAGCAGGTAACCGAGCAAGAAACTATTGAACGTGCGGTAGGTGAACAGCACCTGCTCATCGCTGAACCCCTCTCCAGCCAACCCGGTTAGCATCGCCTCGACCCAGTGCAGCGACCTGAGCGGCGGGTTCACCCACGGAGCCGTGGGCGGCCGGGTGGCGACCAGTGGGAAAGCGTGCGGGTGGGCCCGGGCGTAACGGCGCACCCCATGGGCCATGCCGGTGAGGTAAGGCCGCCATCCATCCGTCGGGCGCAGCTGCACCTCAGGGTCATCGGCGAGCTCGTTGACGATCCGTTCCACGACCGCATCGAATAGGTCATCGCGGTCCTGCACATACCGGTACAGCGACATCGAGCGGACCCCCAGCCGTGACGCCACCGCCCGCATCGACGCCGCTCCGATGCCCTGCTCATCCACCAGCTCAAGGGTGGCCGTGACGATCCGGTCCAGCGACAGACCACGACCCGGCCGGCTACGACGGCTGCGCCCGGCCCCTGCTCGTGCCACCCGAAACCTCACCTTGAGACGACTGCAGTGATGTTAGCGGTCAGCCGCGATCAGCACTGGCCGCTGACCGCATGGCTCGTCATGATCATCTTAAGATTCCGTCACCGTGTCTGCCTGGCTGGCACCTGGCGAAGGGAGGAAACACGCGGAGGTGCGGTCGTCGTCCTGTTCGGCAGGTCTTCACCCTAAACCGCAGTCCCGATCGCAAACAGCCGGAGGACCTCATCCCTTCGCCGGGCGTAATGGACCAATCCTGTGCTGCCCGAATACTGGATTGGCAGGCTGGCCTTGCGTTTCGGCCGTGGGCGATGCCGCGTGCTGGTTGGCTGGCCAGATGCTGCTGAAGATCGTCTACTTGCTTATGCGCTCCTTGCTAAGCCTTGCCGTCCTGGTGGCGCGCGGGAATCAGGCCAGGTATGCGGAGTTGCTGGTGCTCCGGCACGAGAATGCGGTACTGCGCCGGCACGCCGGCCGGGTGCTGTACGAGCCAGCCGATCGCGCCTGGTTAGCCGCGCTGGCGCGGCTGATACCGCGCAGTCGCTGGGCCGGGATCTTTCCCCTGACACCGGCGACGCTGCTGGCCTGGCATCGCAAACTGACCGGGAAGAAATATGACACGAGCAGGCGGCGAAGTCGGCCGGCCACCGACGGTCCGCAGCATCGCCCGCCTCGCCGTCCGGCTGGCGAGGGAGAACCCGCTGTGGGGCTACCGCCGGATTCACGGCGAGCTATTGAAGCTCGGTGTCAGCGTCGCACCGTCCACCATCTGGGAGATCCTCCGTGCCGCGGGCATCGATCCGGCGCCACGTCGCGCGGGCCCGACGTGGCGCCAGTTCCTGCACGCCCAGGCCGCCGGGATCCTCGCTGCCGACTTCCTGCATGTGGATACAGCGCTGCTGAAACGGCTTTATGTCCTGGTGTTCATCGAGCACGGCACCCGCCGGATGCACCTGGGCGGCGTCACCGCGCATCCCACCGCCGAGTGGACGGCCCAGCAAGCCCGGAACCTCGCCATGGCCCTGGACCGGCCGTTCGAGGAGTTCCGGTTCCTGATCCACGACCGCGGATCAAACTTCACCCGCTCCTTTGACGCCGTCTTCGAGGCTGCCGGCACCACCATCCTGCGCACCACCATCCTGCGCACCGCCATCCAAGCGCCGCGGATGAACGCGACCTGCGAGCGCCTCGTCGGCACCCTGCGCCGCGAAGTCCTCGACCGCGTGCTGATCCTCGGCCAGGCGCATCTGCGGGCCGTTCTGACCGAGTATCAGATGCACTACAACACGGCCCGGCCGCATCAGGGCATCGCCCAGCGCGTCCCCCACCGGCCCTGCGTGATCTCAGTTAGCCTCGACACCCAGCAGATCCGCCGAAAACCCGTCCTGAGCGGCCTGATCAACGAGTACACCCAAGCCGCCTGACGAACCAAGAAGGCACAGCTGAGCAGCCCAAATCCCCTTTTCGGCAGCCACAGCGGCCACCAGCCAGGCACCGGCCGGCCGTTTGCGGGCAGCAGAGCGGGGAAGCGGCACGCCCAGACCTGCCCGGGCCTGGCTTCCGCTGCGGAGGCGATCCGGGTGACCGGAAGGATGGGACATGGGAGCGGAGCGTCAGCGCGGTGGGCCGGAGCGGGCAGCGCACGGCATCGACCGAATGATCCGCAATGTGGAGACTGGTCGTTTTGAGCGCGGTCTGTCGGCGCTGACCGCGGCGGGAGCGCTGGTCACGGCCGCCGAGATTTTCTTCGAGCATGACAGCGCCAGCTTCGGCAACAAGATGATGTGGCTACCCGTCGCGCTCGGGCCAATCGGCGGCGCGGCGGGCATCGCGGGCTTCTTCAGCCGTCGGATGGCCAAGACGGCGCTGCCGGTTGCCTCCGCGGCCATCGTCGCCAACGGGCTGCAAGGCACCTATCTGCACGCCCGGGGCATCGCGCAGAAGCCGGGCGGCTGGTCCAACTTTCGGTACAACATGGAGATGGGGCCGCCGCTGTTGGCTCCGCTGCTGGTCACCATGGTCGGTGGTATGGGCCTGCTCGCCGCGGTGCTACGGCGCGAGAAGTGAGCGGCGCGGCACGCATACCGGGCGGCGCCGGGAGGTTCCCCGGTTTCGACGCGGCGGCGCAGGCTGTCCACTGGGACCAGGTCACCGCGGGTGTCGTCCTGTCCCGGCTGGAGATGCCGCCGGATATCCGGTTCTTCAGCCCGGCCGAGGAGGCCGTCGCGACGGTACTGTGCGACGAGCTGCTCGGCCAGGATGGCGAGCCGCGGGTCCCGGTAGTGCAGTTCATCGATGTGCGGCTGGCCGATCAGGAAACCGATGGCTGGCGGTACGCGGATATGCCGGAGGACGGGCAGGCATGGCGGGATTCCCTGCGCCACTTGGACGCTGACGCGCGGGCCAAGTTCTCCTGCGCCTTCGCTGAGTGCGAGGTCGGCGATCAGCGCGCGGTCATCCAGGCGGTCCAGGATCTGGGATCGAGCGACTGGCATGGCCTTGATGCCGGGCACGTGTGGAGCCTGTGGACGCGCTATGTCTGCACCGCGTTCTACGCTCACCCGTCGGCCTGGACCGAGATCGGCTTCCCCGGACCCGCGTACCCCCGCGGCTACAAGAACCTCGGCATCGGCGCGCGTGAGCCGTTCGAGGTCCGCGACGCTAGGCCGTCAGCCGACCCGGTACGGGGCAGAACCTGATGACCGGCATACGCGAGCGTAACGAGTCGGCGTGGCTGCTGCCGAACGACGGCACCCGCACCAACCACCGGTTGCGCAGGGACATGCGCCGGTTCGCCGACTCTGACGAGGTTGACCTGGTGGTGGTCGGCTGCGGCGCGGGCGGTTCCACGCTGCTGCAGCGGCTCGCCCGCCGGGGGTGGCGCGTGGTGGGCCTGGACGCCGGGCCGTTCTGGGATCCCGACGCCGACTGGGTCAGCGACGAGGCGGGCTCGCATCACCTGTACTGGACTGAGCCGCGCGTCATCAGCGGTGCCGACCCGGTGCCGCTCGGCTCGAACAACTCGGGCCGGGGCGTCGGCGGATCCATGGTGCACTACGCCGGCTACACCCCGCGCTTCCACCCGAGCGACTTCGCCACGCTGACCAACGACGGCGTGGGCGCGGACTGGCCGATCAGCTACGCCGACCTGAAGCCTTACTACGCCGACATCGAGGCGGAACTGCCGGTCGCCGGGGAGCACTGGCCGTGGGGCGACCCGCATTCCTACCCGCACCGGCCGCACCCCATCGGCGGCAACGGCGAGGTGTTCCTGCGCGGCGCGCGCAAGGTGGGCATCACCGCAAAGGTTGGCCCGGTCGCGATCACCAACGGCCGGTTCGGCAACCGGCCGCACTGCATCTACCGCGGGTTCTGCCTGCAGGGCTGCAAGGTCAACGCGAAGGCGTCCCCGCTGGTCACGCACATCCCGGACGCGCTCGCCCACGGCGCGGAGGTACGGGCCGACGCCATGGTCACCGGGATCGGCGTCGACGAGCGCACCGGCAAGGCCACTGGCGTGCATTACATCCACGGCGGGATTCCGCACTTCCAGCGGGCAGCTCTTGTCGCGGTGGCCGGCTACTCCATCGAGACGCCGAGGCTGCTGCTCAACTCGGCGTCGCGCCGCTTCCCGGACGGGTTGTGCAACGACTTCGACCAGGTCGGACGGTACCTGATGGTCCAGGGCGCGCCGCAGACGGCCGGCCGCTTCGACGCCGAGGTACGGATGTACAAGTCGCCGCCGCCGGAGGTCAGCAGCGAGCAGTTCTACGAAACCGACCCGGCGAAGCCCTACCAGCGCGGGTTCTCCATCCAGACCGTCTCGCCACTGCCGATCACCTGGGCCGAGCACGTTGCGGCGCAGGGGCACTGGGGGCAGTCGCTGCGCGCGTACATGAGCGACTACGTGCACTGGTCGTGCCTGGGGGCGCTGTGTGAGTTCCTGCCGCAACCGGAGAACCGGGTCACCCTCGACGAGGAGAAGGACGCCCGCGGCCTGCCCGTCGCCCGCTTCGCCTACTCCCAGTGCGAGAACGACAACCGGCTCATGCAGGCCGCCCAGGGCGTCATGGAGCACATCCTGCAGGCGGCCGGGGCCGATGAGGTGATCACCATCAAGCGCTACGCCCACCTCGTCGGGGGTGCCCGGATGGCCGCGGACGAGCGGGACGGCGTCGTCGACGGCGCCTGCCGGAGCTTCGCAGTGCCCAACCTCTACATCACCGATGGCAGCGTGCTGCCCACCCAGGGCAGTGCCAATCCTGCCCTGACCATCATGGCCGTCGCAGCCCGGGCCGCCGACCACATGGCCGCCGGTGCCCGCGGCGCCAGCTGACCGAGGGCGCACCAGCCCTGCTTTCCAAGGAGGAAATACCGATGGCCGCACCTAGCGTTGCCGACTACCTGCTGGAACGACTGCGTGGCTGGGGCGTGGACAAGGTCTTCGCCTTCCCGGGGGACGGCATCAACGGCATCCTGGCCGCCTGGGGCCGGGCGGGCAACCAGCCTAAGTTCGTGCAGTCCCGGCACGAGGAAATGAGCGCGTTCGAAGCGGTCGGGTACGCCAAGTTCACCGGCCGCGTTGGCGTGTGCATGGCCACGTCCGGGCCGGGTGCGATCCACCTGCTCAACGGGCTCTATGACGCCAAGCTCGATCACGTCCCTGTCGTCGCGATCGTCGGGCAGACCAACCGGTCGGCGATGGGCGGCTCGTACCAGCAGGAAGTAGACCTGCTCAGCCTGTTCAAGGACGTGGCCAGCGACTACGTGCAGATGGTCACCGTTCCTGAGCAGCTGCCGAACGTGCTTGACCGGGCGATCAGGGTGGCACTCACTGAGCGGGCCCCGACGGCGATCATCATTCCCGCGGATGTCCAGGAACTGGAGTACTCGGCGCCGACGCATGCGTTCAAGATGGTCCCGTCCAGCATCGGGCTTGACTGGCCCACCACGGTTCCCGCCGATGACGCGATCACCCGCGCCGCCGAGGTCCTCAACGCGGGCAGCAAGGTCGCCATCCTGGCCGGCTCCGGTGCCCGCGCCGCCCGCACCGAGCTACAGCAGGTCGCTGACCTGCTCGGCGCGGGCGTGGCCAAGCCTCTGCTGGGCAAGGACGTCCTCCCGGACGAGCTGCCCTACGTCACCGGCTCGATCGGCCTGCTGGGCACCCGGCCGAGCTACGAGATGATGATGAACTGCGACACGCTGCTCACCGTCGGGTCGAGCTTTCCCTACACCCAGTTCCTGCCCGCCTTTGATCAGGCCCGGGCGGTGCAGATCGACATCGACGGCAAGTACATCGGGATGCGCTACCCGTATGAGGTCAACCTCGTCGGCGATGCGGCGGCTACCTTGCGGGCTCTCCTCCCGCACCTGCGGGGCAAGGAAGACCGGTCCTGGCGCGAGGGCATCGAGTCCAATGTGGCTCGTTGGTGGCAGGTCATGGAGGCCGAAGCCATGGTGGAGGCCGATCCGGTCAACCCGATGCGGCTATTCCATGAGCTGTCGTCGCGGCTGCCGGACGACGCGATCGTCACCGCCGACTCGGGGTCCTCGGCGAACTGGTACGCGCGGCAGCTGAAGTTCCGCGGCGACATGCGCGGCTCATTGTCCGGCAACCTCGCCACCATGGGCCCGGGCGTCCCGTACGGGATCGGCGCGAAGTTCGGCAATCCCGGCCGGCCGGTGATCGTGTTCGCCGGGGATGGGGCCATGCAGATGAATGGAATGGCCGAGCTGATCACCATCAAGCACTACTGGAAAGAATGGTCCGACCCGCGCTTGATCATCGCCATCCTGCATAACGACGACCTCAACCAGGTCACCTGGGAGATGCGGGCAATGGAAGGCGCACCGAAATTCACCGAGTCCCAGGTGCTGCCCGATGTCGACTACGCGGCCTTCGCGGCGAGCCTCGGCCTGCAGGCGATCAATGTGGACAAGCCTGACCAGCTCGGCACCGCGTGGGACAGCGCGCTGGCCGCCGGCCGGCCCACCGTGCTGGACGTCAGGTGCGACCCGAACGTGCCGCCGATCCCGCCGCACGCCACCTTCGAACAGGCGAAAGACGCGGCAGCAGCATTGCTCAAGGGCGACTCGGACCGCTGGGGCATCCTCGTGGAGGGCATGAAGACGAAGATCCAGGAGTTCCTGCCGCACTCGTCGAAGTAATTGCGGCAGAGCGAGTGGTGAGCCATCGAGGCGGTACCGTCCCGCAACGGTGATCTGCCGCAGAATGAGGCCTGTCGCCGTGAGGACGAGGCCGGCCCGGATCGCTGATGTTAGAGGCAGCGATCGCCGGGTAAACGTGGCCGGGTCGTGGTGGGCGGAACGGCTCGTGCCGCTGGCGGCAGAGCTGAGGTGAGGTGAGCCGTGGGAGTCGCGCTGAAGGGGTCGGCTGAAAGGATGCGACGAGCACGCCGGGTGGTCGCGCTCTTCTGCTGGGCGTTTTCCGTCTGGGTGCTGCTGACCTGGACTCTGACGCTGGAGCAGATGCTGTTCGGGGCAGCCATCTCCGCCGCCGTCGCGGTGGCGCTCGCGCCGCTTGGCCCGGTAGCCGACCCGTGGCGGCTGCTGGAACCGCGGCGGCTGGCCGCAACTGCGGCCCTTCTGGTCATGGCCGCCCGGCGGGTCGTGCTGGCCAACCTGCGGTTGTCCCGGCTGATCTGGGATCCGCGCCTGCCGCTGCGCAGCGGCATGGTCATCGTGCCCACGTCGCAGCGGTCGGCTGGCGGCCTGACCGCCGTCGGCCTCGTCACTTCGCTGATCGTCGACAATCAGCTTGTCGATCTCGACCGCGACGGGGCGCAGCTTCAGTATCACGCGGTGGAGGTTCCCGAGGGCGGGCCCGAGCGGGCCCGGGAAGCCATCAACGGGCCCGTGGAACACCTGCTGGCCTCCTTCCCTGGAGGCGATCCCTAGTGGCCGACATCTGCCTGGCAGTCGCTCTCGCCGAGGTGGCCATCGCGGCCCTGCTGCTTGTCCGGCTGGCGGCCGGGCCGACCGTATCCGACCGGGTCGTGGCGCTGAACACCATGTCGACCCAGGCGGCGCTGGCGGTCGTATTCTTCGCCGCGTTCGCCGGCCGCACGGTGTACCTCGATGTCGCGCTATGGCTGGCCTCGTTCAGCTACCTGGGCGCCATCGTCTGGTCGCGGTACCTGGAGCGGGGGCTGCTGTGAGGGAAATCATCGTCACAGTGCTGGCCGTCATCGGCCTGGCGTTCTCGCTGTCCGCCGTGGTGGGGATCCTGCGGATGCCCGATGTGTACAGCCGGATCCAGTGCTCGAGCAAGACGATCACCATGGGTGCGCTGCCCGCGCTCATCGCCCTGGTCGTGGCGGAGGGACCGGTGAGCGCGTACGGCAGCCGCGCGCTCCTTATCGCCGCGCTGATAATCGTGGTGAACCCGGCCGCGTCCTATGCCGTGGCCCGTGCCGCCTACAAGGTCGGCGTGCCGATGTGGCGAGGCGCGGTGACTGACGAGGTCGCCAAGCAGGCCGCAGGCGGCAGGGCGACCGGGCAGCAGGAAAAGCCCGGCGAAGGGGCTGGCCGGTGACCGCGTTCTGGGCGCTCGACTACCTCCTCCTCGCCATCATCCTGGCCAGCGCGGTGCTCGTGGCCCGGCTGCGCAACCTGAGCGGTGCGGTCATGGCGCTGTCTGCGGCAGGCACCATGCTGTCGGTCCTGTTCGTGGTGCTCGGCGCGCCCGACGTCGCGCATTCCGAGATCGTGGTCGGGGCGATCGCGCTGCCGATTCTCTACCTGGTCGCCATCGGGAAGGCGCGAACCGACATCACGGACAGCCCCGAGCTGGATGAGGCCGGTGAGCGGGACCGTGGGCCAGGCTGAGTCGCCTCGGGTTCGCGCGGAGGCGGCCGAGCACGAGCCTGGGCACCGCCGGTGGGCGGGCGCGATCCTTGCGGCCGGGATGGCCGTGGCGCTGGCCGCCGCGATGATCAGCATCCCGCGGGAGCATGCGGCGCTGCCTGCGGTGGCCCGGTATGCCATGGCGGTCGCCTTGCCTCGGTGGGGGCTGACCGAGCCGGTCAACGAGATCGTTTACGGAACCCGCGGATTCGACACCTTCGGCGAGACGTTCCTGCTGCTCGCCGCGGTGATCAGCGTCGTGATGATCACGCGCTCCCGTGAAGCGCGCCGCGGCTACTTCGGCGAGTCCCAGGCTGGCCAGCGAGAGCAGGCGCAGGCCGATCCGGTGGTAGAGACCGGTGCCACCGAGCGGACCGCCCGGGCGGCGGAACACAGGGAGCAGGGCGTGCGTGCGCGAGGCGACCCGGCCGAGCCGGACACCCCAGACGCCACCCCGCTTGGCACTCCCGCGCCGGAGACCGCGGACGCGATGACCGTGGTGGTCCGCACGGCGATCCGGATCGCGCTCCCGGTGCTGGCAGTGGCCGGCCTCTACCTGGTCGCCTGGGGGTACTCACCGGGCGGCGGCTTCCCTGGCGGGGCCGTCATGGTCGGTGTCCTGCTGCTGGTCTATGCCGGGTTCGGCCGCCGCCGGATCAGCAGGATCGTCCGGCCCGGCCTGCTTGAATCCATCGAGCTGGCCGGCGCCGGCGCGATCATCATGACCGAGGTGCTCGGCCTGCTGCTGCGCGGGTCGTTCAGCGCGAACTGGCTGCCGCTCGCCGCTCCACAGACCATCCTGTCCGGCGGCATTGCGCAGCTGTTCTCGGCCAGCGAGCTGATCGAGGTCGGCACCGGGCTGGCCATCGCCGTCTTCGCCCTGATCGGCATGGGGCACGACTGGGCTCCCGATGAGCGGGCCGACGCCGATGACCCGGGAGGCGAACGGTGATCCTGATCAACTACCTGGCCGCGGTGGCGCTGCTGTGCATCGGCCTGTACGCGGTGCTGACCAAGCGCAACATGATCAAGATGGTGATGGGGCTGTCGCTGATGGAGGCCGCCACCTACCTGTTTATGATCTCGCTTGCGTACCGGGCCGGATCCACCGCGCCGGTGCTGCTCAGCCCACCGCCCGGGAAGAACGCGGGTGACCTGGTGCACGGCAACGTAGCCGACCCGGTGCTGCAGAACTTCTGCCTCACCGCCGTGGTCATCGGCGTCGCCGTGACCGCCGTCTTCCTCAGCGTGGTGGTGCGCATCGCACAGCATTACCGCACGCTGGACTCTGACAAGGTCCGGAAGATGCGCGGGTGACCGAGGCCGCGCTCACCTCCCTGCTCCCGCTGCCGGTCGCGATCCCGCTGGCCGGGGCGGTCACCGCGCCGCTGCTGGCCCGGCTGTCCGGCAAGCTGCCGGTCATCGTCTCGGTGGCCGCGCTGACCGGGTCTGCGGCGGTGCTGCTGCTCGCGGCCCCCTGGGTGTTCGGCGGCCGTGTTATCGCCGGGTACTTGGGGCACTGGACACCGGTGAACGGCCACGTCCTCGGCATCGCGCTCGCCGCTGACCCGTTCGGTCTCCTGCTCGCCCTGGCCACGGCGATCATCGGCGTCGTCCTGCTGCTGTATTCCCTGTCCGAGCTCGGCGGGCTCGGCCCTCGCGAGCTCGGCGGGTACGCCTGCCTCTTCCAGCTGCTGCTCGCCGCCGTGATCGGGGCCGCGCTGGCCGCCGACCTTTTCAACCTCTTCGTATGGTTCGAGGTCGCCGCGCTGTCGAGTTACGGGCTGGCCGGTTTTTTCCTGGAGCGGCCGTTGGCCCTGGAGGCCGCGTTCAAGATCCTCGTACTGACCACCCTGGCCAGCTTTGCCGTCTTCATCGGCGCAGGACTGCTCTACGCCGAGACCGGCGCGCTGAACTACGCGCAGCTGCATGACTCACTGGCCCGGCATCTCACCACTCCGGACACCGTCGCGCTTGGCTTGCTGGTCGCGGGCTTCGCCACCAAGGCGGGCCTGGTGCCATTTCACGGCTGGCTGCCCGACGTGCATACCACGGCACCAGGGCCGGTGAACGCCCTGTTCGCCGGGCCCATGGACGGCCTGGGCATCCTCGCGATCGGCCGGATCGTCTTCCAGATCTATCCCCCGGGCAGTACGCCCGTGCTGGGTCTGCTGATGACGCTCGGGCTGGTCTCCGCGCTACTCGGGGCGATCATGGCGCTTGCGCAGGACGACCTGAAGCGGCTGCTCGCCTACGACACGATCTCCCAGGTCGGGATCATCGTCGTCGGCCTCTCCGCGAGTAATCCCGCCGGGGTCGCGGGCGCTGCCTATCACCTCGTCAACCATGCGCTGTTCAAGGCCCTGCTGTTCCTGGCGGCGGGGGCGATCGTGCACCGCACGGGCGTCACCAGGCTCTCCGAGATGGGCGGGCTGGCCCGGCACATGCCGGTCATCGCGGCCGCCTTCCTGCTTGGCGCGGTGTCCATCGCCGGGCTTCCGCCGTTCAACGGGTACGTCTCGCTCAGCCTGATCCATCAGGGGCTTGAGCAGAATCACGACGCCGCTGCCTATTGGCTGACGCTGGCCGCTCAGGTGATCACGATAGCCGCGCTGGGCCGGGCGGCGCGGCTCGCCTTCTTCCAGCGCCGGGCGGAAGGCTACGAATGGCGCGAGCAGCTCCGGCCCGGGATGCTGGCCGGCCTGGGCAGCCTGGGCGCGTGCTGCATCGCGTTCGGCGTGACGGGCCCGGCCTTGCTCCGCACGCTGATGGCGCCGGCCGCGGCCGGCCTGCGGCAGCCCGGCCGGTACGCGGCCGGCGTGCTCTCCGGGTCCGCCCGGCTGGTGACCCTGCACATTACCTTCGACTACTTCTCGCCGGCCGAGCTCGTCTCAGTCGCCGCCAGCATCGTGATCGCGGCCGTGCTGGGCTGGGGATACCTCCGGATACGGGAACCGCGCGTGATCGGCTGCCTGCGCGCGCTGCACACCGGCTCGGCGAACGACTACGCCGCCTACGCGATCACCGGCACGCTGGTCGCGATCGCCGTGGTCAGCCTGGCCTGAGCCGTGCCTGGCCAGGCCGGTCGCGGCGAGGGTCGTGGCCATCAGCGCGTCCGCCGCCGTGGCAGCCCGGACCCGCCGGTCCGCGATCGCCAGCCCGGCCATGGACGTGGCGTGCGCGAGATCGACTGTGGCGCCGATTCTGAGTCTGGTCGCGCTCGGCCCGGTGCCGGCTGTCAGCACCGCCTGGATCAGCTGACGGGCACCTAGCAGCCTGGTCACCCGCCGGGCAGCCGAGCTGGCCGGGTGCCCGGTGCACAGCCGGAGCATCGGCCCCGGGGCCAGCAGCAGGGCTGCCCCGTAGCCCGCGCGAACGGTCTCAGGGAGGCGGGATACGGCGGTAGCTGCCGCCGTCACCCGCGGCCGGCCTTCACTTGCTGCTCACCCGGCGCCCGGCCAGGACCCCGCCGGCCACCGCCGTGCCGGCCACCAGGCCGGACAGCAGGCGCGGGTGCTGCGACATCCACAGCTGAGGGCTGCGGCGATGAGACCTGTCGTCGAAGGCGCCATGCGCGCCGTGGTCGCGCCCGTCCGGCCCGTCGACCGGCTGCCAGAGGTTGTCGGGGCGGCCCGGCGCTACTTCCTGGCCGGTCTGCTGGGACTTGTAGCCGGTGCGCGCCAGGTACCTGTCGAGCAGCGCCGGAACCACCCTGTTGGCGACGAGGGTGGCTGCTGTGCTGGCACCAACCCAGTACTGCTTCCGGCCCGGGTGGTCGGCGGCGAACAGCACACTGCGCGCGGCCACCTCTGGCTCGTATATCGGCGGCACCGGCTGCGGGTGCCTGGGCAGCCGGGACAGCACCCAGGAGAACTGCGGGGTGTTCACGGCCGGCATCTGCACGACCGTGATCTGGATGGCTGAGTGCTCGTGCAGCAACTCGCAGCGCAGCGCGGAGGTGAACCCGTTGATGGCGTGCTTCGCGCCGCAGTACGCCGACTGCAGCGGGATGCTGCGCTCGCCCAGCGCGGATCCGATCTGCACGATGGTGCCCTGCCCGCGTGGCCTCATCCGGTCCAGCGCAGCCATGGTCCCGTGCACGAATCCCAGGTAGCTGACCTCGGTGACCCGGCGGAACTCCGCCGCGGAGATCTCGCTGAACGGCGCGAACACCGAGGTGAACGCGACGTTGATCCAGACGTCGACCGGGCCGAAGAACTCTTCCGCCTGCTGGGCGGCGTCCGTCACCTGGGCGTAGTCGGCCATGTCGGCCGGCAGCGCGAGCGCTTTACCGCCCGCCTCCTCGACGTCCTGGGCGGCGCCGTCCAGGCCGGCCTGACCGCGCGCGATCAGCGCGACGTTCGCTCCGCGCTCGCCGTACAGGCGCGCTGTCGCACGCCCGATGCCGGCGCTCGCTCCGGTGATGACCACTGTCTGCGTCATAGCCTGTGCACCCTCCTCGGGTCAGTCGGATAAATCGCGGGGGCTACTGCCCGTCCCAGGTCGACCCGAGCCGGGCCGCGCACTCGAGCAGCAGCGCGTGCACGAACGCCTGCGGAAGGTTGCCGCGCAGCTGGCGCTCCGCCACGTCGTACTCCTCCGAGTACAGGCCGGGTGAACCGCACGCGGCGCGGTTCCGCTCGAACCAGCGGGTCGCCTCGACTTCGCGGCCCTGCTGATGAAGAGCGAGAGCCACCAGGAAACCGCACAGCACGAAGGCGCCCTCCGCGTCGCCGAGCGGCCGGTTATCGTGCCGGAACCGGTAGGCGAACCCGCCGTGGGTCAGGGTGGCGATGAACGAGTCGAGTGTCGCGATGCTGCGAGGATCGTCGGCGGGCACCGCGCCCCGGATGCCGGGCAGCAGCAGCGCGGCGTCCAGGGCCGGGTCATCCGGGGAGCGCTGCCAGCGTCCTGACGAATGCGTGGCATGGGCCGCGGTGTCCGCCAGAATCGCGTCGGCCAGGCCTGACCAGTCCGCGGCCCGGGCGTCGGAAATGTTGATCCGGGCTGCGGCGCGCAGCCCGGCCACGCAGGACAGCCGGCTGTGCGTCCACGGCCGGCCGTCGATCTCCCATATCCCCGCGTCGTCTTCCTGCCAGCGCTGCGCGATCGCGTCGGCGGCGATCTCGGCCGCGTGCCAGCTTTCTGAATCCAGCCGGTCGCAGCGGCCCGCCGCTGCGAGCAGCAGCAGCGACTCACCCAGGGCGTCCAGCTGAAACTGCTTGTTCACCCAGTTGCCGACCAGGTCGAAGCCGCCCGGGTAGCCAGGCAGGTCGAGCTGTCGCTGGTCCGGCACCCGGCTGCCATCCACGGTATAGGCCGGCGAGAGCTTGGCCCCGTCCGCATGCAGCCGCTGCGAGACGAACCGCACGGCGTCGTCGAGCAGCGGCAGGGTGCCTGCCGTGGCGGCCGCCTGGCCGGCGTAGCACTGGTCGCGGATCCAGGCATATCGATAGTCGTAGTTGCGGCCCGCCCGGGCGCGCTCGGGCAGACTGGTCGTGGCCGCCGCGACCATCCCGCCGCTGGAGCTCGTCAGGCCGCGCAGCACCACGAACGCCTGCCGGGAATCGCGGGTGGCGATGCTCTCCTCGAGCGACGGCACCTCGCGAGCCCACTCCGCGTGGGTGGTGCGCCAGAGACCGGCGGCGTCCGGCGGCTGCGCGGGCAGCGGGCTGCTCGATACCTCGAGCACCAGGTCGGCGGACTGCCCCGGCGGCACGGTCAGGCTCATCCGCAGCAGCGCCCCGCGACCAGCCCGCTCGGCCTGTGCCCGCTGCACCTTGCCGGACCAGCGCAGGTAAAGGTCGCCGGTCCGTCCGGTCCAGACACCATGATCGTCCTGGCGCAGTGAGCGCAGGCCGTGGTCGCCGAAGCCGGCCCGCGGATCCAGCATCACCTCGACCTGCGCCGGGTTATCACGCGCCACGATCTGGCGGAGCACTACCGCGCGATCTACCGCGCCGGGGAAGGCGAGCGCCTCGCGGCATTCGGTAATGCCATCCTGGGTGATCCAGCGGCTCCGCCAGATCAGGCTGCCCTCCTCGTAGTAGCCGCCCCAGACGAACTGACTCACCGGCGTGACGGCGTACACGCCAGCGCCGCCGATGAGCGAGGCGAATACCCCGCCGGAGTCCCAGCGCGGTGCGCACATCCAGACCATGTCGCCGCGCGGGCCGATGAGCGCGCCGCGCTCGCCATCGGCGATCAGCGCGTAATCCCGCAGGGCATACGGCGGGAATCGATCCGCCTGCGGACTGGAGTCGCTGCGCACTGGCGTAATGCCTCCTTTTGGTCACACTGACCACAGATGCCGGCCAGCCAGCGGACGGTGCATCCCGGGCACGGGCAGCGGTGTTGATCCCGTCAGTGGTTGCGCAGAGCGTCGATCAGCTGAGCCTTACTCATCGAGGAGCGTCCCTTGATGCCGATCTCGCCGGCGCGCTTGACCAGGTCCGCTTTGGGCCAGTCGTGATACGACGGGCTCCTGCCGCCCTTGGCAGCGACCTTGTTACGAGAGCTGCCTGCCGCGGCGTTGGCGATCCTGGCGGACTTCTCCTTGCTCGCGCCCTCCTCGCGCAGCTTCTGGTAGGTGTGCTCGTCCTTGATCTGTGCTCTGGGCATCGGGCATGCTCCTTCCGCTGAGATCTGAGCCGCTACCCCGCGGGACCAACTCCATTCGCGCCGGGGCCCGATCACCCGCATGTCAGCCGCCCGCTCCAGGTGGCCCGCCCCACTGCGGCGGGCCGGCTGGCCTCACGACCGCCGGTACGGCTCCGCGTCCGCTGCTCTTAGCCGTACGCCGAGACCGGGCTGGCCAGGATCAGGGGTAAGCTCCCCGCCGTAGGGATCGAGGGCTCCGTCGAACAGCATCCGCTCGATTCGCTGGTGGTCATGGAAGTACTCGAGATGCCGCAGGTTCGGCACTGCCGCGCCGACGTGCGCGTGCAGGTTGGGCGCGCAGTGGGCGGAAACCTGCAGGCTGTGCGCCCCAGCCAGGGCCGCGCCGCGCAGGAACTCGCTTATACCGCCGCAGCGGGTCACGTCGAGCTGCAGGCAGTCGACCGCGCCCGCGGCGATCAGCCGAGCTGAGTCGGCCAGCGACCAGCTGTACTCCCCGGCCGCGACATCAGGCCGTACCTGGCACCGGATAGTTGCCAGCCCGGCCAGATCCTGGCCGGACACTGGTTCCTCGAACCAGGTCACGCCGTACTCGGCCATCCGCTCCGCGACCCGCACCGCCTGGCCGGTCGTGTATCCGCCGTTGGCGTCCACATAGAGTTCAGCATCCGGGCCGATGACCTGGCGGGCCAGCGCCACCCGGGCGAGGTCACGCTCTATCTCGGTGCCCCAGGACTCCCCGATCTTGATCTTCACTCGCGGGATGCGGTCCTTCTCGACCCACCCGGACAGCTGCTTGCGAGTCTGGTGCTCGTCGTAGCTGGTGAAACCGCCGCTGCCGTACACCGGAACGTGCTGGCGCGCCCGGCCGAGCAGGTCGGCGACCGGGAGGCCGAGCAGCCGTGCTTTGAGGTCCCACAATGCGATGTCAACGGCGGAGATAGCCGTCGCCGCGATGCCGCCGCGGCCGATGTTGCGCACCGCGCGCGCCATGGCCTCGGCGGCGCCCGCGATGTCGAAGGCGCTGCGTCCGATGACCACTCCGGCCAGCATGTCGGTGATGACGGCTTCGGCCGCCGCAGCCGCGTAAGACCAGCCGATCCCCTGCTCGCCGCCGGCCTGGGCAGTCACCAGGACCATCGTCGTCTCGTTCCAGGCGAGGGTCCCGTCGGCCTCCGGCGCATCCGTCGGGAGGGCATAGACCGCGGTCTCGATGTCCTCAACCGGAGGCGCGTCAGCGGTCACCGGACCCTCCCAGGCAGCTGACGGGTCGGCATGATCCTCCCTCACGCTGGTCCAGTCACCATCCGTTCAGACCGCTCGCCGACGCGGCCCCGCGGCGAGCGGTGGTGGGGCGCACCACCGGACGAACGGGTTGGCCTCTCCTCTACCTGCGCCGCCCGGCTTCAAACCCGCTGCCGGGCGGTCGGTCATAGGCGAAGATGCCGTCCGGCTGGGTAGGGGACCTACCTGCTGGGGGCGGTGGAGGTGACCAGTTCGGCGAGCGCGGTATCGAGCGTGGAGATCTCGGCGGACAGTGCCTGATGGCGGCGCGCCACGGTGGCCATCGCCGCTTTGGCGCCCCCGGCCGGGCTGGTAAGGTCACCGGGGCGGAACCGGGCGGCCATGTCCACCCGCCGCGCGGTCGGGAGCGGCGCGAGCTGCTCCCGCAGCTGCCCAGGCGGCCAGTCACTGACGTCGGCTTCGGCCACGAGCAGTTCGCGATCTACGTCTGGCGTTCGGTCCGGGAGGGCGGGGACACGAAGACCGAGAAGTCACGCCGCACACTGAAACTGCCCGACCAGGCAGCCGCAGCACTGCGAAAGCTCCACACGCGGCAAACGGCCGAGCGGGCCGCCGCGGCCGCCGAGTGGCACGACCACGGCCTTGTCTTCTGCACCAGGGTCGGCACTCCTCTGGCCGCCGGCAACGTCCGCCGGTCGCTCCGTTCCATCACCCGGGCCGCTGGTATCGGGGACGACTGGACTCCCTGCGAGCTGCGCCACTCTTTCGTCTCGATCATGAGCGACAACGGCGTGTCCATCGAGTCCATTGCCGACTTGGTGGGCCACAAGAACTCCACCGTCACCGCCCGGGTCTACCGGCACCAGCTCCGGCCAGTGATCACACAGGGCGCCGAAGCCATGGATGCCATCTTCAGCAAGGGCAGAGACGCCGAGCACTCGTGACAGTTGCGGCCCGGATCGCGAAGCGGCTGGCTCCCGTTTTGGCTCCCGGCGCCCACTCAAGATCAGAAAAGGGGTTCTCCGTGAACCGGAGAACCCCTTGTAACCTGCGTAGAAGCCTTGTGGAGCTAAGCGGGCTCGAACCGCTGACCTCTTGCATGCCATCTGGCGGCAGCACGTCCACCCACGTCCATACCCGGAGGTTACCGTCCGTGCAAGTACTCCACGGTCCACCGGAATCCGCACACGTTGCTGTACTTCCGTGCTGTACACCCACCACCACGGCCAACCGGACTCGCCATGGCCCACGAGCAGGCCGCAGCTGGGCTAGAGCTAGACAGGGATGAGGTCGACGTGGATATCAGCGGCTTCCGCCAGGACCCTCAGGTCGCCCGGATCAGAGGTGAGAATATCGTCGCCGTCGGCGGCCAGGCACACCACGGTGGCGTCAATCGCATCCCGCTGGCCGCTGCGGGCCAGCAGCAGCCCCGCCCGGCGCCCCAGCGGGTCATCGATCGCTGCGACATCGGTCCCGGCGAGCAGCCGGGCGACTGGCACCTGACGGCCACGGCCACCACGCCAGACCTGCGCGACCACTCCCCCGCTGGTCACCGGCACCCGCCCCGCTAGCCGCTCCCGCTTCACCAGCGCCACCACCCCGCGATCCCCGCGATCCCCGCGCTCCACCGCGACGAACGCCCCCGCATCCAGGACCAGCATCAGGCCGCACCCTGGCCACGGGCCCCCCTGCCCTGGCGCCGGGACTCCGGCGCGCCGCGCACCACGACCGCCCGGCTGCGCGCACTGCGGGCAGCCTCCCGCATCTCCTCCTCGGAGATCTCACCATGCTCGGCCTCGTA
>DASXIN010000177.1:0-36886 GCA_036497945.1 Streptosporangiaceae bacterium | reverse complement strand
GTGAATCGTTCCGCCGCGCTCTTGTACTCTTCCCGCTTGCCGACCTGGAACTCGACGCCCAGCTTGTCCAGCGCGCCACGGTAGAACCAGTTCCGCACGCTGATGCCGGTCAGCCCGAGGTCCCCGGATGGCTGCAGGTAGATCCGGTCGAACGCGGTGGCCAGGTAGTACGGCACGTTCCCCGGCGAGAAGTCGCCGAACGTCTCCGCCCAGGCCACGGCGAGCTTGCCGGAACCCGCGAACGCGCTGATCGCGGCGCGCAGTTCCTGGACCTGGGCCAGGCCCATCCGCTGCCCGCCGACCTTGGCCACCAGCACCCGGACCCGGTCGTCGGTGCGCGCCCGGCGCAGCCCGTCCAGCACGTCCGCCAGTCGCGGCCGCCGCATCGCGGCCAGCGCCGACAACGGGTCGGTGGGCGGTTCCTCCGCGATCCCGTCGCTCAGGTCCACCTCGAGGATCAGCGGAGCCGTCCGCCGCTGGCGGAACGTGGTGATCCGGTCGGTCAGCGTCGAAGTCACCATGCCAGCAGCTTACGGTGCGGCCACGAGCCGGGGAGGCGGTGCCTCGGCTGCGCTATCGTCGGAGGTGGCCGAAAGGACGGTAATGGCCGAAGGGGATGGCAATGGCTGGGCCGATTGCGCTCAAGGCCACCGTCACTGGGGGAGGCATGGTGCGGCCGGTCTGCTGGCCTGCGCGCCCGGGCCCGACGGGCAGGCCAGCGTGCTGCTCATCCTCCGCGCGGACTGGACCCAGCACGCCGGTACCTGGGGCCCGCCGGGCGGCGCCCGGGACAGCCACGAGTCCGCGGCCGGCGCGGCGTTGCGCGAGGCGGCCGAGGAGTGTGCCGTGCCGCCGGGCGCGGCACGCATCCATGGCCTGCTCGACGACGATCACGGTGGCTGGTCCTACCAGACCCTGGTGGCCGCCGCGGACCGCGCGTTCGGTGTCTCCCCGGTCAGCCGGGAGGCGCCCCAGGTGGCCTGGGTGCCGGTGGACCAGGTCGGGGCGCTGCCGCTGCATCCTGGATTCGCGGTGACCTGGCCGGTCATCCGCGAGGCGGTCGAGCCGGTGACCATCATCGTGGATGCGGCCAACGTGATGGGCTCCCGCGCCGACGGGTGGTGGCGGGACCGGGCCGGCGCGGCGGCCCGGCTGCAGCGTGAGCTGGCTGGGCTGGCCGCCCGCGGGGTCACCGCGCTGCCGCCCGGGGTGCAGGCTGGCGCGCTGGACCACTGGTTCCCGCGGTACATCCTGGTGCTGGAGGGGCAGGCCAAGGCGGCCCTGCCGGAGTTGGCGGACCGCGATGGGGTCCAGGTGGTGGCCGCCCCAGGGTCCGGCGACGACACCATCGCCGAGTTGGCGGCCAGCGTCCGCGGCCGCCGGGTGGTGGTCACCGCCGACCGTGAGCTGCGCCGCCGGTGCGTGGCCGCCGGGGCGACCGTGACCGGCCCGCGCTGGCTGCTGGATCTGCTGTAACCCGGGTCAGTGCCCGGCTCGCCTGGCGCGGTCCTGGGCCAGCCGCTGCAGGATCGGCCGGGCGGCGAAGTACGATCCGGCCAGCGCGCTGCCGCCGATGCCCAGATCGATGGAGATCCGGCCCTGCTTGGCCCAGTACACGTCCTTGAGGTCGAGCAGCAGCGCGAACTCGTCCACGATGAGCGCCAATGCCGCGCCATAGGTGAGCGCCACGGCCGGATGCCGCCGGGTCCGATCCTCGCCGCGCACCGCGATCGCGCCGATGCCGGCCAGCATGCCGATGCCCCACATGTAGTGGTGCAGGTGCTCGCCACCCAGGCTCAGGTTGCGGAACGGCCCACGGCCCTCCCGGATGCTGTAGGTGACGCCGCGGACCGCGGTGAACGTCCCGGTGAAAGCCAGCCAGCTGAGCAGCGCGCTGCGCTGGCCCGAGTCGAGTTCCTCGTGGTAGGCGATGCGCACCGCGGCGGCAGGCCTCTGCTCCGCCGTATTTGTATGTACTTCAGCATCCTGTGTCACAACTCTTCCACCTTCCCCTCTCCCAACATCCTCCCGCACCCGGCCCCCGGCGCGTATTCATGAGCGCGGTGACTTCGGCCCCACCGGTGGGGCCTAAGTCACCGCGCTGATGCCCTAGCCCGGGTGTGGGGTAGCTCACGGTGCGATTCGGGCGATTTGTGCTTGGCTCAGGACGTGAGCGTTGCCGATCTGGTCGTGCTGGCTGTGGCCGGGATCGCCGCGGGCATCGTGAGCACGGTGGCCGCGCTGGCCTCGCTGGTCTCCTACCCGGTGCTGCTCGCCCTCGGGCTGCCGCCGCTGACCGCCAACGTGACCAACACCGTGTCGCTGTCCTTCACCGCGGTCGGCGCGGCGGCGGGCTCACGTCCGGAACTGGCCGGCCAGGCGGCCCGGGTAGGCCGGCTGGGCGTGGTCACCGCGCTGGGCGGGGCCGTGGGCGCGGCCATCCTGCTGCTCACCCCGGCCAGCAGCTTCGAGGCGGCGGCGCCGGTGCTGATCGGCGGGGCGTCGCTGGTCCTGCTGCTGCAGCCGTCGCCCGGCGACCCGGCCCCGGCCGTCGGCCTGGCCCAGGTCGCGCCGGCCCAGGCCGCCGACTCGGCCCGGCCCCCGGACCCGGCTGCGCCGGCCAGGGAGCGGAGCAAGGCCCGGCTCGCGATGCTGTTCCTGGTGGCCGTCTACGTCGGCTACTTCGGCGCGGCGGGCGGGATCCTGATGCTGGCCGTGCTGATCCCCATGCTCAGCCAGCCGCTGGCCCGGACGAACGCGGTGAAGAACGTGATCAACGGGCTGGCCAACGGGGTCGCCGCGATCGGCTTCGCTGCGTTCGGGCCGGTCCGCTGGGCGGCCGTGCTCCCGCTCGGCGCCGGCTTCCTCATCGGCGGCTGGATCGGGCCCATGCTGGTCCGCCGCATTCCGGGCCGGCTGCTGCAGATCCTGATCGCGCTGGGCGGCGTCGGCCTTGCCGTCCGGCTCGGCCTGAGCGCCTATGGCTGACCCGCACCGTCGCTAAGCCGACATATGTCGGTTTGCACGGCCACGGCTCAGCCGCACGGCCGCTAAGCCGACATATGTCGGTTTGGGACGGCCACGGCTCAGCCCCACCGCCGCTAAGCCTACATATGTCGGTTTGGGACAGGCACGGCTTAGCCGGCGTCGGGGACCAGCCAGAGCACGCCGAGCGGCGGCAGCGTGAGCACGGCCGATGCGGGCTGGCCGTGCCACGGCTCCGGCACCGCGTCGATCACGCCCAGGTTGCCCACCCCGCTGCCGCCGTAGTCGGCCGCGTCGGTGTTGATCAGCTCCCGCCACCGGCCGGCCCGGGGCAGCCCGAGCCGGTACTGCGAGTGCGGCCCGCCGGAGAAGTTGGCCACGCAGGCCAGCACCCCGGGCCCCACCGGATCGGCCCGGTCCCCGGCCAGCCGCATGAAGGACAGCACGTTGCCGGCCGCGTCGTTGGCGTCGATCCAGCTGAACCCGGCCGGCGAATTGTCCAGCGCCCACAGCGCCGGGGCGCCGCGGTAGCCCTGGTTCAGGTCGGCCACCAGCTTGCGCACCCCGGCGTGGTACTCGTAGTCGAGCACCCACCAGTCCAGCCCGCGCTCGGCCGACCACTCATTCCCCTGGCCGAACTCCGACCCCATGAACAGCAGCTGCTTGCCCGGGTGGGCCCACATGTAGGCGAGCATGGCGCGCAGCCCGGCGAACCGGTTCCACTCGTCGCCGGGCATCTTGCTCAGCAGCGATCCCTTGCCGTGCACTACCTCGTCATGGGACATCGGCAGCACGAAGTTCTCGCTGAACGCGTACATCAGCGAGAAGGTGATCTCGTTGTGGTGGTACTGCCGGTACACCGGGTCCAGCGACATATAGCCGAGCGTGTCGTGCATCCAGCCGAGGTTCCACTTGTAGCCGAAGCCCAGCCCGCCCAGGTGCACCGGCCGGGACACCCCGGGCCAGGCGGTGGACTCCTCGGCGATCATCATCGTGCCGGGCACCCGGCGGTAGCAGCTGGCGTTGACCTCCTGCAGGAAGGACACCGCGTCGGTGTTCTCGCGGCCGCCCTGCGCGTTCGGCGCCCACTCGCCCTCGCGCCGCGAGTAGTCCAGGTACAGCATGGACGCCACCGCGTCCACCCGCAGCCCGTCGGCGTGGAACTCCTCCAGCCAGTAGATTGCGTTGGCGACCAGGAAGTTGCGCACCTCGGTCCGCCCGTAGTCGAAGATCAGCGTGCCCCAGTCCGGGTGCTCGCCGCGCCGCGGGTCCGGGTGCTCGTACAGCGGCGTGCCGTCGAACCGGGCCAGCGCCCACTCGTCCCGCGGGAAGTGCGCCGGCACCCAGTCCAGGATCACCCCGATGCCGGCCTGGTGCAGCCGGTCCACCAGGTGCCGGAACTCGTCCGGGGTGCCGAACCGGGAGGTCGGTGCGTAGTACGAGGTGACCTGGTAGCCCCAGGACCCGCCGAACGGGTGCTCGGCCACCGGCAGGAACTCGACGTGGGTGAAGCCCATGCTGGCGACGTACTCGGTCAGCTCCTCGGCCAGCTGCCGGTAGCTCAGCCCGGGCCGCCAGGAGCCGAGGTGCACCTCGTACGCGCTCATCGGCTCGCCGACGTTCTGCCGCTGCTCCCGGGTTTCCAGCCACTCCTGGTCGCCCCAGTCATAGCGCGCGGTGTAGACGACCGACGCGGTGGCCGGCGGGCGCTCGGCCAGGCTGGCCATCGGGTCGGCCTTGCGGTGCCACTGGCCGTCCGGACCGCAGATGTCGAACTTGTACCGGGTGCCGTCGCCCACGTCGGGCAGGAAGATCTCCCAGACCCCGGCGCCGCCCAGTGAGCGCATCGGGTGCCCGCGCCCGTCCCAGTGGTTGAAGTCGCCGATGACCCGCACGCCGTGCGCGTTCGGCGCCCACACCGCGAACGCGGTGCCGGTCACCGGCCCGTACTCCTTCACGTGCGCGCCCAGCACCTGCCACAGGTTCTCGTGCCTGCCCTCGGTGATCAGGTGCAGGTCCACCTCGCCCAGCGTGGGCAGGAAACGGTACGGGTCGTCGGTGACCAGCTCGGGCAGTGGCCCGCCGCCGTCGCTGTCCGGGTAGCTGACCGCGACCCGGTAGTCGGGTGTCTCGGTCTCCGGCAGGGTGGCCGCGAACACGCCTTCGTGCACGTGATCGGCCGGGAAGCGGCGGCCGTCGGGCAGCACGATGGTGACCGTCTTGGCCAGCGGGCGGAGCACCCGGACGATCACCCCGTCCGGCCCGGGGTGCGCGCCCAGGATGGAGTGCGGGTCGTGGTGCGTGCCCGTCACGACGCGGTCTATTTCCCCCAGGCTGATCCCAGCCTGGTCACGCTCAGTAACCATTGTCGATGCGTCCTCACACGTCAAGCGTCGGCGATCGAGCCGAGGGGGATGGCGATCCAGCCGGGCCGGTGCCTGGCCTCGTACATCACCTCGTAGACCGCCTTGTCCAGGACGAGGGCGCGCAGCAGGACGGCGTGCGTGCCCGGATCGGTGCCACCCGCCGCCGCGTACCCGGCGCAGAACGCGTCCTGGTTGCGCCGGACCCAGTCCACCGCGGCGGCGTGCAGCCAGTCCTCGTCCCGGTGCGCCAGCAGCTGGTGCCGGGCCGCGTAGTCGAAGGACCGCAGCATACCGGCCACGTCGCGGAGTGCGGAGGTCGGCGCGCGGCGCAGCGCCAGCGGGGTGGCGGGCTCGCCCTCGAAGTCGAGTACCACCCAGCCGGTCTGGGTGCGCAGCACCTGGCCCAGGTGGTAGTCGCCGTGCACCCGCTGCACGGCCAGCGAGGCGTCCAGCTTGGCCAGGTCGGAGAAGGCCGCGCCGAGCAGATCGGCGTGCTGGCCCAGCTCGGGCACGGCGGCGATGGCCTCGTCCAGCCGGTGGAACATGTCATCGGCCAGGCTGCTGATCGCCTCCGATGGCAGTTCTTCCATACCGAACGCCCGTGCCAAGTCGCGGTGTACCTCAGCGGTAGCCTCGCCCAGCCGGTAGGCCTCACCGGCGAAGTCCCCGCCGGCGTCAGCCGCGATCTCGGTCTCGCTGGCGTACAGGTCACGGACGCTGGTTGCGGCCAGTGACCAGCCGTCGGTGGCGGCGCGCAGGTAGCTGGACAGGATGCCGAGCACCACCAGGGCGCCGCCCAGCGTGCTCTCGATCCAGCCCAGCGGCTGCGCGATGTGCGTGGAGCCCCGGTCCGCCAGCGCCCGGTTCACCTCGAGGTCCGGGTTGATCCCCGGGGACGGCCGGCGGAATACCTTGAGGATGCTCTCCTCGCCGAAGATCAGGCTGGTGTTGCTCTGCTCGCCGGTCAGCACCAGGCTGTCCAGGCCGGTGTCCAGTTCTATCCCGGGCTCGCGGCGAAAACGGAGCGGGCCCGCCTCCGCCTCGTCAGCTATTGCGCGCAGCAGCCACCTGGTCAGCTCGGGGTCGTGCAGCGCGTCGTAGGCCAGCCGTCCGTCCTGGGCCTGGCCGATCAGCACGTGCCGGACCTCATCCGGCAGCTCCGCGCGCAGGCCGAGGAAAAGCTGGTAGGTGTCCACCCGGCGGCCGCCCTGGGACAGGGCCAGGATGAGGTGCCGGAGCCCAGGGTCGCCGCTGACCAGTTCGGTGTCGGCCACGATGGCCACATCGAGGATCCTGGCGCCCTTGCCGGCGAACCAGCGCTGCGACGGGATCCACTCCGCCAGCGTTTCCTCAAATGTCATATTTCCGGTCTACCCCGTCCCCGGGGAACATGCAGCATGATGTCGATCATCATCTTGCTGGTTACCTTTTGTAATCAAAGTGACCGGGCCTCCCAGGCCGCTGTCACCGCGGGTGGTCTCCCCTGGGCTCGGGCAGGATAAACCAGTAAAAGCCGTGGCCGGGCAGGGTGAGCAGGTAGCTGAGGTCACCGATCGGCGGGAAGGTGACCCCGCCCATGGCCTCGACCGGGGTCAGGCCCTTGAACCGGCGCAGGTCCAGCTCGACCGGCTGCGGGAACCGGGACAGGTTGTTGACGCACAGGATGCGGTCGGTGGCGTCCTGGCCGTCCGGCCGGTGCCCGGGCACGGTGTACTCCCGGACGAACGCCAGCACGCTCGGGTTGGACGAGCTGAGTTCCTCGTAGCCGCCCAGCCCGAACACCGGGTGCCGCTTGCGGATCTCGATCATGCGCTTGGTCCAGTGCAGGAACGAGCCGCCGTTCTTCTGCTGCGCCTCCACGTTCAGCGCCTGGTAGCCGTAGATCGGGTCCATCAGCAGCGGCAGGTAGAGCCGGGCCGGATCACAGCTGGAGAAGCCGGCGTTGCGGTCCGGGGTCCACTGCATCGGGGTGCGCACGCCATCCCGGTCGCCCAGCCAGATGTTGTCACCCATGCCGATCTCGTCGCCGTAGTACAGCACCGGCGAGCCGGGCAGCGACAGCAGCAGGGCGGTGAACAGCTCGAGCTGGTTCCGGTCGTTCTCCAGCAGCGGGGCCAGCCGCCGCCGGATCCCGATGTTGGCCTTCATCCGCGGGTCCTTGGCGTACTCCGCGTACATGTAGTCCCGCTCGTCGTCGGTGACCATCTCCAGCGTCAGCTCGTCGTGGTTGCGCAGGAAGATGCCCCACTGGCAGTTGGCCGGGATGGGCGGGGTCTGGGCCAGGATCTCCGAGATCGGGTAGCGTTGCTCCCGCCGGACGGCCATGAAGATGCGCGGCATAAGCGGGAAATGGAAGGCCATGTGGCATTCGTCCCCGCCCACCTCCGGGTCGCCAAAGTACTCGACCACGTCGGCCGGCCACTGGTTCGCCTCGGCCAGCAGCACCCGGTCCGGGTACAGCCGGTCCACTTCGGTCCGGACCCGCTTCAGGTACTCGTGCGTTTCCTTGAGGTTCTCGCAGTTAGTGCCCTCACGCTCGTACAGATAAGGCACCGCGTCCAGGCGGAAACCGTCGATACCCAGATCCAGCCAGAACCGGAGCACTTCCAGCATGGCGTCCTGGACCCGCGGGTTCTCGTAGTTCAGGTCCGGCTGATGAGAGAAGAACCGGTGCCAGTAGTACTGGCCGCGGACCGGATCATAAGTCCAGTTCGAGTGCTCGTGGTCCACGAAGATGACGCGCGCCTCGGGGAACCGGTCATCGGTATCGGACCAGACATAAAAATCCCCGTACGGGCCGTCCGGATCGGCGCGGGATGCCTGGAACCACGGATGCGCCTCGCTGGTGTGGTTCATCACCAGGTCGGCGATCACCCGGATGCCGCGCTCGTGCGCCTGATCGATCAGTTCCACGAAATCCCCGATATTGCCAAAATCTGGCAATACGGACGTGAAATCGGAGATGTCGTACCCGCCGTCGCGTAGCGGCGAGGCGTAGATGGGCAGCAGCCAGATGCAGTCGATGCCCAGCCACTGGAGGTAGTCCAGCCGCGAGGTCAGGCCACGCAGGTCACCGGTGCCGTCCGAGTTGGAGTCGTGGAACCCGCGGACCAGCACCTCGTAGAACAGCGCGCGCTTGTACCAGTGCGGGTCGCGCGGCTGGTCGAAGGAAAACGGGTCCGGGATCGGCTCGCCGGGCGGCGTGGAGAAACTGGGCAAGGGCTCCGGGAGCGGGAGGCCGGGAGGGGCGGGGCGGCCCGGCTCAGGCTCTGTAACCACTGCGGCTCCTGCGGACGTATCGGAGTAATTCAGGCAGACGGGGATGTCTTCACTTGAAAGATGTGGGCTGGCTCGTTCGCCGGGTCGAGTCGCACGTAATTGGCTTGGCCCCACCGGTACGACTGGCCCGAAAGCTCGTCGACCACAACGAAGTCCGTGGAGCTTTCCATTCCGAGCGCAGGCAAATCAAGCCAGACGGTGGCCTCTCGTGGCTGGTGTGGGTCAAGGTTCACGACGACCAGGACAGTGTCCTCGGCCTGGGCCAGCCGCTTGGAGAAGCAGATCAGCTCCGGCTGGTCGACGTGGTGGAAGCGTAGATTACGCAACCAGTGCAGCGCCGGGTGGGTTTTCCTGATCGCGTTGAGCCGGGCGATATACGGTGCTATGCCGGCTGGTCCCTGCTGCGCCTGGGCCCAGTCCCGCGGCCGGTACTGGTACTTCTCCGAGTCCAGGTACTCCTCACTGCCTGGCCGGACCGGCACGTTCTCGGTCAGCTCGTACCCCGAGTAGATGCCCCAGGACGGGGACAGCATGGCCGCCAGCACGGCCCGGATCTTGAACGCGGGCGGCCCGCCGTGCTGCAGGTACTCGTGCAGGATGTCTGGCGTGTTGGCGAAGAAGTTGGGCCGCATGTAGGCGGCCGCCGGGCCGGCCAGTTCGCGCGCGTACTCGGTGATCTCGGCCGAGGTGTTGCGCCAGGTGAAGTACGTGTACGACTGATGGAACCCGATCTGGGCCAGGGCGTGCATCATGGCCGGCCGGGTGAACGCCTCGGCCAGGAACAGCACGTCCGGGTCGGTCCGCGCGACCTCGGCCAGCAGCCGCTCCCAGAACGGCAGCGGCTTGGTGTGCGGGTTGTCCACCCGGAAGATGCGCACCCCGTGCGACATCCACAGCCGGACCACCCGGAGAACCTCGGCGTAGATGCCCTCCGGGTCGTTGTCGAAGTTGAGCGGGTAGATGTCCTGGTATTTCTTGGGCGGGTTCTCCGCGTAAGCGATCCGGCCATTGGCCCGGGTGCTGAACCACTCGGGGTGCTCGGTCACCCACGGGTGGTCGGGCGAGGTCTGCAGGGCCAGGTCGATCGCGACCTCCATGCCCAGTTCCCGGGTCCGGGCCACGAACGTGTCGAAGTCCGCGAACGTGCCCAGGTCGGGGTGCAGCGTGTCGTGCCCGCCGGCCGGCGAGCCGATGGCCCACGGCGAGCCCGGATCCCCCGGGCCGGCCACCAGCGCGTTGTTCGCGCCCTTGCGCGCGGTGGTCCCGATCGGGTGCACCGGCGGCAGGTAGACCACGTCGAACCCCATGTCAGCAATATCGTCGAGACGGCCCGCAGCGTTGCGCAACGTTCCGCTGCGTGGCTCTCGGTAACCCATAGGATCGACGTCCACGCCTTCGCTGCGCGGGAAAAACTCGTACCAGGCGCCGTACAGCGCGCGCTGCCGGTGCACGATCACCGGGTAGCGGGCCGACCGGGTGATCAGGTCGCGCAGCGGGTACTCGGCCAGGATGGCCAGCACCCGGTCGGACGACGCGGCGGCCAGCCGGTCCCAGGGCGGCACCGCGGGATCCCGGAGCAGCGCGGCCACCTCGCGCAGCGTCGCCCGTGCGGTGCGTGCCTCCTGGGCGGCTACCGCGGACCTGTGCCAGCGCTCGCCCGCGGCGGCTGGTGCTAGTCCGGGGGGGCGACCCCCCGGACTCCCCGATCGGCGCTCCGCGCCGAGCGGCGGCGAGCCGCCGCTGTGAGCCGCGCTGGTACCTCGGACGACCCGGGCGGCGCGCTCGAACAGCAGCGCGCCCTCGGTGAGCATCAGCTCCGTCTCCAGGCCGCGCGGCACCTTGATCCCGGCGTCGTGCCGCCAGTGCGCGATGGGATCACCCCAGGCTTCCACCTGGAACTGCCACAGCCCCTCGTCGCCCACGGTCACCTCGGCGCCGTACCGGTCGGTGCCCGGCACGAGCTCGCGCATCAGGGCCAGTGGTGACCGCTCGCCGCCCGGCCCGCGCAGCAGCACGCCAGCCCCGAGCATCTCGTGTCCCTCGCGGAACACGGTCGCGGTTACCTCGAAAGTCTCGCCGACGACGGCCTTGGCCGGCCGGCGCCCGCAGTCCAGGACAGGCCCGACGTCCAGGACGGGAATGCGTCCGATCACCAGTGAACGCTACCCAGTCTGACGCTTGACATGCGCAGCGGCCGGCCGGTAACCAGCGGAGTTTTTGCCGGCCGGTGTGATACACCTCACCGGTCCTCCCGCGATGCGGGGCCAGCGCGGCCAGTGCGCCTGTCGCGGGTCTTCGCGGCGTCTCGCCTGTCGGGATACGTTCCCGCACCGCGCTGCTCACTCGGCTTGTCGCGGTACAGTCCGGTGTGCCTCGGGTGCTGGGCATACTGACCTGCTGGTCTCATGATCAACCGTTGACAAGGACGCTACCCGTGAGAGCCATCCGCCGCTTCACCGTTCGCGCCGCCCTGCCGGACTCGCTGGCCCCACTGCGTGAGCTGACCCTCAACCTGCGCTGGTCCTGGCACGCCGAGACCCGTGACCTGTTCGCGGCGATCGACCCGGCGGGCTGGGACGCGTCCGGCCATGACCCGGTCGCGTTGCTCGGCGAGGTGCCGCCGGCTCAGCTGGAGAGCCTGGGCGCCGACCCGGCGTTCCTGCGCCGGCTGGACGAGGCGACCGGCGAACTGCGGCAGTACCTGTCCGGCCCGCGGTGGTATCAGCAGGCCAGCTCCGGCGCGCCCGCCGCCATCGCCTACTTCTCCCCGGAATACGGGATTACCGAGGCGCTGCCGCAGTATTCCGGCGGGCTGGGCATCCTGGCCGGCGACCACCTCAAGGCCGGCAGCGACCTGGGCGTGCCGCTGATCGGCGTGGGCCTGCTGTACCGGCACGGCTACTTCACCCAGTCGCTGTCCCCGGAGGGCTGGCAGACCGAGCGGTACCCGGCCAGCGACCCGAACGGCCTGCCGCTCACCCTGCTCCGCGACGGCACCGGCGCGCCGGTCCGGGTCAGCGTCGCGCTGGCCGAGGGCAAGACGCTGTCCGCGCAGATCTGGGTGGCCCAGGTAGGCCGGGTCCCGCTGCTGCTACTGGACTCCTACGTGGAAGACAACGAGCCGGCCCTGCGCGAGGTCACCGACCGGCTGTACGGCGGCGGCGGCGACCACCGGTTGCGCCAGGAACTGCTGCTCGGGATCGGCGGCGTCCGCGCGGTGCGGGCGTTCTGCCAGCTGACCGGGCACGCCGAGCCGGAGGTGTTCCACACCAACGAGGGCCACGCCGGGTTCCTCGGGCTGGAACGGATCAGGGAGTACGCCGCGCGCGGGCTCAGCTTCGAGGACGCGCTGGAGCTGTGCCGGGCGGGCACCGTGTTCACCACGCACACCCCGGTGCCGGCCGGCATCGACCGGTTCAGCCGGGATCTGGTCGAGCGGCATTTCAGCGGGGCGGCCGGGGACCCGGCGCTGCCCACCGACCGGGTACTGGCGTTGGGTGCGGAAACGTTCCCCGGTGGCGATCCGGCAGTGTTCAACATGGCGGTCATGGGTATGCGGCTGGCCCAGCGGGTGAACGGGGTCAGCCGGCTGCACGGCGAGGTCAGCCGGGAGATGTTCGCGGGCCTGTGGCCCGGGTTCGACATCGCCGAGGTGCCGATCGGCTCGATCACCAACGGGGTGCACGCGCCGACCTGGGTGGCCGGCGAGATGCTCGACCTGGCCGGTGGCCCGGCCGAGGATGCCGCCGAGGCGCAGCTGCCTGAGGACGGGCACGCCTGGGAGCGGGTCGCGCACACCGCCCCGGCCCGGCTCTGGGAGATCCGCCGCACGCTGCGCGGGCGGCTGGTCACCCTGGCCCGGCAGCGGCTGCGCGCCTCGTGGCGGCAGCGCGGGGCCAGCGACGCGGAGCTGGCCTGGACCGACGAGGTGCTCGACGACGGCGTGCTGACCATCGGCTTCGCCCGCCGGGTGCCGTCCTACAAGCGGCTCACCCTGATGCTGCACGACCCGGCCAAGCTGACCGCGCTGCTGCTCGACCCGGAGCGGCCGATCCAGCTGATCATCGCGGGCAAGGCGCACCCGGCCGACGACGGCGGCAAGCGGCTGATCCAGCGGATGGTCCAGTTCGCCGACAACCCGGCCGTCCGGCACCGCATCGTGTTCCTGCCCGACTACGACATGGCCATGGGCCGCGCCCTGGTCCAGGGCTGCGACGTGTGGCTGAACAACCCGCTCCGGCCGCTCGAGGCGTGCGGCACCTCAGGCATGAAGTCGGCGCTCAACGGCGGGCTCAACCTGTCCATCCGGGACGGCTGGTGGGACGAGTGGTACGACGGCGCGGACGGCTGGGCCATCCCGTCCGCGGACGGTGTGGAGGACCCGGAGCGGCGCGACGAACTGGAGTCCAACGCGCTGTACGAACTGCTCGCGCACACCGTGGCGCCGCGGTTCTACGACACCGGGCAGGATGGGCTGCCGCGCCGCTGGCTGGAGATGGTCGGGCACACGCTGCGTGCGCTCGGCCCCCGGGTGCAGGCGTCCCGGATGGTCCGGGACTACGTCGAGGGGCTGTACGTGCCAGCCACCAAGGCGTCCCGGGCGCTGGGCGACGGCCCGGACGCGCTCAGCCAGCCGGTGCCGTTCGCCGCCGCCCGTGAGCTGGCCGTCTGGAAGCGCCGGGTGACCCGGGCCTGGGGCGGGGTGCGGATCGAGCACGTGGAGAGCGAGGACGGCGACCAGGGACCGGGCAGCAGCCTGGTGGTGCGGGCCACCGTGGCACTGGGCGAGCTGTCCCCGGACGACGTGAACGTCGAGGTGGTGTACGGCCGGGTGGGTGACGCGGACGAGATCATCGACCCGGCGGTCAGCTCGCTGGACCTGGAGGCCGGGCCGGAGGACGGGGTAGCCCGGTTCGCGGGCAAGGCCGAGCTGGGCCGTCCCGGGCCGTTCGGCTACACGCTCCGGGTCGTGCCCCGGCACCCGCTGCTGGCCTCGGACGCCGAGCTGGGTCTGGTCACGCTGCCCGAGGCGCCAGCCGGCCTGACCACCGGCGACCTCCGCTAGGTCGGTCCGGGGGGCGACCCCCTGGACCCCCGGGATCGCGGGCGCGGACGGGATTGCCGGGGTGATTCCGGCCTGTTCTGGTTGAACTTTGCGGTACGTGGTGGTCAAATGACGTTCCGTACGTAAACCGCTGTGCGTGGCAGTGCGTCTACTTTAGGCAACGTGCCCGTGGGCTCTTCATGGAACGCACATTGCGGGCGCATCATGGAGGGGCAGGGTTCAGGGCACTGCAGCAGCGAAGCCCGGGGGGGCCATGAGATTCCGCTACACGTTATGGCAGCGGCATGACGCTGTCGTGTCTCCTCCCGTGGACACTGGCGCCCCCACCACGTGAGAGGACACACCCGTCATGAAGCAAGACACGCACGCCGAGAACAAGCTCCTGACGCCGTCGGAGGTTGCCGCTCTGTTCCGGGTTGATCCGAAGACGGTGACCCGGTGGGCGCAGCAGGGCAAGCTCCACTCGATCAGGACGCTCGGCGGGCACCGCCGGTACAGCGAGGCGGAGATTCACACCTTCCTGGAAGAGTCGCGGGGGGTGCCGTTGCCGCGGCCAGCCGGGGAGTAGCCTCCACCTGGGCCCTGGGCGGGCAGCGTGATGCCCGCCCGGCTGGACGCTGGCCCGGCTGGAGGTGCGTCATGGGTGACTTCGTCACGGTCGGGATCGATCAGGCCATCGCCACGATCCGGCTGGACCGGCCGCCGATGAACGCGCTGAACGCCCAGGTCCAGGACGAGATCGCGGCGGCCGCCGATGAAGTGTCCGCAGATCCGGCGTGCCGCGCGGTGGTGCTCTACGGCGGGCCCAAGGTGTTCGCCGCGGGCGCCGACATCAAGGAAATGGCCGAGGCCAGTTACGCCCAGATGGCGGCGGACTCACGCCGGCTGCAGGCTTCGTTCACCGCAGTGGCGAAGATCCCCAAGCCGGTGGTCGCGGCCATCACCGGGTACGCGCTGGGCGGCGGGCTGGAACTGGCGCTGTGCGCCGACTTCCGGGTGGCCGGCCGGGGTGCCCGGGTGGGCCAGCCGGAGATTCTGCTCGGCGTGATCCCCGGGGCGGGCGGCACGCAGCGGCTGCCCCGGCTGGTCGGCCCGGCCGTGGCCAAAGACATCGTGTTCAGCGGGCGGTTCGTCGAGGCGGCCGAGGCGCTGGACATGGGCCTGGTGGACCGGGTGGTCCCGGATGACGAGGTCTACGACGTGGCGCGCTCCATGATGGCGCGGTACGCGACCGGGCCCGCGCTCGCCTTGCGGGCGGCCAAGCAGGCCATCGATGATGGCCTGGAGACCGACCTGGACACCGGGCTGGAGATCGAGCGGCTGCAGTTCGCCGGCTTGTTTGCGACCGAGGACCAGCGCACCGGGATGCGCAGCTTCATCGAGAATGGTCCTGGGAAGGCCACCTTCGCTGGGCGGTGACACTAGGGGAGACAGCCTGCCGCTTTAGCCGCCCTGAGGAGCAACCATGACTGAGCCGGTGCCCAGCCCCGACCTGGATCTGGTCACCGCCGCGCTGCGCGCGGACAGTGCCGACGCGACGATCTACGCCCAGGTGCTGACCGAGTCGCTTGGCGAGTCACTGCCGCCTGGGTGTGTGACCATAGAACGGGACCGGTCCGTATCCGACCGGATGCACGGGCGGCCCGGCAAGGTATCCAAGATCACGGTCCGGCTGGGGGAGCAGGTCATGACGCTGGCGGTACGCGCCGGGCAGCCGAATGCGGAGATTCTCCGTGAAGTGCGCGGGGTCGTGCTGTCCCGGCAGCCGGTGCCCGTGCCGGAATGGGCGGCCGAACTGGCCCGCGCACTCGTCGGCTACGCCGAGCAGAACGCCCGGACGGCCGAAGCGCTGCGCAGGCTGGTCACCGGCACGTAGGCGGTGACGACAGTGCGGTGTCGGTTACCATCGCTGCGGCACCGCTTCTACCTGCGTTCTGTCCCGTCCTGCCGGGGCGCCGCGTGGGTAGTTCGTAGGCTGGGGGGACGATGACAACAGCGGACCACATGCCGGACCGGCTCGGCCCCTACCGTCTGCTCGACCGTATCGGCGAGGGCGGTATGGGGGTGGTGTACCTCGGCCGCGACCCCGAGCAGCGCTCGGTCGCGATCAAGGTGCTGCGTCCCGCGGTGGCCGGCGACCCGAACGCCCGGCGCCGGCTGGCCCGCGAAGTCGAGACCATGCGCCGGGTGCGCAGCCCGTTCGTGGCCGAGGTGCTGGACACCGACGTGGCCGGGGACACGCCGTACATCGTGACCCGCTACGTGCCCGGCCGCACCCTGGACGAGGTGGTCGGCCAGGACGGCCCGCTGACCGGGGCCCGGCTGGCCCGGCTGGCCAGCGGGCTGGCCGAGGCGCTGGCCGCCATTCACGCGGCCGGCGTGGTGCACCGCGATCTGAAGCCGGGCAACGTGATGCTGGTGAACAGCGATCCGGTGGTGATCGACTTCGGCATCGCCCAGGCGCTGGACTCCACCCGGCTCACCCAGACCGGCATGTTCATGGGCACGCCGGGCTACCTGGCCCCGGAAGTCATCGAGGGCCAGCCCGCGGGGTCAGCCTCGGACGTGCACGCCTGGGGCGGCACGGTCGCCTTCGCGGCCACCGGCCGCCCGCCGTTCGGCACCGGCTCATACGAGACCATCTTCTACCGGATCGTGAACGGCCAGCCGGACCTGGCCGGGGTGCCCGCGCCGCTGGCTGAACTGCTGGCCGGTGCGCTGCGCCGCAACCCGGCGGCCCGGCCCGCGGCGGCCCAGCTGAGCGCGCTGTCCGCCGGGCTCGATGTGGCCGCGCTGCAGCCGGTGCCGGTGCCTGGCGGGCTGGGCGGCGGCCTGCTGGCCCCGGGCACCCGGGCGGACGCCCCGGTGCGTTTCCCGACCCAGGATGCGTTCGCCGGCGGCCACGCCGCTACCGTGCTGCCCGGCCAGGGTGTGGCGGGCCAGGGTATGGCAGGGCAGGGTATGGCGGGGCCGGCCGCGTTCGGTGGCCCGGCGGCCGGGGCGGCCGGGCTGGCCCGGCCGGGTACCCAGCCGATGGCCGTGGGCCGGTTGCGCGCCGACGACTTCGCCGACGTGCTGCCCCCGGTGAACTACCAGCCCGCCGGGGCCAACGGCTACCCGGCCGCAACCGGTGACAGTTTCGCCGGCGGCCGCGGCCCGGCGGCGGGCCGCCCCGCCGGGCCGGCCACCGCGGACAGTGACCGCGGCTGGGCGGCCCCGCGGCGGCAGCCGCTCCTGGTCCTGGCCACCATGGTGATCGCGGTCTGCGTGGCCGTCGTGCTGCCGGTGGCCGGCACGCTGCTCGCGCTGGCCATGCTGACCCTGCTGCGGGCCGGTGACCTGGCGCACCGTGGCGCGGACCAGCGCGGCGCGGTGCTGAACGTGGCCGCGTTCCCGGTCTTCGTGACCCGGTCCCTGATCGGCACGCTGCTGCAGGCGCCGCTGGCCCTCGTCGCGGGCGCGGCGGCGGCCGGCCTCACCTACCTGACCGTGCCCGGCTCGTCGCTGGCCCACGCGATGTCCTACTCGGCCGGCGCGGTGATCGCCTGCTACGGCTACGGGCCTGGGTCAGCCAAGCCGCGCCGGCAGCTGAACCGGGTGTTCTCGGCCATGGTGCGCAGTCCGGGGGTGCGTGCGGTGGCCCTGCTCGTGCTGGGTGCGCTGGCCGTCGCGGCGGTCGCTACCGCGATGACCTCACCGGCCGCGTTCTGGCCGCTCGGTGCGCCCACCGGGACGCTCGTGCACCTGCCCGCATTCCCTGGGCTGGGTCAGCTGCCCGGCGTGTTCGGCCATCTACCCCGGCACTTCCTGCACGCCCACCTGTGATCAGGCCCCCGGCGGTGAGCAGGTCAGCTCATCCGGGCGAAGTACGGTCAGCTGGCTCGCCGCTCAGGCAGGTTTCCGTCCGCTGTGACCCGCCCTGCCCCGGCGGGTACTGGAGGGCCTGGTGATTGCCCCGGCGGCTTGGCCGCGGATGGCGGGACGTTGTCCCGGCCGGTCGGCGGCAGTGGCCGGACGAGGCCGAGTGAGACTACCTCGTTGGCTAGCCTGACCCGGCGGTTGCTGCCCTCCGGGATGCGGAACTTCTGGTAGAGCCGGAGCAGATGCTGTTTCACCGCCGCCTCCGTCACCACCAGGTCCGCGGCGATCTCGCGGGCGGTGGCCGGGGCCACGAAAGCCTCGTCGGACAGGGCCGGGCGGCACAGCGAGGTGAGCACATCCAGTTCGCGCCGGGTCAGCTCAGGGCTGGGCGAGCGGCGCAGGTCAACCTCGGCGGCCAGGTCCTCGGTGGACAGGCCGCCGATCCGGCACCGGGCGTTGCCGAACGTGAGCACGTCCCCGTCCTCCAGGACGCGCCGCGCCACCAGCCGGCCGTTGACCCGGGTGCCGTTGCGCGATAACCCGAGATCCGTGACGTATGCGTAAGGACCGCGCCGGACGATCTCCGCGTGCAGCCGGGAGACGCTCGGGTCGCTGAGCCGGATGTCTACCCCGACACCGCGCCCGATCGTCGTCACGGCCTCGCGCAACTGGATAACGTCTCCGCTGTCCTCGATGCGAATGTAAGGCCCGTCCACAACAGTTCCTCCTGATTGCCCGAGTGGTCACAGATCTCTCTCCGTCCAGTTACCCTTCCCGGGCCGTTCCGTACCCCATTTCGTACCCACCGTTTTACCTAACTGGTTACCGACGGCGCTCGGTCCTGGGCGCAGCGTGTCTCCCCGCGGCACCCTACCGGGGCCTGGGCCAGGCCGGATGCGGACCAGCCGGCCGGCCCAAGGTGGCTGCGGCGGGCAGAAGTACACTGCCGAGCGAGTCATCGGGAGGTAGACGAAATGGCGGATAAGCCGTCCAGGGGCCTGGCTGACGTCGTCGCCGCATCCACCGCGCTGAGCGACATTGATGGCCAGGCGGGCCGGCTGTTCTATCGCGGTTACGACATCCATCAGCTGGCCGGGGCCGCGACGTTCGAGGAGATCGCTTACCTGCTGCAGCGCGGCGCCCCGCCCAGCCAGGCCGAGCTGGACAGCTACCGGGCCGAACTGGTCCACGGCCGCACCCTGGGCAAGCTGGTCAGCGCCACGCTGGCGGAAATCTCCGCGGCCCAGGGCCCGATGGAGGCGCTGCGCAGCCTGGTGTCGCTGGCCAGCGCGGACGACCCGGACAAGGACTCCAACGCGGTCCCGGCCAACACCAGGAAGGCGGCCCGGCTCACCGCCCAGCAGCCGATCCTGGTCGCCGCGTATCACGCCGCCCGGCACGGCCGGGACTGGCTGCCCCCCGATCCCGGCCTCGGCCTGGCCGCGAACTTCCTGCTCCAGTTGCGCGGCGCGGCCCCGGCCGAGCGGGACGCGGAGATCCTGGACACCTGCCTGGTGCTGCACGCCGACCACACGATGAACGCGTCCACGTTCGCCGCCCGGGTCTGCGCGGCCACCCTGTCCGACATGCACTCGGCCGTGGTGGCGGCGCTGGGCACGCTGAAGGGGCCGCTGCACGGCGGGGCCAACGAGCAGGTGATGCGCGGGCTGGTGGCCATCCGGGCGCAGGCCGGCGCCGACCCGGTGGCCGCGGTGCCCGGCGCGGTCCGGGACCGGCTGGCGGCCGGCGAGAAGATCATGGGATTCGGGCACCGGGTGTACAAGACGGAGGATCCGCGGGCCACTCACCTGCGCGAGATGTCCGCGGAACTGGCCGCCCGATCCGGCGACGACACGTACTACCGGATGTCCCGGGCCATGGAGGAGACCGTCTTCGCGGAGAAGGCCCTCTATCCCAACGTGGACTTCTACGCCGCCACCGTCTATCACTATCTGGACATCCCCACCGACCTGTTCACCCCGGTGTTCTCGGTCAGCCGGATGGCCGGCTGGACCGCGCACGTGATGGAACAGCACGCGGACAACCGGCTGATCCGCCCGGACAGCGAGTACATCGGCGAGCAGAACCTCAGCTGGATCCCGCTCGGCGAGCGCTGACCGGGCGGGGCGTGCCGCAAATGGAGACACCCCGGCCGCGCTGAGCGGGCGGCCGGCGGCACCCCGCGCGCGGTAGCGTCGGGGGTGCAGCACGGCGCGGGCAGTGCGCGACACGGAACGGAGCAGCGCGAGCAGTGCGCGACATGGAGGGCAGCGCGGCGGGGAGCCCGGCCGGGCGGGCGGGCCGCTCCGGCCCGGTTGGCCCGCCGGCCGGTCAGTCCCGGCGCGGCCGGGCCCGGCGGGCCGGGCCGCCGGGCGGCCTCGCGGTGCAGGTGCCGTACCTGATCGTGCTCTGCGGCGTGGCCGCCGGTCTCGCCCTGATTTGGCAGGGCGCGCACTACGTCCGGCCAGGTACGTTGACAGTGGCGGGTGTGCTTTTCTTCGCGGCCGCGGCCCGGCTGACGCTGCCGGAGCAGCGGGCAGGCTTGCTCGCCAGCAGACGGCGCGCTATCGACGTCACGGTGCTGGCCATCCTGGCCGTCGGCCTGCTGGTCGCTGGCCTCGTGCTGCCGATCCCGTGGTGACGGGCAGACCGGACCAACAGGGCCAGCGGCAGCACACCGCCCGCGGGAGCACACCGCGAGCGGAAAACAGCGCCCAGCGGGACAACAGCCCGCGGGCGAGAGCACAGGGTGGGTAAGGAAGGAAGTCGGTGGCATGCCCAAGATCAAGGTAATCAATCCCGTCGTCGAGATCGACGGCGACGAGATGACGCGGATCATCTGGCAGTTCATCAAGGACCAGCTGATCCTGCCCTACCTGGATATCCCGCTCGAGTATTACGACCTGTCGGTGCAGAACCGGGACGCCACCGATGACCAGGTGACCGTGGACGCGGCCAACGCGATCCTGCGGTACGGGGTCGGCGTCAAGTGCGCCACGATCACCCCGGACGAGGCCCGGGTCAGCGAGTTCGGGCTGAAGAAGATGTGGCGCTCGCCCAACGGGACAATCCGCAACATCCTCGGCGGCGTGGTGTTCCGCGAGCCCATCGTGATGTCCACCATCCCGCGCTTCGTGCCCGGCTGGACCAAGCCCATCATCATCGGCCGGCACGCGTACGGTGACCAGTACCGGGCGACCGACTTCGTCGTGCCCGGGCCCGGCTCGGTGCACATCAGCTACCAGCCGGACGGCGGCGGTCAGCCGCTGGACCTGGAGGTGGCCCGGTTCACCGGCGGCGGGGTCGCGATGGGCATGTACAACTTCGACGACTCGATCCGCGACTTCGGCCGGGCCACCATGCGGTTCGCGCTGAACCGTGGCTACCCGCTGTACCTGTCCACCAAGAACACCATCCTCAAGGCTTACGACGGCCGGTTCAAGGACATCTTCCAGGAGGTCTACGAGGCTGAGTTCAAGGCCGAGTTCGAGGCGGCGGGCATCTGGTACGAGCACCGGCTGATCGACGACATGGTCGCCCAGGTGATCAAGGGCGACGGCGGCATCGTGTGGGCGTGCAAGAACTACGACGGCGACGTCGAGTCCGACATCGTGGCCCAGGGCTTCGGCTCGCTCGGCCTGATGACGAGCGTGCTGCTGACCCCGGACGGCAAGACGATGGAGGCCGAGGCCGCGCACGGCACGGTGACCCGGCACTACCGGCAGCACCAGCAGGGCAAGGCGACCTCGACCAACCCGATCGCGTCGATCTTCGCCTGGACCCGCGGGCTGACTCACCGCGGCAAGCTGGACGACACGCCAGAGCTGATCCGGTTCGCCGAGACCCTCGAGCAGGTGTGCGTGCACACCGTGGAGAGCGGCAAGATGACCAAGGACCTGGCGCTGCTCGTGGGCCCGGGCACGCCATTCCTGACCACCGAGGAATTTCTGAAGGTGCTGAGCGAGAACCTCGCCGAGGCGATGTCCGCTGAGCACCGCTAGGCCGGAACGGAGATCGCTGGAAATGACCCGTAGTGGCAAGGTAACGGTTGTCGGGGCCGGGTTCTATGGCTCCACCACCGCGCAGCGGCTCGCCGAGTACGACATCTTCGACGAGGTCGTGCTGACCGACATCGTCGAAGGCAAGCCCGAGGGGCTGGCGCTGGACATGAACCAGTCGCGGCCGATCGAGGGCTTCGAGACCCGGGTGACCGGGCAGACCACCGGGCCCGCCGGTGAGGGCTACGAGGCCATCGCCGGATCCGACATCGTGATCATCACGGCCGGCCTGCCGCGCAAGCCGGGGATGAGCCGGATGGACCTGATCGGGGTCAACGCCAAGATCGTCCGCCAGGTGGTGGAGAACGTGGTCAAGCACGCGCCGGACGCGGTGCTGATCGTGGTGTCCAACCCGCTGGACGAGATGACCGCGCTGGCCGCCAAGGTGTCCGGTTTCCCGCCGCACCGGGTGCTCGGCCAGGCTGGGATGCTGGACACCGCCCGGTTCAGCTACTTCGTGGCGGAGAAACTGGGTGTGCCGGTCGGCTCGGTGCAGACGCTCACCCTGGGCTCGCACGGCGACACGATGGTCCCGGTCCCGTCCGCCTGCACGGTGGACGGCCAGCCGCTGGCCAGCCTGCTCAGCCAGGACGAGATCGACGCGCTGGTGCAGCGGACCCGGGCTGGCGGGGCGGAGATCGTCGGGCTGCTCAAGACCGGCTCGGCGTACTACGCGCCCTCGGCGGCCGCCGCCCGGATGGCCCGTGCCGTGGCCGAGGACTCCGGTCAGGTGCGGCCGGTCTGCGCCTGGGTGGACGGCGAGTACGGCATCTCCGGGGTGTACCTGGGCGTGGAGGCTGAGCTTGGGGCGGCTGGGGTACGCCGTGTGGTGCAGCGCGAGCTGACGGAGCCGGAACTGGCCGCGCTGCGCGAGGCAGCCGCCGCCGTCCGGGCCAAGCAGGCCGACGTCGCCAGCCTCTAGCCGCCCGGCTATCCGCCGCTAGCCGGCCTGGCCGTCCGCCGCCAGCCGGCGGAGGGCCAGCCCGGCCAGCAGCGCGGTGCCGTCGGCCAGCACCGCGTCGTCGAACACCGCGTCCGCCGCGTGGTTGAACGGCGCGCTGGCCGGATCCGCGCCCGATGGGCAGGCGCCCAGCATGATGAACGCCCCGGGCACCTGCTCCAGCACGAAGGAGAAGTCCTCTGCGCCCGTCAGTGGGTGATCCTGGGCCAGCATCCGGCCGTCGCCGAACAGCTCGGTCACGGCCTGCCCGGCGAACGCCGCCTCCGCGGCGTCGTTGACGGTGACCGGGTACTCGTCCAGGTACTCGGCACTGGCCTGCAGGCCATAGCCGCGGGCGATGTCCGTGACCAGCCGCACGCTCTCCGCCCGCACCCGGTCCCGGGCCGCCGCGGAGAACGAGCGCACCGTGGCCAGGAAGTGCGCCTCGTCCGGGATGACGTTGTCCGTGGTGCCGGCGTGGAAGCTGCCAACCGTGATCACCACCGGGTCGAACACGTCGAACCGCCTGGTCACCATCGTCTGCAGCGCGGTGACCATCTCGCAGGCGGCCGGGATGGGATCGGCCGCCAGGTGCGGCTGGGATGCGTGCCCGCCGTGCCCGCGCACGGTCACGTCGAGCACGTCGGCCGCGGCCATCATCGAGCCCGCCCGGGTGGCGAACTGGCCCTGGCTGAGCTGGGCCGAGGACACATGCAGCGCGTAGGCGGCCACCGGCCGGTCGCCCGCCGCGTCCAGCACGCCTTCGCTGATCATGTACCGGGCGCCCGCGTGCCCCTCCTCACCCGGCTGGAACATGAAGATCACGTTGCCGGGCAGCTCATCCTGCCGGGCGGACAGCACCCGCGCCGCCCCGGCCAGCATGGCGGTGTGCAGGTCGTGGCCGCAGGCGTGCATCACGCCGGTCACCGCCGAGGCGTAGTCCAGGCCGGTCCGCTCGGTGATCGGCAGCGCGTCCATGTCGCCGCGCAGCAGCACCGTGGGCCCGGGCTGCCCGCTGCGCAGCACCGCGGTCACCGAGCTGAGCGCCCGGCCCACGGTCAACTCGAGCGGCAGGCCGTCCAGCGCGCCGAGCACCTTCGCCTGGGTCTGCGGCAGGTCGAGGCCGATCTCCGGCTCGCGGTGGATCCGGTGCCGCAGCTCGGCCAGGTCAGCCGTGATCGCGGCGGCGTCCTCGCGGACCGATTTGTCAGCCGCGGCGCCGTCCGGGAGCGGGCCCATGCCGGTCACCACAGCCGCTGCGCGCTGGCCGACGGGGGAGCGTCCAGGAAGCCCGGCTCCGGCCAGCCCCGGTCCCGGAACGCCGCGCACACCGCGCCGCGCACCGCCGCGGAGTCCGCCGGGACCAGGGCGAGGACCGACCCGCCGAACCCGCCACCCATCATCCGCGCACCGAGCGCGCCCGCCGCTACCGCCGTGTCGACCGTCACATCTGCCTCCGGCCAGGAGATCTCGAAATCGTCGCGCAGCGAGGCGTGCGACTCGTTCAGCAGCCGCCCGCCGTCCGCCACCTCGCCCCGGCGCAGCAGCGCCGCCATGGCCAGCACCCGCTGGTCCTCGGTGACCACATGCCGGGCCCGGCGGAGCAGCACCGGGTCGGTCAGCCCAGCCAGCCCGCTGGTGTCCGGGATGTCCCGCAGCGACCGCACGCCGAGTGCCCGGGCCGCCTCCTCGCACTCGATGTGCCGGGCGGCGTAGCCGCTCTCGGTCAGCCGGTGCCTGGCCCGGGTATCGATGATCAGCAGGGCCAGCCCGGCGGCGGCCGGGTCGAGCGGCACGTTGTCCCACTCGAGGCTGCAGCAGTCCAGCAGCAGGGCGTGCCCGGTCTGGCAGAGCAGCGCGGCGGACTGGTCCATGATCCCGGTCGGCACGCCGACGAACTCGTTCTCCGCCCGCCGGGCGATCGCGGCCAGTTCCGGCCGCGGCACGGACAGCCCGGCCAGCTCGGTCAGCGCCAGCGCGACCGCACACTCCAGCGCGGCCGATGAGGACAGCCCGGCACCCTGCGGCAGGTCGGAGTCGATGGCCACCCGCACCCCGGGCAGCCGGTAGCCGGCCTCGCCCAGCGCCCACACCACGCCGGCCGGATAGGCGGCCCACCCGTCGACCCGGCCCGGCGCCAGGCCGGCCAGCGGGATGCTGACCGTACCGGTGCCCACCTGCCGCGAAGTCAGCTCCATAACGCCAGTGCCCGCAGCCGCGGCCGCCGCCACGGTGCCCCGGTCCAGCGCGAACGGGAAGACGAAGCCGTCGTTGTAGTCGGTGTGCTCACCGATCAGGTTGGCCCGGCCGGGCGACCGCCAGACCCCGGCCGCCGGGACGCCGAACTCGGTGCGGAACCACTCCGCGACCCGATCCGCACTGGCCCGAGCGGTCACCGGGACTGGCCCGCGGCGGTCATCGCCTGGGTGAATGTCCACGCGTCGCGGACCATGGCGGGCAGGTCACGCTCCGGCCGCCAGCCCAGCTCGGTCCTCATCCGCTCCGACGACGCCACCAGCACCGCCGGGTCCCCGGCCCGCCGCGGCGCCACCCGGACCGGGATGTCCACCCCGGCGACCCGCTGGCACTCGGCCAGCACCTCGCGGTTAGAGAAGCCGGACTCGCTGCCCAGGTTGTACACCCGGTGCGTACCGGGCTGGCAGGCCTGCAGCGCCTGCAGGTGCGCCCGGGCCAGGTCGGCCACGTGGATGTAGTCCCGGATGCAGGTGCCGTCCGGGGTGGGGTAGTCGTCGCCGAACAGATCGAGGTGCCCCGCGGCGCCGCTGGCCACCGCGGTGGCCACGGCCAGCACGTTCGGGATCAGGTGGGTTTCCGGGCGGTGCCGCTCGCCCAGCCAGCCGCCGCCCGCTTGCTGGTGAGCGCCGGCCACGTTGAAGTAGCGCAGGCTGACGGCGCCGATGCCGTGCAGCCGGCTGTATTCGCCCAGCGCGGTGTCCACGGCCAGCTTGGATTCGCCATACGGGCTGGTCGGCCGGGGCGGGTCGGTCTCCGCCACTGGGATCCGCTCCGGCTCCCCGTATACCGCGGCCGTGGACGAGAACACGATTCGTTCGGTGCCCGCGACACGCATCGCCTCCAGCAGGGCGAGCGACCCGCCCAGGTTGTTCTCCCAGTACAGGGTCGGCTTGGCCACCGACTCACCGACCAGCGACTTGGCCGCGAAGTGCAGTACCGCGTCCACACCCTCGGCCAGCAGTGGCGCGGCGTCCCGGATGCTGCCGCGGACGAATGCCGCGCCCACCGGCACCGCGTCCTGGTGCCCGGTGGACAGGTCGTCCAGCACCGTGACCTGGTGGCCCTCGGCCACCAGCAGCGCGCCGACCACGCTGCCGATGTACCCGGCCCCGCCGGTGACCAGCAGTTTCACCCGGCCTCCCGGAGCCTCAGCGCCGCCTCCTCGGGCAGGATGTCGCCGATCCACACTCCCATGCCTGACTCCGTTCCCGCGAGGTACTTCAGCTTGCCAGGTGCCCGGCGCACCGACAGTACCTGGAGGTGCAGGCCGAACTCGGCCGCGCCCGGCACGTCCCGCACCGGCGCCTGGTGCCAGGCCGCGATATACGGCAGCGGCATGTCGAACAGGGCGTCCATCCGGCGCAGCACGTCGAGGTAGATATCGCAGAACCCGGTCCGGGCCTCGTCGCCCAGCGCCGGGATGTCCGGCACCCGCTGGGCGGGGAACAGCCACACCTCGTACGGCCACCGCGCGGCGGCGGGCACGAACGCGGTCCACTGCTCGTTGCGGGTGACGATCCGGGTGCCCGCAGTGAGCTCCCCCTCGACCAGGTCGTCGAACAGGTTCCGGCCGGTCCGGCCGGTGTACTGGGCGGCCTGGGCCAGCATGGTGGCCGTCCGCGGGGTGACGAACGGGAAGCCGTAGATCTGCCCGTGCGGGTGGTGCAGCGTGACGCCGATCTCCTCGCCGCGGTTCTCGAAGCAGTAGACCTGTGCGATCCCGGCCATGGCGTTCATGGCCGCGGTCCGGTCGGCCCAGGCTTCCACCACGGTGCGGGCCCGCCGCGGGCTCAGCCTGGCGAACGAGCCATAGTGGTCGGAGGTGAAGCAGACCACCTCGCACCGGCCGTAGCCGGGCTCGGGCGGCACCCCGCCGTACTCCAGCGGGCCGGGACCAGCGGCCAGGACAGGCGTCGGCCAGTGGCCCGCGCCGCGCAGCGAGGGGAACCGGTTCTCGAACACCACGACGTCGTAGTCCGGCGCCGGGATCTCGGTCGGCCGGCCGGGGCGGGACGGGTCGAGCGGGCACTGATCGGTGGGCGGCAGGAACGTCCGCCCCTGCCGCTGGGCCGCGATGACCACCCACTCACCGCGCAGCGCGTCCCAGCGCAGCCCGCCATCGGCCGCCGTACCGGTCTCCGGCGGCGCACCGTACCCCGGCTCGGGCGGCAGTGGCCTGGTGTCCGGCACGGCCGCCCGGCCCAGGTCAGGGGCCTCGTCAAAGTAGATGATGTCCCGCCCGTCGGCGAGCTTGGCACTGCTCTTCCATACCCCAGGGCTCACGGGACCCATACGCTATCTGGCCCGGCCGCGGTTTCCTATCGCATCCCCCCGGGTACTGCCCGGTGACCGGGCTTCCTGCCGCGGTCCGGGCAGATCGCCCAGTTAAGGTCAAGGCAGAGTGGTCAGCCGCCCCGCTCAGGGTCAACTGACTGCTTAGACTGTGCGGACTTACGGAGGTCAGGGGTCAGCACGTGAGCCAGGTCGGCTGGGACATCGTCATCGTCCTGCTTATCGTGCTCGTCAACGGGGTGTTCGCGGGCGCGGAGATGGCCCTGGTGTCACTGCGTGAGGGCCAGATCCGGGCCCTGGCCCACCAGGGCAAGCGGGGCCTGCGCGCGGCCAAGCTGGCTCAGGACCCGAACCGGTTCCTGTCCGCGGTGCAGATCGGGGTGACGCTGGCCACCCTGCTGTCCGGAGCGTTCGGTGAAGCGACCCTGTCCGGGCACCTCAAGTCGGCCCTGATCGAGCACAACGTGGCGTCCAGCGTGGCCTCCGTGGTGTCACTCGTCGTGGTCACCGTGGTGATCTCCTACTTCACCCTGGTGCTCGGGGAACTGGCGCCCAAGCGGCTCGCGCTGCAGCGGACGAAGCAGGTGTCGCTGGTCGTAGCGCCGGCCCTGGACCGGTTCTCGATGCTGGCCCGGCCGCTGGTCTGGCTGCTGTCCCGGTCCACCAACCTGGTCGTCCGGCTGCTCGGCGGCGATCCGCGGCAGGGCCGCGGGGTGATGACCGAGGAGGAACTGCACGACCTGGTGGCCGGGGCCCAGGCGCTCAGCGCGGACGAGCGGCGCATCGTGGGTGAGGTGTTCGACGCCGGGAAACGCCAGCTCCGCGAGGTGCTGGTACCGCGGACCGAGGTGGATTTCCTGCCCGCCGACATGCCGCTGCGCGAGGCCGCGGTGGTGGTGGCCAAGGAACCGTACTCCCGGTTCCCGGTCTACCAGGAGTCCTACGACGACGTGATCGGCTTCATCCACGTCCGGGACCTGATCGATCCCGAGCTGACCAGCCGCCAGCTGACCGTGGGCGAGATCTACCGGCCGGTGAAGTTGCTGCCGATCAGCAAGACCGTGCTATCCGCGCTGTCCGAGATGCGCCGCGACCGGGCGCACCTGGCCATCGTGATGGACGAGTACGGCGGCACGGCCGGCATCGTCACCCTGGAGGACCTGGTCGAGGAGCTGGTCGGGGACATCCAGGATGAGTACGACGTGGACGAAGGCCAGCCCAGGCAGCTGCGCGGTGGCGCGGTCGAGGTGGATGGGCTGCTGAACCTGGACGAGTTCGCCGAGCAGACCGGCATCGTGCTGCCCGAGGGGCCTTATGAGACGGTGGCCGGCTATGTGCTGGCCACTCTCGGCCAGCTGCCGACCGACCACGAGAAGATCGAAGTGGCCGGGCACGTGCTGACTGTGCTGCAGATGGACGGCCGCCGGATCGCCCGGGTCCGGGTTGACCCGGCCAGCCCGCCCGCCGAGCCGTCCCCCGCCCCGCCGCCGACTCCCCCCGCCCCCCCGTCAGCGGCCGCCCCCGCGGCGTCCTCTTCCGCCCCAGCAGCCTCTCGCACACCAGCCGCCCCAGCCCCACCCCCCAGCACGTCCCCGACCAAATCATGATCAGGCGGCAACTAGACTGGCGGCTTCCAGGGGCTCAGGAAGGGGCATCGGTGCAGCCCAGTACGGACTTCGACACCGTCCTCGTGGTCGACTTCGGCGCCCAGTACGCCCAGCTGATCGCGCGCCGGGTCCGGGAGTGCCAGGTCTACTCGGAGATCGTGCCGAGCACCATGCCCGCCGCCGAGATGCTGGCCAGGAAGCCAGCCGCGATCATCCTGTCCGGCGGCCCCGCCTCGGTGTACGCGCCGGGCGCACCGCCGCTGCCGGGCGGCACGGACCTGCTCCGGGCCGGCATCCCGGTGCTCGGCATCTGCTACGGATTCCAGCTGATGGTGGCCGGCCTGGGCGGCGTGGTCGCGCACACCGGGTCCGGCGAGTACGGCGCCACCCAGCTTGACCGGCTGCCCGGCGGCCAGCTGGCCGACGTCCTGTCCGGGCGGCAGCAGGTCTGGATGTCGCACGGGGACACGGCCACCGCGGCCCCACCCGGCTTCGCGGTCACCGCGCGCACCGCGGCCACCCCGGCGGCCGCCGTGGAGGACCCGGACCGCCGGCTCTACGGTGTCCAGTTCCACCCCGAGGTCCTGCACACCGAACACGGCACCGCGCTGCTGCGCCGTTTCCTCGAGCTGGCCGGCTGCCGCCCGACCTGGACCACGGGCAGCATCATCGACGAGCAGGTGGACCGGATCCGCCGCCAGGTCGGCCCGGCCGGGGCCATCTGCGGGCTGTCCGGCGGGGTGGACTCGGCGGTCGCCGCGGCCATCGTGCAGCGGGCCATCGGTGCCCAGCTGACCTGCGTTTTCGTGGATCACGGGCTGCTCCGCCAAGGCGAGGCGCAGCAGGTCGAGAAGGACTTCGTGGCCGCCACCGGGGTGGACCTGACCGTGGTCGACGCCGGGGCCACGTTCCTGGCCGCGCTGGCCGGGGTGACCGACCCGGAAGAGAAGCGCAAGATCATCGGCCGCGAGTTCATCCGGGCCTTCGAGCGGGCCGCGCGGCAGATCACCGCGGACGCGGGCAGCCACGGCAGCACCGTCGAGTTCCTGGTCCAGGGCACCTTGTACCCGGACGTGGTCGAGTCGGGCGGGGGCACCGGCGCGGCCAACATCAAGTCGCACCACAACGTCGGCGGCCTGCCCAGCGACCTGAGCTTCCAGCTCGTGGAGCCGCTGCGCGCGCTGTTCAAGGACGAGGTGCGCCAGGTGGGCGAGACGCTCGGGCTGCCTCCGGAGATCGTCTGGCGCCAGCCGTTCCCCGGGCCCGGCCTGGCCATCCGCATCGTCGGTGCGGTCACCGCCGAACGGCTGCGCATCGTGTCCGCGGTGGACGCGATCGTCCGCGAGGAACTGTCCGCGGCCGGCCTGGACCGGGAAATCTGGCAGTGCCCGGTGGTGCTGCTGGCCGACGTCCGCTCGGTCGGCGTCCAGGGCGATGGGCGCAGCTACGGCTACCCAGTCGTTCTTCGCCCGGTGACCAGCGAAGACGCCATGACGGCCGACTGGGCGCGGCTGCCCGGCGAGTTGCTGGCCCGGATCTCCACCCGGATCACCAACGAGGTCCCGGAGATCAACCGGGTGGTGCTGGACATCACCAGCAAACCCCCCGGCACCATCGAATGGGAGTGACCGGCGAAAGGCCATTCCCGGTAGAGATCATCCCGTCGCGGCTGGTGGCCGGGCTCAGGTGACTTCGGCGGGTTCTGCGGGCAGGTCGGCGTAGGCCTGGGCCTCGATGATCTGGCGGAGGATGGCCAGCGCGTCCCAGACGTCGGTGAACCGGGTGTAGATCGGGGCGGGACCGAGGCGCAGCCGGTCCGGGACCCGGTAGTCGCCGATCACCCCGGCCCGGATCAGCGCCTGGCTGATCCGCCACGCCTCGGGGTGGTACAGCGAGACGTGCGAGCCGCGGCGGAGCGGGTCCCGCGGCGTGGCCAGCACGCAGCCGAGCGAGGCCAGCCATGTGTCGGCTAGCCCGATCAGGTAGCTGGTCAGCAGGATGCCCTTGTCCCGCAGGGCCTGGAGACCGGCCTCGCCGAGCAGCCGGGTGCCTTCTTCTACCGCGACCGTGCCGAGGATGTTCGGCGTCCCGGTGGTGAACCGGGCCACCGTGGGCAGCGGGTCGTAGGCCGGGCCCATCTCGAACTGCTCCCGCTGGCCGAACCAGCCCTGGATCGGTGAGCGCAGCCGGTCCTGCAGGTCGTGCCGCACGTACAGGAAGGCGGGCGCGCCCGGCCCCGCGTTCAGATACTTGTAGCTGCACCCCACGGCCAGGTCGGCGGCGCTCGCGTCCAGATCTACCGGGACCGCGCCGGCCGAGTGGCACAGGTCCCAGAGCACCAGCGCGCCCGCCTCGTGCACCAGCCCGGTGAGGCCCGCCATGTCGGCCAGCGCGCCGCTCCGGTACGCCACGTGCGACAGGCTGACCAGCGCGGTATCCGGGCCGACCGCGTCGGCCAGCGCCGCCCGGCTGATCCCCGCGTTCAGGTCGGTGTGGACCATCCGCAGCTCGGCCCCGAACTGGGCGGCCACCCCGGCCAGCACGTACCGGTCGGTCGGGAAGTTGTCATCGTCGGTCACGATGACCCGGCGGCCCGGCTGGGCGTGCAGCGCCGCACAGGCCAGCTTGTACAAGTTGACCGTGGTCGAATCGCTCACCACGACCTGCCCGGGCGCGGCCCCGAGCAGTACGCTGCCGAGCAGGTCACCGGCGCGTTGCGGCAGGCTCACCCAGTCCGCCCAGGACCGCACCAGGCCGGCCCCCCACTGCTGGGCGACTACCTCGCCGATGCGCTGCGCGGTGACCCGGGGCAGCATGCCGAGCGAGTTGCCGTCCAGGTAGATCTGGCCCGGCTGCGGGCAGACGAACCGGTCCCGCAGGCCGGCCAGCGGATCGGCGGCGTCCAGCTCCTCGGCCAGCGAGCGGTCGGCCGACAAGTCCCGGGAGAAGCCAGCCGGGGACGCGGTCACCTGCTAGCCGCGGGCCCGGCGGCGGCGCCTGCGCAGCACGCTGAACAGGATGGCGCCGAACAAGGCCGCGCCGATGGCGGGCAGCACCCGCTTGAGCAGCGGCAGGCCGGCCACGCTCAGCAGGTCGAGCGCGTCCTCATCTGGCGGCCGGACGCCCGGCGGCGGCAGCAGGCCGTTCGAGGCGGCCAGATCCCGGTCCGCCGCCATCCCAGCCATCGGGCTGGGGCCCGCGGCCGGAACGGCCTGGGTCGCCGTGCTGGCCGGGGCGGCCGCACTGGCTGCGGTGGCCGCACTGGCCGGGGTGGCCGCACTGGCCAGGGCGGCATCGGTGCCACCGTTGGCCCCGGCCGCCGTGCCGAGGCTGAGACCCCGGTCGGCCAGCCGCTGCCGGATCTCCTTGACCGAGGCTGGGCCGAGGCCGTCGATGGCCAGCAGATCCTGCTCGCTGAGCGCGGTCAGCGAGCCGACCGTGTGCACCCCCTCACGGCGCAGGCTGTTGTATGACCGCACCGGGAGGTTGAGCTCCTCGATCGGCGCCTTGGCCTGGTCCGCCCCGGGGCGGCTGTCGGCCGCGGTGGCGGACCGGCGTTCGGTATCGGTGCTGGTCGCGCCCGCCGCAGCCGGAGCGGAAGCGGCCGGAACAGCCGCACCGCCGGAGAGCTGTGCCGCCAGGTTGTTGGCGAACTTCTCGATGACCCGGCCGCCGACCTCAGCCATCACGCCCCGGCCGAACTGGGCCGGCCGCCCGGTCACGGTCATCGTGGTGTGCACCACCACCCGGGTCTGGCCGGCGTCGTCGGCCAGCGTGGAGGTGATCGTGGCCGCGGCGGTGCCGCTGCCCCGGGTCTCCTTGCCCGACGCCTCCAGGACAACCTTGCGGGCCTGCTCGTCCTTGTCGGTGAACCGGGCGGTGCCCGCGTAGGTAAGCGCGACCGGCCCGACCTTGACCTTGATCCGGCCCTTGATCTCGTCGCCGTCCACCGAGTCGACGGTGGCGCCCGGCATGCAGGGCGCCACCTTCTCGACGTCGAGGAGTACACCCCAGGCCTGCTCAGGCGGGACCGGGATGGTGAACGAGTGCTCCATCTCCATCTGCTCAGACTCCAGCTGCGACCGCCAGCGCCCTAGCGGTCAGCACCCGCGCCAGGTGGCGCCGGTAGTCGGGCGCGCCGTGCAGGTCTGACGGCGGCTGCGTTTCTTCGTCGGCGTGCGCTGCGGCCGCCCGCAGGGCGCTGCGGTTAGCCTCGGCCCCGGCGACCGCCTCCTCTGTCGCCCGGGCCCGGACCGGGACGGAACCCATGTTGGTGAGCCCGATCCGGGCTTCGGCGACCTGCCCGTTGGAACGCCGGGCCACAGCCGCCACACCCACGATCGCCCACGCCTGGGCCGTCCGGTGGAACTTCTCATAACGATAGCCCCAAGCCGCGCCGAGTTTGGGCACTCGGACCCCGGTAAGGATCTCGTCCTGGCCCAGCGTGGTCGTCAGGTAGTCGGCGAAGAAGTCGGCCGCCGCGATGTCCCGGCTGCCGCGCGGCCCGGCCGCGGTCATGGTGGCCTGCAGGGCCAGCGCCACGGCGGGCAGGTCACCGGCCGGGTCGGCATGCGACAGCGAGCCGCCGAGCGTGCCGCGATGCCGGACCGCCGGGTCGGCCACCGTGCCGGCGGCCTCGGACAGCAGCCCGCAGTGCTCGCGCACCAGTGGGTCGCGGACCACGTCGGCGTGCGTGGTGAGCGCGCCGATCCACAGACTCTCGCCCTCGTCGCGCACGCCGCGCAGTTCGCCGAGGTCGCCGATGTCCACCAGCAGCTCGGGGAAGGCCAGCCGGAGCCGGAGCAGCGGCAGCAGGCTCTGCCCGCCCGCGATCACCTTGGCGTCCTCGCCGCCCTCGGCCAGCACCCGCACCGCCTCGTCCACCGAGGCGGGCCGGGTGTACTCGAATGCCGCCGGGATCATGCCGCACCTCCGTTGGCCTGCTGGGCTCCGTTGATGGCTCGCCAGACCCGCTCCGGCGTGCACGGCATGGTGATGTCCCGGATGCCGAGCGGCCGGACCGCGTCGATGATCGCGTTGACCACGGCCGGCGTGGACGCGATGGTGCCGGCCTCGCCGACGCCCTTGACGCCGAGTGGGTTGGTCTGCGCCGGAGTCTGCGTCCGGTCGGTGGTGAACGAGGGCAGGTCAGCCGCGGACGGCAGCAGGTAATCGGCCATCGTCGTGGTGGTCAGGTTGCCCTCGTCGTCGTAGATGGCTTCCTCGTAGAGCGCCTGGGCGATGCCCTGGGCCAGGCCGCCGTGCACCTGGCCGTCCACGATCATCGGGTTCACCACGTTGCCCACGTCGTCCACGGCGACGTAGCTGCGCAGGGTGACCTGGCCGGTCTCGGTGTCCACCTCGGCCGCGCACAGGTGGGTCCCGTGCGGATAGGAGAAGTTGTCCGGGTCGAACGTGGCGTCGGAGTCCAGCGAGGGCTCCACGCCGTCGGGCAGCGCGTGCGCCGCGAACGTGGCCAGCGCGATCTCCTGGATCGTCTTGGTCACGTAGCTGCCCCGGGCGCGGAACTGCCCGGCCTCGAAGTCGATCTCCTCGGGCGGCGCCTCGAGCAGCGCCGAGGCGATCACCTTGGCCTTGGCGATGACCTTGTCGCACGCGCCGGCCATGGCCACCCCGCCGACGGTCAGCGACCGTGAGCCATAGGTGTCCATGCCCTTGGGCGAGACCTGGGTGTCGCCGTGCAGCACCCGGATGTCCTCGAACGGAACGCCCAGCTTGTCCGCGACGATCTGGGCCCACGCGGTCTCATGGCCCTGGCCGTGCGCGCTGGACCCGGTGACCACCTCCACCTTGCCGGTGGGCAGCATGCGCACCGAGGCGTGCTCCCAGCCCCCCGCCCCGTAGGCCAGCGAGCCGAGCACCCGGGACGGCGCCAGCCCGCACATCTCGGTATAGGTGGACACGCCGATGCCCAGCTGCACCGGGTCACCCGAGTCCCGGCGCTTGGCCTGCTCGGCGCGCAGCGCGTCGTAGCCGAACAGCTCCCTGGCCCGGGCGGTGGCCGCCTCGTAGTTGCCGCTGTCGTAGGTCAGCCCGGCGATCGTGGTGTACGGGAACTCCTCGTGCTTGATCCAGTTCCGCTGGCGTACTTCCAGCGGGTCCAGGCCCAGCTCGTCGGCCAGTTCGTCCATGATCCGCTCGATGGCGAACGTGGCCTCCGGCCGGCCCGCGCCGCGGTAGGCGTCGGTCGGCATCTTGGTGGTGAAGACGCCGGTGCAGCGGAACGAGAGCGCGTCCATTTTGTAGATGCCGTTGAACATGAACGCGCCGAGCAGCGGTATGCCGGGAGTGACCAGCATCAGGTAGGCGCCCATGTCGGCCAGCAGGTCCACGGACAGGCCACGCAGCCGGCCATCCCGCTCGGCGGCGATCCTGATCCGCTGCCACTGATCCCGGCCGTGGTGCACGGTCTGGTTGCCCTCGCTGCGTGATTCGGTCCACTTGACCGGCCGGCCCACCTTGCGGGCGATCAGCATGGCCAGCACTTCCTCGGCCGTCACCTGCAGCTTGGAGCCGAACCCGCCGCCGACGTCGGGCGCGATGACCCGGATGTTCTGCTCCGGGATCCCGGTCACCAGGGCCAGCATCACCCGCAGCACGTGCGTGATCTGGGTCGAGGACCAGAGCGTGAACTCACCGCCCACGCAGGAGCAGACCACAGAGCGGGGTTCCATCGCGCTCGGGATCAGCCGCTGCTGCCGGTAGTTGCGCTCGATGACCACCGGCGCGTCCTGGAACGCCGCGTCCAGGTCCCCGTTGGCGAACACCCACTCGAAGCTCTTGTTGCCCGCCTCGTGCACCTTGGGCGAGTCCTCGTTGAGGGCGGTGCGGATGTCCAGCACGGGCGGCAGCGGCTCGTAGTTGACGTCGATGGCGGACAGCGCGTCCGCCGCCGTGTACCGGTCCCGGGCGACGACGCAGGCCACCGCCTCGCCCACGTAGCGCACCTCGTCGGTGGCCATCGGCGGGTGGGCCGGGATGATGATGTCCGGGGTGACCGGCCAGGCACAGGGCAGCGAGCCCTGCTCGTCGGCGAAGTCCGCGCCGGAGTACGCGGCCAGCACGCCCGGGACCTGGAGCGCGCCGGTCACGTCCACCGAGGTGATCCGGGCGTGCGCGAACGGGCTGCGGACGAACGCGACGTGCAGCATGCCGGGCAGGCTCATGTTGTCGGTCCAGGTGGTCTGCCCGGTGACCAGGCGCGCGTCCTCCTTGCGGAGCCGCCCGCGGCCGACCTCGGTGACCGGCTCTTCTGTGGTGGTCATGACGTCACCTCTGACTCCGCCGCGCGGCGGACCGCGCGGACGATGTTCTCGTATCCGGTGCACCGGCACAGGTTGCCTTCCAGGCCGTCCCGGATCTCCTGGTCGGTGGGGTGCGGATTGTCCCGGAGCAGGTCGGCCGCCGCCATGATCATGCCCGGCGTGCAGTACCCGCATTGCAGCGCGTGCTCGCTGTGGAACGCCTTCTGCAGCGGGTGCCACTCGCCGTTGGACAGGCCCTCGATGGTGGTGATCTCGCCACCGTCGGCCTGGACCGCGAGGACAGAACAGCTTTTAACCGACATTCCGTTCAGGTGCACGGTGCATGCGCCGCAGTTGGAGGTATCGCACCCGACCGGCGTACCGGTCTTGCCGAGGCCCTCCCTCAAGTAATGCACGAGTAGCAGGCGAGGTTCGACGTCATCGACATAAGTGACGCCATCGACCATGACGGTGATCCTTGTCATCCGAGCTCCTCCTCAGGAGACGGCTGTGGCTCCTGGTGCCCAACCTAGGACGGCGGTCCGCGCGGCACCAGCCCTGGGCCTCGCTGACCTGGGTATCACCTGGCAGGCTTGCCCCGTGACTGCGGCAGATATGGCTCGCGCGCTCTATACCGCCTACCAGGCCCGGGACTGGGCCCGGGCGGAGACGTTCCTGCATCCGGACGCGGTGCTGGACATGCCCGCGACCGGGGAACGGCTGGTCGGCCGGGAGCAGGTGATGCGGTTCCAGCGGGAGTATCCCGAGCCGTGGGGTGAGTTGGTGGTGCTCCGCGCGCTGGGCGACGCGTCTTCGGCCGCGGCCGAGGTGGAGATCCGGGCGCCGGGCGGCGACGTGTTCCGCATGGCCGCGTTCTGGGGGGTGCGGGATGGGCGGCTGGCCAGCGGCACC
>DASXIN010000176.1:0-14735 GCA_036497945.1 Streptosporangiaceae bacterium | reverse complement strand
TGCCGGCGTAGGAGTAGGTCAGCGTCCACGCGGTGAGCGCTGTGCCCTGGTTGGTGATGGTGATCGAGGCGGTGAAGCCGGTGCTCCAGTCGTTGGTCGAGTAGGCAACCTGACAGGAGGTAGCCGCGCTGGCCGGCGCGGAGCTGGCCATGGCCAGTGTGCCGGCGGCCAGGGCCCCGGCGGCCAGCCCGCATGCCAGGTAACGCACGCGTCTGGCCAATCGGATCGCGTCGAGTCTCACGACATACACCTCCTGCTGGGTTAGCGACTGCGGCGTGTATTCACCGGGCAGCACATACCGGTATCGGGAATGTTCTTCCAGATGACCGCATTGATCTCGGGGCAGTCTGCCAGATAGAGCTACACGCTGGCTGTAAAGATGACACGCCGACCATAACGGCCGCATACTAAACCGGTCAATTAGCCGATTTGCGTGAAAATAGGCCCGCTATTTTCACGACCGGCCCTCAGGCCCGGTCAGGTACTCCGGCGCAGAGTGCCCGTCACCAGCCCGGCCCTCCGCCACCCCCTCCCTGTCGCCAGCCAGGCCTCCGCCACCCCGCCCGTCACCAGCCAGGCCTCGGCACCCTCCCGCCGCCAGCCCAGCCCTCCGCCAGCCCAGCCCGGCACCCCTCCCCCAGGCACCCGTCCCGGGCGCCCACCCTCTTTTCACGCGGAAGGTGCGCTGGGTGGGCGATATGCCCCTTTCTCCTGCACGGTCCGCGTGAAAAGTGCACGGCCACGGCCGGAAAGGGACTACATCACCGCGCGCCCCGAGGTGGGCGACCTGTCGTGAAAATTTCACGGCTCTGGCTCGTGGCATTTTCCTGACCTTGACTCGAGGTACGTGGCGGGCAACTCTCGTCTTCTGATCGAGGAGGCGCGCATGTCCGTGGCGAGGCATTACGGGGCGAAATTAGCAGAGTGGCTGGCGGGCGCCGGGACGGGCCGCCGGGTGAGCGGGGCTGCGGCGGACGGCTGGATAGGCCCGGCTGCGGCGGGCGACCGGGCGAGCCGGGCGAGCCGGGTGCGCCGGGTTGCGGCGGGCGGCCGGGCGAGCCGGGTGGGCCGGGCTGCGGCGGCGCTGCTGGCGGGCTGCACGCTGCTGGCCAGTTGCACGGTGGCCTCGGACCAGTCGGTGTTCAAGCGAGTCGGCCCGCTGATCACGCTCCGGGTCGGCGTGTTCGGCGATCCTGGCTACCAGCGCGCCGGGTTGTACGCCCAGTACGAGCGGCTGCACCCGAACATCAAGATCATCCAGAGCGGCACCGCGGATCAGGCCAGTTACTGGCGCACGCTCCAGGCGCGGCTGAAGTCCGGCCAGGCGCTGGACGACATCCAGGCCGTGCCGATGGCTGACATCTCCGCCGTGACCGGGCCGCTGGCCAGCGACTTCGTCCCGCTGAACACGCTCGGTGGGATCGCCGGCGGGAACAGCGCGTTCACCGACGACTGGCTGCCCTGGGTGGCCCAGCGGTCGGCCAGCCGGGCGGGCATCAGCTACGCGCTGGGCGCCGAGATCGGCCCGATCGCGGCCTGCTACCGGACCACCCTGCTGCGCGAGGCCGGCCTGCCGACCAGCCCCGCCGTGCTGGCCAAGGACTGGGCCAGCTGGGCCGGGTACCTGAAGTTCGGCCGCCTGTTCCGCTCCCGCATCCCGCGTGGCCCCGCGTTCACCGACTCCGCGGCCAGCCTGTATAACACGATGGCGGCCCAGGCCAAGGAGCAGTACTACAGCCAGGCCGGCCGCCTGGCCATCGCCGGCAACCCAGCCATCAAGCAGGCCTGGGACACCGCCGTACAGGCGGCGAAGGACGGGCTGAGCGCCGGGCTGACCCCGCAATCGGCCGCTTGGAACCGGGGCGTGACCCGGGGATCGTTCGCCACCGTAATGTGCCCGGCGTGGCTGCTGCACCAGATCACCAGCCTGGTCGGCCCGTTGGGTTCCGGCGGCTGGAACGTGACCGCGGCACCCGGCGGGGCGGGTAACTCCGGCGGCTTCTACCTGGCCCTGCCCAAGGCGGGCGCGCACCAGCAGGCCGCGTTCCAGCTGGCCACGTTCCTGGCCGGGGAGCAGGCAGGTGTCGAGTTGTTCCGCAGCCAGGGTGAGTTCCCGGCCAACTTCGCCGCGGTCACCGCGGTGAACGGGGTGACCAACGCGTACTTCAGCGGCGCCCAGGTCGGCCACATCTTCGGCCGCTCCGCCGACCGGACCCCGGCCGCCGTGCTCGGCCCGGCCAGCGACGCGATCGGCGCCGACGTGGACAACGCGCTGGGCCAGGTGGAGTCCGGCAGGGTGCCGCCCGGCCCCGCCTGGCGCGCCGCGGTCCAGCAGGCCGCGGCGGCCGCCCGGGCGGGCCCCCGGTGAGGTGCGGCGTGGCCCCCTCGAGTCAGTCAAGTCCCCACTCATCACCCCGGAACACCCGAAAAATATCCGCTTTGCCGGTTATGTCCGGTGATCCGGGGTGATAAGGCTGCCGCGGTCTCGGCTACCGCAGGTCGACCGGGGCAGGCCGCCGGGGAATCACCCGCCGGGGGCGCCGGGTCTGGGCTGAAAGGTTCAGTCACCCAGGGTCACCGGGGCGGCCAGCGGACCGGCGTGGCGGCGGACCAGCGGTACCGGGTGGATGGTCCGCAGGGCCGCGACCGGATCCCTGCCGTACAGGTCAGCCCGGCCCGGCCGGCTTCCGCCGGGTCGACCGGCCCCGGGCGCGGCCACCAGCCCGGGCACCATAACCCCGCTCACCCACCGTCACCGGTGCGGCCATCCGTAGCTGGTCACTTCACGGGTCAGGGGGCCGAATTTAGACTCCGGCCAATTGTGAAAGCGCTTTCCGATGGCATCACGTGCGGTGCGCGCGGTGCGCGCGAGCAGGGAGCGCCCCCACCCTGGCTGCCCGGCTCACCCGCCATCAGCAGCCCTATCCGCGAGGAGGATGCGGATGCGACAGTTAGCGCGAAGATCGCTGTTGCGCACGCTGGCCAGCGGTGTGGCCAGCGCCGCGCTGCTGGCCGGGACGCTGGCCGGGGCGGGCAGCGCCGCGGCCGCGGTGACCGGCCCGGCCGCCGCCGCGCAGCCAGCCGCGGTGACCGGCCCGGCCGCCGCCGCCCAGCCAGCCGCGGTGACCGGCCCGGCCGGCGCCGCCCAGCCAGCCGCGGCGGCCCGGGCCGCGGCGGCCGCACACCTGGCCGCGCCCGGCGGCGCGGCGGCTGCGGCGCAGGCCGCGGCCGCGCTCAACCCAGCGGCTACCGCGGTCAGCTCGTGCCAGGTGACCTACACGGTGCAGAGTGACTGGGGCACTGGGTTCACGGCGGCCGTCACCATCGAGAACACCGGCTCGGCCATCACCAGCTGGACGCTCGGCTACTCCTACGCCGGCAACCAGACGCTGGCCCAGGGCTGGTCGGGGAACTGGATCCAGAGCGGCAAGGCCGTATCGGTGACCAACGCGAGCTGGAACGGCAGCCTGGGCAGCAACGCCTCGGTGCAGATCGGCGCGAACTTCAGCTACAGCGGCAGCAACACCGCACCGACCTCGTTCACGCTGAACGGGACGGCCTGCAACGGCGGCAGCAGCGCCTCGCCGTCCCCGTCGCCGTCGCCCACCTCGACGGCCACCTCGTCGCCATCCCCGTCACCGAGCCCGAGCCCAAGCCCGACCTCGACTGGCGGCAGTGGCAGTGGCAGCGGGGCGCCGATGGTGTCCATCTCCAGCCCCACCGCCGGGGAGACCTTCACCCCGGGTTCGGCCATCACGCTGCAGGCCAGCCCGGTCAGCGGCTCCGGCACGGTCACCTCGGTCACCTTCTACCAGAGCACCAGCGCGGCCAACGACACCGAGATCGGCGTGGCCACCGCCAGCCCATGGGCGGTGCAGTGGGCCAACGTGCCCGCGGGCAGCTACTCGATCACCGCGGTAGCCAGCAACGGCAAGGAGAGCCTGGTCTCCTACCCGGTGGCCATCACCGTCGAGTCGCCCACCGTGGTGGTCAACCCGAACCAGATCGCGGTCCAGCAGGGCAACTCGGCCACGTTCGGGGTGGCCCTGTCCGCCCAGCCATCGTCCAGCGTCACGGTGTCGGTGGCGCAGAGCGGCGATGCCGACCTGTCCATCCCGTCCGGCGCCACGCTCACGTTCACCACCTCGAACTGGAGCGTGCCGCAGAACGTCACAGTCAAGTCGGGGAGCACCGCGGCGGACGGCGGGGCGCAGGGCACGGTCACCGCGTCAGCCACCGGGTACACGGCGGGCACCGCGACGGTCACCGAAGCGCTGGCGTCTGGCTCGCAGTCCGCGTACGACCAGTGGTTCCTCAACCTGTACGACACGATCATGAACCCGAACAACGGCTACTTCAGCCCCAAGGGCATCCCGTACCACTCGGTCGAGACGCTCATCGTGGAGGCGCCGGACTACGGGCATGAGACCACGTCGGAGACGTACAGCTATTACCTGTGGCTGACCGCCGACTACGGCGGGATCACCGGCAACTGGACGCCGTTCAACAACGCCTGGGCCAACATGCAGCAGAACATGATCCCCAGCGCGTCCGAGCAACCGGGACAGAGCACCTACAACGCGTCGTCACCCGCGGAGTACGGGCCGGACGAGCCGGTCCCGAACGACTACCCGGTCGCGCTCAACTCCTCGGTGCCGGCCGGTTCCGACCCGCTGTCCGCCGAGCTCACCTCTACCTACGGCACGTCCAACATCTACGCGCCCATGTGGATCATGGACACCGACAACCGATACGGCTTCGGCCAGTGCGAGGACACCACCTCCACGCCGAGCTTCGTCAACAGCTACCAGCGCGGCCCGATGGAGTCGGTCTGGGACACGATCCCGCAGCCCGACTGCGACCTGCTGAAGTTCGGCGGGCCGAACGGCTTCCTGGACCTGTTCAATAACGGCGGCGGCAGCTTCGCGTCGCAGTACAAGTACACCGACGCGCCGGACGCGGACGCGCGACTGGTCCAGGCCGCCTACATCGCGGACATGTTCGCCAAGGCCCAGGGCAAGGAGTCCCAGATCGCCAGCACCCTGGCCAACGCGGCCAAGCTCGGCGACTACCTGCGCTATTCCATGTTCGACAAGTACTTCAAGCAGATCACCGCGGCGTGCAGCCAGGACGGCTCAGTGGCCTGCCCGGCCGGCACCAGCAAGGCGAACGAGGACACCTACCTGCTGTCCTGGTACTACGCCTGGGGCGGGGCCAGCACCGGCGCCTGGTCCTGGCGGATCAGTGGCGAGTCGATCCACGAGGGCTACCAGAACCCGCTGGCCGCCTGGGCGCTGTCCACCGACTCCGACCTGATCCCGCGCTCGCCGACGGCCAAGGCGGACTGGGCGACCAGCCTGACCACGCAGCTGAACCTGTTCCAGTGGCTGCAGTCCAGCCAGGGCGCGATCGCCGGGGGTGTCACCAACAACTGGGGTGGCAACTACGGCGACGTGTCCAAGCCACCGGCCGGTGACACCACGTTCGACGGGATGTACTACACGCCCGATCCGGAGTACGCGAACCCGCCGAGCAATCAGTGGTTCGGGTACCAGACCTGGCCGATGGAACGGGTCGCCGAGTACTACTACGACACCGGGAACACCCAGGCCGGCGCGATCCTGGCCAAGTGGGTGTCCTGGGCCGAGTCGGTCACCTCGTTCAACACGAGCACTGGGGCCATCTGCCTGCCGGGCACGCTGACCTGGTCCGGGCAGCCGGGCGAGAACTACACCTCCAGTGCCACCGCGCCGCCCGCCAACACCGGCCTGAGCGTGTCGGTGTCCGGCTGTTCCGCGGACATCGGCATATCGGCGTCGCTGGCCAAGGTGTACGCCTACTACGCGGCTAAGTCCGGCAACGCCACGGCCGAGACCGACGCGCAGAACATCATCGACATCATCCACAAGTTCTACGCTGACTCGCTCGGCTACTCCGCGCCGGAGACGCGGACCGACTACAGCAACTTCACCAGCGCGTACAACACGACCAATTACGAAGGGGTGTACATCCCGTCCGGGTGGACCGGGACCTATCCAGGCGGTATCCCGCTCGGCTCGGCGACCAACACCTTCCTGTCCATCCGCCCCTGGTACATCGGCGACCCGGAGTGGTCCAAGGTCCAGGCCTACCTGAACGGCGGATCGGCCCCGGTCTTCAACTACCACCGGTTCTGGGCGGAGGTGGAAATCGCCACCGCCTTCGAGTCGTTCGCGCAGCTGTTCCCCACGACAGCGCCGCCGTCCGGCTTCTAGGCCGTCCATATCCGCAATTCGAGGTAAGGAACGGCCGGGGCGGGCCCGTGGGTATTCCCGCGGGCCCGCCCCGGCCCCAATGACCTGCTTCCCGAGTGCGCAGCTCGGGAATTGGCCCTGCGCTGCCAAGGATGGGAACGATGACTGTGCCGCGACGCTGCGTAATGCTCACCGTGCTGCTGGCCATGGCGACGGCGGCCGGATGCGGAAGCGGCGGCAGCAGCCCGGGGCCGGTGCCCGGGGTCACCGGCCGGTTCGGCGCCGACCCGCTGATCACCATCCCCACCGGGCACCCAGCCACCTCGCTGATCGTGCAGACCGTCATCCCGGGCCACGGGCCGGTGGTCCGGCGGGACGACTACGTGCTGTTCAACGTGCAGGGCAAGGTGTGGGCCGGGGACCGGGAGGTGGTGGACAGCTACACCGACCGGCAGCCGCAGGGCCTGCCGCTGCAATCCGGCCTGCCCGCCTGGCGGCACCTGGCCGGGCAGCGGGTCGGCAGCCGGGTGCTCATGGTGGTACCGCCGCGGTACGGCTTCGGCCACAAGGGTGATCCGCAGGCCAACATCATGAGCACCGACACCCTGGTGTTCGTGTTCGACCTGCTGGGCGCGATGCCGCAGCACGGGCAGGCCACCGGCACCGCGCTGCCTTACCGGCCCGCCGCGGGCCTGCCCATGGTGGCCGACGGCAACCACGGTCCGGTGATCACCATCCCGGCCAAGGCCAGCCCGCCCAGCAAACTGGTCCGGCAGGTGCTGATCCGCGGGTCCGGCAAGCCGGTGCAGACCGGCCAGACCGTGGTGGTCCAGGACACCGGTGTGGTATGGCGCACCGGGAAGGTGTTCGACTCGACCTGGACGCGCGGCTTCCCGGAGTCGTTCGTGCTCGGCTCGGGCCAGGTCCTCCCCGGCTGGGAGACCGGCCTGCGTGGCCTGCCGGTGGGCAGCCGGGTGCTGCTCATCCTGCCCCCGAAGCTCGGCTACGGGCAGGCGGGTAACCCGCCGGACGTGGGCGGGCACGACACGCTGGTCTTCGTTATCGACATCCTGGCCGCGATCTGATCGCGCCGTTCGCCCACGTAGCAGTAAAGATCGCAGGTAGCGTTGCTATGAAACTTTCATGGCCGTTGTGGCTGCGCTGACGGGGCATGCACTGTGCCGCGATTGCCTGGTTTTGCCCCTTGACAGAGCAGTGAATTTAGCCGGAACATTCAGCAGAGAGTTTGCATATCCGTAACGCTCTCGATACAAAGCCGGTGCGCGACATAGGCACCCACGCCACTTCGGATGGCCTGCCGCCGCCTAATTCCGCGCCACCGGAAAATGGCTGGCGAGGAGGCTGGCGTGCCGGGCGACACCAAATTACGGCCCAAACTCGCTGACGTCGCTCGGCAGGCTGGGGTGTCCCCAGCGACCGCGTCCCGGGTGCTGACCGGCTCGGCCCGGGTCCGGCCGGAGACGCGGCAGCAAGTCGAGGCGGCCATCGCGCACCTTGGCTACGTGCGCAACCGGGCACCGCGCGCGTCCGCGTCGCGGGGCACCGGGTCGATCGCGTTCATGGTCTGCGAGGACAACGCCCGCGTCTTCTCCGAACCGTTCTTCCCGCTGATGCTGCGCAGCGTCAGCCGCGAGCTGTCCGCCCGCGGCATCCAGCTGGTGCTGCTCACCGCGCACTCGCCGCGCGACTACCAGATCGCCTCCCGGTACCTGCGCAGCGGCCACGTTGACGGGGCGCTGCTGGTCAGCATGCACGGCAAGCGGCCGCTCGACCTGCGCAGCCTGGGCGTCCCGGTGCTGCTGGCCGGCCGCTCGTTCGGCAACGACGAGGGCATCTCCTACGTCGACGCGGACAACGCGGGCGGGGCCAAGATGGCGGTCGAGTACCTGCTCAAGAACGGCCGGAACACGATCGCCACCATCGCGGGCCCGCCGGACATGGCGCCCGGGGCGGACCGGCTGGCCGGCTACCGCGCGGCGATGAACGAGGCCGGGCTGACCGACCCCGGCCTGATCGTGTTCGGTGACTTCGGCCGGGTGTCGGCCGAGCACGGCCTGTACCGGCTGCTCGACCGGCGGCCCGGCATCGACGCCGTGTTCGCCGCGTCCGACCTGATGGCCGCCGGGGTGCTCGGCGCGTTGCGGCGGATCGGCCGCCGGGTGCCGGACGACGTCGCGGTCATCGGCTTCGAGGACTCCCCGCTGGCCCAGCACACCGACCCGAAGCTGACCACGGTCCGGCAGCCGGTCGAGGCGATGGGCGCCCGGATGGCGGCCGAACTGCTCGCTCTCATCGCCCGGGGCGGCCAGCAGCCCGCGCACATCATCCTGGACACCGAGCTGGTGATCCGCGACTCCGCCTGATGGGTGCTAGCCCGGGGGACGACCTCCGGCTCGGCCGGCGCCGCCGACATCACGGCTTGCGGGCTAGGCCGCCCATCCCCGGCACCTCCTCCTGGCTGGGCGGGCTGGTCTCCGGCCGCCAGTGATTCAGCTCGACCACGCCGGGCGGGACCAGGTCCAAGCCGTCGAAGAACGCGGTGAGCTGCTCCGGGCTGCGCGGATGGTAGGTGCTGGCCGAGCTTTCGTTGTAGTGCCGGACCGCCTCGGTGAACGTCACGCTGGTATTGACCCCGTCGCTGAGCGTGAGATAGCTGCCGGATGGCAGCGGGCTCATCAGCTGCCTGATGATCGATTCTGGCCGGCTGGCGTCCGGCAGATTGCCGACGATGCCCAGCATCATCAGCGCCACCGGCCGGCTGAAGTCCAGCGTCCGGCCGGCCTGGGCCAGGATCGCGGCCGGGTCGCGCAGGTCGGCGTCGATGTAATCGCAGGCCCCCTGCGGCGTGCTGGTTAACAGTGCCCGGGCGTGCGCCAGGACGAGCGGGTCGTTGTCCACGTAGACGATGCGCGAATCGGCCGCGACCGCCTGGGCGACCTGGTGCGTGTTGTCCGCGGTCGGCAGGCCGGTGCCGACGTCGAGGAACTGGCGGATCCCGGCCTCGCCGGCCAGGTACCGGACGGCTCGGCCGAGAAACGCCCGGTCGGCCCGCGCCAGCCGGGTGATGTCCGGGAACATCGCCATCACCTGGTCGCCGACCATCCGGTCGGGCGGGTAGTTGTCCTGGCCGCCGAGCCAGTAGTTCCACACCCGGGCCGAGTGCGGCACGGAGGTGTCTAATCCGGACGGCTGCTGGCTGAGGGACGAATCATCAGTCACGGTGCCTCGCTCCTGAATCTGGCCCGCTCGCAGTGGACTCTGCGAGCCTAGTCCGCCGGGAGCGGGGCTGGAACGGGGTAGCTGACGCCGGCGCCGCGGGCTGCGCGGCTGACCCGGATCGGGCCCGAGCCGTGGTTCAGCGGTGGGCTATGCCACGCCAGACGTTCTTGAACGGCTCACCCGTCACGCGATGCGGGATCTGGACCGAGCTGAGCTGCAGCTCCCGCCATCCCGCTAGGAGTTCGCGCAGGTAGGCCTCGGAGAAGAAGTGCATCGTCTGGCCCGACGCCTCGGCCACATAATCCGGCTCGAGCTCGCGGGCGGCCTGCCAGCGAGCGCGCAGCGGCCGGTCCGCCAGCGCGTTGACGTGGAACAAGAACAGCCCACCCGGGCGGACAAGCCTCGTTCGCCGACGGCGGCCGGCGGAGCCGGCTTGGTTACATTTCATGGCCGCGCCGCGGCGGGCGGCATCAGCCCGGCATTGGCGTTCTGAACTGGGAAGATTTGACCCTGGCCGGAGCCGCCCGGAAGCGCTTCGAGAAGGCGGCTGGACGGCGGGCGGGGCGGATCCTACGAAAGTCCTGACGGCTGCCGCGGATGGCGGGGCGGCTGAGGAATCGCCAGGAGGCCGCGATGCTGCACAGATTGACCCGGAGAAGTCTCGCCGCGCTAGCCGCGTTCATGCTGGCGGCCGGCGGGTTAGCCGGTACCACGGCAGAGCACGCCGCGGCGGCCACGCTGACCGACTCGGTCACCGTGAACGCGACCGCCGGGCTGGGCACCGTCCCGGCCAGTGCGATCGGGCTGAACACCGCCGTCTACGACAGCGACATGACCGACACCGCGATCCCGGGCCTGCTCAAGGCAGCCGGCATCGACGCGCTGCGCTACCCGGGCGGGTCCTACTCGGACATCTACAACTGGCAGACCGGCACCGCCGCCGACAACGGTTACGTGGCCCCCGGCACCAGCTTCAGCAGTTTCATGGGCACGGCTCAGGGGGCCGGCGCGCGGCCGATCATCACGGTCAACTACGGCACCGGCACGCCCGCGCTGGCCGCCGCCTGGGTGCAGAACGCCGACGTGACCAACAACTACGGCATCCAGTACTGGGAGGTGGGCAACGAGGTCTACGGCAACGGCACATACGGCGCCAACTGGGAGACCGACTCGCACTGCAACACGTCGCTGAACGGCACCCCGGTCACCGTGGGCAGCGAGCCGTCGCAGACCTACAACTGCGGCCCGGTGGAGTACGCGGCCAGCGTCAAGCAGTACATCTCGGCCATCCACGCGGTGGACGCCAACGCCAAGGTGTGCGTGGTGCTCACCACGCCCGGGTTCTGGCCGGACGGCGTGACGAACTCGGAGTACCCGCAGTCGTGGAACCAGACCGTGCTGACCGCGCTCGGCTCGGCCACCCAGTGCGTGATCGTGCACTACTACCCCGGCGGGTCGTCCACCGCCGGGATGCTGACCGACCCGCAGGACATCGCCGGGATCGTCAGCACGCTGCACAGCCAGCTCAGCCAGTACGCCGGGATCAGCAACGTGGCCAGCGTGCCGGTGCTGGTCACCGAGACCAACTCGTCCATCGACATGGACACCCAGCCCGGCGCGCTGTTCGCCGCCGACATGTACATGACCTGGCTGGAGAACGGCGTCCGCAGCGTGGACTGGTGGAACGAGCACAACGGGGAAGGCACCGTCAGCACGGTCGACGGCGCCACCGACTACGGCGACCAGGGCGTCTTCTCCAACAACACCAGCTACGGCGGGACGGCCGAACCGGCCGTGGACACCCCGTTCGCGCCGTACTACGGCATCGAGATGCTGACCAAGCTGGCCGCGCCGGGCGACGAGATGGTCAGCTCCACGTCGAGCAACGCGCTGGTCCGGGTGCACGCGGTGCGCCGGGCGGGCGGCAGCCTGGACCTGCTGATCGACAACGAGGACCCGGGCAACTCCTACACGGTCAGCCTGGGCTACAACGGGTTCACCCCGTCCGGGTCACCCACCGTGTACACGCTGGCCAACAACGGCACCTCGATCACCAGCGCGACGCAGACCTCGACCTCATCGGTCACGGCCGCGCCGTACACGCTGACCGTGGTGCAGATCCCGGGCAACGGCGGCACCGGGGTGACCGCGCCGGGCGCACCAGGCCAGCCCACCGTGTCCGGGCTGTCCTCCAGCACGTCCGGCAACACCTCAGGCGCCGCGACGCTGTCCTGGCCCGCCGCCACCGCCGGGACCTACCCAGTGGCCTCCTACAACGTCTACCAGGAGGGCAGCAACGGGGCCAGCACGCTGGTCGGCAACACCTCGGCCACGTCGTTGTCGCTGACCGGGCTGACCATCGGGAACAGCTACACGTACAACGTGGTCGCGGTGGACAGCCACGGCAACACCTCGCTGCCGTCCGCGCCGGTGACGTTCGCCGTGCCGCCGCCGGCCAACAGCAGCTGCGCGGTGCACTACGCGGTGACCAGCAGCTGGCCGGGCGGATTCGGCGCGTCGATCACCATCACCAACAAGGGCAGCACCGCGATCAACCCGTGGACGCTCACGTTCACGTTCCCGGCGTCCGGTGAGGCGGTGGCCGACGGCTGGGACGGCACCTGGTCGCAGAGCGGGTCGAACGTCACGGTGAACGCGGCCAGCTGGAACTCGGCACTGGCCGCGAACGGAGGTTCGGTCACCATCGGCTTCAACGGCAGCGACACCGGTCAGGACACGGCCCCCACCGTGCTGTCGGTGAACGGCACGGCCTGCGCCAACGACTAACCCCCGTTCCCCTGCTGGCGGGGCCGCTCGCGTCGCGCGGGCGGCCCCGCCCCATTCCCCACACCCATATCGTGCCCAACGCCGGCTGGTGGCTAGGTGGTTGCGGCAGTGCGGGCGAGCGCGGTGATCTCGTCGTTGAGTACGGTGGCCGCGCTGACCGTGACGGCGCCTTCGCTCACCCGGGTCCAGAGTTTCTGCCGCAGCGTGGCGGCCAGCTGGGCGACCGGGGCCGTCTGGCCCGCGGCCAGCGCCGTCTTGACCGGCTGGATGAGGTTGTCCATGTCCAGCCCGACGTCCTGGCGGACCTGCCCGGACGCCACGTCGGCGGCGATGGTCCGCCACAGCTGGTCCACCGCGTCCAGCGGGGACAGCGGGATCCGCTTGGCCGTCGGGGTGGTGGTGGCCAGCAGCGGTGACGTCGCCTCGGGGGTGGGCAGCTGGCCGGTGCCGGCCGGGCTGGGCCCGGCCACCACCGGGTGGCTGGTCTGCGCCGCCGTGGTGGACGAGGCCGGGCTGGCCGGACGCGGCCCGGGTGAGGTGGCCAGCAGCACGCCCACCACGGCGGCCGCGGCGGTGGCCACGGTGGCCACGCCGCCCACCGTGACCAGACTCCTTCGCTTTGCGCCTCCGGCGCGCTTTACCCGCCGACTTCCCTCGTCGCCTGTTCGCTCGTTCCTCGCTCCAGGCTCCTCAGTCCAGTCGGCGGCGCGCGCCTTTGGCGCGGCAGTCCAGTCGGCGGCGCGCGCCTTTGGCGCGGACTGAGCCTGGGCGGCGGACCAGGACCGGGCGGCGCGGCCGCCGGAGAGCGCCTGCCGGGACATCACCGCGGCGTGCGCGGCGGTGGGCCGTTCCGCCGGGTTCGGCCCGAGGCACGCCGCCCACAGCGCGGCCAGGCTGGCCGGCACCATGTCCAGCGCCTGGTCCTCGATGGGCGTGTGCTCCGCTCCCCCGCTGGCCGGCCCGGCCGGTGCGACTGGGTCAGCCGGGCTGTCCACCTGGCCCGGGGTGAGGCCGCCAGGCCCGATCCCGGCCAGGCAGGCCAGGAACACCACACCGAGCGCATACATGTCGGCCGCCGGGGTGGCCGGGCCGCCCTCGGCCAGTTCCGGCGCGGCGTAGGAGAGCGCGCCGGGCGCCCGGTCCTCATCCGGCCGTGGCCGCAGCGCCCACAGGCCGAAGTCGGTCACCCGGAGGCCACCCGGCGCCAGGATGATGTTGGCGGGCACCAGGTGCCCGTGCGCGATACCGGCCCGGTGCGCGACGGCCAGCGCGTCCGCGGTCGCGGTCACCACCCGGAGCGCGTCGCCGGGCGGCAGCGGCGCGGCTCGCAGCCGCTCCCCCAGCGTCCGCCCCGGAATCAGGTCCCGGACCAGGTAGGGGACCGCCTGGCCATCCGGCAGCGTCGCCTCGCCGAACTCCCGCACCGGGGCGATGCCTGGATCGGAGAGCTGCAGCACGGTGCGCGCGACCAGGCGGAACCTGGCCTGTGCCACCGTGTCGCCCGCGGCGTGCGCAGCCAGCGCCTTGACCGCCACCTCATGACGCGCCGCGCCGTCGGCAGCCCGCCACACCCCGCCGGGACCCCCGGCCCCGACCGGCTCGATCAGCCGGAATCGGCCCCCCACGACCGATGCCTCCCGTAAATGATCCACAGCGCCAAGTGTGCCCGAAACCGGTTAGTCGACGCGGGTAATGAGTCGCCCGGGTCGGCGGCACATGCCAGGCTGGGTAGCGCGATGGGCACACCGGGCTACGACGGCGACGCGAGGGGCGATGGGGCCTCGCGCCAAAGGCGCGCGCCGCCGACTGGACTGAGGAGCGCGGAGCGCGGAGCGAGGAACGAGCGACAAGCGACGAGGGAAGTCGGCGGTGAAGGGGGACGGGGAGGCGGGCGGGGCGCCGGAGGCGCAAGGAAGCAGAGAGACGGGACTGAACTTCGCTGAGCTGCTGCGGCAGTTGCGCACCGAGGCCCGGCTGACCCAGGAGGAACTGGCCGAGGCGGCCGGTCTGAGCCCGCGCTCGGTCAGTGACCTGGAGCGGGGTATCAACCGGACGGCCCGCAAGGACAGTGCCCGGATGCTGGCCGACGCTCTGCAGCTGAGCGAGGACGTGCGGGTGGTATTCATCGCGGCGGCTCGCGGCCGGGCGCCGGCTGCGGAGGTGCTGGCCGCACGGCGGGCGCGCCGGCCCGGGTCAGTAGCCGCGCGGTGCGGCGGCGAAGCGGCGGCGGTCGTCTTCCATCCAGGCGGCGCTGTCCGCGCCTGCGGAGCTGCCCTTGAGCAGGCCCGGGGCGTTCAGCAGGGTCCACAGCCGGGCACCCACCCGGCGGCTGCCGCTGCTCCGACGGCTGGTCTCGGCGAGCATCCGGGGGGCTCGCCAGACGTGCGTTCCGGCCATTGTCTCTGCCTTCCTGTGTCAGCTGGTTAGCTCCAGCCTGGCCAGCTAACGGGGCAGGGACCACACGTGCCGGCCCAC
>DASXIN010000175.1:0-92632 GCA_036497945.1 Streptosporangiaceae bacterium | reverse complement strand
TGCCGGCGTAGGAGTAGGTCAGCGTCCACGCGGTGAGCGCTGTGCCCTGGTTGGTGATGGTGATCGAGGCGGTGAAGCCGGTGCTCCAGTCGTTGGTCGAGTAGGCAACCTGACAGGAGGTAGCCGCGCTGGCCGGCGCGGCCGCGACGGCCGCCAGGCCCGCGCCGCCCAGTCCGAGCACGGCTAATGCGGTCAGCACGCGCCGCAACCGGAAATACCCAGCTCTGATGCGCAACGTAGGTCTCATGCAGGGATCCTCCTCGGGGCAGTCCACGCTGGCCGCTCTGCGGCGAACATAGACACAACCGGGGGGCTGGTACAGACGGCCGGCCGGGCCACGGCTGGTCCGGATGCGGCGGATGCCGCTTGGGTGGCCGGTGGCGGCCCCGCGCGGGCCGAGGGCACGGCTGTGAGCAGGGGCGTTGTGCTAAAAGAGCGGCTCGCGAGGCGGCCGGGCGGAACTGGGCCGGCGCTCGGGGAGGTGGCCGGAAAGGCGGCCCGATCAGGAAATTTTCATCAGCGCGGCCCGGGGCCGGGCCGCGCTGATGGGCTGCTTACAGCACGTCGTGGCCGGGGTGCGGCTCGGCCGGGATGGTGCCCAGGCGGCCGGCCTGGAAGTCCTCGAACGCCTCGACCAGCTCGTCGCGGGTGTTCATCACGAACGGGCCGTACGCGGCCACCGGCTCCCGGATCGGCTCGCCGCCCAGGACCAGCACGTCGAGCTCGCGGCTCGGGCCGTCCTGGGTCTGGCTGGCCTGCACGGTCAGCGCGTCGCCGGCGCCGAACACGGCTAGCTGGCCGGTGCGCACCGGGCGCTGCTCCGGGCCGACGGTGCCCGACCCGGCCAGCACGTAGACCAGCGCATTGAAGTCGCGGCGCCAGGGCAGCTGCAGCTGGGCGCCGGGCTGCAGGGTCGCGTGCAGCAGGGTAATCGGCGTGTGCGTGATGCCCGGGCCAGGGTGCCCGCCCAGGTCACCGGCGATGACCCGAATCAGCGTGCCGCCGTCCGGGGAGGACAGCAGCGACACCTGCTGGGCCCGGATGTCCTGGTAGCGCGGGTTGGTCATCTTGAGCCGCCGGGGCAGGTTCACCCAGAGCTGGAAGCCATGGAACAGGCCGCCGCTCATGACCAGCTCCTCGGGCGGCTCTTCGATGTGCAGGATGCCGCCGCCCGCGGTCATCCACTGGGTGTCACCGTTGGTGATCAGCCCGCCGCCGCCGTTGGAGTCCTGGTGCCGGAACACGCCGTCGATGATGTACGTGACGGTCTCGAAGCCCCGGTGCGGGTGCCAGGCCGTGCCCTTCGGCTCACCGGGCGCGTAGTCCACCTCGCCCATCTGGTCCATGTGGATGAACGGGTCCAGCTGGCTCAGATCCACGCCGGCGAACGCGCGGCGGACCGGGAAACCCTCACCCTCGAACCCGGACGGCGCGGTGGTCACCGACCGGACCGGCCGCTCGGCCGCCGTGGCCGCGTCCGGCTCCGCGATGCGCGGCAGGACCAGGATGTCTTCGACAGTCACCGCTGGCATGGCATCTCCTCTATGACAGTTCGGTTCCAGCCTAAATCTGCACGTTCCGCACGGTGTCGCCGGAGCACTGGCAGCTCGCGGTACGACCGCACACCTCGGTAACGATAGTTGACCGCTCAACATTCCGGTCGAGTCGCGGTCTCGTCGGCACCCCGCCGAGAGGCGGACCTGCGGCCGCCGGGCCGCAACGTGTGGCCAAATACGGCGTCCGGGAGGACGTATGGCCCTTGATGCGTCGCATGGCTACCTGCCAGGTTGATGTCACGGTTCGTGATACTTAGGAGGGATCATGGGAGATCCCGGGGAAGCCCCGGCGGGAGCCGGTTATCCGGGCCCGGTTGACCCCCGACTAATTACAGCTGGAATGCTGGAGTCGATCGGTGACCTCGTCAATCCCGACGCGATAGCCCGGGAGCTGCCGTGGCTGGCGGACGAGCTGGCCAAGATCACTCTTGGCCAGTCGAGCATCTGGTTCGACGAGAAGGACCCGAGGTTCGCGGACGCCACCTGGCGCGACAACCCGCTCTACCACCGGCTGGGCCAGTACTACCGGCTCTATGACGAGTGGCTGAACCGGATGGTGGAAGCCGGGGACGGCCCGTGGCAGCGGAAGGCCCGCGCCCGCTATCTGGCGAGCATCATGTCGGCGGCGGCGTCGCCCACCAACTTCCTGTGGACCAACCCGCTCGCGCTCAAGCGCGCCTTCGAGACCGGCGGCCGCTCCGTGTTCCGCGGCACAGTGAACATGCTGCGCGATCTCGCCGGGGGCGGCATGCCGCGCATGGTGAACAGGCAGGCCTTCAGCGTGGGCGAAACGCTCGCCTGCACACCGGGAGCCGTCGTGTACCGGGACGAGATATTCGAGCTGCTGCAATATGAGCCGGCTACCCCGAAGGTCCACACCCGGCCGCTGGTCATGGTTCCCCCGGAGCTGAACCGTTACTACGTGCTGGACCTCTCGCCCGGGCGGAGCATGGTGGAGTTCGCGGTGGAGCAGGGCATCCAGACGTTCATGATCGTGTGGCGGAATCCGCGGCCCGAGCTCGGGCACGGGCGCTGGGGGGTGGATGACTATCTCGCTGCGCAGGTCAAGGCGGCCGAGGTCGTCCGGAAGATCACCCACAGCGACACCGTCAACTGGCTGGGGCTGTGTGCCGGGGGCATCTCGACCGCGCTTTTCTGTGGCTACCTGGCGGCCAAGGGCGACCCGTCGGCCAACTCGGCGACATACCTCGTCACGATGCTGACCAACGACTACCCCAACATCATTGGCATGTCGGACACCGAGGCATCTCGCGCCACGATGAGTGGCCTGGCCGCGGCCGGCCAGGTTATCCCCGGCAACGTGCTGCGCACCTCGTTTGCCTGGCTGCGGCCCAACGACCTGGTGTTCAACTACCTGGTCAGTGGGTGGCTGCTGGGTGACGAACCCGCTCCGTTCGACGTGCTGGCGTGGAACGATGACGCTACCGCGCTGAGCGTCCGGCTCTCTACCGAGACCTCCGATCTCCTCGTCGACGGCAAGGCGGCCCGGCCAGGCGCGATTACCGTCCTCGGCACGCCGATCGACCTGGCCAAGGTGGACTGTGACAGCTTCCACGTGGCCGGGTACACCGACCACATCTCGCCGTGGCGGGTCTGCTACACCTCCACCGAGGTGCTGGGCGGCGACAAGGAGCTGGTCGTGGTCAAGTCGGGGCACATCCAGTCGTTCGTCAATCCGGCGAAGACCGCGAAGTACGGCTACTGGGACGCGCCCCTGGCCGGCTCCGACCCTGACCGCTGGCTGGAGACCGCGGCCATGCATGACGGATCCTGGTGGCCGCGCTGGGCCGACTGGCTGATCCCCCGCAGCGGGGAGGAGAAGAAGGCCCCCAGCCGACTCGGCAGCCGGGACTACCCGCCACTTGTCCCGGCACCTGGCACATACGTGCGCGAATGACGCTGGCCCGCGAATGGATATCGACGGTGCGGTGGCATTGGTTACTGGGGCTGCGTCCGGGCTGGGCCGGGCGGCCGCAGAGCAGCTATACGCGTCCGGCGCCAAGCTTGTGCTGGTAGATGCCGACCGCGGCGTCGAAAGGGGGCGTGGTCGGCCTTACCCTTACTGCCGCGCGGGATCTCGCGTCGCACGGCATCCGCGTGATGTCGATCGCTCCCGGCCTGTTTGATACCCCCATGCTCGGCCTGGTGCCTGCGCCCACCCGGGACGCGCTGGCCCGGGCGATGGCTTCGCCGCGCCGGTTCGGCGAGGCACCGGAGTTTTGCCTCGCTGGTTCTGGAGATTGTCCGGAACGCGTACCTGAACGGCGAGACGATCCGGCTCGACGCGGGCTTGCGCATGATGCCCCGCTGAGCACCGGGATGGCCCGCCTGACGGGCCGGGCGACACGATGGCCGGGTCGATCCGCATGACCGCGTACCCGGCGGTAGCGCCGCCCCGAACGCTGCCCCGGGCCGCCCCCGCGGATCGCTGACCCGCCGGTGCGGGTGTGCTAGCCGACGTCCAGCTGGCGCGGCTGACCCGGCTTGGGGGCGAGCCGGAACTCCTCCTCCGTGCCCTCCGTCAGTTCGCGGACCTCCGCCCCTACCGCGATCTTGATGGGCGGCGCGGGGCCAGGGCGGCAGCTGACCGATATGTGATCGTCGGTAAGCATGATGTCCACCCGATGTCCCCGGTAATGGACGCTGAAGCGGAGGTACTTGACCTCTGGCGGCAGCGCGGGGTCGAAGCGGAGTACATCGCCATGAGCCCGCATACCGGTGAGGCAGAGCAGTACGACGTCCACGGTGCCAGCCATCGCTCCGAGGTGGATGCCCTCGGCGGTCGTTCCGCCCTGCACGTCGGCGACGTCGCTCAGCAGCGCCCGGACGAAAAAGCGCCACGCCTGCGCGGGGTCCAGCCAGACCAGTACCCAGGCGCTCACCACGCCGCTGAGGGTCGAGCCGTGCGCGGTCCGGGCGAGATAGTAGGCGACGGTTCGGGCCAGCTGCGCCTCGCTGACCTGGTAGCCCAGGTTGCGCAGCAGCTCCCGCAGTCCGTCGCGGGAGAGCAGGAAGAGCAGCATCAGGACGTCGGGCTGTTTCGACAGCTTGTACCGGTTGGTGCTGTCTCCTTCGGCTTCGAGCACCCGGTCCAGCCGCTGGATGTTACCGTACCTGGCCCGGTAGCCCGCCCAGTCGAACTCCCGCAGCCGGTCATAGCCTTCGAACTGGGCGATCACGCCATCCTCGTGGAAGACCACCCGCATCTTCCTGGTGATGTCCCGCCACCGGTCGAGTTCCTCATCGCTGAGCCTGAGCTCGGCGGTCACCTCGCGCCGGTAGTGCGGTGGCAGTTCGTCGAGGGCCTGCATTGCCCGCAGTAGCACCCACACGGCCATGATGTTGGTGTAGGCGTTGTTGTCTACGCCTGGCCGGTCACTGCCGGGGTAGGCGTCGTGGTACTCGTCTGGGCCCATCACGCCGAGGATCTCGTACCGGTCCAGCTGAGGGTTGTAGGTCGCGAGGCTGGCCCAGAACCGGGCGATCTCGATCAGCATCTCGGCGCCGGTGAAGCGGAGAAACTCGATGCTGCCGGTGACCATGTAGTGCTGCCAGACGTTGTAGGCGATCGCGATGTTGACGTGCCGCTGCAGGTGGGAGTGGTCAGGCAGCCAGCGGAGAGAATGCGGGTTCAGGTGCAGTCGCTGGGTCTCCTCGCGCCCGCTGCTGCTGCTCTGCCAGGGGAACATCGCACCCTGGTATCCCGCCGCGCTCGCCGCCGCCCGGGCCGCGCCGAGGCGTTCGTGGCGATAGTTCAGGAGTGCGCTCGCCAGCACCGGATTCTGGAAATTCAGCAGCGGGAAGATAAATATCTCGTCCCAGAAGACATGGCCGCGGTAGGCCTCCCCGTGCCATCCGCGCGCGGGGGCTCCAACATCCAGCCGGACCGAGTTCGGTGACACGGTCTGCAGCAGCTGAAAAATGTGCAGGTGCAGGATCGTCTCGAGCCACTCGTTGGCGGTGCCCAGCTCGACGTCGAAGCGACTCCACAGGGCATCCCAGGCCGCCGCATGCCGCGCGCCGAGATTGCTGAAGCCGGCCGCGCTCTGTGCGGCCTCGCGGGCTTCCAGCAGGCTTTCCGAGATCGCGCGATCCCGGGAAGTGTACAGCGCGGCGATCTTCTCTACCGTTGCTGGGCGTTCTTGCTCGAGGTTGAGCGTGAGCGACTGCGCGACGAACCCCGGCTCGACGACCAAGCGCCGCTCCGCCGTCGTGGGCATGCCCTCGGAGAGAACCCTGGTCCGGGCGGCGATCGCGATCCGGATGTGGGAGTGGCTGGTTTCCGCCTGTAGCTCCACGGTCTCGCTGTCGGCCTGGGCGGCGCGCAGTACCGTGAGGTGATGACCGTCCAGGTCGCGGTAGCGCTTCACCCCGGAGTTGATAACCCGCCCGTCCACTCCGGAACAGACCTGCAGGGTTCCGGACCAGTTTTCGGCCGTGAAGGTGGTCTCCAGGCCGGCCAGGTGCGGGTTCTCCATGCTGACGAACCGGCGCTGCACCATGCCGGTGCGGCGCCCGTCCGGCTCCGTCCAACGCAGGTTCCTGGTGAGCGTCCCCCGCCGCAGGTCGAGTTCCAGGCGGTGATCGAGGATATCGGCGTCCCGGACGTCGAACCACTGCCCGTCTGCCACCCGGAAGGATAGGGACAGCCAGTTCGGCACGTTGACGAGATCCTCGTTCTCGATCACCCGGCCGCTGATCTTGGTCTGCCGCCGGTTGTACAGGCCCGCCACATACGTGCCCGGGTAGTTGATGTCGTCGGCACGCGCCTCGGGCAGGGCGCCGCGGGTCACGAAGAATCCGTTGCCCAGTGCGCACAACGCCTCCCGCAGCCCCTGACGCTCCGGGTCGAAGCCCTCGTAGCGCAGGGACCAGGCGCTCGTCGGTCGCTCCCGCTGCCGCCGCCAGCGATCGGCGGCCGCCTTCCGTTGTTCCAAACGGCCTCCCGCCAGGGCTTCCCGGGAAACATCGTCGAGGGTGGTCACGACCAAGTCCGCACCCGCCATGGCCAGCAGGTCCTCGTCACCGTGGCGGGCGACACCAATAGCTGCCATCCCGCCAGCCATGGCTGCCTCAACCCCGGTCGTCGCGTCCTCTACAACGAAGCAACTGCCCGGCGTGGCGCCAAGCTCGTCAGCTGCGGTAAGGAAGATCATCGGGTCCGGCTTCCCGCGTGGGAAGTCGCGCCCTGAGATGTCGGCATCGAACAAATCCAGCAGCGTCATTCCCGGTCGGACGAATGGATACTCCAGCCGCTGCTCGGCCGCGAAGGTGTCCAGACGGATCAGCCGCAGGAACAGCCGGGCATTCTTGGAAGATGACGCAGCCGCGACCGGGATCCCGGCGTCCTTGACCGCCATGATGAAACGAAGCGCATCGGGAAAGGCCATGAACTGGCCCGCCTCGATCAGCTTGACGATATGTTGCTGCTTGGCCTCGGCGTACCGCTCGGCCCGGTGGCCGGCATCGGGCACGCCGAAGTACTCCAGTGCCGCCGTGGCGCCGGCCAGCCGTGGCCTGCCCGCCATCACTTGCTGATATACCGCCTGGGTGAAGCGCTCTGGCGAGTAGCTGGTCCGGTCCCGGATATCGGCCCACGCGCCGTCCATCAGCTCGCGGAGCGCCTCTCGCCAGGCCCGGTCGTGTGGCGAGTCGACCAGTACCCCATCGACATCGAAGATCGCGCCCTGGAAGCCCATGGTCGGCACCGACCCTTCCCCGGCGGACTGGAGGCTACTGTCGTCCCGCCTCTAGCAACGCAGCTGCGCTGACAGCGACCGAGACGATAACCCTGGCGGCCAACTCCGTACCGCGGGCCATTCCAGGTGAATACCCCTTCAGCGACGTAACACACGTCGGAAGGCAGCTCACGGCCCGGTCCCGGCCTTGCGCAGCATGGCCGGCGACAGTAAGCACACCACCAGAGCATGTCCGCTGAAGTGAGGAAACTCCAGCCCTTGTCTAGTCGCGTCCGCTCTCTCTGGGAGTTCGGTCATGGTCAGGGCAGTGATCCCCTGGTTGCGGTCGAAGGCCCGGGACCAGTGGCTAGGGCAGTTTCCAGTCGATGGGGTCTGCGCCCTGCTTCTCCAGCAGCGCGTTGGCCCGGCTGAATGGCCGGGAGCCGAAGAAGCCGCGGTCGGCCGAGTTCGGGCTGGGGTGCGCGGACTCGATGAGCGGGACGCTGCCGAGCAGCGGGGCCAGGCTGCGGGCGTCGCGCCCCCACAGGATGGCGACCAGTGGCTGCTGCCGGGCGGCCAGGGCCCGGATGGCCTGGTCGGTCACCTCTTCCCAGCCCTTGCCCCGGTGCGAGCCCGGTTTGCCTGGCTGCACGGTGAGCACCCGGTTCAGCAGCAGCACGCCGCGTTCGCTCCACGGGCTGAGATCGCCGGTGGCGGGCGCTGGGTAGCCGAGGTCGGCGGTGTACTCCCGGAAGATGTTGATCAGACTGGGCGGCAGGCGGCGCACGTCGGGCGCCACCGAGAAACTCAGCCCGACCGGGTTCCCCGGTGTCGGGTAGGGGTCCTGGCCGACGATCAGCACCCGCACGGTGCTCAGCGGCTGCTGGAACGCGCGCAGCACCTTGTCGCCGGCGGGCAGGTACCGGCGCCCGGCGGCCAGTTCGGCCCGGAGGAAGTCACCCATCGCGCTGATCCGGTCGGCCGCCGGGGCCAGCGCCGCCGCCCAGCCGGGGTCCATGATCTCGCTCAGCTCACGCCCTGCCACGGGATCACCCTACGGCCCCGGGCCGCCGCGGCGCGGCCGACTGCCCGATTGTGGCTCGAACAAATATTTGAGAAGTTTTGTATGCTCAGGGTATGGACACCGCGCTGCAGGCATCCCTGCTCGACCTGGACGACGAGCCGGTCCCTGGGCCGCTGGGCCGGACCGTGCGCCGGACCAGGCTGGCCCACGGCGCCTGGGTGGACATCCGGCCCGGCTGGATGGCGGGCGCCGCGGTGCTGTTTGACCGGCTCCGGGAGACCGTCCCGTGGCGGGAGGAACGGCGCCGGATGTACGAGCGGGTGGTGGACGTGCCCCGGCTGCTCTGCTTCTACGCCGAGGGCGAGCCGCTGCCCGACCCCGCGCTGCTGGCCGCGCGGGACGCGCTGACCGCGCACTACTGGCCGGACCTGCGCGAGCCGCTGTGCACCGCGGGCCTGTGCCTGTACCGCGATGGCCGGGACAGCGTCGCCTGGCACGGTGACCGGATCGGCCGCGGCTCCACCGAGGACACCGTGGTCGCCATCCTGTCCCTGGGCGCGCCCCGGGCGCTGCTGCTCCGGCCGCGCGGCGGCGGGCCGGCGCGGCGGCACGAGCTAGGCCACGGCGACCTTCTGGTGATGGGCGGCAGCTGCCAGCGCACCTGGGAGCATGCGGTGCCCAAGACCGCCCGGGCCACTGGCCCGCGGATCAGCGTCCAGTTCCGGCCGCACGGCGTGCGCTGAGCCTGGCTCACGGGGTCAGGCCGGCCTCCAGCTGGGCCAGGCCCCGGTCGATCGCGGTAAACAGGTCGTCGATCTCGACCTCTCCCCGGTCAAGCATCGGCAGCGTGGCGGCCAGAATCACGCCGAAGATGGCGCCGGCCAAGGTGCGAACCTCGGAGTCGTCCGGCTCCCGGCCGGTCCGCTCGGCCATCACGGCGGCGAACACGTCGATGGTGCGGGCGAACTCGTCCAGCGCCCGGGCCCGGATCTCCGGCACGGACACGGTGAGCTCGGTCGTCTCCCGGAACCGCTGCCGTTCCTCGGCGGTGAACCCGGCCTGGGCCTCGGCCATCGCGGCCCGTACCGCGGCCAGCGGACTCAGCTCGGCGGGCTGCTGCTCCAGCGACCCCAAGGTCAGCACGTCCAGATCGTCCTGCAGGACCACGTCCTCCTTGGTGGGAAAGTACCGGTAGAACGTGGCCGGGGAGACCTCGGCCGCCTCGGCAATCTGCTCGACCGTGGTGCCGCCGTAGCCCTGCTCGCGGAACAGCCGCAACGCGTGCTCGCGGATCGCGGCACGCGTCTTGGCCTTTTTGCGTTCGCGCAGCCCGGTGGGCCGGTCAGCGGCGCCGAGCTCGGTCATGGTGCTGATTGTCCTCCGAACTCAGTCCGGCGGCGACCGGGCGCGCGGTGCCGTCAGCTGCGGCTACGCCGACCGCGCCGGTGCCGTCCGCGGCCACGGGGGGCGCCGTTGGGGCGGCCGGAGCCCCGGCCGTAGTGGCCGGACCGCCGGCCGGAGTGGCCGCGGCGCCGGCCGGAGTGGCCACGGCCACCCGGCGGGGCAGGAAGATCAGCGCGAGCACGGCGCTGGCCAGGGCGATCACCGCGCACACCGCGAGCATCACGTCCTGGCCGTGCACGTAGGCGGTCCGGACCATGATGAGCAGGTCGGCCGAGTGGGTGGCGCGCGCCACCGCCACCCCGCCGGCCACGCTGCTACGCACCGCCTCAGCCGCCACGGTGGGCAGGTGGCCCAGGCTCAGCCGGCTCCGGTAGCCGGACAGCAGCACGGTGCCCAGCACCGCCACCCCGATGGTCGCGCCGACCTGGCGCAGCGCGGTGATCAGCGCCGAACCGGAGCCGCTTCGCTCGGGGGACAGTGCGCCCAGCGCCACATTCATGGCCGCGGGCATGGCCAGGCCGAGACCCAGGCCGGCCACGGTCAGCCAGGCCACGGCCAGGCCCGTGCCGCTGGTGACCTTGGTGGCCGCGCCCACCGCGAGCGCCGCGGCCATCACCGCGAAGCCGACGGTAACCAGTGGCCGCGCGCCCAGCGGCGCGGCCTTGACCGGCTCGCCGTCCTTGGTGCGCGGCGTCTGCAGCCGGGTGCCGGCCAGCATGCCGACCACCATCCCGCCAATCAGTGGCAGCAGACGCAGCCCGCTGCCGAACGAGTCGAAGCCCAGCACCTCCTGGAAGTACTGCGGGATGGCGAACAGGATGCCGAACATCGCGAAGGACACGAACGTGACCAGCACGGTGCCCCAAGTGAACCCGGCCGAGCGGAACAGCTCCAGCTGGATCAGCGGCTGACCGCGGCCGGTGATCCAGCGTTCCCAGGCCACGAACGCCACCAGCAGCACGGCCCCGGCCACCATGGTGGCCACGGCGGTGGCGTCGCTCCAGCCATCCTGGCCGGCCTTGATGAAGCCGTAGGTCAAGCTGGCCAGCCCCAGGCTGGACAGGGCGATCCCGGGAAGGTCGATGCCGGTGGCCCGGGCCCCGTGTGACTCCGGCATGAGCAGGGCCACGGCCACCAGCGCGAGCACCACCACCGGCACGTTGATCAGGAAGACCGAGCCCCACCAGAAGTTGTCCAACAGCCACCCGCCGAGCAGCGGGCCGACTGGGTAGCCGATGAAGGTTGCGCCCATCACGACCGCGATAGCCCGGGGCCGCTCCTCCTCGGTGAACAGGACCGGGAGCACGGCGATGGACATCGGGAAGATGGCCGCGGCGCCCAGCCCGAGCACCGCCCGGGCGGCGATCAGCTCGGCCGAGGAGGTGGAGAACGCGCACGCCGCGGAGCTGATGCCGAACAGCACCAGGGCGATGAGCAGCAGCTTCTTGCGGCCCATCCGGTCACCGAGCAGGCCGGCCGGCAACAGCGCCGCGGCCAGCACCAGGCTGTAGGCGGCAGAGAACCACTGCAGGTCGCTCGTGGAGGCGTGCAGCTGGGCGGACAGCACCGGCAGCGCCAGGCTGAGCACGGTCAGGTCGAGCCCGACGACGAGCACACTCGCCGCGATCGCCACCAGCGCCCACCACTTGCGGGCATCCGAACCGCTCATGGTCACCACCCTCGATCACTCAGTCAATGTGGCAGCTGATTGAAAATGAAAGCTACTCTCACATTCTAGCTAGTGTCAACTGCGTGCGGCAATCACGTTTGCCGTCGGCTTGGCCGGGGGGGGCGGGGCAACGCATCAGCGCGGTGAGTTGTGCCCCGCCGGTGGGGCACAACTCACCGCGCTGATGGGTTCGCTAGACGCTGAGGAGGGCGCGGACCTGGCGGGCGATCTCGATGTCCTCCCGGGCGGTGATCACCAGGGTGCGCACGGCGGCGTCCGGCGCGGTGATGTCGGCGTCGCTCGAGGCCGCCTGGTTGAGCTGCTCGTCGATGGCGGCGCCGAGGAAGCCGGGTACCGCCCGGGCCCGGATCGGCGGCTGGTGCTCGCCCACGCCGCCGGTGAACACCAGCACGTCGAGGCCGTCCATGGCGGCGGCCATGCCCGCGATGAGCTGGCGGAGCCGGTGCAGGTACACGTCGATGGCCAGGACCGCGGCGGCGTCGCCGCGGTCCGCGCGGGGCAGCACATCCCGGATGTCGGGTGCGCCGGCCAGCCCGGCCAGCCCGGACCGCTGCTCCAGCCCGCTGGACAGCTCGTCCAGGCTGAGCCGACCGTCCTGGAGCAGCCAGACCAGCAGGCCCGGGTCGGTGTTGCCCGGCCGGGTGGCCATGACCAGCCCTTCCAGCGGGGTGAAGCCCATCGTGGTGTCCACGCTCTGGCCATGCCGGACGGCGGCCAGCGACGCGCCCGCGCCCAGGTGGCAGGACACCATCCGGAGCCGCTCCGGCGTACTGCCCACCAGTTGCGCGGCGCGCCGGGAGGCGTACGCGTGGGACAGGCCGTGGAAGCCGTGCCGGCGCAGGCCGAACCGCTCCCGCCAGGCCGCGGGCAGCGCATAGGTGGCGGCGGCGGCCGGCATCCCGGCGTGGAACGCGGTGTCGAAGCAGGCCACCGCGGGCACCCCGGGCAGCAGCTTGGACACCGCGTCGATCCCGGCCAGCGCCCGCGGCTGGTGCAGCGGCGCCAGGCCGGTGACCGCCTCGATCTCCTGGCGGACCAGCGGATCAAGTACCGCTGCCGTGGTGAGTTTTGGCCCGCCGTGCACGATGCGGTGGCCGACGGCACCGGGCACGGGACCGGCGTTAAGAAAGGCACGGAGGTTGGGTGGTGGGTCCTCGGTGTCCCAGTGCTCCACCTCGGTGGCGGCCAGGATTCTGTCCGCCGAATCGAGCAGGCTGAGCTTGAAGCTGCTCGACCCGGCGTTGACCACGAGGACGTCCACGTCAGGAGGGATCCTCCGCGGACGGCGGGGGCGCCCCGGCCGGGTTGGGCGCGGCCGGGCCGGGCGTCCCAGCCGGGCCGGGACCGGGCGCGGCGGACAGGGCGGCGGGCCAGACCCAGTCCTGCACCTCGGGCATGTCCTCGCCGTGCTCCCGGACATAGACCCGGTGCCGGCTCCGGTTGTCCACCATCTGCTGGCGCAGCCAGCCGGCCCGGTCGCCCAGCCCGGGGACCCGGTCGATGACGTCCATGACCAAGTGGAACCGGTCCATATCATTCAGTACAACCATGTCGAACGGGGTGGTCGTGGTGCCCTCCTCCTTGTAGCCGCGGACGTGGATGTTGTTGTGCACGTCGCGGCGGTAGGTGAGCCGGTGGATCAGCGCCGGGTAGCCGTGGTAGGCGAAGATGACCGGCCGGTCGGTGCTGAACACCGCGTTGAACTCGGCGTCGCTCATCCCGTGCGGGTGCTCGGTGTCCGGCTCCAGGCGCATCAGGTCAACCACGTTGACCACCCGGATCTGCAGGTCGGGCAGGTTCTCCCGGAGGATGCTGGTGGCCGCGAGGATCTCCAGCGTGGGCACGTCGCCGGCACAGGCCATGACCACATCGGGCTGCCTGCCGTCGTAGTCGTTGCTGGCCCACTCCCAGATCCCGACGCCCCGGGTGCAGTGCAGCACCGCGGCGTCCATCTCCAGCCAGTCCGGGTTGGGCTGCTTGCCAGCCACGATCACGTTCACGTAGTCCCGGCTGCGCAGGCAGTGGTCCACGGTGGACAGCAGCGTGTTGGTGTCCGGCGGCAGGTAGACCCGGACGACCTCGGCCTTCTTGTTCACCACGTGGTCGATGAAGCCCGGGTCCTGGTGCGAGAACCCGTTGTGGTCCTGCCGCCACACGTGCGAGGTGAGCAGATAGTTCAGCGACGCGATGGGCCGCCGCCAGGCCAGCGCACGGCTGGTCTTCAGCCACTTGGCGTGCTGGTTGAACATCGAGTCGACGATGTGGATGAACGCCTCGTAGCAGGAGAAGAAGCCGTGCCGCCCGGTCAGCAGGTAGCCCTCCAGCCATCCCTCACAGGTGGTCTCGGAGAGGATCTCCATCACCCGCCCGGCCGGCTCCAGGTGCTCATCGACCGGGAGCGTGGCCTCCTCCCACGTCTTGCCGCTGACCTCGTATATCGCCTCCAGCCGGTTGGACGCCGTCTCGTCCGGCCCGAACACCCGGAAGTTGCCCGCCGCGAGGTTGCCGCGCATCACGTCGCGGAGCAGCTTGCCCAGCACCCGGGTGGGTTCGGACACCTGGGCCCCGGGCGGGCTGGCGGGCACCGCGTACTGGCGGAAGTCCGGCATGGCCAGATCGCGTAGCAGCAGGCCGCCGTTGGCGTGCGGGTTGCTGCCCATCCGGCGCTCGCCGCTGGGCACGAAGCGGAGGATCTCCGGGCGGGGTGCCCCGGCTTCGTCGAACAGCTCGGCCGGCCGGTAGGACAGCATCCACTCCTGCAACTTGCGCAGGTGCTCGGGGTTGGTGCGGACCCCGGCCAGCGGCACCTGGTGCGCCCGCCAGGTGCCTTCCACCGGCAGCCCGTCCACCACCTTCGGGCCGGTCCAGCCCTTCGGCGTGCGGAACACGATCATCGGCCAGCGCGGCCCCGGGCCCTTCCCGTCCGGCCCGCCCGAACCGGACCGCGCCCGCTGCTGGATCTCGTGGATCCTGGTGATCGCGCCGTCCAGCACGGCGGCCAGTTCCTGGTGCACCGGGTCGGGGTTGGACCCGGCCACGATCACCGGCTCCCAGCCGTAGCCGCGGAGAAGCTCGATCAGCTCCGGCTCGGGGATCCGGGCCAGCACCGTCGGGTTGGCGATCTTCCAGCCGTTCAGCTGCAGGATCGGCAGCACCGCGCCGTCCCGGGCCGGGTCGAGGAACTTGCCGCAGTGCCAGCTGGTGGCGAGCGGCCCGGTCTCCGCCTCACCGTCGCCGACCACGCAGGCCACGATCAGGTCCGGGTTGTCGAATACGGCGCCGTGCGCGTGCGTGAGCGAGTAGCCGAGCTCGCCGCCCTCGTGGATCGAGCCGGGGGTCTCCGGGGCCACGTGGCTGGGTACCCCGCCGGGGAAGGAGAACTGGCGGAACAACCGGGCCATCCCGGCCACGTCCTGGCCGATGCTGGGATAGATCTCGGTGTAGCTGCCGTCCAGCCAGGTGCCGGCGATGGCCGCCGGGCCGCCGTGCCCGGGGCCGATCACGTACATCATGTCCAGGTCGTGCGTGCGGATCACCCGGTTGAGGTGCGCCCAGATGAAGTTCAGCCCCGGGGTGGTGCCCCAGTGGCCGAGCAGCCGCGGCTTGATGTGCTCCGGCCGCAGCGGCTCGGTCAGCAACGGGTTGCTCATCAGGTAGATCTGCCCCACGGACAGGTAGTTCGCGGCGCGCCAGTATCCGTCGAGGGCCTGCAGCTGATCACTGGTGAGCTCGGCCTGCGCGGTCACGGTCATGTCGGGATCAGCTCCTTGGCTGGGATTCCTTGGCTGGATCAGGCGGGAACCGGTTTGGCCTGGGGCAGCTGGCGGAGGAACGGGTCGGCCGCCGCGTGCGCGGTGACCCGGACCCGGGCATCCACCGCGGTCACGCCGTCGGCGCAGGCGATCACCGGGTTCAGGTCCAGCTCGGTGACCTCGGGCAGGTCGTCGGCGAGCCGGGACACCCGGAGCAGGATGTCGCGCAGCGCCGCGATGTCGGCGGGGGGCTGGCCGCGGTGCCCGAGCAGCAGCGGCGCGGCCCGGATCGAGTGGATCAGGTCGTCGGCGTCGGTCGTGGTCAGCGGGGCGAGCCGGGCCGCGTGGTCATCGAGCACGTCGGTGGCCACCCCGCCCAGGCCGAACACCACCAGCGGGCCGAACACCGGTTCCTGCACCACGCCGATGATGACCTCGGTGCCGCCAGTGATCATGGGCTGGACGACGGCGCCGCAAAACCGGTCCGCGAACCGGTCGGCCAGCTCGGCAAACGCCGCCCGGGCCGCCGCCGGCCCGTCCAGATCGAGCCGCACCGCACCCGCGTCGCTCTTGTGCACCAGGCCGGACACGTCGGCCTTGAGCGCCACCTGACCGCCCAGCTCGGCGGCCACGGCGGCGGCCTGGTCCGCGTCGATGACCAGCCGGTACGGCGCCATGGGCAGCCCGTAGCAGCGGAGCAGCGCGTCCGCGTCGGCCGGGGGCAGCCAGCCGCCACCGGGTACCTGATCCAGGAAGGACGCGATCAGCGACTTGGCCTCGGCCACCCGCAGATCCGGGATGTCGGGCACGGTGTCGGCGGGCCGGGATCGCCACGAGCCGTACCGGGCCGCGCGGCTGACCGCCCTCGCCGCGCTCTCCGGGTAGGCGTAGGCGGGCACACCAGGCCCGCCGTCGGTGCCGGGCAGCAGCCGCACCGATTCGGCCTGGTCCAGCACCACCGAGGCCAGCGGTACCGGCAGCCGGGCTGAGGTGAGCGCCAGGATGAGGTCGGACGCCGCGGTCGGCACGACCAGCGCGAGGACCGCGTCGACCCCGGTGTCGCCGGCCGCAGCCGCGAGCGCGGCGCCGAACGCGTCGGCCGAGACCGCGGCCGTGGTGTCGATCGGCCCGGTCACCGCGGCGGTCGCGGGCAGGTTCGCGGCCAGCTGGGCCTGGGCCAGGTGGCTGAGGGTGGCGACGGAGAGGCCGGCCTCCACGCACGCGTCCGCGGCCAGCACGCCGGCCCCGCCCGCATTGGAGATGATGCTCACCCGGCGGCCCGCCGGGACCGGCTGTGATGCCAGCAGCACGGCCGCTTCGAGCAGTTCGCCGAAGCTGGTGGTGGCGATGACCCCGGCCTGCTCGAACAGCGCCTGTCTGATGATCATCGGGGCGGCGGCCGCCGCGGTGTGCGAGGCGGCGGCCCGCTGCCCTGGCGCGGATCGCCCGGCATGCACGGTGAGCACCGGCATGGTGGCGCTGACCCGGGCCGCGGTGCGGGCGAACTTGCGCGGGTTACCGAAGGACTCCAGGTACAGCACGGCCAGCCGGGTGGTGTGGTCCTCCGCCCACCACTGCAGCATGTCGTTGCCGGACACATCCAGCTTGTCGCCCACCGAGGCGAACGAGGAGATACCGATGCCCAGCCGGGAGAAATGCTCCAGCAGCGCCACGCCGACCCCGCCGGACTGCACGACCAGCCCGGCCATGCCGGGTCGCGGGTGGTGCGCCGCGAACGTGGCGTCCAGGCCGATGCCTGGTACCGCGACGCCGAAGCAGTTCGGGCCCACCAGCCGCATGCCCGTACGCCGGCAGGTGTCGAGCAGGCTGGCCGACTGCACCGCGGTGAGCCCTGAGGTGATCACCACGATCGACCGCGTACCGCGCTTGCCGCACTCCTGCGCCACATCCAGCACAACGCCGGCTGGCACCGTCACCACAGCCAGGTCCGGCCCCTCGGGCAGCGCGGTGGCTGACGCCACGCAGGGAATCCCGTCGATGTCGCCGCCGTGCGGGTTCACCGCGTACAGAGCACCGGCGAATCCGGCGTCGCGGATGTTCAGCAGGATCGACCGGCCGATCGAGCCGACCCGGTGGCTCGCCCCGATTACCGCGACGGACCGGGGGGCCAGCAGCGGCTCCAGGCTGGCCACGTCGGCCCGCTGCTCCCGGCCCGCCACCGCGTCCAGGTAGGGGCTGGCCTCGCCGAGCCCCGCGCTGCGCGGGATGGGCATGGTGAGCTCGACCACGCCATCGTCCAGCCGGCGTGTCGCGCTCAGCCCCGCGTCGGCGAACACCCGCAGCATCGCGGTGTTCTCCGCCAGCGTGGACGCGGTGAACACGCGCACCCCGCGGGCCCGGGCCAGCGAGACCAAGTGCTCGAGCAGCAGGGTGGCCACCCCGCGGTGGTGCATCTTGTCCGCCACCGCGAAGGCCACCTCGGAGGTGCCTGGCTGGCCGGTCTGCTCGTAGCTGGCCACGCCGGCCAGTTGGTCGCCCAGGAAGCCGAGCAGCGCGCCATGTGCCGCCTCGTCCTCCCGGCACACCCGGCGGGCCTCGTGCTCGCCCGCCTGCCGTCTCACGCTGAAGAAACGGAGGTAGAGGTTGTCCGGGGACATCTCGTCGTGCAGCCGCTTGACCTGCTCGAAATCGTCCGGGCCAGCTGGCCGGATGGTGATCGTGGTGCCGTCGGCCAGCAGTGCATATGAGCACCCCGGTGCGGTCAGCGCAGTCAACTGGTGTCTCCTGTCCGTCCCGGGGAACCTTGTGCCAGCGTGGCTGGTGGGAATTGCCAGGAATTAGGGCCAAAAGTCCTGAGCCGGGGGCCACAAGCCCGTTCCGCCTGACCTGACCGCATCGCCGGGCCGTGGGCAGTGCGCCGCACCATCATCGCGCGTTCCCGGCGCAGCAGCACGGGCCGGGGTGCCGCCTGCCGAGGGGCCGCAGATCAGCCTGACGTGCTGGTTCCACCACGTCCGCCGCGTACAGCCTCACCGTTCACAACGCGTCATCGTCGCACTAAGCTCTCACCGTGATGACCTGGGTGGCGCTGATCTTCACCCCGGTTGTGCTGGCCTATCAGGGCTGGACCTACTGGGTGTTCCGGCACCGGGTCAGCGGCGCGCCGCTGCCGCCCGCGGTCGGCCCGGTGACCCAGGCGCCCAGCCGTTCATGAAACCGGTCGATCCGCGGCTGCTCAGGTACGCCGCGGCCGCCCGCGGCTACCTCGTCTTCGCCGTCGCGGCGGGCCTGGTGACCACGGCGCTGATCCTGGCTCAGGCTGGGCTGCTGGCGCACGCCCTGGCCAGCGCGGCGCTGGGCACCGGCGCCCGGGCGCTGGCCGTCACGCTGGGCGTGCTGCTGGCCGTGCTGGCCGCCCGCGCGCTGGCCAGCTACGGCGGGGAGATCGCCGCGCTGCGCGCCGCCGCCGCGGTCAAGTCGCAGCTGCGCCGCAAGCTGACCGCGCACCTGGTCCGGCTCGGCCCGGCCTGGCTCGGCGGCCAGCAGGCCGGTGAGCTGGCCGCCCTGTCCAGCAAGGGCCTGGACGCGCTCGACCCGTACTTCGCCCGGTTCCTGCCGCAGCTCGTGCTGGCCGTGGCGGTGCCGCTCGCGGTGCTGATCCGGGTGGCGCTGGCCGACTGGATCTCGGCGCTGGTGATCGCGGTGACGCTGCCGCTCATCCCGGTGTTCGCGGTCCTGGTCGGGCTGCAGACCCGGGCCCGCACCGAGCGGCAGTGGCAGCTGCTGGCCCGCCTCGGCGGCCACTTCCTGGACGTGGTGGAGGGGCTGCCCACGCTCAAGCTGTTCGGCCGGGCCGACGCGCAGGCCGACGTGATCCACGAGGTCACCGACGAGTACCGGTCCGCCACCATGGCCACGCTGCGCATCGCCTTCCTGTCTGCGCTGGTGCTCGAGCTGTCCGCGGCGCTGGCCACCGCGCTGGTCGCGGTGGAGATCGGGCTCCGCCTGCTGGCCGGGCACGTCGGCTACCAGACCGCGCTGCTGGTGCTGCTGCTCACCCCCGAGGCGTACCTGCCGCTGCGCGCGGTGGGCACCCAGTTCCACGCGAGCATGGAGGGGGTCACCGCGGCCGGCCGCGTCTGCGACATCCTGGACACACCGCTCCCTGCGGGCGCCGCTGTCCCGCCCGGGCTGGGCTCTGCGGCGCCCGTCCCGCCCGACCTCCGGCACGAGACCATCCAGCTCAACGCCGTGACCCTGGCTTATGAATCCCGGCCGCGCGCGGCCCTCGATCACGTGTCGTGTTCCATTCGGCCTGGTGACCGGGTCGCGGTGACCGGACCGAGCGGTGCCGGGAAGAGTTCCCTGCTGGCCCTTGTGCTGCGCTTCGCTGTCCCCACGGAGGGCCGGATCACGGTCAGCCGGGGGGACGGCGACGGCGCGGACGCGGTGGACATCGCCGACCTGGACCTGGCCGCCTGGCGGCGGCAGATCGCCTGGGTGCCGCAGCGCCCGCACCTGTTCGAGGGGACCGTGGCCAGCAACATCGCGCTCGGCCAGCCGGACGCGACTGCGGCGGACATCGCCCGGGCCGCCGCCGCGGCCGGGGCCGCGGAGTTCATCGAGGCGCTGCCCAGCGGCTACGCCGCGCCGCTCGGCGAGCGAGGCAGCAGGCTGTCCGCGGGGGAGCGGCAGCGGATCGCGCTGGCCCGGGCGTTCCTCCGGGATGCCCCGCTGCTGCTGCTCGACGAGCCGGTCGCGCACCTGGACCCAATCACCGCCCGGCAGATCATGGACACGATCGAGCGGCTGATGGCCGGCCGGACCGTGCTGCTTGTCACCCACCGCCAGGGCTGGTCCACCGTGGGTCTGGCGGGCACTGGCCTGGCCGGCACGGGCAGCCGGGAACTCCGGCTGGATCAGGGCCGCCTGGTGCTGGCGTCGGGCTGCCTGGGGACCGCGGCCACGCCGGGTGCCCTGGTGGGTACGCCATGACCGCCACGGCCGCCCCGGCTGCCCCCGCCCCCGGCCGGGCCGCCGCGCATCCGCTGCTCCGGCTGCTCCGGCTGGCCCAGCCGCTGCGCGGGCGGCTGGTGCTGGCCGTGCTGGCCGGCGCCGCGTCCACCGGCTGCGCCGTCGCGCTGCTGGCCACCTCCGGTTTCCTGCTCGCCCGGGCCTCGCTGCACCCGAACATCGTGGCCATCTCGGCCGCCGTGGTGGCCGTCCGCGGGCTGTCCGTGGGCCGCGGGGTGTTCCGCTACGTGGAGCGGCTAGCCGGGCACGACGCGGCGTTCCGGGTGCTGGCCGACGTGCGGGTCCGGGTCTACCGGCGGCTGGCCCGGCTCGCCCCGGCTGGGCTGGCCAACTTCCGCTCCGGGGACCTGCTGGCCCGGTTGGTGTCCGACGTGGACGCCACCCAGGACCTGTTCCTCCGCGGCCTGGCGCCGCCGCTGACCGCGGCCCTGGTCGGGGCGGCCGCGGCCGGGGCGGTGCTGCTCATCCTGGCCCCGGCCGGGATCGTGCTGGCGGCTGGGCTGCTGCTGGCCGGCCTGGCCGTGTCCTGGCTGGCCGCCGCCCGGGCCCGGCAGGCGGGCCGGCGCACCGCGCCGGCCCGCGGTGCGCTGACCGCCCGGGTCACCGACCTGCTGGCCGGGTCAGCGGACCTGCACGCGGCGGGCGCGCAGGACGGCGCGCTGGCCGCGGCCGATGCCGCCGATGACGAGCTGACCAGGCTGGCCCGCGGCACCGCGGCGGGCGCGGCGCTGGGCAGCGGGCTGTCCCAGGCGGTGGCCGGGCTGACGCTGTGGGGCGTGCTGCTGCTCGGCGTGGCCGCGGTCGGCGGTGGCACGCTGAGCCGGGTGCCGCTGGCCGTGATCACGCTGACCGCGCTGGCGGCCTTCGAGGCGGTGACCGCGTTGCCCGCGGCGGCCATTCAGCTCGGCCAGGCGCGGGCCAGTGCGGTCCGGGTCGGCGCGGTGCTCGACGCACCGGACCCGGTGGCCGAGCCAGCCACGCCGCGGCCTTCGCTACCCAGTGGCCCGCTGCGGGCGAGTCTGCGTGGCGCTCAGGTCCGCTACCAGCCGGGTGGCCCGCTGGCCATCGACGGGGTGGACCTCGACCTGGCCGCCGGGCGGCGGGTGGCGCTGCTCGGCCCGAGCGGGTCCGGCAAGTCCACCGTGGCCGCCGTGCTGCTGCGGTTCATCGACCTGGCTGGTGGCACGGCCACCCTGGGCGGCGCCGAGCTGGCCAGCTACGCCCCGGCTGACGTGCGCACCGTGATCAGCGGCTGCGCGCAGGACCCGCACCTGTTCGACACGACCATCGCGGGCAACATCCGGCTGGCCCGGCCCGGGGCCAGCCAGCCTGAGCTGGATGAGGTGGCCGCGCGGGCCCGGCTGCTGACCTGGATCCGCTCCCTGCCGGCTGGCTGGGACACCATGGTCGGCCCGGGCGGCACCGCGGTGTCCGGCGGGGAACGCCAGCGGATCGCGCTGGCCCGGGCCCTGCTGGCCGACCCGGCGCTGCTCATCCTGGATGAGCCGACCGCGCACCTGGACCCGGACAACCGGCGGGCGCTGACCGCGGACCTGCTGGCCGCGACGGCAGGCCGGGCCACCCTGCTCATCACGCACGATCTGGACGGGCTGGACCAGGTGGACGAGATCGTCGTGCTGGATCACGGCCGGGTGGCGGAACGCGGCACGCACCTGGAACTGCTCCAGGCCGGTGGCCTGTACCAGCGGATGCAGGCGGCAGCGCTGGGCCAGCCGACCAGCCGGCCCATCAGCCGGCCTGCCCGCTGAGCCGGGCCCTCAGGCGGGCGTCTCGACCAGCCGGAAGCCGTCCACCATGTCGGCCTGGATGGCGATGATGTCGTCGTGCCCGTCGACCAGCCAGGGTCGCAGCAGCTCGCGGTACCGGGCCGCTTCGGCCGGGTCGGTGAGCCGGGTGGCCCGGCCCACGATGATCACGCTCCAGCCTAGGTGCGTGTCCGGGTCGATGAGGTCCGCCTCGTAGGCCACTACCGTGCCGGACCGGTCGCCCACCGCCGCGCTGATCGCGACGCCCAGGTAGGCCCGGATGATGATCTGATCGCCGGCCACCGCGTGGTTGACCGGCCGGATGGCGGGCAGCGCCAGATGGGTGAACACCAGGCGGCCCAGGGACACTGTGCTCAGCAGCCGCAGTGACTCCGCCCGGGGCAATGCCTCCAGCCGACGCAGCGCAGTCATCGTCATGGCACCTCCCCGCCGGTCGGCTGTGCACGTCACTATCCAGGGTTACGGCCGGCGGGGATAGGGACCAAGGTCCCGGCCGCGCACCCGGTAGACCCTACTTGCCCAGCCAGAACTGTCTGGTCGGCCGGTTAGACCCGGCGGGCCAGCTCGGCCAGCCCGCGGGCCAGGTCCCGGCGGCCCTCTGGGCTGAGCGAGGCGAGCGTCTGGTCCAGGGCGGCCCGGCGCTGGTCGCGCACCCACTGCGCCACCCGCTGCCCGGATTCGGTGCTGCGCAGCGTGATCTCCCGCCTACTGACCGCCGCCGGCTGCCGGGTCAGCAGGCCCGCCGCCACCAGCCGGTCGCACAGCTTGCTGGTGGCGGACGTGGAGGCGCCCAGCATGCTGGCCAGCTTGGTCAGGTTGATCGCGCCCGCGCCGTCCACAATGAGCAGCGCGCGCAGCTGGGCCGGCGGCGTCACAGAGCCCAACTGCTCGACGGCACGCTGCCACGTCTCGGCCAGCACGGAGAGTCCCGCTTCGGCGCGGGCCAGGTCAGCCGGCTCGCCGGGCGAATCGCGGATCATGTCGCTGTGCATCTGCGGGGAATCGTACTTCGCCGGCCATGGACCTGCCGCCGACCCGCGCTAAGCCTCCGGGACGTATTCGGCGGGGACCTGCCCGCCGACCCGCGTCACGATCTCAGTGGCCAGCTCGCGGAGCTTCATCCGGCGGTTGTTCGACGCCCGGCGCAGCGCCGCGAACGCCTGCTCGGCTGGGCAGTTCGACTCGGCCATGATGATGCCGATGGCGTGGTCGATGACGGCCCGGGAGGATAGCGCCTGGTTGAGCTGGTCGGCCAGTTCCCGGGCCTGCTGGTACCGGCTGACGGTCACGATGGCGGCCGAGGCGAGCGGGACGAACAGCCCCACCAGCCCTTCGTCCAGCCGGTCGAAACCGTCCGAGCCGCGGCTGCTCAGGTTCAGCGCGCCCAGCCGCTGGCTGCCCAGGCCGAGCCCGGCGGCCAGGTAACTGCGCAGCCCCATCTCGGTGGCCAGCGCGGTGAAGTCGGGCCAGTGCTGCTTCGCCTCGGTCAGGCTCCAGCTGTTGATCTGCTGCTGCCAGGCCGCGTCCAGGCACGGCCCGGCATGCAGCAGGTACTGGCGACGGTCGAGTTCTTCCTGCTCCGCGTCGGTGGCCGCCACCGTGGCGGGCTTGCCGTCGTCGTCCAGGACGGTGACGCTGGCCGCGTGGCAGCCGGGGACGAGCCGGGTGGCCAGGGTGAGGATGCTGCCCAGGGTTTCCTGGACGGACTCGTCCTCAGCCAGCGTGCGGCCCAGCTCAGTCAGTGATTCGAGCAGGTCCCCATAGCGCTCGCTAGGCAGTGCAGCGGGCTTTTCCTCGGCAACCAATGTGACCTCCTCTCAGCCTGTTACGGCGACCGGCAGTCGGCCGCTGCCTGGTTATCTGCCTTCGAGCGGCCTGCTCAAACGGCCGATCAGACCGGGCAAGCCAGGACGCCGCCCCTGCAGACGTCCTGGCTTGCCCGGTCAGCGACCGGATCAATGAGGTTCCGGGCGCGCGCGCAGGGCGGTCAGGCGATCCTTGGCGTCGGCCGCCGGGATGCCGATGATGGCGGCGATGAGGTCCCAGCTCATGTCCGCCTGCTCGGCCAGCTCGAGCAGGCTGGCTTCCAGCCGATCGAGATAGAGCCGCACGTTGCTGAGCAGGACCAGGGCCGCCCCCACATCGAGCGACTCCGCAGGCTGCCCGGGCGAGCCGGCCTGCTGCGCCACGGCGCTGGCCGAGAGCAGGTCATCCAGCGGGCGGGGGAGATACCGGGCGGCCGGTTCCGGCTGATCCGCGGCGGCTCGGGCCCGGGCTGGCCGCCGGTGGCGGGCCGGGGCGAGCCGGGCCCGCGCGCTGTCCAGCACGTCGCGGTCGGGCGCGGGAAGCGGGCTGGGGTGGCGGGGGAGGCTCGGCGCGGCACTGACCGGCGGGCCCGGGGTTTGCATTTCGAGCACGGCTGACTCCTGCTGTCACACGTGACAGAGGTAGCCGCGCTGCCGGGCTACGTCCTGGATGCGCTGGGCGCTTTGGGAATTATGTTCACCCAGGCAGCTGGCGTCAAATGGACCCGCCCGGGCAGCTGCGCTCAGTGCGTGCGTTTAGTCCAACGCGGCTCGACGGTCGACCATTCGGCCGCCCAGTCCTTCAGCCGCCTGCGGTCTAGCGCCGACCTGGCCAGCCACAGCACGATGAGCAGCACGACGCCGAGGGCGGCCGGGGTGAGCGCGATCACGGCGATGACCCGGCTGGCGATCTGGCTCTCCCCGATCGGCGGGTAGACCAGCTGGCCTGTCGAGTCGACCCAGATAGACAGCGTGCGGCCCGCCCGGCTGCCGACCGGGGCGGGTACCTGGCCGTTGCGCTGCTGCCCGTCCGGGGCGGTCCACCGGGCCCGCGCCCAGACGAAGCCGGAGGCACCATACAGCGGATCGTCGGCCGCCCGGGCCACCTTGTCCAGCAGCGTCGCGGTCACCTGCCGCTCGCTGGCCGCCTGGGCTCGCGCCGCGCTGAACGAGGCGGCGTTGGTCAGCTTGCCCAGGCCGATCGCGGCCAGTGGGCTGGCGATCAGGAACACGAGCACCAAGCCGATCCGCAGCCACGCCTCGGCCCGGTCCGAGGCGCGACGGAGCGGGTTGGCATCCAGACCTGCCCGGCGGGCAAGCGCAGCCACCCAGCGCATCGGCGTCCGCGTCACAGCACCATCATCCCTCTAGCCGGAGCACTCCGCTCCGCGACCCGCCACCTTCGCCGCGGGCAGCACCGGCCGCCCGCTACAGACAAGCGGAGCGACCAGCCGTTACCGTGAGGTCAGGCTTAGCAGCAGTTTAGGTGCTTGGAGGGAGGCCGTGACTTCGCCGGATCCGCGCCCGATGTTGCCGCAGCTACGGCTCGACGACCTGCTGACCGAACTCCAGTCCCGGCTGCAGACCGTGCTGGCCACCCGGGACCGGGTCTACGCGCTGCTCGAGGCGGTCGTCGCGGTGGGCGCCAACCTCGACCTGGAGGTGGTGCTCAAGAAGATCGTGGAGGCCGCCATCACGCTGGTCCGGGCGCGCTATGGCGCGCTGGGGGTGATCGGCGACGGCGGCCGGCTGGTCGACTTCATCCCGGTCGGCCTGGCCGATGAGCAGATCGCCGCGATCCACCACTGGCCGGAGGGGCTCGGCTTGCTCGGCGCGCTGATCAGCGATCCGCGGCCGCTGCGCCTGCCGGACATCGCGGCCAGCCCCAACTCGCACGGTTTCCCGCCCGGGCATCCGCCGATGCGGTCCTTCCTCGGTGTGCCCATCCGGGTCCGCGACGAGGTGTACGGCAACCTCTACCTGACCGAGAAGGAGGGCGGCGCCGACTTCGACGAGGAGGACGAGTCGCTGCTCGTGGCGCTGGCCGCGGCGGCCGGTGTGGCCATCGACAACGCCCGGCTCTACGAAGAGGCGCGGCGCCAGCAGCGCTGGCTCCGCGCCAGCAGCGAAGTGACCAGGCAACTGCTGTCCGGGGCCAGATCCGATGAGATGCTCGGCCTGATCACCCAGCAGACACTGGACATGTCCGGCGCCGACCTGGTGGTGCTGGCCGTGCCCACGCCCGACCGGCAGCAGTTGGTCATCCAGCATGCCGCCGGAGCCGCCGCGGAGGACGCGCTCGGGCTGGTCCTGCCGGTGGGCCGGTCGCTGTCCGGCCGGGTGATGGCCAGCGGCGAACCGGTCGCGGTGGCCGATTTCCGGCACGACGACCGGGTAGCGGGCGCGGCCCGGGAGCACCTGCCGCTGGGGCCGGCCATCCTGTTCCCGCTGGGCGGGCCGGGCGACGTCCGTGGCGTCTTCACCGTGGGCCGCGAGCCGGGCGGGATGCCGCTGTCCCCGCAGGCGATCGAGATGATCAGCACGTTCGCCGCGCAGGCGGCCATCGGGCTGGAGCTGGCCGAGCACCGCAGCGACGCCGAGCGGCTGGCCATCCTGCAGGACCGCGACCGGATCGCCCGGGACCTGCATGACCTGGTGATACAGCGGCTGTACGCCACCGGGATGTCGCTGCAGGGCGCGGTGCCGCTGCTGACCCGGCCCGAGGCGGCCAGCCGGGTGAGCAACGCGGTGGACGCGCTGGACGAGACCATCCGGGAGATCAGGTCGGCCATCTTCTCGCTGCAGGCGCGGGGGGACAGCCGGCCGCAGGGCCTGCGCGCCCAGGTGCTCGAGGTGATGGACGAGATGAGCGCCCCGCTCGGCTTCGCGCCCTCATTGCGGTTGGTCGGCCCGCTCGACGAGACGGTGCCGTCTAATGTCGGCGAGCATCTGCTCGGCGCGCTGCGCGAGGCGCTGTCCAACTCGGCCCGGCATGCGCACAGTTCCCGGGTGGACGTGACCGTGCTGGCCGATACCGAACTGGCCCTGCGGGTGCGCGACAACGGCACCGGAATGGGCAGCAGCACGCGCCGCAGCGGCCTGGCCAACCTGGCCGAACGGGCCACCGAACTCGGCGGCAAGCTGGAGATCACCCCCGCCGAAGGCGGTGGCACCCAGCTCGACTGGCGGGTGCCGCTTTAACTCTTGTTTAACTCTTGCCGCCGTGCTCGTCGAAGACGCGGGCGGCGTAGGCGGCGGCCTGGGCGCGGCGTTGCATGCCGAGCTTGGCGAACAGCGCGGACACGTAGTTCTTCACCGTCTTCTCGGCCAGGAAGAGCCGGTCGCCGATCTGCCGGTTGGTCAGCCCTTCACCGATCAGCTCGAGGATGCGGCGTTCCTGGTCGGTGAGGCCGGCCAGCGGGTCGGCGCGGGCGGACTGGTCGCGCATCCGGCGCATCACCCGGCTGGCCGCTTCCGGGTCGAGCAGCGACTGGCCGGAGGCGATGGTGCGCACCGCGCCGACCAGGTCGACGCCGCGGATCTGCTTGAGCACGTAGCCCGCGGCGCCCGCCATGATGGCGTCGAACAGGGCTTCGTCGTCGGTGAACGAGGTGAGCATCAAGCAGCCGACCTGGGGCATCCGGGACCGGATGTCGCGGCAGACGGTGACCCCGTCGCCGTCCGGGAGGCGGATGTCCAGCACGGCGACATCCGGCTTGAGGGCCGGGATCCGGGCCAGCGCGGAGGCGGCGGTGCCGGCCTCGCCGACCACCGTAATATCGGGTTCGGCCTCGAGCAGGTCGCGTACCCCGCGCCGGACGATCTCATGATCGTCGAGCAGGAACACTGAGATCTTCGGTTGTTCTTTGCCCGCTTCGCTCATCGGACCAGGTTAACGCTGGTGGGTTAGCCTGAAGGCAGCGGCGGACGCACGAGGCAGGGAGGCCGGTTATGCCACAGCCCCAGGGAGCCGAGCTGGAGAAGGTCCGGGCACGCCGGGCGGAACTGCGCGAGCGGTACCTGCGCCCACCCGGCCAGCGGCCGGCCACCCCGGTCCGCGGCGTGCACCACCTCGCGCTGATCTGCCGCGATGTCGAGGAGACCATCCAGTTCTACCAGGAGTTCCTCGGCTTTCCGCTGGTGGAGCTGGTGGAGAACCGGGACTACGCGGGGTCCAGCCACTTCTTCTTCGACATCGGCAACAAGAACATGCTCGGCTTCTTCGACTTCCCGGGGCATGACCACCCGGCGTGGCAGGAGACCATCGGCGGCGTGCAGCACCTGGCCATCTCCATCCCGCAGGAGCAGTACGACGCGGCCAAGAAGAAGTTCGACGAGGCCGGGATCGAGTACCTCGGGCCGGACCGTGGGGTGGAGGAGAGCATCTACTTCCGCGACCCAAACGGCGTCGGGCTCGAGCTGTACCGCGAAGACCTGGGCGAGTTCGACGGCCGTCACCTGATCGACTGACTGCCGGCGCGGAGCGCCGATCGGGGGGCCGGGGGGTCGTCCCCCCGGGCTAGCACCGCAGCTCGCGGCGGATGACCAGCCGGATGCCGGTCCATACCTGGTCGATGGCGCACACCTTGTTGTCCACCAGGCCGGTGGGCAGCGCGACCTCCCGGACCACGTGTTCGGTCATGTCAGTGGGTACCTTTGCCGCGCGTTTCGGATAGGCGATCCACAGCCCGCAGGCTGGGGCCATGTGCGCGCGCAGCGTGCCGAACTCCGCCTCGTACTCGGCCCGGGACGTGGTGAAGTAAACGATCACATCCAGCAGGTCACCCGCGGGCAGCCCAGCGTGCAGCTCGGCGCCGGGCAGGTCGCCGAGCAGGTCGGCGAACCCCGGTGGCGCGCCGACCAGGGCGACCGAATACCCGGGCCGGATGCCCAGCTTGGTCGGCAGCGGGGTGCCGGAGTAACCGGCGGACGTGCTCACCCTCGCAGGTTAGCCGCGGTCCCGGTTCAGTGAATGGCGGCCCCGGTGGCCGGATCGAAGAAGTGCAGCCGCTCGGTGTCCACGGCGAGCACGGTGCGGCCGTGCGGCTGGATCCGGGCCCGCAGGTCGACCCGGGCCACCCCGACCCCGTCCCCGATCCGCCGTGCGTCGAGCTGGAAATGCACCAGCTGCTCAGTGCCGAGCACCTCGACCAATTCCACCTCGGCGGTGAGGCTGGCCCCTGGTTCGGCGCCCGCCAGTGTCGGCCCGGGGGGACGACCCCCCGGAACCTCCCGATCGCTGCTTCGCGCCGAGGCCGCTGCTGCGGCCGGGGCTGGCCCGCGCGGATGATCCGCGAGGCTAAGGCTCTCGGGGCGGATGCCGACGATCAGCTCGGCACCGTTGTACGAGGTCAGCTCCGTGGACTGCTTGACCACCGCGGGCGGCAGGGTGAGCCGCTGACTGCCCAGGATCAGCTCGGCGGTGTCCCCGACGATGTCCAGCCGCGCCAGGTAGAGGTTCATCGAGGGCGACCCGATGAACGTGGCGACGAACAGGTTGACCGGCCGGTCGTACAGTGCCCGGGGCGCGGCAACCTGCTGCAGTTCACCGTCGCTCAGCACGGCCACCCGGTCGCCCAAAGTCATCGCCTCCGTCTGGTCGTGCGTGACGTACAGCGTGGCCGCGCCGATCCGCCGGTGCACGGCCAGCATCTCGGCCCGCATCTGCACCCGCAGCTTGGCGTCCAGACTGGACAGCGGCTCGTCCATCAGGAAAATGGCCGGCTCGCGGACGATGGCCCGGCCCATGGCCACCCGCTGCTTCTGGCCGCCGGACAGCTGCCGCGGCTTGCGGTTCAGCTGCCCGGTAAGGCCGAGGATGGCGGCCGTGTCCCGAACCCGGCGCTGGCGTTCAGTCTTCGGGATTTTCTTGTTCTCCAGCGAGAAGCCGATGTTCTCGGCCACGGTCAGGTGCGGGGTCACGCAGATGCCCGGGTGGGTCTTGTTGAATTCGGTGACGGCCCGGCCCATGCCCGGCAGCCACGCCCAGAAGGTGATCTTCGTGGCGCTGGATGACTTGCAGGAGGCACCAGCCTCCAGCGTGGCGCCGCCGCTCGCGGCGGGTGCGGCACTCTTCGAGCCGGACCCGGACGTGCTGCTGCCGCCGCCGCTGCTGCCGCACGCGGCCAGCAGTGCGACGGCGGCCACGGCGGCCAGCCCGGCCGCTGCGCGCCCAGCGGTGCGCCGCGACCCCGGGGGACGGGGCCAGCTGTGTGCTGAGGGGAAGGGGCATCTTCGCAAAACTCCTCATGGTGAGCCTTGTCCTTTTCCTGATGAGGTTTTCTGGGGAAGTGTCCGGTCCGGCCGCTGGGGGTACCGCGGAGCGGGCCCGGGACGTGCCCGGGATGCGGCCGGGGGACGGTCACCCGCCGACGGTCATCGCCTCGACCACGGTGAACGACTGTGGCGGGAGGGTGAGGGTGAGCACTGCCCCCTTCGGGGTTTCCGACCCCTCCTCCAGGCAGGCACCCTCGACATCGGGCAGCACGCGGGCGCCCGGCCCACGTTCCGCGGTGACGGTCGCGACCTGTGCGTCACCGTCGAAGGCCAGGTCGCGCACTGCGATCTCGACGGTCTCCGGCTCGTCCGGATTGCGATTGACCAGGGTCAGCGCGAGCTTGCCGCGGTCGGTGGCCGCGGTGGCGGCCGCGTCCACCATGGTGAACGGACCCAGGTCGGCCACCCGGTGCGGCCACCGGCTGTGCCGCCCCTCGTCCAGCGGGCTGATTTTGAGAGCGCTCACATGTACGTCGACCGCCACGTCCAGGGCGGCTTTCGCGTGCAGCAGCACCGGGTAGTAGATGGGCTGGGTAGCCACGGTTTCCAGGCTGGTCACGATCGGCGCGATGGCGTTCACCATCTGGGCCAGGTTGGCCATCCGGACCCAGGCGCTGTTCCGGATGAAGATGTTCAGGTAGGTGGCCACGGCCAGGGCATCGGGGAAGTTGTAGCGCTCCTCCAGCGCGCCGTCCGGCTCCCGGTACCAGACGTTCCATTCGTCGTAGGCGATCCGGGGCGGGCTGGCGATCTTCTTCACGTAGGCCGCCCGCTCGATCAGCGCCCGGGTGACCCGGATCGCGCGCTCCGCCTGGAGCGGCTGCAGCACGTTGGTCCAGTAGTCGGCGGATCCGGTGTAGATGTGCAGCGAGTGGTAGTCGACCAGCGGGGCCATCCCGTCGATGACCACCCGGTCCCAGTCGTTCCAGCCGTTCATCCCGCAGCTGACCAGCTTGGCCTGCGGGTCCAGCATCTTGATGGCCCGGGCCCAGCGGCTCGCGGTGCGCACGTACTCCTCGGCCGACACCGCGCCGACCTGCCAGTCGCCGTACATCTCGTTGCCCAGGCCCCAGTACCTGACCTGGTAGGGGTCCTGCTGGCCGTTGGCCCGCCGGCGGTTGGCCCAGGCCGTGTCGCTGCCGCCGTTGCAGTACTCGACCCAGGCCAGCGCCTCTTCCAGCGTGCCGGTGCCCATGTTCAGGCAGATGTACGGCTCGGTGCCGAGCTGCCGGCAGTAGGCCAGGAACTCGTCGGTGCCGAACCGGTTGGACTCCTCGCCGCCCCAGGCCAGTTCGGGCCGCCGCGGCCGGCTGTCCTTCGGGCCGATGCCGTCGGCCCAGTGGTAGTTGCTCACGAAGTTGCCGCCCGGCCAGCGCAGCACGCCCATCCGGAACTCGCGGAGCAGCCCCATGACGTCGGTCCGGAACCCGTTCCCGTCGGCCAGCGGGGAGCCCTCGTCGTACAGGCCGCCGTAGATGCAGCGGCCGAGATGCTCGACGAAGCCGCCGAAGACGTTGCGGTCCACGGTGCCGAGCTGGCGGGCAGGATCCACCACGATCCGGGTCACGAGTCCTCCTGGTCGGTTGGGGTTTTCTGGGCACTGGCCTGGGCGCCGCTCTGGGCACTGGCCTGGGCTCGCCCCCCGCAGGATTCGCGCACGATCAGCTCGACCGGCAGCCGCACCGGCGCCACCGGCGGGGCCTCCCCGGCGATGCTGTGCAGCAGCAGTTCCACCGCCTGCTCACCGGTCTCCGCGAACGGCACCCGGAGCGAGGACAGCGGCGGCATCAGGTACTCGGCGAACGGCATGTCGTCGCAGCCGACCACGGCGACGTCCTGGGGGACGCGGCGGCCGGCCCCAGCCAGCGCGCTGAGCACGCCGATGGCCATCGTGTCGCTGTGCACGAAGATCGCGGTCATCTCCGGGTCGCGCTCCAGCAGCAGCCGGGTCGCGGCGGCCGCGGTGCCCGGCGTCCAGTCCGCTTCCACGGCCAGGTCCTCGCCCGGCTCGATGCCCGCCGCGCGCAGCGCGTCCTCGTAGCCGTGCAGTCGGCTGCGCACCACGTGGCGACGGAACGGGCCGGTGACGGTGCCGATGGTGGTGTGCCCGAGCCGGATCAGGTGCTCGGTGGCGGTCCGGGCCCCGGCCCGGTGGTTGGAGCCGACCAGTGGGACGCCGCCGCCGGGCACGTGGTGCAGGCTGACTGCGGGCACGTACCGGCGGAGCATGTCGGCCACCTGAGGATCGCCCTCGAGCTGCGGGGCGGCCGCGATGACGCCGTCCACCCGGCGGTCGATCAGCATCTGCACCACGGCGGCGCCGTCCCGGCCGTCATCGGCCAGGTTGCCGACCAGCACCGCAAGCCCGTGCTTGCGCGCGGTACGCTCGGCGGCCACCGCGAACTGGGACAGCGCGCCATCGGTGATGTCCCCGGCGACCAGCCCGATGGTGGCGGTGGACTGCTGCACCAGGCTGCGCGCAACGCTGTTCGGCCGGTAGCCCAGGCTGTCCGCCACGGCCATGATCCGGGCCGCGGTCTCCGCCGACACCCGCACGTTGCCGCCGTTGAGCACCTTGCTCGCGGTCTGGAAGCTGACCCCGGCCCGGGCCGCGACTTCCTTGATCGAGACATACCGACGCGCCATGAACGTCCTTGCCGTGACCTGGTTCGCCTTAATGAACGAACGTTCGCCTAGAAGGTAAAGTTCGGCCGGGCGTGCGGTCAAGACACGGTTCGGTCACGGTTCCGCCGTATTACCGCCGGTAGTAGCCGGATTGCTGGCCAATTTCCGCAGGCCCGGCGGGTGGCGCGGGAAGCTGTGCGGTTATGCCGGATCGTGAGGCAAAGGTTTTACTTGGACCGAACGTTCGCGCAATGCCCTCGCGTCAGGCTCCGCCGACGCGATCAACCCGGTCGATCGTGATCAGGTCGCCCTCGACGACGTACATGATCCGGTACTTACCGACCCGGAGCAACTGACGGCAAGTGGCCGCCTGTCGCCAGTGGCACACGACGCGGCTGGGGTGGCGACTCAACGCCCTGTACCCACCACGTTTTCGACGCTCCGGACTCGCCGCCGCTTGGGGAACCCGCCGTTGGTCCCGGACGACAGTGACCAAAGGCTGGGGCCGTACCTGGCCAGCCAGTGACCATGGGCCCTAGGAGGGCGCGCCGCGGCGGCGCAGGCTGGAGTGCACCGGTGCCGGCCAGGTCCCTGCTATCGGCCGCCGGCCAGGCACCCAATCAGGCCAGGTGAGGAACATGACCGAGCAGCCACTGCACCAGGAGGCGGTGCCGATCCCAGCCGATCAGGTCGGCTATCTGATCGCGACCGCCGCCCGCGCGCCCTCGGTGCACAACACGCAACCCTGGCGGTTCAAGGTCGGCCAGGACGCCATCGAGCTCTACGCTGACCCACGCCGTAAGCTCCGGGTGGACATGGCCGGCCGGGAGATGCTGATCAGCTGCGGCGCAGCCCTCTTCGGGCTGCGGCTCGCGATCCGGTCGCTGGGTTACCAGCCAGTGACCGAGCTGCTCCCGGAGCCAGGCCGGATGCGGCTACTCGCCCGGGTACGGCTGGGTGCGGCGGCCGCTATGACCGAGGCCGAGCGGCGGATGCTGGAGGCGATACCGCACCGGCATACCCATCGTGGCCCGTTCGCCGACGAGCCGCTGCCTGCGGGTCTGCTTCCGGGGCTGCAGCATGACGCTCTGGCGGAGGGCGCCCGGCTGGTGCTGGTCGATCGGGCCATCAGCTACCAGCAGCTTGCCGACCTGGTGAACGCGGTCGGCCGTAGGCAGGATCTCGACCCGGTGGCGCGGGCCGAGGTGCGGCGGTGGAGCCGGGCCGTGGGCGCTGCGGCCCGGGACGGCGTGCCTGCCCAGGCGTTCCAGGGCCAGGCCTTCCCGGTCGCGGCCAGCGGCCAGCGCGGGCGGCTGCGGCAGCGCGATTTCGACCTGGGCCGCGGCCTTGGCCTGCTGGTGGCGGGCGGGTCGCCTGCGGCGGCTACCGCGGTGCTGGTCACCACGGCCGATGAGCGTGCCGACTGGCTACGTGCCGGCCAGGCGCTGCACCGGCTGCTCGCGCACGCCGCGGCCAAGTGGGTCTTCGCCAGCCTGCATACGCAGCCCCTGGAAGCCGCCGTGATCCGGTCGGAGATCCGGGACCGCCTGACGCTGCCCGGGGCCCCGCAGATGCTGCTGCAGCTCGGTCTGGCCCGGACCACGCAGGCCACCGCCCGCCGGCCGCCGGCCGAGCTGATGGAGCCGTGACCGGAGCATGGTCCCAGGAAGTCGTTCAGACCTGGACGAACTCGATGCCGGCCAGGTCGCAGAACACCTTCCAGTCCGCGGCGTGGTGGCCCAGGTTCATCACCTCGTGGTGCGGGCCGCCCGCGGCCAGCCAGCCGTTGAGGCAGGCCCGCACCCCGGACGCGGGCCGGAACTGGCCGTAGGGCATCTCCAGTGCGGGCAGTTCCGGGCTGTCCAGGTTCTCGCCCTCGGCGCAGACCAGCCGCCACCGGGTGCCCTCCAGGGACACCAGCGTGGCCAGCGTGGCCGGCCCGGGCTGGTACTGGAACAGGAACGTGGGCGGGTCGGCCAGCCGGCCGATGCCCAGCGGTCGCTTGATCAGCTTGACCGGCCGGTCGGTCCGGGCGATCTTCCAGTTGCCCTCGCCCATGTGGCTCTGCAGGATCGAGTTGGACGGGAAGTCCATCGCGTACATCTCGGTGAAGTGCGCGTCGCCGATCAGCTGATGCCCGGCGTAGACCAGGCACGAGGTGAGCACGTCGCCCTCGGCCGCGTACCCGTAGCCCTTGGCCATCAGCGAGGAGGCCGCGGCCAGCGGCAGCCGGCTGAACCGGCCGTCCTCGCCGATCGCGTCGAAGTGGGCGGTGTACGCACCGAACCCGCGCTCGACCAGGATCTGCTCGATGGCCACCTGCATCCGGGCGTGGTCGGTCCGCTCCTCCGCGGACAGCCGGGGGTCGATCTCGAAGTTCTCGTCCTCGAACAGGATCAGGTCGGAGATCTGCCGGTCGGTGACCGCCAGCATGCCGCGGTACATGTCACCCTGAGCCACGGCCAGGATCTCCGGGCCGAGCGAACGGATCAGCGCCGACTCGTCCACCCGGATGTCGCCCATGTCGTTCATGGCGTAGCCGAAGATGGCCGTCTTCAGCGACTTCCACGCGGTGATCGCGCGGGCGGCCCGGGCGAACCGGCTCACATCCGCCGTGAACTGCTCGCTCTTCCAGTCGTCGGTCAGCACCGCGAACCGCCTGCCCGCGCGGACCATCGCGTTGGCCGTGTCCTGCGCGCCGTGCACGCCCTGGTTGTAGGTCATGTCCGCCATGTCCCAGGCCGGCGTCACGTTCGGCTCGGGCTGGATGTTGGCCATCAGCACCGGCAGCCGGGACTCGGCCAGCAGCCGGGCCACCCGCATGGCCGGGCCGTAGGTCAGCATGACCACCATGACCCCGTCGAGATCCGCGTTCTCGAACTCGCGCATCGCGCGGACCGCGTCCTCCCGGTACTTGATCGCCTTGCTCGGGATGAACTCCCCGACGTCGGCGAGGTGGACGGCCAGTTCCGCCGCGTAGCCCTCCTGGCGCTGCGCGATGCCGGGGATCATGTCGTCATACAGGTCCTGCATGACGCCCAGAATCCCGATCCGAGGCTTACGTCCGGTCATGGCAACCCTTTCTCGCTTTCTTAACGCCGGCTGATGGGACTGCCGTCAGGCCCGCGCGGTCAGCGCTGGCCGTACTGCTCGTTGTAGCGCTTGTGCAGTGCGTCGATCTGGTCGGGCTTGAGGGGTTCGAGGTCGCCGTAGGCCCGGGCCAGGTGCACCGTCCGGGCCACGTCCTCGCACATCACCGCGGCCTTGACTGCGGCCCGGGCGGTGCCGCCGATGGTGAACACGCCGTGGCTGCGCATCAGCACGGCGGGGGAGCGGTGCCCGGTCAGCGCGCCCACGATGCCGCGGCCGATCTCATCGCTGCCGATCAGCGCGAACGGGCCGAGCGGGATCTCCCCGCCGAACTCGTCGGCCATCGCGGTGATCACGCACGGGATGGCCTCGCCACGGGCCGCCCACGCGGTGGCGTAGTTGGAGTGGGTGTGCACCACGCCGCCCACCTGCGGCATGTGCCGGTACACGTAGGCGTGCGTGGCGGTGTCGCTGGACGGGCGGTAGCCGTCCTCCACCGGCTGGCCATCCAGATCGCAGAGCACCATGTTGCCCGGGGTGAGGTCGGGGTAGGCGACGCCGCTCGGCTTGATCACCATCAGGTCGGTGCCGGGCACCCGGCCGGACACGTTGCCCGAGGTCCAGGCGACCAGGTTGTTCTCCACCAGCGCCGCGTGCAGGGCATAGACCTCGGTGCGGGTGTGCGAGATGGCCGCGCTGATCGTGTGCTCGCTCGCGGGTCCGGCGCTCACGGTGTCTCCTTAAGGGTTCGCGCCGTCCGGAAAACCATGCACCGGCCACTCGGCCGGGCCTGACGGCCCGCCCTCGCGAGCCGGTACCGGACGGCGCTCACGGGTCGGTCCTTTCTTCGGTGTGGTCGTTGGCGTAGGCCCGCTGCCGGGCCGGCTCGGCGGCCAGCACCCGGTCGCGCAGCGCGCGCAGCCGGTGCATGACCTCGTTGCCGCCGCGGCCGAAGTAGTCGTGCAGCCGGGTGTACTCGGCGTACATCTCGTCGTAGATGTCCGCGCTGGCCTGGTCCGGGGTGTACACGTCGGCCCGCTTACCGCCCATCGCGGCGGCTGCGGCGGGCACGTCCGGGTAGCCGCCCGCGGCGACCGCGGCGTGGATGGCCGAGCCGAGCGCCGGGCCCTGCTCGGACACGATCACGCTGAGCGGGCGGCGCAGCACGTCCGCGTACACCTGCATCACGAACGAGTCCTTGAGCAGGCCGCCCGCCACCACGAACTCGGTGACGTCGAGGCCGGCCGCGTGATAGCTGTCGATGATGACCCGGGTGCCGAACGCGGTCGCCTCCACCAGCGCCCGGTAGATGTCCGGCGGCCGGGTGGCCAGGGTCAGCCCCACGATGGCCCCGGACAGGTGGTGGTCCACCAGCACCGAGCGGTTCCCGTTCGACCAGTCCAGGGCGATCAGGCCGTGCGCGCCGGTCGGCTGCTCGGCCGCCTCGCCGGCCAGCAGGTCGAACAGCGAGGTGCCGCGGCGGGCCGCCTCGTCCCGGTAGGACGCCGGCACCCCGTGGTCGAGGAACCAGGCGAAGATGTCGCCGACGCCGCTCTGCCCGGCCTCGTAGCCGAACTCGCCGGCCACGATGCCCCCGTCCACCACCCCGCACATGCCGGGCACCTCGATCAAGGTGCTGGCGTTCATCACGTGACATGTTGAGGTGCCCATGATGGCCACCATCTGGCCGGGCGCTATCGCGTTGGCCGCGGGCGGGGTGACGTGCGCGTCCACGTTGCCCACCGCGACCGCGATGCCTTCCGGCAGGCCGGTCCAGCTGGCCGCCTCGGCGGTCAGCGAGCCGGCCCGCGCGCCGAGCGGGCTGACCGGGTGGGCCAGCTTGTCCTCGGCGAAGCTGGCGAACCGCGGGTTCAGCGCGGCCAGGTAGTCCCGGGACGGGTAGTGGCCGTCCTGGTAGATGCCCTTGTACCCGGCGGTGCACGCGTTGCGGGTCTCGGCCCCGCAGAGCTGCCAGATGATCCAGTCGGCCGCCTCGATCCAGCGCTCGGCCCGGTCGTAGATCTCCGCGTCCTCCTCCAGCAGTTGCAGCGCCTTGGCGAACTGCCACTCGGCGGAGATCTTGCCGCCGTACCGGGCGATCCACGGCTCGCCGCGCTCGTCCGCCAGCGCGTTGATCCGGTCCGCCTGCGGCTGGGCGGCGTGGTGCTTCCACAACTTGACGTAGGCGTGCGGCCGGCCGGCCAGGCCGGGCAGCTGGCACAGCGGGGTGCCGTCGCGCAGCACCGGCAGCACGGTGCACGCGGTGAAGTCGGTGCCGATGCCGATGACCCGGGCCGGGTCGATGCCCGCCGCCTGGACCGCGACCGGCACAGCCTGGCGGAGCACCTCCCGGTAGTCCTCCGGGTCCTGCAGCGCCCAGTCCGGCGGCAGCGGGTCACCGGTCGCGGCCAGCTTGGCGTCCATCACGCCGTGCGGGTACGGGCAGACCGCCGAGCCGACCTCGGTGCCGTCGCTGACCCGGACGACCACGGCCCGGCCGGACAGCGTGCCGTAATCCACGCCCACCACGTAGCTGTCTGAGGCGGCCCTATCCGGGTGAGCTTCGTCACGGTGAGCGCTAACAGTCATCGTTCTCCCGTTCTGCGAAGTTTCCGGCACATCAGCTCCGGGGCGGCCCGGTGCTGGACCGTATCACCAGCTGCGGGGCGACCGGCTCGGCCGGTCCGGCCTGGTCCCGGCCGTGGATCAGGCCCACCAGCGCGTCCAGCGCACGGCGGCCTAGCTCACCGAAGTGCTGCCGGACCGTGGTCAGCGGCGGCAGGAAGTAGGCCGACTCCGGGATGTCGTCGAAACCGATCACGCTGACGTCCTCCGGCACCCGCCGTCCTTGCTCGGACAGCGCCCGGAGCAGCCCGAGCGCCATCGGGTCGTTGGCGCAGAACACCGCGGTCACGCTGTCGTCCGCGGCGATCCGCAGGCCCAGGTCATACCCGGCGGCGGCGGACCAGTCGGCGGACAGCAGTGGCGGCTCCTCGGCGCCGGCGTCGCACAGCGCCTGCCGCCAGCCGTCCACCCGGGCCTGCGCGTCGAGCCAGGTGGCCGGCCCGGCCAGGTGATGCACCGTGCGGTGGCCCAGGCTGAGCAGGTGCCGGGTGGCCAGCGCGGCGCCCTCGGCGTTGTCCACCGCGACCGAGGGCACCGGGGGGCTGGTCCGGCAGCCCACCGCGAGCAGCGGGATGGCCTCCGGCACGTGGTACAGCGCCTCGACCGCGGAGTCCTGCGGCGCGATCACGATGATGCCCTCGACGCCCTGGCCAACGAACCGGTCCACGGCGTCGAGCACCGAGCGCCGGTCCAGTTCCGGCACGCTGGCGATGGCCACGAAGTAGCTGTCCCGCGCGGCCCGCTCGATGCCGTACAGCATGGAGGCGGGCCCGTACAGCGTGGTGTCGAAGCTGATCACGCCGAGAGTGTGGGTGCGCCGGGTGACCAGAGTCCGGGCGGCGGCGTTCGGCCGGTAGCCCAGCTCGGTGATCGCGGCCAGCACCAGAGCCCGGGTCTGCGGCCGCACGTTGGGGTGATCGTTCAGCACCCGGGAGACGGTCTGGTGCGACACCCCGGCCAGTTGCGCGACGTCGGTCATCACCGGCGGCCGGCTCCGCGTCCGCTCTGGCAGCTCCACGCTCACTTCCCTCGCTCGTCGCTGGCCACTGGCCGCGCCGGTGGCCCGCCGCCCGTCCGCCGCCCCGCCGGTCACCGGCCGGCCTGGCTGCCTAGCCACGGCAGGCCACCATCAGGCTGGGCCGCCACGGTCATGGCGGGCATGGTGCGGGCGGGCAGGCGTGTCCGTCGGGGACGGTCCCGATTCCGCACCTGGTCGCCCCCAATTTAGACGCACGTAAGCAAACCCCGGTCTAATGCTGGAGAGATTGTTATCGTTCACATCACCCCAGGTCAAGTGCGGCCCGGCCAGCCACCAAGCGACCGTGGTGTTCATCCGGCTGAGCCCGGCTGAGCAGGCGGGTTCCCGGTCGAGTCGCGCGGCACCAGGCGGCACGGGACGGTGTGCACGCCGTGCGTGGGTTCCCCGTTGATGGCCAGCAGCAGGTGTTCGGCGGCCACCCGGCCGACGTGCTCCAGGCACATGTCCACGCTGGTGAGCGGGGGGTCGGCGCCGAGCACCATGGGGCTCCAGTTGTCGTAGCCGACCACCGCGATGTCCTCCGGCACCCGCTTGCCGATCAGCCGCAGCGTGTCGGTCACGCCCCGGGCGATCTGATCGCTGCCGCAGAAGATGGCGTCCACGTCGTGGGTGCTGTCCAGCACCACCCGGACCGCCTCCCGGCCCCACTGCTCGCTCCACTCGCCGTACAGCACGTCGTGCGCGGCGAAGTCCGCGCCGGCCGCGGTCACCGCGTCGCAGAATCCGTGGGCGCGCTTGCGGGCACACAGGAACCGCTCCGGGCCGGTGATGTGGCCGAACCGCCGCCGGCCCAGGCCGAGCAGGTGCTCGGCGGCCAGGCGGCCGCCGCCGGTGTCGTCCGGCAGCACGGCGGGTTCGTCACTGTCCATCGACTGGGTCATCGCGTACACCACCGGGGTGCCCAGGCCCAGCCCGATGCTGGGCCGCGGCTCGATCCGCCGCCCGGCCACGATCAGGCCGTCTACCCGGCGGCTGAGCAGCATGTCCAGGTACTGCCGCTCGCGGTCCGGGTCGTCCCGGGTGTCGCACATGAACACCGAGATCTGGCCGGCCCCGAGCGCACCTTCGGCGCCGAGCATGACCGGGATGCTGAACCGGCCGAAGCTGTCCGTGGTGATCACGCCGACCGTGTAGGTGCGCCCGGCGAGCAGCCCGCGGGCCAGCACGTTGGGTGCGAAGCCCAGGTCGCGGGCGGCGGCCGCCACCCGGTCCCGGGTTTCGGTGCGCAGCTTGCCCTGGCCGTTGAGGGCCTTGGAGGCGGTCCCGATCGAGACGCCGGCCTGGGCGGCGACATCCCGGATGGTCACCCGCCTGGCTGCTGAGCCCGGCACCGGGCTGAGCGCGGGCCCGGTCGCCGACTCAGCTGGAGGCGTTGAGCTGGGCGGCTGAGCACTTGGAGGCAAAGGATTGCTCCGAAATCCTGGTCCGGCCTGGCTGGCCGGGATATGTCATCAAATCGGTGCCTGGACAGGCTTGACGCCTAAGGCTACGCCTCCTACCTTGCTTGGGAAAACCTATTCCTTCGGGTGCGTGTTCTTGGGGAAGCGCTTAGCCACCTCCGCGGCGGCGGCCGCCTTCACCGGCATCTCGCCCGGGAGCTGGAGTGCGCCAGGTGAGCAGTGCAGATGCCATCCAACCGGCTCGTGGCCCAGTCAGTCCCACTCCGGCAGCAGCGGTCACCCACCGGCCGCTGGCCGGCCAGGCCACCCGGCTCAGCACCGGCTTGCTGCGCGACTGGCAGCAGCGCAATCACGCGTCGAGCCTGCCGCTCGCGCTGCGCCAGCTGGAGACGGCGGGGAATCTGGGCAACCTCCGGCTGGCCATCGCCGGGGCGCACGAGGGCTACCGGGGCCCGGTGTTCATGGACTCCGACATCTACAAGACGCTGGAGGCGATCGGCTGGGAGCTGAGCCGGGGCCCCGACCAGGAGCTGGCCGACTTCGCCCAGGAAACGACCGCGCTGCTGGAGAAGGCCCAGCAGCCGGACGGCTACCTGAACTCCGCTGTCCAGGTGTCCGGCCAGCCGCGGTACAGCAACCTGGCCTACAGCCACGAGATGTACTGCGCGGGCCACCTGATCCAGGCGGCCATCGCCGGCCAGCGCGGGGCCGGCTTCGATCGGCTGCTCGCGGTGGCCCGGCGGTTCGCCGATCACCTGGTGGACACGTTCCTGGGCAAGGACGGCGGGCTGGACGGCCACCCCATCGTGGAGACCGCGCTGGCCGAGCTGTACCGGGAGACCGGGCACCGGCCCTACCTGGAGCTGGCCAGCCAGTGGATCGAGCGGCGCGGGCACGGGCTGATCGGCGACTCCGGCTTCGGCCACCGCTACCTGCAGGACCACGAGCCGGTCCGGGAGACGCGCACCGAGGTCGGGCACGTGGTCCGCGCGCTGTACCTGGAAGCGGGCGTCGCGGATGTCGCGGCCGAGACCGGCGACACGGCGCTGCTGCAGACCTCGATCACCCGCTGGGCTGACATGATCGCCGCGAAGACGTACCTGACCGGCGGGAACGGCTCACGGCACGAGGGCGAAAGCTTCGGCGACCGCTACGAGCTGCCGCCCGACCGGGCCTACAACGAGACCTGCGCGGCCATCGCCAGCTTCCACTGGGCCTGGCGGCTGCTGCTGGCCACCGGCGACAGCAAGTACGCCGACCACATGGAACGGGTGCTCTACAACGGCTTCGCGGCGGCGACCGCCACGGACGGGACGCGCTTCTTCTACGTCAACCCGCTGCAGCGGCGGGCCGACCACTTCGAGAAGGACGACCCGGGCCGCCGCCGCGAATGGTTCAACTGTGCGTGCTGCCCGCCGAACATCATGCGGCTCACCGCCTCGCTGCAGAACTACCTGGCCACCGTGGCCGGGGACACCCTGTACCTGCACCAGTTCAGCGGCGCGGCGCTGGCCGCCCCGCTGGCCGGCGGCGAGCTGGCCGTGCAGGTGGAGACCGGCTACCCGTGGTCCGGCGCGATCGAGATCCAGGTGACCAGCGCCCCGCCCGACCCGGCTGGGCTCGCGCTGCGCGTGCCGGCCTGGGCGCCCAGCCCACGACTTCTGCTCAACGGCCAGCCGGTGCCGGCCGACTCCGACGCCGCGGGGTACCTGGTGGTGCACCGGTCGTGGCAGCCCGGCGACGTGCTCAGCTACCAGCTGGACACCACGCCGCGGCTGACCTGGCCGGACCGGCGGGTCGACGCGGTGCGCGGGACCGCGGCGATCGAGCGCGGCCCGCTGGTCTACTGCTTCGAGCAGGCCGACCAGCCGGCCGGCACCGACCTGGAAGACCTCGCCCTCGTCCTGGGTGACCTCGGCGAGCACGCCGTCACCACGCCCGGGATCGGGCCGACCGTGCTCGTCGAGGCCGCCGCGCTAGCCGCGGAACCGGCCGGGGACCAGGTCATCGCGACCGCCATTCCTTATTTCCAGTGGGACAACCGGGACGGCCGCGCCATGCGGGTCTGGCTACCGCTGGCCTGACCCGCCGTGTCTGTCTCGGCCAGGTGAGGGGACCCCGGTGCGCATGATTGTGGGCGGGACACGGGCCGCGCCGTCTCGGCCGTCCGCCCTATCCGGCGGCGCCCAGTGTCTCCGCCTGGCCGGTGCTCCCGCCGGCCAGCGCTGGCCGGGGACGGCTGGACTCACGGACAACCAGGCTGCACGGAAGCAGTTCGAGGCCGTGGCTCGGGTTGCCCTCGATGGCGGCCAGCAGTCGCTCGCCCGCGGCCCGGCCCAGCTGCCGCAGGTTCATGTCCACGGTCGTCAGCGGCGGTCGGCAGGCGGCCGCGATGACCTCCCAGTTGTCGAAGCCAACCAGGGCCACCTGTTCCGGGATGGCCCGGCCGGCGTCCCGGGCCGCGTCGGCGGCACCCCGGGCGATCTGGTCGTTGCCGCAGAAGATGGCGTCCAGCCCGGGCACCGACCGGAGCAGGGCATCCGTGGCCTGCCGCCCCCACTCCTCGGTCCACTCGCCATAGAGCGGTTCGCCCCCGGCCAGTTCGAGGCCCGCGGCGGCCAGGGCCCGCTGAGCGCCCTTGGCCCGGAGCACGGCCGCGGTGAACCGGCTCGGCCCAGTCACGTGGCCGATCCGCGTCCGGCCCGTGCTCAGCAGGTGGCGCACGGCCAGGGCGCCGCCTTCCTCGTCGTCCGGGATGAGCGAGAGGTCGGCCGGGTCGGTGGAATGGGTCATGGCGTAGACGACCGGAACCGGCAGCCTGCGACCGATGGGCTCCCGTGGGTCCTGGCGTCGGCCGGTCACAATGATCCCGTCAACCCGGCGCTCGAGCAGAGTCCGCAGATAGTGCTGCTCGCGGATGCCGTCATCGCGGCTGTCGCACAGGAACACCGAGATGCGGCCCGGGCTGAGGGCATCCTCGGCGCCCTGCATGACCGGGATGCTGAACCGGCCGAAACTGTCGGTCGTGATCAGCCCGACGGTGAAACTGCGCCCGGTGAGCAAGCCGCGGGCCAGCGCATTGGGCTGGTAACCGAGACGGTCAGCGGCCTCGCGGACCCGTTCGGCTGTGCTGGCGCTAATGCCGGCGCGGCCGTTGAGCGCTTTGGATGCCGTGCCCGGGGATACCCCTGCGAGGCGGGCTACATCTGTGATCGTTACCGGCCCTCGGCTGATGGGACTCGCGGCCGCCTCCCCAGGTTGACGCGTCCTATCCCGCCAGAATACAGCAGGCAACGACCTTGGAAAAGCTATGCGATCTTTGTTTCGCTTGCGGCCTGGTCAGGTCTCTCCTCAGACTCTGTCCCGGGCCAGACTCCTCGCAACATCACAGTTAGAAGTGCAAGTACGTATCTAGTCTTGACCGGTCAAGACTCTCCGTCCTAGCATCACCGTTACGAAAACCTTTGCGTAAACGCTGACGATCATGTGCCGGGCACGACTCTTTTGGGGAGGGTCCCGCTGATGGGCTTGTTCACGCAGGACGGCACCGCCCTGGTATGGAAAGGAGGTCAGGAGACCGTCCGGATCGAGCCCTGGGGGCTGCACAGCCTGCGGGTGCGCGGGACGGTGTGGCAGGCCATCCGCGATGAGCTGCCCGGCGCGCTGCTGGGCCAGCCCCCGTCAGGCGCCGACGTGCAGATCTCCGGCGAGCTGGCCCGGATCACCAGCGGGGAGCTGACCGCCGAGATCTCGGTGTCGGGCCAGCTGCGCTTCCTGCGGTCCGACGGCCGCGAGCTGCTGTCCGAGGCGCAGCCCCACTTCACCGGCCCGCCCACCCGCCGGTACGACGCGATCGGCGGCGGCATGCACCACTTCGAGGTGCTGTTCAACGCCCGTGACTCGGAGCGCTTCTACGGGCTCGGCCAGCATCAGCACGGCCGCCTCAACCAGAAGGGCGCTGTCCTCGAGCTGGTGCAGCGCAACACCGAGGTCAATATCCCCTTCCTCGTCTCCAGCCAGGGCTACGCCCTGCTATGGAACCACCCGGGTATCGGCCGGGTCGAGCTGGGCACCACCGCCACCCGGTGGGTCTCCGAAGCGACCCGCCAGTGGGACTACTGGATCACGGCCGCCGACGAACCCGCCGCCCTGCTGCGTGCCTACGGCGAGGTCACCGGCCGGGCGCCGATGCTGCCGGACTGGGCGGCCGGCTTCTGGCAGTGCAAGCTCCGCTACAAGACGCAGGACGAACTGCTCGGCGTGGCCCGCGAGTACAAGCGGCGCGGGCTGCCGCTGTCGGTCATCGTGATCGATTACTTCCACTGGACCCGCCAGGGGGAGTGGCGGTTCGACCCGCAGGACTGGCCCGATCCGGCCGCGATGGTCGCCGAGCTGAACCAGCTGGGCGTGAAACTTATGGTCTCCATCTGGCCCACGGTCAACCCGGCCAGCGAGAACTACGCCGAGATGGAAGAGGCGGGCCTGCTCGTCGGCAACGAGCACGGGCTCGGGGTCCAGCTGGCGATCTGGGACCGCGGCTCCCCGGTGCGCGTCCCGATGACCTTCTACGACGCCACCAACCCGGCGGCTCGTGACTACGTCTGGGCCAAGGTCAAGGAGGGCTACTACAAGTACAGCATCGGGACCTGGTGGCTCGACGCATGCGAGCCGGAACTGGTTCCCGAGCAGCAGGAGAACCTCCGCTACCACCTCGGCCCCGGCGCCGAAGTCAGCAACATCTACCCCATGCTGCACGCCCGGGGATTCTACGAGGGCATGCGGGCCGAGGGTGAGACGGAGATCCTCAGCCTGTGCCGGTCCGCGTGGGCCGGCAGCCAGCGCTTCGGGGCCCTGGTCTGGTCGGGCGATATCGACTCGACCTTCGAGGACCTGCGCCGCCAGATCCCGGCCGGCCTCAACATCGGCCTGTCTGGCATCCCGTGGTGGACCACGGATATCGGTGGCTTCAAGAACGGCGACATCACCTCGCCCTCGTTCCGCGAGCTCATCGTCCGCTGGTTCCAGTTCGGCGTGTTCTGCCCGGTCTTCCGGCTGCACGGGGTCCGGGAGCCGGGCACCATGATCGGGTCAGCGCAGACCGGTGCGCCCAACGAGGTCTGGTCGTTCGGTGACGAGGCGTATGCCATCATCCGCCAGCTTCTGTTCCTGCGGGAACGGCTGCGCCCGTACGTCATGGAGCAGATGCGGATCGCCCACGAGTCCGGCCTGCCACCGATGCGGCCGCTGTTCCTGGACTTCGCGGCCGACCCGGTGAGCTGGGAAGTGGAAGATCAGTTCCTGTTCGGCAGCGACGTGCTGGTCGCACCGGTAGTGACCGAAGGCGCCCGGGAGCGCCGGGTCTACCTGCCCGCTGCCGACGGCGGAACGACGTGGCAGGACGCCTGGACCGGCGCCGAGTATCAGGGCGGCGGCTGGATCACCGCACCAGCCCCGCTGGACACCATTCCGGTATACCTGCGCGCCGGTGGCCGCCTGCAGCCGTTTGGCCCGGTGGCAAGCCTCGGCCCAATCGAGAACTCTGGGGAGTGACGCTGGTTGGCCAGGATCGCGGCCCCGACCCCTCGGGCCACCGCCCGCCGCCACCCGAGGCCCGATCGCGCGACGGCCGAGGTGAGCCGGGCGTCGCGATGGACACGCTACGCGCGGGCGGCCTTCCTCATCCCGGCGATCGCCTACGTGCTGTTCGCGTTCGCCCTGCCGATCGTCTACAACCTGATCCTGAGCTTCGAGCAGACCTCGCCGGCCACGATCGCCAGCCTGTTCGCCCCGTTCGCGGGCCTGGCCAACTACAAGACTGCGCTGCTCCAGCCGACCACGCAGAGCGCCATCGTCCGGACCTTCACCTTCACCGCTGGCTCGCTGTTCTTCCAGTTCATCATCGGCTTCAGCCTGGCCCTGCTGTTCAACCTCCGGTTCCCGTTCCGGCGGGTGGCGCGCTCGCTGGTCATCATCCCGTGGCTGCTGCCGTTGCTGATCACCGGCTTCATCTTCCGCTTCCTGTTCCAGCTCGAGGCCGGCGCGGTCAACGAGGTGCTCAGCGACCTGCACCTGATCAGCCAGCCGGTCGGCTGGCTGACCTCGCCGGGACCGGCCTACGCCACGATCCTGATCGCCAACATCTGGATCGGCATCCCGTTCTTCACCGTGCTGCTGTTCAGCGCGCTGCAGGACGTCCCGGTCGAATTGACCGAAGCGGCCATGATCGACGGGGCCAACGCCTGGCAGCGCCTCATCCGGATCACCCTGCCGGTGATCCGGCCGGTGATCGAGGTCGTCTTCGTGCTGGGGTTCGTCTTCACCGTGAAGGTGTTCGACGTGGTCATCGGGCTGACCCAGGGCGGCCCGGCGAACTCCACGCAGATCCTCGCGCCGTGGGCCTACAACCTCTCGTTCCAGCAGTTCGAATACGGTGCCGGGGCCGCGCTCAACACCATTTTGCTGATCATCGCCCTGCTGGCCGCGCCGGTCTACATCTGGCTCAACCGGGAATCACTGCGGAGGGCATGACATGACCCGGCAGCATAAATTCACCGCCGCGCTGGCCGCGATCGGTGCCCTCGTCGCCCTGGTGGTCGTCCTGTTCCCGCTATACGCGGTGGTGATCGCGTCGTTCGAGAACAACGCTCAGCTATTGGGTACGCACTACTATTTCTGGCCCCCCACGCCGAGTTTCGCCAACTACAGCGCGGTTATCTCCACCCAGGGCGGCCACATCGCCAGCACCCTGGTCATCGGCATCGGCACGGCCCTGCTGACGCTGGTCATCGCACTTCCTGCCGCGCACGCCCTGTCACGCTACCGTTTCCGGGTCACGGTCATCATCATCGGCGGGCTGCTGATCGCCCAGATACTGCCGTCAATTGTGATCGCTAACTCGCTCTTCATCCTGTACCACAAGCTGCACCTGCTGAATACCTATCCCGGCCTGATCCTGGCCGACGCGAGCTACACCGTCCCGTTCGCCATCCTGGTGCTGCGCGCGTTCATGCTGGGCCTGCCCGGCGACGTGCTGCAGGCGGCGCGGGTGGACGGTGCGTCCGAGTGGACGACGTTCCTGCGCGTCGTGCTGCCGATGAGCCGGTCGGCCGTCATCACCATCGCCGTCTTCGCATTCTTGCAGGGCTGGGGCGATTTCATCTTCGCGCTCACCTTGCTGTCCGGTAATACGTTCGAGCCAATCACGCTAAGTATCTACTCCTACATCGGGGAGTTTCAGACAAACCTGGGTCAGGCAATGGCGCTGTGCGTTGTCGGGATACTGCCCGCGGCCATGCTGCTCGTTGCCGCCCAGCGCTATATCGCGGCCGGGCTGACCGTCGGCTCGGTCAAGGGCTGAGCGGAACGCACAAACCGGAGAGCCCCTCAGACGCACTCTCATCCGGTCCGAGATTTGGGAGGAAATGAAAATCATGCATACGGCAAAGTGGCTTCCCCAGCCCGGCCAGAGAGCCGGGGCGCGCCGGCGCTGGCAGCTGGTAGCCGTCGGCGTGGCGGCGCTCGCGCTGGCCGCCGCGGGCTGCAGTTCCTCGTCGGGCAGTAGCGGTAGCAGTGGTGGCAAAACCACGATCACTGAGCTCGACTACTTCACGTCCAGTGGCGGTAACGCGGCCGTGAACTGGTACAACAAGAAATTCGAAGCGGCTCACCCGGGTGTCACGGTGAAGCGCGAGGTGGTGCCCTACGCCAACCTGATCACCAAGGTGCTGCAAGAGGCCAGCGCCGGTGACCTGCCGAACATCGTGATGCTGGACAACCCGAACGTGCCTGAGGTCGCGGCCACCGGCCAGCTCAAGCCGCTCAACGGCCTGCCCGGCTTCACCACCAGCGGCTACGTTCCCGGGGCGATCAGCGAGTGCACCTTCCAGGGCAAGCAGTACTGCTATCCGATTGGCACCAACACGGTCGGCCTCTTCTACAACAAGGCCATGTTCGCGGCCGCGCACCTGTCCCCGCCCACCACGTGGGCGCAGCTTCAGTCGGATGCCAAGGCGCTCACCAAGGGGAATGTCCACGGCATCGCGTTCGACGCGACCGCGGATGAGCAGTCCACCTGGCAGCTGGAGCCGTTCTTCTGGAGCGCGGGCGGCAACCTCAACAAGGTGAACTCCCCTGCCTTCACCCAGTCCCTCCAGCTCTGGGTCAACATGGTCAAGGACGGATCGGCCTCCAAGTCGGTCCTGCAGTGGGGCCAGGACCCGGACCTCACCCAGCAGTTCCTGCACAAGAGCGCGGCCATGATCGAAGACGGTCCGTGGATCTTCCCTGAGCTGAACGCGGCCGGCTGGAAGTACAACAACCAGTACGGGATCGTGCCGATCCCGACCCAGCAGGCCGGCCAGACCGTGGTCACCCCGCTGGGCGGGGAGACCTGGAACATCGGCAACTCCGGCAGCTCGCAACAGCAGAATCTGGCCTGGGACTGGATCAAGGAGGCTCAGGTGCCGTCGGTGATGCAGCACATCACGTCGCTGATGTACTACCTGCCCACCAAGGCAGCCGTGACCGCCCAGTACCTCAAGGGCGGCCCGGAATACACCGTGTTCGCCCATGAGACCGCGACGTCCCGGTCGCGGACGACCCAGTACGGCGCCAACTACCCGAAGGTGTCGCAGGCCATCTGGACGGCGATCCAGTCCGCGATCACTGGGACCGCGTCGTCGGCCGCTGCGCTGAACACGGCGCAGGGCACGGTTTCCGGGGTCCAGGAGGTCAAGGGGGCGGGCGGCTGACCAAATCAGAATCCGCAGGTGACGGGCAGCGGCCGCGCATCCGAGCGCGGCCGCTGCGCGGTCTTGGTCAGAACGTGAAGCCGCCGGGGCGGCCGTTGCGGTCCGCGATCAGCCCGGCCAGCGTCGCGATGGCGATCTCCGGCGGCGTCCGGGAGCCGATGTTCAGCCCGACCGGCCGGTGCACCCGGGCGATGTCTTCGTCCGGCACGCCCAGGTCGGCCAGCGCTGGGATGTGCGGTCCCTGGTGCCGCGGGTTGCCCAGGATGCCCACCCAGCGGGCCTTACTGGCCAGCGCGTCGCGCAGCACCACGCCCAGCTCAGGCCGGTGGTGGTCGGTCACCACCACGTCCGCCGTCTCGTCCAGGTAGTCGCCGAACTCGCCGGTTACCGGGTAGCGGGTGGCCCAGCTCGCCCCGGCCCGGGCCATGTCTGGCTCGAACAGCACCACCCGGTACCCGGTGTCGCTGGCGAAATGCAGCAGGAACTCGGCGACCGGCGACGCGAACGCCGCGACCAGCGTCCGGTCCAGGGCTGGCGCCGCGGCCTGGCCATGAGCGACCGCGCAGGCGGCGGTCTCGATGTCGTCAGCCAGCGCTGGGTTGTGCCGCAGGCTGGTGCTCTCCCCCTCGTTTCCCATACGACCGAGCTTGCCACGGCGCGCCCGGCCTCGCTACGGCTGGCCCGGTTGGCCGTCCCTGGTCAGCCGGGGCTGACCGCGGTCAGCCGGCCCGGCCGAGGAGTGCGGCAGCCGCGGCGCGGAGCGGGGCCATCCGGGCCGCGGCCCGGCGGCGGGCGGCGGCCAGGCCGGCCTCCGCGACCGGCTCGACCACCTCCAGGTAGCACTTGAGTTTCGGCTCGGTGCCGCTGGGCCGCACCACCAGCCGGCTGCCCAGCAGCCGGAAGATGAGCACATCCGACGGCGGCAGCGGGCCGCCGCGGCCCAGGTCGGTCACGTCCAGCACCGGCTGCCCGCCCAGCTCGGTGGGCGGCGCCGCGCGCAGCCCAGCCATGATCTCGCCCGGTACCCGGGTGCCGACGGTCAGCTGCGCCCGCAGGTGCACGCCGTGCGTCACTTCCAGCGCGTCCCACCGGTCCAGCAGGCTCTGCCCGGCGGCCCGGGCCCGGCTGGCCAGGCTGAGCAGGGCCAGCGCCGCGCTGATCCCGTCCTTGTCCCGGACCACGTCGCCGACCGCGTAGCCCAGCGCCTCCTCGTACCCGAACACGAAGCGGCTGCCCGGGTGCTGCTCGCCCGCCCGAACGATCCACTTGAATCCGGTCAACGTCTCCGCATACCTAACGCTCGCCGCGGCGGCGATGCCGGCCAGCATCTCCGAGGAGACCACGGTGGAAGCGACCAGGCGCCGTTGCGGGTCCGGGTCGCCCGCCGTGACGTCGAGCAGGAACGCGCCGAGCAGCGCGCCGACCTGGTCGCCGGTGAGCATGCGCCAGCCGTGGTCGGCGGCCGGGTCGGGCACGGCCACGGCCAGCCGGTCGCCGTCCGGGTCGCTGGCCAGCACCAGGTCGGCGCCCAGCTGATTCGCGTCGGCCACCGCCAGGTCCAGCGCCCCGGGCTCCTCCGGGTTGGGGAAGGACAGCGTTGGGAAATCCGGGTTGGGTTCCGCCTGGGCCGCCACCACGTGGGGTGCCGGGTACCCAGCCCGCTCGATGGCCCGGACCATCAACGGGCCGGCCACGCCATGCAGGGGGGTATATATGACCCGCAGGTTGGCACTGTTTGCCCGGGGGGGCGACCCCCCGGAACCCCCCGATCGCCACTGCGCGCCGAGCGGCGGCAAGCCGCCGCGTACGGGTCCTGGGGCGTGATCCAGCACTGCGTTTAGGTAAGCTTCGGCGATCTCGTTGCTGTGCCGGATGATCAGCGGGCCGTCCGGCGAGCCCAGCACCGCTTCGGACAGCGGCCCCAGCTCGCGGATGGCCGCCTCGATCTGCGCGTCGACCGGCGGCACGATCTGCGCGCCGTCGCCCAGGTAGAGCTTGTAGCCGTTGTCCGCGGGCGGGTTGTGGCTGGCCGTGATCATCACGCCGGCCCCGGCGGACAGGTGCCGGACCGCGAACGCGAGCAGCGGGGTGGGGCTGCGGCCGGGCAGCAGGTGCACCCGGATGCCTGACCCGGTGAGCACGCCCGCCGCCTCCTCGGCGAACTCGGCCGACCGGTGCCGGGCATCCCAGCCGAGCACCACGCCGGCCTGGGCCGCGGTCGGCCAGTACTCGTGCAGCCAGCGGGCCAGGCCCATGGTGGCGGCCCGGACCACCGCGCGGTTCATCCGGTTCGGCCCGGCGCCCATCGCGCCGCGCAGGCCCGCGGTGCCGAACTCCAGCCGCCCCGCGAACCGGTCGGCCAGCTCGGCCAGGGCCGCCTGGCCCGGCGCGCCCGGCTGCCCGGCCGTGGCCAGCAGGTCGGCCAGTTCGGCCCGGTCGGCCGGGCCCGGGTCGTCGGCTAGCCAGGCCCGGGCTCGCTGGATCAGCTCCCCGGGGGTCATCTGACCGCGGGCAGCACACCGGCCAGCAGGCTGCCCATCCGGTCCGCGGCGGCCCGGCCCGCCGCGACCACCTCGGCATGGTCCAGGCCATGCCCGGACAGCCCCGCGGCCAGGTTGGAGACCAGCGAGATGGCCAGCACCTCGGCACCCAGATGGCGGGCCGCGATGGCTTCCAGCACGGTCGACATCCCGACCAGGTCGGCGCCGAGCATCCGCAGCATGCTGATTTCAGCCGGCGTTTCGTAATGTGGGCCCGGGAGCGCGGCGTACACGCCTTCGGTCAGGCCTGGATCGGCATCCTGGGCCAGCGCGCGGAGCCGGGGTGCGTACAGCTCGGTCAGGTCGGTAAACCGGCCCGGGTAGCCCGCCGGCGGCGGTGGCCCGGTCAGCGGGGACCGGCCGGTCAGGTTCAGGTGGTCGCGGATCAGCACCGGCTGACCGACCCGCAGCCCGTCCCGGATCCCGCCCGCCGCGTTGGTCAGCACGACGGCCCGGCAGCCGGCCGCGACCGCGGTGCGCACGCCGTGCACCACCACCGGCACCGGGTGGCCCTCGTACAGGTGCACCCGGCCGACGAAGACCAGCAGGCTGAGCGGCCCGGCGCGCAGTGCGCGGATGGTGCCGGCGTGCCCGGACACCGTGGCGGCGGGGAAGCCGCCCAGCTCGGTGGCGGGAATCTCGGTGACGTCCGCGCCCAGCCCGGTGGCCAGCACGTCGGCCGCCGGGGCCCAGCCGGAGCCGAGCACTACGGCCGCGTCGTACCGGTCCTGGCCGGTCAGCTCGGCCAGCCGGGCCGCACTGGCCGCCGCCGCCGCGTAGGGGTCGGCGGCCGGGCTATCCGGCCGCTGCGGGCCGGTCATGCCCGCACATAGGGTTTGCCGTCCGCGGCGGGCGCCCGGACCCGGCCGACCAGGCCCGCCACCGCGACGATCGTGGCCACGTAGGGCAGCATGCCGAGCAGGAACGGCGAGATCGGCACCGTGATGCTGCCCATGAAGCTCTGCAGCGCCTCGGTGAAGCCGAACAGCAGCGCCGCGGCGGTGGCCCCCAGCGGTGTCCACCGGCCGAAGATCATCGCCGCCAGGGCGATGTAGCCCAGCCCGGAGGACATGTCCTTGCTGAACGTGCCCACCGACCCGATGGTCAGGTAGGCGCCGCCGATGCCGGCCAGCATGCCGCCCATGATCAGGTTGCCGTACCGGATGCCGTTGACCTTGATGCCGACCGTGTCGGCCGCCGTCGGGTGCTCGCCCACCGCGCGTACCCGCAGCCCCCACCGGGTGCTGAACAGGCCGACCTGGACGGCGATGATCGCGGCGTAGGTGATGTACAGGAACAGCGTCGAGTCGAAGAAGATCGGCCCAATGATCGGGATGTCGCCCAGTCCGGGGACCTTGATCGCGCTGAACGTGCTGGCGTTGTTGTAGGTGTTCGCGTTCGCCACCAGCAGCCGGTCGTAGAGGTAACCGGTGATGCCGCTGATGAGCACGTTTAGCACCACACCGAGGATGATCTGGTCGACCAGCCAGCGGATGGCGAACAGGGCCAGCACCAGACCGACCAGGCCGCCCGCCAGCGACCCGCCGATCAGGCCGAGCCAGAGCACGCCGACCGCGCTGGCCACGACGGCCGCCGTGAACGCGCCGAGCAGCAACTGGCCTTCGATGGCGATGTTGATCACCCCGGCCCGCTCGCCCATGCAGCCGGCCAGCGCGCCGAGGATCAGCGGGATCGACGCGGTCAGCGTGTTTTGCAGCAGGCTGACCACGTTGACCGGGATGCCGTTGGCCCAGCTGCCGGTGTCCGCCCAGCAGAGCAGGGAAATCACGAAGAACAGCAGCACCGCGCCGATGCTCAGCCGCTTGGCCCACGGCGGCTCGTCGATGGTGGCCCGGAGGATGCCGAGCGCGATCGAGACGGCGCCCAGGATGATGGCCACCAGCCGGGCCGGCGCGTGGATGCTCGGCACGTGCACCGAGGACGTGGGCAGGGCGAGCGCGAACGTGGCGTCGCCCTTGTGCGCGAACATCCCGAACAGGAAGATGTCCACCAGCCCGAACAGCACGAACACCCCGGCGGCGATGTACCGGCGGTTGACCGTGATCGGGCTGCGGGCGGCGGTGGTGACGGTGGCGAGCGCGGTCATCCGTTCCATCCCTTCGCCACGGCTTCCAGCCCGGTCGCCCGGGCCTGGCGGAGCCGGAACAGCCCGCGGATCAGCGGCGGTGCCGCCACGAACAAGACGATCAGGCCCTGGATGACCTCGGTGATGTCGACCGGGACCGAGGTGGCCGCCTGCATCGCCGTGCTGCCCGCGTTCAGCGCGCCGAACAGCAGCGCGGCCAGCACCACGCCGAGCGGTTTGGCCCGGCCGAGCAGGGCGACCGTGATGCCTACGATGCCGTAGGTGCCGTAGCTCTGGAAGTTGAGGCTGTAGAAGGTGCCCTGGATGGTCACCGCGCCGCTGAGCCCGGCCAGCCCGCCGGCCAGCACCATGGCCAGCACCCAGGTCCGGCCCACGCTCATCCCGGCGGTGCGGGCCGCGCTCGGGTTGGCCCCGACGGTACGGAACTGGAATCCGGTGGTGCTGCGGGCCAGCAGCCACCACATCCCGCCCGCGGCGGCCAGCGCGACCAGGAACCCGACGCCGACCTGCGGCGGCGGGCCGCCCACGTGCGGCAGCTGGGCGCTGCTCGCGATGGTCGGGCTGATCAGGTTGGACTGGTGCGGCAACTGCAGCGCGGTCGGCGTGCCGAGCAGGTAGGACAGGAAGTTGTACATCACGTAGTTGAGCATGATCGTGACGATCACCTCGTGCGCCCCGGTCCGCGCCTTGAGGTCGCCGACCAGCCAGCCCAGCGCCGCGCCACCCGCGAAGCCGCCGATCAGGCAGACGATGGCGTGGATGACCAGCGGCAGGTGCACCGCGTAGCCGAGGTAGGTGACCACGATGGCGCCGCCGATCCACTGGCTGGCCGCGCCGATGTTGAACAGGCCGGCCCGGAACGCCAGCGCCACCGACAGCCCGGTCAGGATCAGCGGGGTGGCCTGGGACGCGGTCTGCGACAGCGGGTAGAAGATGGCGCCGACCGAGCCGCCGTGGAACGCGGCCGCGATCGTGTGCGGGTTGACGATCGCGCCCTCGAACAGCGCCGAGTAGGCAGCGGCGACCGCATCCCAGGCGGCGGAGATGGCCGCGCTGGGGTTGGAGAAGAACGTCGACCACTCGTGCAGCACCTGGGTGCTGCTGAACGCGATGATCAGCGCCCCGACCACAAGAGCCAGCAGAATGGCCAGCGTGGTGGTGACGGCCGGGCTGCCCTGGGTGATCGACTCGATGATGATGTGGTTCAGGCCCTGGCCCTTGGGCGGCTCGGTGCCCTCGGCCGGCCGGGCGGTCTGCGTGCTGACCTGGGCTGGGTCCGGGTCCGCCCCCGAGCCGGGGCCCGGGGGCGGGCCGCTGACTTTGTCGCTCATGTCTGCTCCGCCTGCCCATCCGGGCCGTCTCCGGCGGCTTGGCCATCGCCGGCACTGTCCGCCGGGCTGCCGTCGGCTGGGCGCGTGGTGACCACCGGTTCCGTGGTCATCACCGGCACCACGCCAAACGCCGGGTTGGCCGCCTCGGTGGCCGCGCCGCTTTCCTCCACGCTGGCCCCGTCCGTACTGTCTGGAGCCTCCCCGTCCCCGGTCGTGGCCCCCGCCATCAGCAGGCCCAGTTCGGCCACGGGAACGGTCGGCGGCCGGAAGCCAGTGATCTTCCCCTCGTACATGACGGCAATCCGGTCGGCTAGCGCGTAGATCTCGTCCAGCTCGGACGAAACGATGATCACTGCGACGCCCTGATCGCGTTCCTCGACGAGCCGGCGGTGCACGAACTCGATCGACCCGACGTCCAGGCCGCGGGTGGGCTGGCTGGCCAGCAGCAGCCGGACCCGGCGGCCCACCTCCCGGGCCAGGATCACCTTCTGCTGGTTGCCGCCGGACAGCGTGCCGACCGGGGTGTCGATCGAAGTGGTCCGCACGTCGAACTCGGCCACCAGGCTCCTGGCCTGCTCGCGGATGGCCGGCAGGTCCATCGCGATCCCCTTGGCGAACGGCGGGCGGTCGTAGGTGTCCAGCACCAGGTTGTCCGCTACCGAGAAGTCCTTGACGATGCCGTCTTCCTGCCGGTCCTCGGGGATGTAGGCCATCCCGGCGCGGAGCCGGTCCCGTGGGCTGGCCCGGGTGATGTCGCGGCCGTCCAGGCGCACCGTGCCGGTCGCCGGGCGCAGCCCCATGAGCGCCTCGCACAGTTCGGTCTGCCCGTTGCCCTGCACGCCAGCCACGCCGAGAATCTCACCGCCGCGGACCTGGAACGAGACGGCGTCCACCACGTTCCGGTTGTGCCCGGTCTCGTCCGGGATCAGCTCCCCCGTGACGCTCAGCTCGCTGACGTCGAGCACGACGTCCTTCGGCTGGGCCGGCTCCTTGCTGACCCGCAGGTCCACCGGCCGGCCGACCATGAGCGCGGCCAGCTCGGCGTCGGTGGCGGTGGGCGGCCGCTCGCCGACCACCTGGCCCCGCCGGAGCACGGTGATCTGGTCGGCGATGGCCTGCACTTCCTTGAGCTTGTGCGAGATGAAGACGATGGACCGGCCGCCGGAGCGCAGCTCGCGCATGATGCGGAACAGGTCCTCGGTCTCGCCCGGGGTGAGCACCGCGGTGGGCTCGTCCAGGATCAGCACGCTGGCCTGGCGCAGCAGCGCCTTCATGATCTCCACCCGCTGCTGCACGCCGACCGGGAGGTCCTCGATCAACGCGTCCGGGTTCACCTGCAGCCCGTACCGCTCGGACAGTTCGTGCACCTGGCGGCGGGCCTGCCGCCGGTTGAGCAGGTCCAGCGCGTAGGTGGGCTCCACGCCGAGCATCACGTTCTCGGCCACGGTGAACACCGGGACCAGCATGAAGTGCTGGTGCACCATGCCGATATGCGCGTTGATCGCGTCCTTGGGTGAGTGGATCACCACCGGCTTGCCGTCCACCAGGATCTCGCCCTCATCTGGCTGCACCAGCCCGTAGAGGACGTTCATCAGCGTGGTCTTGCCCGCCCCGTTCTCGCCCAGCAGGCCGCGGATCTCACCCGGTGCTACCCGCAGATCGATGTGGTCGTTGGCCACGAGGCTGCCAAAGCGCTTTGTGATGCCGCGCAGCTCAAGTTCCACGGCTGTCCCTCTGCTGACGCTCCCGGTTCTTACCCGCCCAGTGTGACGCAGGCTGGGCCGGGGCAGCTATCACGGCCCCGGCCCAGCCTGGCGAAACGGGTTACACCGGGCTCTTCGTGGCCGGCTTGATCTTGCCGCTGATGATCTGCTGCTTGATCGTGCTGATCTCGGACTGCAGGCTGCCCGGGATCTTGCTGGCGAAGTCGTGGTACGGCGCCAGCGTCACGCCGCCGTTGGCCAGCGTGCCGACGTAGGTGCCGCCCTTGAACGTGCCGTTGGCCGCGTCCAGGACCGAGGTCTTCACCGCGGTCTGGATGCCCTTCTCCACACTGGTGATGAAGTACTTGCAGTACTGCGCCGCGCTGACGCAGCCATCGGTGTCCACCCACATCGCGTTCACCTTCTGGGTGCCGGCCGCGTTGTCCGCGTTCTGCACCGCCTTCATGGCGCCGAGGCCCACGCCGCCGGCCACCGGGAAGATGATGTCCGCGCCCTCGGTGATGAACTGCTGCGTGACGGTCTGGCCCATGGTCAGGTTGGTGAAACTGTTGGTGAACGAACCGGACTGGGTCGTCTCGTTCCAGCCCAGCACCTGCACGTGCTTGTGGTGCTGCTGGTTGTAGTACTGCACGCCGTCCCAGAACCCGTCCATGTAGATGGTCACGGTGGGCAGCTTCTCGCCGCCGAACGTGGCCACCTTGCCGGTCTTGGTCATGCCGGCGGCCAGATAGCCACCGAGGAACCCGTCCTGCACGGTGTTGAACACCAGCGAGTCGACGTTCTTCGGCGGTGTGCTGGCCTTCCCGGACGAGCTGGTCGGGCAGTTGGCGGTGGCGATGGCGCAGTCCACGATGGCGAACTTGGACGATGCGTTGGACGCCGCCGCTGTCCCGGTCGCGCCGGCCATCAGGAACCCGACGGTGACGATGATGCCGCACTTCTGGCCGAGGAAGGCCGAGATGTTCGACGCGTAGTCAGCCGACGAGGTGGACTGCAGGTACTTGACGGAGACCTTGCTCGGGTCAGTCGACTGCGCCTCCTGCATGCCCTGCCAGGACGAGCCGTTGAACGATTTGTCGTCGATGCCGCCGGTGTCGGTGACCATGCACCCGGTGAATTTGGCGGTTGTGCTACCGCCGGACGAGCTGCTGGACGAGCTGCTCGAGGAACTGCTGCCGTTGGAGCCACTGCTGCCGCACGCGGCCGCCAAGAGAGCCACGACAGCGAGCGCCGCTGCGGCCCGGACGGTCTGTCTCACGGTTACCTCCTAGTCCAGGGGCGGCTCCGCCCGGTCCGGGCGCTATCCCCATCCCCCTCCGCCCCGATGCGGGTGAACCGGTTCGAAGATCCAGAACGCCCCGCTCTGCGATGTCCGCAGGCTAGACCGGGTAGCGCGGCCAGGGAAGGAGCGACGGCGTGCCGCCGCCGTCCCGTTGCCAAATCGAAACCAGCCCCGCCTCAGCCGTTACTCAGCGTGCCCGGGATGTCAGGGTGCTTTGAGGCTGCCGATGCTGAGCGACCCGTCACTCGCCGGACTGCTCGCGGCCGGCTCGTCCCCGGTCGCGCCCACCGGCTCCCCGGTCGCGCCCACCTGCTCCTCGATCGCCTGCACGTAGCCTTCCGGGTCCTTGTCCACCGGGGTCACGCCGGCGTAGTGCTGGGTCTCGAACCGGATGAAGGCCACGGCCAGATCGTGCCGCCGCTGCAGGCTGGCCAGGTGGCGGAAGTCGGTCAGCCCTTCCCGCTCTTCCTCGGCCATGTGATCGCTGTTGGCCAGGTTGGCCGCGGTCACGGCCGCGTACCATTCGGCCGAGCCCTCGGCGTGCCCGGCCACCCCGGCGATCGCGTCCCGGATGTCGTTGTGGTCGCCGATCGCGTCCAGCGTTTCGCCCTCGACCTGGCCGGTCCGCCGGGCGCTGGTGCCGACCCGGAGCAGCTCCGGGTAGAAGATCTCCTCTTCGGCCGCGGCGTGCAGCTCCAGGAATGCGGCCAGCCGCCCCCAGACCGCGCGCAGCGTGTCCTGGTCGGCCGGGTCTACCTGCTCCAGGATGGCGAACAGCCGTCGCTGTTCATGATGGTCGTCCAGGATCAGCTGGGTGATGTCCACCCGGCCATCATCTCAGGGCAGCAGGACGATCTTGCCCTGGACGTGCCCCTGGGCCAGTAGCCGGTACGCGTCGCGCACCTCCGGCAGCGGGAAGGTGGCCGCGATCGGGACCTCCAGCTGGCCGGCCGCGACGAGCGCGGCCAGTTCGGCCAGCACGGCGGCGCTGGCCCCGGCGGCGTTGCCTTCGCCCTTGACGCCGTACTGCGCGATGGCCGCGTAGTCGGCGATGGTGTCGATGCGCCCCGGTGCCACGCCCAGGTCCAGGGCCAGCCGGACGTAGCCGCCGCCGACCGTGTCGATGAACGCGTCCACCGTGGCCGCAGCCTGCCGGATCCGGTCGGCTACCCCGTCGCCGTAGCTGACCGGGATCACGCCGTGCGCGGCCAGCCACTCGTCGTGCACCGGGCTGGCCAGGCCGATCACCGTGGCCCCGGCCCGCCGGGCCAGCTGGACCGCGATCGAGCCGACCCCGCCGGCCGCACCGGACACCACCACGACGTCACCCTTGGCCGGCGCCACCGCCCGGACGGCCGCGTAGGCGGTGGTGCCGACGACGAACAGCGCCCCGGCTACCGGCCACGGCACCCCGGCCGGCTTGGCGGTCAGGTTCCCCGCCTCCACCACGACGAATTCAGCCTGGCTGGCCCGGTTGTCGGTGTAGCCGATCACCTCGTCCCCGGCCGCCCAACCGGTCACCCCGGGGCCGGTCTCCGCGACAATCCCGGCCAGGTCGCTGCCCTGGCCGGACGGGAACGCGGACGGGAACCGCTCGGCCATCAGCCCGTCCCGGATCTTGGCCTCGCCCGGGTTGATCCCGGCCGCCTTGACCTGCACCAGCACCTGCCCCGGGCCCGGCACCGGCCGCGGCACGTCGAGCACGTTCAGCACATCAACCCCGCCGTAGTTGTCGTACCGCACGGCCTTCGGCATGGCTGCTCCGTTCCCTATCGGCCGGGCCCGCCCCGGCAGGTCGGTTCGGGCTAACCATGGCCTGCGGCCGGTTATGCCCGGGGGCTAGTCAGGCTGGCCGTCCAGTCCGTGCTGCTGGTCACCTCGGCCTGCCGCGGAAAGACCTTGTCCAGCAGCACCCGGTGCACCTCCGGGTCGGCGTCCAGGCAGCCGTCGGCCAGCACGGTGAGCTGGTAGTCCAGGTCGGCCGCCTGGCGCAGGGTGGACAGCACCACACCGCTGGTGGCGATGCCGGCCAGCACCAGGTGCCGGACGTCCTGGGCGCGCAGCACGACATCCAGGTCGCTGCCCGCGAACGCGGACACCCGGCGCTTGGTCACGATCACCTCACCCGGCGCCGGGGCGACCGCCGGATGCACCTCGCGGGCCGGGTCGCCGTCGGCGAACCGGCCGGTCCCGGCGATCGCGGCGAAGCTCTTGTTCTGCAGGCTGACCTCGGGATACCCGGCCCGGAAGCCGACCACTACGTAGATCACCGCGATCCCGGCGTCCCGCGCGGCGGTGACCGCGGAGCTCAGCCCGTCCAGGTAGCCGGGCTCGCTGCCGAACCGGTCTACCAGGCCCTGCTGCACATCCATCATCAGCAGTGCGGTCGATGTCATGCTGGCTTACTCCTCCTAGGCACGATGGGGTCGATGGGTCTGTGGGCTCGATGGGTCTGCGGGCTCAGCGCCACAGGTCGGTGATGGCCACGCCCAGCTCGGCCAGCATCCGGCGGAGCAGCGGCAGGGACAACCCGATGACGTTGCCCGGGTCGCCGTCGATGCCGTCCACGAACGGCGCGCCGCGGCCATCAATGCTGAACGCGCCGGCCATGGCCAGCGGCTCACCCGTGGCTACGTAGGCGGCCACCTCCGCGTCGCTGGGGGTGCCGAACCGGATCGTGGTACGCGCCACATCCCGGACCTGGCCGCCACCGTCCGGCGCGATCAGGCAGTGCCCGGTGCACAGCGTGGCCGCCCGCCCGGCCAGCTGCCGCCATACCTCGGCCGCCTGCCCGGGCGAGCCGGGCTTGCCCACCGGCGCATGGTCGAGATCGAGCAGCGAGTCGCAGCCCAGCACCAGCGCGTCCGGGCGCAGTCGGGCCACCTCGGCCGCCTTGCGCTCGGCCAGCATGGCCACCAGACCGGCCGTGTCCAGCTGCCCGTCGTGGCTCTCGTCCACGCCGCTGACCACGACGTCCGGGTCCAGTCCGGCCGCGCGCAGCAGGCGCAGCCGCCCGGCCGATCCAGAGGCAAGCACGAACGCCGGGGCGGCATGCGGGATCACGCCGTCACCCTAGCAACGAAGCGCCAGCTAACCGCGCGAGTCGGACAGCGCTGGCCCACGCTGCCGGGCTTACGGTGAGATCATGGCCTACGCGCAACGCGGCGGGGCGTCGGGTGACGGCCAGCCTGGGCCGCCGGACCAGGGCGGGGCCGGCCCGTCCCGGCCTCCTGGGCGGCCCCGGGACGCCACGCTGGACCAGGCCATCCTGGCCGCCGCCGAGCGCCAGTTGCACGAGCGTGGCTACGCGGGGATGTCGCTGGAGGCGGTGGCCGCCGCTGCGGGCACGACCACACCGAGCCTGCGCCGCCGGTTCCGCGGCAAGACCGAGCTGGCCTCCGCGGTCATCGACACGCTGCGCATCGAGCCACTGCCCGAGCCGACCGGCGACCCGCGGGCTGATGCCCTGGCTGTGCTGGAGAACCTGCGGGCCAACATGCTCCACCGGGATGGCATGGCCACGCTGGGCAGCATCCTGGCCGAGGAGAACCGGCACCCGCGGCTGATGGAGCGGTTCCGGCGGCGGCTGGTCGAGCCGCGTCGCGAGCGGCTGCGCCGCGTCCTGCTGGCCGGCGTCGAGCAGGGCGAGCTGCCCGCCCGGCTAGACGTCGACGTGGCGGTCAGCCTGCTGGTCGGCTCCTGCTACGCGCGCTACCTGGCCGCCGCGACTATCCCAGCCGACTGGGCCGACCGGACGCTGAGCGTCATCTGGCCCCGGGGTAATAAGTGAGTTCCGGCCCGCGCCCCGCGCCGGCCGGCGATCTTGTCGCGAGCGTTCTCTCGAGAGGAATCTCTTGACAACTATCTCTCGATAGCTGACTATTGAGACATGTCTCTCGACGATTCTGGGACCGGCACCGAGCGCGACGAAGAGAGGGCCGGCTACCTCTCCGGCGTGCGGGATGTCAGCGACGCGCGGACGCTGCGCGCGCTCACCCACCCGGTGCGGATCGCTCTCCTGGAGGCGCTCAGCCTGGGCGGCGCGATGACCGCGACGCAGCTCGGCGAGCAGATCGGCGAGTCCCCGACCACCTGCTCGTTCCACCTCCGCCAGCTGGCCAAGTACGGCTTCGTGGAGGAAGCGGGCGGCGGCAAGGGCCGGGCCCGGCCGTGGAAGATGACGTCGATCGGGATGAACATCTCCGGCGGCCACGGTGACCCGGAGACTGAGATCGCCGCGGCCGCCCTTGGCCGCCTGGTCACCGACCGCCAGATCGCCCGGTACCAGGCCTGGACGCGCAGCAGCGCCAGCTACCCCTGGGAATGGCGGAAGGCAGCGGGCAGCAACGAATGGGTCCTGTTCCTGACCCCCAGCGAACTCCGGCAGCTCAACGATGAGCTGGCCGAGGTGATCATTCCCCGGTTCCGGGAGCGGTTCACCGATCCATCGAAGCGTCCGCCGGGCGCGCTTCCGGTGGAGTACCTGCTGTTCTCCTACCCCGTCGCCGTGCCCGGCGCAGATGCCGGCGGCGACCCCGAAGGCGGCCCGCCACCCACGGCCTGACCGCCGCAGCCCACCCACAGACCATCCTGCGACCGGAAGGTAATTCCGTCATGCATCCGTACATATACCAGCAGCTGGTCAGCGACCGGCAGGACGAGCTGACCCGGGCGGCCACCCGGCTGCAGCTGGTCGAGCCCGCCGTCCGGCACCAGATGCGGCAGAACGCCGGCTGGCTGCTGGTGCACGTCGGCCTCAGGCTGGCCCTGGGCCGGGAGGCGCGATCCGCAGCCGCACGACCTGCTTGATGCCGAGTAGCCGGAAGCTGGCCCGTTCCACCGGGCTGAACGCCGCCCGCAGCAACGGCCCGGCGTCCACCACCCTGCGGAACTCCGGCTGGGTGGCGCGGTAGTCGCGGCCGCGCAGCCGGATCGAGCAGCCGCCGGCCGCCCAGACGTTCTGCGCCCAGTCGGAGCGGCTGCCGAACGTCAGCGGGATCACGATCACGTCCCCGGCCAGCCGGGCGCCGGCTGGTGTTACATAGGGCCGGCCAGACCGCCGGCCGGTATGCCGGATCTGCGCCGCCAGCCGGAAATGCGGCCGCCCGGCCAGCTTCATGATCAGCGGATTGAGGATCTTGGTCAGCGGCCGCACCACGGCCCTGACGACCAGCGACGGGCCGGCCGGCTCGGGCCGGTCCCGGGTGACCGCCGCGGCCGGGCTGGAGTTCCTGCTCATTCCGGCGCTCCCTCCTGTGCTCCGCACCCGCCGCGTGGCGGGGCGGCACCGGTAAGGACGGGACAGCCCGGCGGATAGTGGCGGCGTCCGCCGGGCCGGGCTAACCGGGCGCGGTCAGCCCGGCCCAGCCAGCTGCGCGCTGACGAAGGCCAGCTTGGCCGGGTCGCCGATGGCGTGCACCGCCTGGACCTGTTCGTCGCGCACCCGCAGCACGAGCACGCCGACCAGCTCGCGGCCGCGGAAGCCGAGCACCGCGGGCTGGCCGCCGACCGGCTGGGTCACCATGGTGGCGCCCGCCCACAGCCGGAGCAGGTTCCGGGCCACCCGGGCCGCGCCGGTCAGCACCACGGCCGGCCGGGCCGCGTCCGGGCCGAGGTCGACGTCGCCCCAGGCGTCCGGGGCCAGCACGGCGAGCAGGCCAGGCAGGTCACCGTGCATGCACGCGGCGATGAACTTCTCGGTGACCAGCCGGTGCTCGGCCGCGGCCACGTCGAACCGCGGGCCAGCCGGGCTACTGGTGATCTTCTGCCGGGCCCGCCGGGCCAGCTGGCGGCAGGCCGGGGTGGACCGGCCCACGGTCTCAGCGATAGTGCCGAACGGCATCTGGAACACGTCGTGCAGCACGAAGACGACCCGTTCCGCCGGGGTGAGCCGCTGCAGCACGACCAGCAGGGCGAGCCGGACGCTGTCATCGAGCGTGACCCGGTCGGCCGGATCGGCCAGCCCGGCCGCGGCGGGCGGCGCGACGAACTCGATCTCGGTGGCGTCGTGCGCCCGCTCCCGGCGGGACCGGGCCGACCTGATCTGGTCCAGGCACAGCCGGCTGGTCACCACGATCAGCCAGCCGCGCTCGTCCGCGATCTCGCCGGGCGCCGTGCGCAGCAGCCGGGAGAACGCGTCCTGCACCACGTCCTCGGCCGCGCCGACGTCCCCCAGCATGCGGAACGCCAGGTCCACCAGCTACGGCCGGTGTTCCTGGTACGCCTGGCTGATCTCCCCGCCGTCCATGGGCGTCACCTCCCGCAGTAACGGACGAGACAGCCCGCCGGAACGTGACCGCACACCCGCACCCGCCCTCTCCCGGTCACATTCCCGTCCGCTGCGCCGTCCTTACCAGCGACGATCAAGGGAGGACCGATGAGCCGGATACCCAGCCACACCATCGAGGACGCCCCACCGGCCGCGCGGCCGCTGCTGCAGGACATGCTGCAGTTCTCACCCACTGGCCGGCCGCTCAACCTGCATGCGCAACTGGCGCACGCGCCGGCCGTCCTGGAGGCGTACGTGGCCATGCGGAAGGCGACCGCCCAGCCCACGGCTACCTGGGCCTGGCCGTGTTCACCTCGTACTTCCTCAACTACGCGGACACCGACCTGGACATCCCCGCCGCGGCCGCGGCCTGACCTGACTCCGGACCGGGACTGTTAGCTTCTAAGCAGAAGCGTGATCACCGCGATCCCGGACCGGGGAGGCATAGGCGTGGCGGTTGACTGGGCAGAGCTGCGGGCCGCGGCCACCGAGGTGGCCGGGCAGGCCTACGCGCCGTATTCGAGGCTGCGGGTCGGCGCCGCAGGCCAGACCACGGACGGACGGGTGGTCACCGGCTGCAACGTGGAGAACGCCTCTTACGGGCTGACCCTGTGCGCCGAGTGCGGGCTGGTCAGCGCGTTGCACGCGACCGGTGGCGGCACCCTGGAAGCGGTCGCCGTGGTGGCCGGGGACGGCGCGCCGCTGCTGCCCTGCGGCCGCTGCCGGCAGCTGCTGCTCGAAGCGGGCGGCCCGGACCTGCTGATCGACACCGAAGGTGGACCGCAGCCGCTCGGCGTGCTGCTCCCCGCCGCCTTCAGCGACAGCGACCTGGGGGCGCGGCGGGATGGCTGAGCCGCTGGTCACGGCGCCCGACGCGGTCCAGCTCATCCGGGCCAAGCGGGACGGGCAGCCGCTCACCGGGGCGCAGATCGGCTGGCTGATCGAGGCCTACCTGGGCGGCGAGGTGGCCGACGAGCAGATGTCTGCGCTGCTCATGGCCATCTATTTCCAGGGCCTGGACCAGGCGGAGCTGCGCGCCTGGACGTCGGCCATGATCGACTCTGGGGAGCGGCTGGAGCTGGCCGGGGCCGGCCGGCCGACGGTGGACAAGCACTCCACCGGCGGCGTGGGCGACAAGGTCTCGCTGATCCTGGCCCCGCTGGTGGCCAGCTGCGGCGCCGCCGTCCCGCAGTTGTCCGGCCGCGGCCTCGGGCACACTGGCGGCACCCTGGACAAGCTGGAAGCCATCTCGGGCTGGCGGGCGCTGCTGTCCCCGGCGGAGATGCTGGCCGTGCTGCGTGAGGTCGGCTGCGTCATCTGCGCGGCCGGCCCGGGCCTGGCCCCGGCCGACCGCCGGCTGTACGCGCTGCGCGACGTCACCGGGACGGTCGAGTCGATCCCGCTGATCGCCAGCTCCATCATGTCCAAGAAGATCGCCGAGGGCACCGCGGCGCTGGTGCTGGACGTCAAGGTAGGCAGCGGCGCGTTCATGCGCGCGGAAGCCGACGCCCGCCTGCTGGCGCAGACCATGGTGACCATCGGCGCCGAGGAAGGCGTCGCCACCGCAGCGTTGCTGACCAGGATGGACACGCCGCTCGGCCGGGCCGTCGGCAACGCGGTCGAGGTCGAGGAGGCGGTGGCCACGCTGCGCGGCGAGGGCCCGGCCGATCTGGTCGCGGTGACCCTGGCGCTGGCCCGCGAGATGCTCCGGCTGGCCGGCCTCGACACGGACCCGGCGGCGGCGCTGGCCGACGGCCGCGCGTTGGCCGCCTACCGGGCCATGATCACCGCGCAGGGTGGCGATCCCGACGCTCCGCTGCCGGTGGCCGCGCACTCCCGCCCGATGCTTAACGCCCCTGCCTCGGGCTGGTTGCGCAAGCTCGACGCTTATGCGGTCGGCGTGGCCGCCTGGCGGCTCGGCGCCGGGCGGGCGCTCAAGGAGCACCCGGTGAACCCGGCGGCGGGCGTGCTCTGCCTGGCCAAGCCGGGGGAGTGGGTGGAGCGCGGCCAGCCGGTGCTGGAGCTGCGCGCGGACGATGAGTCCCGGTTCGCCCGGGCCGCCGAGGCGCTCACCGGGGCCATCGAGGTCGGCGCGGAGCCGCCGGCCGCGAACTCTCCGATCATCGACCGGGTTGATCTGTGAGAATGGGCTGATGACTCCCACGATCGAGGAGATCAGGGCCGTCCCCAAGGTGCTGCTGCACGACCACCTGGACGGCGGGCTGCGGCCGGCCACCGTGGTGGATCTGGCCCGGGACATCGGATACGACCAGCTGCCGTCTCAGGACGTGGACGAGGTCGCGCGCTGGCTGCGCCGTGGCGCGCACCGCGGCCACCTGAAGTTCTACCTGGACGCGTTCCAGCACACGGTCGCGGTGATGCAGACACCCGAGGCGCTGACCCGGGTGGCGGCGGAGTGCGCGGAAGACCTGGCCGCCGACGGTGTGGTGTACGCGGAAGTGCGGTTCGCGCCGGAACTGCACGTCAGCCGCGGGCTCACCCTGGAACAGGTGGTGGCCGCGGTGCTGGAAGGGTTCCGGATCGGCAGCGCCGGGCGCGGCATCACGGTATACGGCCTGCTCACCGCCATGCGGACGGCGGCCCGCTCGCTGGAGATCGCCGAGCTCGCGGTCCGGCACCGGGACGAGGGTGTCGTCGGCTTCGACATCGCCGGGGCCGAGGCGGGCAGCCCGCCGACCCGGCACCTGGACGCGTTCCAGTACGTGGCCCGGGAGAACTTCCACATCACCATCCACGCGGGTGAGGGCTTCGGCTTGCCGTCCATCTGGGAGGCGCTGCAGTGGTGCGGCGCGGAGCGGCTCGGGCACGGGGTGCGCATCGTGGACGACATCCGGATCGGCGCCGACGGCACCGCCTCGCTCGGCCGGCTGGCCAGCTACGTGCGGGACCGGCGGGTCCCGCTGGAGATGTGCCCGACCTCCAACGTGCAGACCGGCGCGGCCCCGTCGATCGAGGAACATCCCATCGGGCTGCTCCGCCAGATGTCCTTCCGGGTCACCGTGAACACCGACAACCGGCTGATGAGTGAGGTCACCCTGTCCTCGGAGTTCCACCGGCTGGGCGAGGCGTTCGGCTACGGCTGGTCCGACTACGAGTGGCTCACCATCAACGCGATGAAGAGCGCGTTCGCGCATTTCGACCAGCGGCTGCGGATCATCAACACGGTGATCAAGCCCGGGTTTGCCACCGCGCGCGCGGCGAGTGATGCTGTGGTGCGGGTACACGGACCGAGATAAGGGGAAACCGGGCAGCGTGAGCGGATCGGTGCAGGCCAGGCCGGCTACGGCGGCGGCGGGTCAGGCAGGTTACTGGGCGGCGGAGATCGTCGGCTCGGACGGCGCGCTGCGCCAGGTGCTGCACGGGCTGCCTGGTACCGACCTGGTCGGCGTGCAGCAGCGCGCGGCCGCGCTGGCCACCAGGTCGATCAAGCGCGAGGCCAAGCTGTGGGCGCTGGACGCGGCCATCCGGATGACCGACCTGACCACGCTGGAAGGTGCGGACACGCCGGGCAAGGTGCGTGGCCTGTGCGCCAAGGCGCGGCGGCCTGACCCGCAGGACGCCGACGTGCCGCCGGTCGCCGCCGTCTGCGTGTATCCCGACCTGGTCGCGGTGGCCCACCAGGAGGTGGCCGGCAGCGGCGTGGTCGTCGCCTCGGTGGCCACCGCGTTCCCGTCCGGGCGCGCCTCGCTCGCGGTCAAGCTGGCCGACGTGGCCGAGGCGGTGGCCGCCGGGGCTGACGAGGTGGACATGGTGATCGACCGGGGCGCCTTCCTGGCCGGCCGGTACGGCCAGGTCAGCGAGGAGATCCGGGCGGTCCGCGAGGCCTGCGGGCCGGCGCACCTGAAAGTGATCCTGGAGACCGCGGAGCTGGCCACGATGGATAACGTGGCCCGGGCGTCCTGGCTGGCCATGCTGTCTGGCGCCGACTTCATCAAGACCTCCACCGGCAAGGTCTCGCCCGCCGCCACGCCGGCGGTGGCCCTGGTCATGCTGGCCGCGGTGGCCGACTTCGCCGCGGCCACCGGCCACCAGGTCGGGGTGAAGGTGGCCGGCGGGGTGCGCAAGGCCAAGGACGCGATCCGCTATCTGGTGCTGGTCAAGGAGACCGCCGGGCCGGACTGGCTGACCCCGGACCTGTTCCGCATCGGCGCCTCCAGCCTGCTCAACGACCTGCTCATGCAGCGCCGTAAGCAGCTCACCGGCGCCTACGCCAGCCCCGACTACTTCACCCTGGACTGAGCCAGCCCGGGCGGCCTGCCCACTGTCGCTACCCGGTTCTACAGTCACGGTGTGATTCCGGCCTTATGGGTCGCCCGGCTCATCATCAGCGATGCCACGAAGAAGAAGCTGTCAGCAAGGCATGGGCTGGACTGGCGTGACGTGAACGAGGCGTTGGTAGGCGCCCGCGGCCTCCGCTACCTGTGGGATGACCATCCCGAACGAGGCCGGCGGGCAATTGTGCAGGTACGGATAGGCGGCCGAAGATGTGAGGTCGCGCTCTACCCGATCGATGATCCGATGGGCAGCGTGTGGGCACTGGGAAGCGCGTACCCCCGATGACAGGTTTCCCAGTAGGAGGCATCATGGCTCGTATGAGGCCCGACGAGGCCAGCCGATTCTACGAAGAGGACGAGGACCCGGCGCGGATCCACGCCCTGTTCGATGCTGCCGAGCGGGAAGGGCGGCTGAGGCAGACCGAACCGCCACCGGGGCGGCCGGAGCTGACGCCACTGCGCGAGCTGGCCCACGAGCTTGGCCGCGAGCTGGCGCACCAGCTGCACGAGCTGCGGCTTGGTGACCGCCTGGCACTGGTCGTCCGTCAGCTGGCCCGGGCGATCGAGCGGACCAGGGTTCACTAGCGCTAGAGTCAACCATCCGGGTCGGCTCACTGCTGCTGCTCAGGCTGGGCAGCTCAGGTCTCCGACTCCGGGGAGACGAACGTGCCGCGGCCAACGATGGTGAGGATCAGCCCGCGGTCCCGGAGCAGGGCGGTCGCCCGGCGGTATGAACCGGATGAAGTTCACCCACATGGCCTGGGACACCAGCCACGGCCCACGCGATCCGGCGGCCGGGCCGCGGGTCGTCCGGTGCTGGATCTGGTGCTCTGATTCGTTGTCGAACTCGATGGTGAAGGCGACCAAGGCCTGAGACAGCAGCGCGGACAGCGGGCGGTCCGCCGCCGCCCCGGTGCCGGGCTGGGTGACCAGGTGCGGGCGCGGCGCGGCGCTGGCTGACCGGCGGCGCCGCCGCGCCGGGCGGGACCGCACCAGCGTCGGGTCCAGGGCCGCGCTGATCAGCAGGGCCCGCGGCCGGTGCCCAGTCTGAGCATCGGGCGGTGCGGCCGGGACCGCGCGGCCGTGCGCCAGCAGCACCTCGCGGGCGCCGGTGAGCTGCGCGGCCCAGCCGTGCCCGGCCAGCCAGCCGACCGGATCGTCCGGGGCGGCCGACCGGCGCAACGCCACGGCGGGCGACGCCTGATCGGCCGGCGCGCGGTTGCGGAAGGTCAGGCCGAGCCGGCTGCCCGGGGCGGACAGGCCGGTCACCCGGTCCAGCAACTGGTCCACGTCGTCCGGGCTGAGGTAGACGAGCAGGCCCTCGGCCACCCAGGCGGTCGGCTGGTCTGGCCGCAGGCCCGCCGCCCGCAGCGCGGCTGGCCAGTCGTCCCGCAGGTCGCCAGGGATGGTGATCCGTGCACAGCCGGGCACGGCGTGCTGCGCGGTGAGTACCTGCCGCTTGCTGTCCAGCACGTCCTGGGTGTCTAGTTCGTAGCAGCGCACGCCGGGCGGCCAGGGCAGCCGGAAGGCCCGGGTGTCGAAGCCAGCGCCGAGCAGCACCACCTGCCGGGCGCCGTCCGCACAGGCGGCCATGACCAGCTCGTCGAGGAATACGGTGCGGGCCACCACCCACAGCCGCAGCGCAGCGGCCTGCCGCCCGGTGGCCTGCCTCGGCGGGGACCCGGCCGCCGCCACGAATGCGCCAGCCAGCGGATCGGCGAACAGCCGGTCCGCCCGCTCGGTCTCGGCCGCCCGGATCCCAGCGACAGTCAGCCCGGTCCCGCCGACCCCCGCCAGCGGCACTGGCCCGGGATTCTCCGCCACGAGGGTCACTCTAGAGTCATCGGCAGGGGACACAGCGGACCGGCCTGGGGCCGGCAGGAGGGACAGGGATGACGGCGGACAGGGACGGTTATATCGATCTGCGGTCGGACACGGTGACCAGGCCGTCGGCGGCCATGCGGCGGGCGATGGCCGAGGCGGAGGTGGGCGACGACTGGTACGGCGACGACCCGACGGTCAACCGGTTGCAGGATGCCGCGGCCGGGCTGACCGGCAAGGCGGCCGCGCTGTACCTGCCGACCGGCACGGCGTGCAACCAGATCGCGCTGCATGCCTTCGTCCGGCCCGGCCGGTTCGCGGTGTGCGAGGCCACCGCCCACATCGGCGGCACCGAGGCCGGGTCGGCGGCCACCCTGTCCGGGGTCGCGTTCCGCCGGGTCGCGGCGCGCGAGCGCGGGCTGCTGGACGCCGATCAGGTGGCCGCCGCGCTGCAGCCCGATCCCTACGACGTCGACGTGGTGGACCTGGTGGCGCTGGAGAACACGCACCAGGTGGGCGGCGGTTCGGTCATGCCGGTGGAAAGCCTGGCCGCCATCTCCGGGGCGTGTGCCGCCGCCGGTACCCCGCTGTACCTGGACGGCGCGCGCATCTTCAACGCCTGCGTCGTTACCGGCACCACCGTGGCCGAGTACGCCGGGCAGGTGGACGCGATGATGTTCTGCCTGTCCAAGGGGCTCGGCGCACCGATCGGGTCGCTGCTCACCGGGGACACCGAGCTCATCAGGGAAGCCCGCCGGCTGAAGGTGCTGTTCGGTGCGGCCTGGCGGCAGGCCGGGCTGATGGCCGCGGCGGGCCTGGTCGCGCTGCGTGACGGCCCGGGGCGGCTGGCCGAGGACCACGCCAACGCGCAGCGGCTGGCCCGCGGGATCGCGGAGACCATGCCGGATGCCGTGGACCCGGCGGCCGTGCAGACCAACATCCTGTTCGTGGACGTCACCTGGACCGGCCATCCGGTGCAGGAGTGGCGGCAGCGGCTGGCCGCGCACGGGGTGCTGGCGACCATGGTGGCCGAGCGGCTGCGGATGCTGACCCACGCCGACGTTACCGCGGCGGACATCGACACCGCGCTGGACGCATGGCGCAAAGTGGCCGCCGAACTGGCCGGGCCGGTGCCTGGGCCGGTCAGCGGATAAGGGCGGCTGGGCTCAGCTGGGCTGCGGTACCTGAGCCCGGCCCTCGGCGGCTCGGCCGTCCGCAGCCGGACCGTCCGCAGCCCGGCCCCCGGCCGCGCGGCCCGCAGCGGCCTGCTCAGCTGAGCCGGAACGCGCCGGCCCGGCAGCACCCGGCCCGGCAGCACCTGGCCCGGCGGCGCCTGGGCCCGCAGCATCTGGCCCGGCGGCGCGGGCGGCGGGCTGTACGGACAGTCCGGCCGTCTCGGTGAGGAACTTCCAGCCGCCGAGGGTGTCCCCGTTCGGGTAGATGGCGGTGCGCACCGTGGCCATCAGCTTGGCCACCGCGACTTCCAGGCTCTCCTGGTCGACGACCATCGACACGGTGATCCAGCCCTGGGCCAGCGAGGCGGTGAGGTCGACGTCGGCCACCGCCGAGTCGGTCTCCTCGATCTCGGCGAGGGCGTAGGCGAGCGCATCGAAGCGGGCGCCGTCGAGCGGGCCGCTGCCCTGCACCCGCATCTCGCCGTAGAACCTCATCGCCGTGCCCCTTGCCCATGCTCGTGCGCTCAGCCTGCGCAGGATGCTAGCCCAAACCGGTCGGCGGCGAGCTAACCGTCACGAAGCCACGGCATCCTGCTGTTCATTTGTGTTCGATTGCGGGGGACATTGACCGGATCTGTGCCGCGCAGTACGAAGAGAAGGAACGCAGAACTGTGGGTAAAGGAGGCAAATCGGATGAAGAGACTGATCCGCGCGCTGATCGCCGCTTTACCGCTCGTCCCGCTGGGCCTGGTCGCCGCGGTGGCGGCCGCGCCTGCCGCGCAGGCCGAGGACAATGGGGTGGGGCAGACGCCGGCCCTCGGCTGGAGCAGCTGGAGCTTCATCCGGCATGACCCGACCGCGGCCAACATCGAAGCTCAGGCCAGCGCGATGAAGAGCAGCGGGCTGGCCAAGGCCGGCTTCCAGTACGTGAACGTGGACGACTTCTGGTACGAGTGCCCGGGCAGCCAGGGGCCGAACGTGGACTCCTCCGGCCGCTGGGTGATCGACCCGGCCAAGTTCCCGCCGGGCGGCAGCGAGAACGGCATCCAGGTGGTGGCCGATTACGTGCACCACCTCGGGCTCAAGTTCGGGCTGTACGTCACGCCGGGCATCTCCAAGCAGGCGGTCGCGCAGAACACTCCGATCGAGGGCACCTCGTACACCGCCGACCAGATCGCCGAGCCGTCGGTCTCCGAGCACAACTACAACTGCGGCGGCATGGTCGGCATCGACTACACCAAGCCGGGTGCGCAGGCGTTCATCGATTCCTGGGCCGACGAGTTCGCGTCCTGGGGCGTGGACTACATCAAGCTGGACGGCGTCGGCTCGTTCGACATCCCGGACGTGCAGGCCTGGTCGCAGGCGCTGCGGCAGACCGGCCGGCCGATCCACCTGGAGCTGTCCAACAGCCTGGCCATCGCGGACGCGTCCACCTGGGCGCAGAACTCCAACGGCTGGCGCACCGGTGGCGACGTCGAGTGCTACGGGTGCGAGCCGAGCGGCAGCAGCTACCCGCTGACCGACTGGGCCAACGTCGAGTCCCGGTTCAACCAGGTCGCGCAGTGGCAGCCGTACGGCGGGCCGGGCGCGTTCAACGACTACGACTCGCTGGAGCTGGGCAACGGCAGCAACGACGGGCTGACCCCGACCGAACGGCAGACCCAGATGAGCCTGTGGGCGCTGGCCGCCTCGCCGCTCATCCTGGGTACCGACCTGACCCACCTCGACCCGCTCGACCTGAGCTACCTGACCAACCGGTCGGTGCTCTCGGTGGACCAGGACAGCATCGACGCGTCCCGGGTCGCGAACAGCGGCACCGCGCAGGTGTTCGCCAAGACGGAGAAGTCCGGCGACGTGGTGGCCGGCCTGTTCAATACCAGCGGCCAGGCTGAGGTGGTATCCACCACGGCCGCCGCCGTCGGCCTGCCGGCCAGCAACGCTTATCTACTCAACGATCTCTGGCGCCACCGGCTTTCCGAATCCGGCTCGACCATCGCGGCTGATGTCCCCGCACACGGGGTTGCCTTGCTGCGCATCCGGCCGATAACGCAGGCAGTGGCAGGCCTGGTGCCGCCGAGTACGACGCTGACCGAATCGGGACTGTCCACGCTGACCGGCGGCCAGCCGGGCACGGCCACCGTCGCGTTCAGTAACGACGGCGTCCAGCCGGTGCCCGCGGTCCGGCTCACCCTGTCCGCCCCGGCGGGCTGGACGGTGAGCCCCGGCTCGGCGTCGCTGGGGCCGGTGGCACCCGGGGCGACCGTGCAGGCCAGCTTCACCGTGACCGCACCGCCGCCCCCGGCCGGGGAGCTGTTCGCCAACGACACCCTGACGGCGGCAGCCAGTTACCAGTGGAGGGCGTTGAGACAGGAAAATTCTGTGCCGGTGAGCGTGACGACTACGTCGCCGGTGCAGGCGCCAGCTAAGACCTTTTCCTCGGCCACCGACGCCCCGGCTGCGTTCGGCCAGTCCGGCCAGCAGTTCGCGATCGAGGGGGCCGGGGCCGACCTGTACAGCGGCACCGACGCGTACAGCAGCATCTACCAGCCGGGCGTGGCCGGCAGCACGGCGACGGTGCAGACCGAGGTCACCGCGCAGCAGAACATGACCGGTTACGCCAAGGCCGGCATCATGGTGCGCAACGACATCACCGGATCGGGCACGTCACCCGAGGGGGTGATCCTGTTCGAGTCGCCGTCCGGCGGCATCCAGCTGGAGTGGGCGTCCGGCGGCGGCGACTTCATCAACTCGGTGACCCCGGCCAACGGCACCATCCCGGAGAGCCTGGCGGTCTACCTCCAGCTGGTCCGGGACGGGTCGACGTACACCGGCTACTACTCCTACGACGGCTCGTCCTGGCTCAAGGTGGGCAGCGCCACGCTGACCGGGCAGGCGGCCACGCAGGACGCCGGGATGTTCCTCACCTCGCACGCCGCGGGCCAGCCCGGGCAGGCGACGTTCAACGGGTTCAGCGTCACGGCCAGTGCCGCCACCCCGCCGCTGGCCACCTCCTATGAGGCCGAGGCGGCGGCCAACACCATCGCTGGCGGGGCGGGCGTCACGGCGTGCTCGACCTGCTCGGGTGGCGAGAAGGTCGGGTTCGTCGGGGAGGGCGGCACGGTCACGTTCAACGGCGTGTCGGTGCCGAGCGCTGGCACGTACCAGGTGACGATCGCCTACCTGGACGGCTCGGCGACCGGGCGGCAGGCCGACGTGAGCGTGAACGGCGGCAGCGCTCAGCTGGTGCAGTTCACCCCGACCGGCAGCTTCAGCACGGTGGGCACGATGACCGTCCCGCTTCAGCTAGCCGCCGGGACCAACACGATCGAATTCAGCGACCCAACCGCCTTCGCGCCCGACTTCGACCGCATCATCGTGGGCGCCGCGCCGAGTTAAAGCGTTAGCGCGGTGACTTATGCCCCGGCCGCGGGGCATAAGTCACCGCGCTAATGAAGATCCGGGTCGAGCAGGGCGGCGACCGCGGCGCGCAGGGCGGCGGTGTCGGCCAGCGCGTCGGTGCTGTCGATGAACTGGTCGACGGCGCCGGCCATGGGCAGCGCGCGGATGGCCGGGTCGGTGATGCTGTCGCGCAGCGCTGCCGCGAACCGGCCGCTGTCCAGCACCAGGTAGGGCCGGTCCCAGAACGGCCGCATGGTGGCCGGGAGCTTTGCCGTCAGGCCGAGCTGGTTGTGCGCCGTGGCCGCCGCGAGCAGCGCTTCGGACAGGTGCTCCTCGCGGGTCGGCCAGCCGTCCGCGGCTAGCGCGGCCCGCAGCGCCGGGCCCACCGCCGGCCCGGATGAGCACCGGGCGAACGCGGTGCCAAGCCACTTGCTGTACGGCGGGTAGCGGCGGTCCATTAGCAGGCACAGCCGCATCAGGTCCCGGGCCAGCCGGGCGGTGATGACGACGGAGCCTAGGTCGTCGCCGGCCTCGGCGCACCGGCCGGGAAACGGTTCTTCCTGGCTGATCCGCTGCCACTGGCAGGCCAGCAGGTAGCACCAGATGTCCCGGGGGTACCAGGCCAGGCTGGCCCGAACCGGCTCCAGCTCACCCAGGCCGTCGTGGAACACCGCGCCGCCCGCCAGTTCGGCCAGCCGCTGGGTTGGCGTGGCCAGCCAGTCGAGCGCGGCGATCCCGGCCCGCGGGTCGAAGCCGAGCTGGCCGCGCAGCCACGCGTCGAGCGCCGCGACCCGGACGTGGTGCCGGGCCGCCCCGGGCGGCTCGCCGCTGGGCGCGAAGCGGACCGGGTAGCCGCGGAAGCTGGCCGGCAGACGGCCGTCCAGCGTTGACCCGATCCGGTCCGCCTCGTGGCGGGGGGTGCCCGCGGCCAGCAGGAGTTGCAGCCGCGGGCCCCAGTCGTGGTCGGTGGACCGTTCGCTGTCGAAGCCGAGCACCTCGGAGCCTGGGCCGAGCAGCGCCGCCGAGTAGCGCAGCCCAGGGAACTGCTCGCCCAGCAGTGGCCGCACCACGTCCGCGTAGAACTGCCCGGCCAGCTCCAGCCCGGGCAGGAAGGCCGTCCCCATCCCCCGATCCTGCCCGCCCAGGGGCGCACGGTCAGCCGGTTTTCGGTGTGCCAGAGTCGACGGGCGCTATTCATCGCTCCGGGAGGCCAGCCATGACGCAACTGGTGGACGGCCGGGCTATCGCCGCCGCCATCGCTGAGCAGACGGCTGCCGCCGCAGCCGGGCTGCGCGCCGCGGGTACCGTGCCCGGACTGGCCGTGCTGTTGCCCACCGACGATCCCGGCGCGGCCTGGTACGTCCGGTCCATCGAGCGGGCCGCCGCGCGGGCCGGGGTCAGCTGCCAGGTGCACCGGCTGCCCGGCCCGGCCGGGCCCGCGGAGATCACCGGCCGGCTGGCCGAGCTGTCCGCCGACCCGGCGGTGCACGGGATCATCTGCCAGACCCCACTGCCGCCCGGCAGCACGCTGGCCGCGGTGGGGCAGGCCATCGACGTGGCCAAGGACGTAGATGGCGCCAACCCGGCGTCGCTCGGCCAGCTCGCGGCTGGGCTAGCCGGTGCGTTCCCGCCCGCGACGGCCGCGGCGGCGCTGGAGATCCTCGGCCGCGAGGGCGTTGAGCTGCGCGGCCGCCGTGCCGTGGTGGTCGGCCGGTCCATCGTGGTGGGCAAGCCGGCCGCACTGCTGCTGCTGGCCGAGGACGCCACCGTCACCATCTGCCACTCACGCACCAGGGACCTGGCCGGGGTGTGCCGCGAAGCCGAGGTGCTGGTGGTGGCGGCCGGGCGGCCCGGGCTGATCGGGCCGGATTACGTCGCGCCCGGCGCGGTGGTGATCGACGTGGGCACCAACCCGGTGCCCGGCGGCGGCCTGGTCGGCGACGTGGACACCGCGGCGGTCACCGGCATCGCGGGACTGCTCACCCCGGTGCCCGGCGGGGTCGGCCCGGTCACCACCGCCATGCTCATCCAGCACACCGTGCAGGCCGCGGCGCGCTGAACTCAGCGGGTCGCTACCCTGCCTGATCGCCGCACCCGTGGCAGCGCGATACCTTAGCGGCATGGTTGACCAGGCGTTGGACACCGGCCAGGCGTGGGACTACGCGCCGGCCCCCGAGGCCACGGACATCGTGTCGATCGCGTCCAGCTATGACCTGTTCATCGGCGGGGAGTTCGTCCCACCGGCCGGCGGCGGCCACTTCGCCACGCTGAACCCGGCCACCGAGCAGCCACTGGCCGAGGTGGCCCAGGCCACTGAGCGGGACGTGGACCGCGCGGTCCGGGCGGCCCGGGATGCCTACCAGGGCGCCTGGGGTGTTCTGCCCGCCCAGGAGCGGGCCAAGTACCTGTACCGGATCGCCCGCCTCATCCAGGAGCGGTCCCGCGAATTCGCCGTGCTGGAAAGCCTGGACAACGGCAAGCCGATCAAGGAATCGCGGGACGTGGACATCCCGCTGGCCGCCGCGCACTTCTTCTACTACGCGGGCTGGGCGGACAAGCTGGAGCACGCCGGGTTCGGCCCGGACCCCCGCCCGCTCGGCGTGGCCGGGCAGGTCATCCCGTGGAACTTCCCGCTGCTGATGGCGGCGTGGAAGCTGGCTCCCGCGCTGGCCGCGGGCAACACCTGCGTGCTCAAGCCGGCCGAGACCACACCGCTCACCGCGCTGCTGCTGGCCGAGGTCACCCAGCAGGCCGGCCTGCCGCCGGGCACGGTGAACATCCTGACCGGCGACGGCGCCACCGGGCAGGCCCTGGTCGCCCACCCCGGCGTGAACAAGATCGCCTTCACCGGCTCGACTGAGGTGGGCAAGGAGATCCAGCGCGCGGTCGCGGGCACCGGCAAGAAGCTCACCCTGGAACTCGGCGGCAAAGCGGCCAACGTGTTGTTCGACGACGCCCCGCTGGACCAGGCGGTGGAGGGCATCGTCAACGGCATCTTCTTCAACCAGGGCCACGTCTGCTGCGCGGGCTCCCGGCTGCTGGTCCAGGAGTCGGTGGCGGACACCGTGCTGGACCGGCTCAAGCGGCGGCTCGGCTCGCTGCGGCTGGGTGACCCGCTGGACAAGAACACCGACATCGGCGCGATCAACTCGCGGCAGCAACTGGACAAGATCACCGAGCTGTCCGCGGCCGGCGAGCAGGAGGGCGCCGAGCGCTGGTCGCTGGCCTGCCCGATCCCGGACCGCGGCTACTGGTTCCCGCCCACCGTGTTCAGCGGGGTCAGCCAGGCGCACCGGATCGCCCAGGAGGAGATCTTCGGGCCGGTGCTGTCCGTGCTCACCTTCCGCACCCCGGAGGAGGCCGTGGCCAAGGCCAACAACACGCCGTATGGGCTGTCCGCCGGCATCTGGACCGAGAAAGGCAGCCGGATCTTCTGGATGGCCCAGCGGCTGCGCGCCGGGGTGGTCTGGGCCAACACCTACAACCGGTTCGACCCGGCCAGCCCGTTCGGCGGCTACCGGGAATCCGGGTTCGGCCGGGAAGGCGGGCGGCATGGGCTGGCGGGATACCTCAATGGCTGAGTACCTCGATGCCTGACCGCAACCAGCCGGCCCGGCTCGACGTCCGCAAGACCTACAAGCTGTTCATCGGCGGCGCGTTCCCGCGCTCCGAGTCGGGCCGGTCCTACCCGGTCACCGGGCGCCGCGGCGAGTTGCTGGCGCACGCCGCGCGGGCCTCGCGGAAGGATGCCAGGGACGCGGTGCTGGCCGCCCGCAAGGCGTTTCCCGGCTGGTCCGGGGCGACCGCGTACAACCGGGGCCAGGTGCTGTACCGGGTGGCCGAACTACTCGAGGGCCGGTCCGGCCAGTTCGCCGATGAGGGCGTTAAGGCAGCTGGGATCGGCGCGGCTAAGGCGGCGCAGCAGGTAGCCGCGGCCATCGACCGGTGGGTCTGGTACGCGGGCTGGCCGGACAAGATCGGCCAGATCACCGGGGCGGCCAACCCGGTGGCCGGGCCGTACTTCAACCTGAGCGTGTCCGAGCCGACCGGGGTCGTCGCGCTGCTCGCCCCGGCCGAGGCCAGCCTGCTCGCCCTGGTCAGTGTGCTCGCGCCGGTCATCGCGACCGGGAACACGGTGGTGCTGGTGGCCAGCGAGCAGGCTCCGCTGGCCGCGATCAGCCTGGCCGAGGTGCTGGCCACCTCGGACGTGCCCGGTGGCGTGGTCAACGTGCTGACCGGGCGGACCGCCGAACTGGCTCCGGTACTGGCCGCGCACATGGATGTCAACGCCATCGACTTGACCGGCGTGGACCCGGCTGCCCGGGCCGACCTGGAGCGGGCCGCGGCCGACAACGTCAAGCGGGTGTTCCCGATCGGCCAGGACGGCACGGCGGAGGACTGGGCGGCCACCCCCGCCCTGGACCGGATGCTCGCCTTCCTGGAGACCAAGACCGTCTGGCACCCGATCGGCACTTGACACCCGCAACCGCGCGGACGTCCGTAACCTGGGCGAGGCGACGCGGGCGGCGCAGCCGGCTGGTGAGGAAGCGTCTGGGGAGGGCGGGATGAACGAGCTCGTGGTCAGGCACGGCGATCAGCGTGCCGTGCTGCACCCGGGCCAGGTCGCGTACGTGGGGCGCCGGGACGATAGCGCCGTGGTGGTTACCGACCCGCGGGTGTCCCGGGAGCACGTCCGGCTGAGCTGGGGCGGGCAGGGCTGGGTGCTGGAGAACGTCGGCCGGAGCGGGACGTTCGTGTCCGGCCAGCCAGTCGCCGAGTACCAGCTGGGGCGGCCGGTAGAAGCCCGGCTGGCCGTGCCGGACGGCCCGGCGGTGCGATTCGAGCCTGCCCCGGTGAGTACGGACGCGCCCGCCGCGGCCGTGCCGCCCGCGGCTCCAGCGCCAGCCGCTCCGCCCGCCGGGGTACCGCCTGAGCAGGGCGGGCCGCACGGGCATGCCGCGCCCAGGAAGGCCGGTGACCCGCTGGGCGGGCAGCTCATCGGCGCGCTGCGCATCCTGGTGCCGATGGGCACCTGGCTGCGCGACCCGGCTATGCGGCAGTGGCCCCGGCTGCTGGTCACCGCGTACGCGCTCACCCCGCTGATCCTGCTCATCGTGCTGCAGCACAACGCCGACCTGGTCACGCTGGGCTGGGTCTACTGCCTGTACGTGGCCCCGCTGTGGGCGCTGGTGTTCTGGTTCCTGATCCGGCCCGGCCCGCTAACCCGGCTGCACCTGGCCATCGCGGCCATCATCATCGCCGCGGAGTTCGTGCTGATCCCGGCGCTGACCCTGCCCTGGGAGCACGCGCTGGCCCCGCCCGTCACCAGCCACAGCCTGTTCGGCTGGGTGATCGGCGTCGGCCTGCCCGAGGAGCTGACCAAGGCGCTGCCGGTGATGGTGCTGGCCATCGTGCTGCTCAAGGTCCGGCACATCAAGCTGGACGTCCGGATGTGGATGTTCCTGGCCACGCTGTCCGGACTGTTCTTCGGCGCGTACGAGGCATCCAAGGTGTACGTGCCCAACGCGATCATCGCGATCTCCCACGGCTCGGCGGTCGGCATCCCGGAGTTCGCCGAGCGGGTGTTCGTCGACGGCTTGCAGCACGCGCTGTGGGCCGGCATCGCCGGCTTCTTCATCGGCCTGGGCATCAACTACCGGCGGCAGCGGATCCCGCTGTGGCTGCTCGGCATCGCCGTGCCCACGGTGCTGCACGGGCTGAACGACTGGATCCTGACCTGGCCGTCCACGTCGGCCGAATGGGTGTGGATCCTGATCCAGGCGTTCTCGCTGTTCCTGTTCCTCGGCTACACGGCGTCCGCCGCGGCCATCGAGAAGCGGGTCCGGCACACCCCGGTGTTCCGCGGCGATTCGATGCTGATGGACGCCTCCCGGATCCGCGACCTCGCCGCACCGGAGGGGGAGCCCAGCCCCGGCGCGGGTCCGGCACTACATGGGTGAAACATCCAGTCACGCTGGGTCGGCTAGACGATGCCGAACAGGCGGTCGCCGGCGTCGCCTAGGCCGGGGATGATGTAGCCACGCTCGTTCAGCCGCTCGTCCATCGCCGCGATCACCACCCGGACCGGGAGCGGCTCGTCGCCGGGGAACGTGGCGGCCAGCCGGTCCACGCCTTCCGGCGCGGCCAGCAGGCTGACCGCGGTGACCGTGGCGGCCTCCCGCTGCGCCAGCATGGTGACGACCGTCTCCAGGGTGCCCCCGGTGGCAAGCATGGGATCGAGCACGAACACATCCCGGCCGGCCAGATTGGCCGGCAGCCGGTTGGCGTAGGTGGCCGCGACCAGGGACTCCTCGTCCCGGGCCAGCCCGACGAAGCCCACGTCGGCGGTGGGCAGCAGCCGGATCATGCCGTCCAGCATGCCGATCCCGGCGCGCAGCACCGGCACCACCAGCGGTTCCGGCCGGGCCATCCGGACACCCTGGGCGTCGCCCACCGGGGTGCGGACCGTCACCGGCTGTACGCGCACTTCCCGGGTCGCCTCGTAGGCGAGCAGGGTGACCAGTTCATCGGTGAGCCGCCGGAAGGTGGGCGAGTCGGTGCTCTCGTCGCGCAGCGCGGTGAGCTTGTGCGCGATCAGCGGGTGATCGACGACCAGAGTTTGCATGATCGGTAGTGTCGCAGGCCGGGCCGGGCCAACGCTGGCCAGCCGGTGAACACGCGGTAATCCAGTGGCTATCTCCGGGGTCAAATGTCATCGAGCGTTTTCCCGCTGGCCATGGCTTTGCTGCCGGTGGCGCAATGCCGGCGCCGCATGGTGGGAGCGTGCGGATCGGGATCATCGCAGAGTCTTTCCCGCCCGATGTCAACGGCGTGGCGAACAGCGTGCTCCGGGTGGCCGAGCATCTGGTGGCCCGGGGGCACGAGCCACTGGTCGTCGCGCCCCAGCCGGCCGGGTCCGCGGCCGACGACGGCCAGCCCGGCGACCTTGGCTATCCAGTGCGCCGGGTGCCGTCCGTGCCGCTGCCCGGGTACCGGACGTTCCGGCTCGGGCTCGGGTCGGCGACCATCCGCCGCTGGCTGACCGAGCATCACGCCGAAGTAGTCCACCTGGCCAGCCCGTTTGTGCTTGGCGCCCGCGGCATGGTGACCGCCCGGCAGTTGCGGCTGCCCACGGTGGCCGTTTACCAGACGGACGTGCCCGGCTACGCCCGCGCCTACCGGCTGGGCGCCGCCGCCGAGGCGGCCGCCTGGCGCTGGGTGCGCCGGATCCACAACACCGCCGACCGTACTCTCGCCCCGTCCACGGCCAGCGCCGAGCGGCTGCGTGCGCACGGTATCCAGCGGGTGTGGCTGTGGGGCCGGGGCGTGGACTGCCAGCGATTCAACCCGGCGCACCGCAGCGAGTCGCTGCGCCGGTCGCTCGCGCCGCGCGATGAGATCCTGGTCGGCTACGTCGGGCGGCTAGCCAACGAGAAGCGAGTGGACCTGCTGGCGCCGATCGCCGAGCAGCCCGGGACCCGGCTGATCATCGTGGGCGGCGGGCCAGCCGAAGAGCGGCTGCGCAAGGTCATGCCGGCCGCGGTCTTCCTCGGCCAGCACCGCGGTGAGCAGCTGGCCCGGATCTTCGCCAGCCTGGACGTGTTCGTGCACAGCGGCTGCCACGAGACGTTCGGCCAGACCATCCAGGAAGCGGCGGCCAGCGGGCTGCCGGTGGTCGCGCCGGCCGTGGGTGGCCCCATCGACTTGGTCGAGGACGGCATCACCGGATACCTGGTGCCGCCCGGCGACGCTGCCGCGCTGGCCCGGGCGGCGGCCCGGCTGGTGACCGACCCGTGGGCCCGGGCCGCGCAGGGTCGCGCCGCCCGGCAGCGGGTGCTGGCCCGCAGCTGGGCCGCTGTCGGTGATGCGCTGATCGGGCACTACGACGCGGTGCTGGCCGGCGGCCAGGCCGGCGACACCGCACCGGGCCAGACGCTCACCGCCGCCTGAGGTTAGTCCAACAGGTTCCGGGCCAGGAGCGCGATGCCGTGGCCCCAGCTGGCCAGCTGATCGGCGGGCAGGTAGGCAGAACCGGACTTGGTGTGGTCGGCCACCGGCATGGCCAGGTACCGTTCCCGGCCGCGCTGGTCGATCAGGTACACGGCCGAGGTGTGCTGCACGTCGGCGTTCGGGTTGGGTGCGTCGACCGCGATGTGGTAGCCCTGCCAGACCGAGCGGAGCAGCGGCACCGGCCCGGTGAAGAAGTGCCAGTCCGGGATGGCGGCCAGCCCGTGCGCGCGGGAGTAGGCGGCCATGGCCGGTACGTCAGTGTGGTACGGGTTCACGTTGACCGCGGCGAACACCACCTGGCCGGCCCGGCGGCCAAGGTCGTGGTACGCGTCCACGAACTCCTGGGACACCAGTGGGCAGATGTCGACGCAGTGCGGGTCCATGAACTGCAGCACCACGACCTTGCCGCGCAGGCTGGCCAGGGTCATCCGGTGGCCCTGCTGGTCGGTCAGCGAGAAGCCGGGGGCCGGGGTGCGCGGCAGCGCGGACAGCGACATCAGGTTGGCCAGGCTGGTGGGCATGTCGGCGGGCAGGCCGGACACCCGGGGCAGCTGCATGGCGACCGGCGTGTCGTGCCGGGCGACCAGGTAGGCCGGGATGGCCACCGCCGCCCCGACCAGCACGGTCAACGCCGCGGACAGCAGGACGAGCCGGAGCTTCAGCAGAACCACCTCCCTCGCTGGCTGCCGAGCATAGTCTGAGCCGGGCTGAGTTCCCGGCTCGGCGCCGCGGGGGCTACTTCTTCGCGCTGCCCGGGGTACGGGACTCCAGCGACTATTTCGGCCGGGCCCTGCTGACGTAGCGCGGCGGCGGCAGGGTTGCCGCCGCCGCCGCGGTCACTCTCTGCTGCTGGTCAGCCGTTGTGGTGCTGAGCGGCCCACCCCTTGCTCACCGGCTCCCCGGTGGCCGGGTTGAGGAACAGCGCCCGGTTCGTCGGGTGACCGGCCTGGAAGTTGAACATCGACATGAGGGATCCCGCCGCGGTGTCGGCCGCGCCGTTACCCATCGCCGGAAGGTGCCAGTTGTACTCGATGAACTTCACCACCGAGCTCTGGTCGAGCAGCGTGCTGTCCACGTAGTTCGACTTAGCCCACGGCGAGATGACCAGGAACGGCAGGCGCGGGCCGAGGCCGCACTTGCCCTGCTCCGGCTGCTTGGCTGAGTTCTGCGGCACGATGCCCGCGCCACCGCACTGGCCGGACCCGGTCAGCTCGTCCAGCGAGGTCTGCGATCCGGTAATGATCGGGGCCAGCACGTGGTCGTACCAGCCGTCGGAGTCGTCCCAGGTGACGACGACCGCGGTCGACTTCCAGGTGGGCAGGCTCTGCAGGCGGTTGATCGTGTCAGCCAGCCAGGTCTGCTCGTCCAGCGGGTCGGAGTAGCCGGCGTGGCCGTCCCGGTACTTCGGTGCCTTCAGGTACGACACCGCCGGCAGGTTGCCCGCGTTGGCGGCCGCGAAGAAGTTGGCCGTGTCGTACTGGTGGTTGGCCTGGTCAGTGTGCCCGACCATGGCGACCGACGTCGGCGGCTTGTGCATCGGGTTGGCGGTGGAGGCGTAGTACTCGAACGGCTCGTGGTGCGGGCTGTAATCCACCTGGCTGGCCCCGCCGATGTTCTTGTGCGTCTCCGAGCAGATCTGCGCCGTGGTGGGCGGCGTGCCGTGCCCCGGGACGTAGCCGTTGTCGAAGCCACCCTGGAACCAGCCCCAGGGGACGCCGGACTGGGTGAGCGTGTCGCCGATGTTGCTGCCGCCCATCGTGATGGTGCCGGCCGGGGAGCCGCCGTCACCGCCGTCCGCGCTGGGCAGGTAGGAGCAGATGTCGTAGGTCGGGTCGGCGTCGCTGTAGGTGGTGCCCGGCCCGGCCGGCTTGGCGGGCCCGGCGGTGATGTTCGAGCTGGTTGGCGTCGTGGTGTTGAGCCCGGCCGGCGCCGCGCACGTGGAGTCGTTGATGGTCGCGGACGTCGGGCCACAAATGGCGCCGTAGGTCTGCGCGGCGGTGACGTTCAGCGCGCCCGGCGTGGACGGGCCGTACGTGGTCCCGTACATGTTGTCGCTCATCGAGAAGTGCTGCGCGTAATTCCACAGCCCGGTCACGGTGTTGCCGTCGTAGTAGTCCATGACGGCCTTGTTCGTGTCGCCACCCGGCGGCACCGGCTCCGGCTGGCCATTGATGGTGAAGCCCTTCAGGCACTCCGCCAGGGTCAGGTTGCCGCCCGTGTTGGCTGGGTAGGCGTCCTCGGCTCCGTGATCGGCGGCCAGCTGCTCGGCGGTGTAGTCGTGGTCCTGGTCGCAGGTCAGTGCCTGGCTGGGACCGAGCCGTAGCGGGTTGGAGCCGTTGGGGTTGCTGGTCAGCAGCGGCCCGGTCGGGCCGCTCGGGCCCACGCTGTTGTACAGGCCGTTCACGGACGGCGTGCCGGGCTTGGCCTGGAACGCCGGCTCGCCCGCGGGGTTCGGGGCGTGCGGGTAGGTGCCGAAGTAGTGATCGAACGACACGTTCTCGTCGAAGATCACGACTAGGTGCTTGATCGGAGTGGCGGTAGTGCCCCCGCGAGCACCAGCGTGAGCGGCTGTGCCGCCGGCGCTGGCGAAGGCAGCCGTCGCCCCGGCGGTGCTCAAGACCACGGCCGTCAGACTGGCTGTGATCAGGTGCGCCCGGCGCGGAATTCGCATGGCGTGTCTCTCCCCTTCATTGCATGGCGTTGGGGTAACCCGAGGGAGCCTAGAACTGCTGCGAGACTACGCAGCTGCCGCCAAAGCGACTAAGAGGTAAAGAAAGGGTGAATGATCGTTCCTGCCATTGCCGCCCGCGAGCTCAGCGCGCGTCGCCTTACCATTCGACCAGTAGCCACACCTCGGGCCGCGGGGTGCCGCCGGTGTCCACCGCGGCGAACGCGCGGGCCGCTTCCTTGAGGTGGACCAGCGCGGCATCCCGCCGAGCGCGCCGCGGTCAGCGCCTGCCCGGCCAGCTGGGCCGCGGCCGCGGTGTCGCCGCGCCGGTAGCCGAGCACGGCCCGGCATGTTGACCGGTGAGGCGCTGGCCGGTGCCGCACCGGTAACCGCGGGTCCGGCGGTCAGCTGGCCAGGGTGGGCACTCCGTAGCTGGCTGGATCGGCGGCGACCTTGACGAAGGCCCAGACGCCATACTGGCCGACCGGGACCTCGTACCGGCGGTGCTCGAAGCTGACCGTGATGACCTGGCACCCGGGCGCGCGGCCATAGGCGTAGCGGGCCTCGCCAACCTCGCCGCCGGTCTGCACCGGCCCGACATGGTCCAGCGGGCCCGCGCCGGACGAGGAGCCCGGTGCCCACTGCCCGCTGTCCCAGAGCCACGCTTCGGCTTCGAGCTCGGCCCCGTCGCCGTTGCCGTCGACCAGCGCGAAACCGTAGTCGCCGTCGCTCGCTACCGCGAGCACGCGAACGTAGCCGCGGTGCCAGCCGCCCTGGGCCACGACGTCCGCCGCGCGGAGGCCGCGGTGGCCGGCCTGAGCAGGTTCGGTCACGGTGGTTGCCTCCCTCCGCGGGGCGGGTGCCTCGCTGCCCAGGTTGACCGGCCGGCCGCGCCGAGGGCAACTCGTTTCCGGGATAACTCCGCGGCGGATAAGTCGCGCACCCCGGAAGGGGCGAGGAGACCTCGCGAACCGGCCGTGCCGAGCTGGTTCACACCGGGGGCGGGAGGCATTAAGGTCGGCTCGCGGCGGAGCAGGAGCATTGCGGCGTCGTCGTCCAGGGCATGGCCGACGTGCCGGAGCACGTCCTGCTGCAGACGGTCGAGCACCGCCTCCGGCTGCTGGCCGGCCAGCAGCGCCTGGTGCTCGGACAGCGGGTAGAAGTCGCCCGCCGTGTTCCGCGCCTCGCTGACCCCGTCGGTGTAGAACAGCAGCTGGTCACCCGGGCCGAACGGGAGCGTGGTCACATCACGCGGGAATTCGGCCAGGTGGGCCAGGCCCAGCGGCAGGCCCGGCAGGGCAGGCTCGACGAACCGGCCGGAGCCGCTGCTGATCAGCAGTGGCGGAGGATGACCGCAGCTCAGCAGCTGGATCTTGGACCCGTCCGAGCTGACCTCGGCCAGCACCGCGGTCACGAACTGCTCGGCGGTGAGCTGACGGGACAGGCTCAGCTCGATCCGGTCCGCGATCACGGCCAGGTCGGCCGCGTCATGCGCGCTCTCCCGGAACGCGCCAAGCACGGCCGCCGCCGTCTTCACCGCCAACAGCCCCTTGCCCTGGACGTCGCCGATGATGAGCCGGCAGCCGTCCAGCGCAGGCACGACCGCATACAGGTCACCGCCGATCTGCGCGTGCGACGTCGCCGACATGTAGCGCACCGCGAGCCGGACCGAGCTCACCGCGGCCGGGATGGGCCCGAGCACGACCTGCTGGGCAACTTCGGCGATCGCCCGTACCTCGGCCAGTTCCCGCGCCCGGCGGGCACGCAGCGTGCTGGCCATGACCGCGGCCACCGTCACCCCGGCCACGGTGGCTGAGTCGAGGGCATAGCTGTCCCAGGAGCCCACCATCTGGTACGCGGCCATCACCGCGCACAGCGCGAACGCCACCGTGCCGGCCACCACGGTCTTGCGCACGCCGCCGGACACGGCCGCGAACGCCGGTCCAAGCGCCAGCAAGGGCAGCAGCTCCGAGCCGCGGTCCACGAATATCGCGACGAGGGCCACGACGGCCATGATCACGAAAGGCAGCGCGTCCAGCGCGAACTGCCGGGTCGACCGTAGTGGCGGTTCCGGCCCAGCGCTGACTTGCGGGACATGACCCGGCGTGCGATCCCGGCCGGCCGTGCCCCGCTTCCCCCGAATAACTCGGTGCGTTCTGAACAATCTCTGTTTCCCCGGAAAGCGACAGTCCCCGTATCAGCCACCTGAGCCCCCCGGCCAGGTCGGCGAAAGCAACCGAAATGCTATCAGCAGTCACAACCCGTTTCTGGCAACTCCGCATCATTCACACAGAGCACCGGCCATAGCGCTTTGCTAGCAGAAGTTCACTGGGAGACACACGCGGGCCGGCCGATCTCCCTGGATCCCAGCCACGGAGCAGGCCGCGGGTGTCTTGACGGCCCCCGCCGACGGTGCCTGAATGAAGGCAGCTTCCACCGCTATCCACCACTTTCGCTCAGATCCGGTCAGTCGCGGCCGGGGGAGTGACGCCTGAGAGGAAACAGAGATGAACAGGATCTCGCCCGCCGGATTACGGCATGCTCTCGCGCTGGCCACCACCGCGCTGCTCGGCCTGGCCTGGCTGGTCGCGGTGCCGGTGACAGCAGCGGCCGCCGCCACGACGATCACCGTCAACGGCACCAGCGCGGGCCGCACGTTCGACGGGATCGGGGCGATCAGCGGGGGCGGGGGGAACAGCAGGCTGCTGACCGACTACCCGACCGCCCAGCAGCAGCAGATCCTGGACTACCTGTTCGAGCCCGGTTACGGCGCGGACCTGCAGATCCTCAAGGTGGAGATCGGCGGCGACACCAACTCGACGGACGGCGCCGAATCCAGCATCGAGCACGCCTCAGGCTCGATCAACTGCAGCAACGGCTACGAGTGGTGGCTGATGGAACAGGCCAAGGCGCTGAACCCGAACATCAAGCTGTACGGGCTGGCCTGGGGCGCGCCGGGCTGGCTGGGCACCTTCTGGTCCACGGCCACGATCAATTACCTGGTCAGCTGGCTCAACTGTGCCAAATCTCACAACCTGACCATCAACTACCTCGGCGGCTGGAATGAGCGCGGCTACAACATCTCCTGGTATGAGCAGCTGCGTTCCACGCTGAACGCCGACGGCTACTCCGGCGTGGAGATCGTCGGCGCGGACAGCGACTGGAGCATCGCCACCGACATCGCGAACAACAGCACATTCGCCAATGCCGTCTCGATCATCGGTGTGCACTACCCGTGCGCCGGCGGGGACGGCGGGAGCGCGTCCAACTGCCCGGCCAACTCGACGGCCGAGGGCACCGGCAAGCCGCTATGGGCCAGCGAGAACGGCTCCCAGGACCTGAACTCGGGCGCACCCGCGCTGACCCGCTCGATCACCCGCGGCTACCTGGACGCCGAGCTGACCGCGTACATCAACTGGCCGCTGATCGCCGCCATCTACCCGGACCTGCCCTACAACACGGACGGGCTGATCCTGGCCAACCAGCCGTGGTCCGGCGCATACAGCCTGGGCGAGAGCCTCTGGGCCACCGCCCAGGTCACCCAGTTCACCGCGCCGGGCTGGCACTTCCTCAACTCCGGCTCCGGCTACCTCGGCGGCACCGAGTCCAACGGCAGCTACGTGACGCTCAAGTCGACCAACGGCACCGACTACTCCACGATCATCGAGAGCACCACCGCGTCGGCCGCGCAGACGGTCACCGTCAACGTGTCCGGCGGCCTGTCCACCGGCACCGTGCACGTCTGGGCGACCGACGTCAACACGCCGGGGTCCGGGCCGCAGTTCGCCCAGCAGGCCAGCATCACCCCGGTGAACGGCTCCTACTCGCTGACCGTGCAGCCGGGCTACATCTACACGCTGACCACCACCACCGGGCAGGGCAAAGGCACCGCGGCCAGCCCGGCGCAGAGCACGCTGGGCCTGCCCTACTCGGACTCCTTCGACAGCGACACCGCAGGCCAGCAGCCCCGGTACCTGTCCCAGATGCAGGGCGCGTTCGAGGTCGAGCCGTGCGCAGGCGGCCGGTCCGGCCAGTGTGTCCAGCAACAAGCCGGCGTTCAGCCCATCGAATGGGACAGCAATGCCAGCCCGTACACGATCGGCGGCAACCTGAGCTGGGCCAACTACACCGTGTCCGCGGACGCGCTGATGTCCCAGGCGGGCGCGGTGCAACTGCTCGGCCGGGTCGGCGCCCAGGACCCGTTCACCCCGGCCAACATCAACGACTACTACCTGCAGCTCAGCAACACCGGTGCCTGGTCGATCGTGCGGAACAGCAAGGGCGGTGGGCTGACCACGCTGGCCAGCGGCACGGTGACCGCGCCCGGCACCGGGACCTGGCAGCACCTGGCACTGACCTTCAACGGCCACACGATCTCCGCGGCCATCAACGGGACGACCGTGGGCACGGTCACCAACTCGTCGTACGCCTCGGGCATGGTCGGCCTGGGCACCTCGGGGTACCAGACCGACCAGTTCGACAACCTGTCGGTCACGCTGGTCGGCTCGGCTACGCCGACCGGGCCGATCGTCGCGGGCGACGACACCGCCGACTGCGTGGACGTCAACGGCGGGTCGAGCGCCAACGGCACCAAGGTGCAGATGTGGCCGTGTAACGGCAACGCCAGCTCGCAGTCCTGGACCATGGCCAGCAACGGCACCGTGCAGATCAACGGCGACTGCCTGGACATCACCGGTGCCAGCCACAGCAACGGCACGCTGATCGAGGAGTGGGCCTGCAACGGCGGGGCCAACCAGCAGTGGCTGGCCGTGAACGGTGAGCTGGTGAACCCGGCGTCCGGGATGTGCCTCGACGATCCGGGGTTCAACACCGCCGAAGGAACCCAGCTCGACCTGTGGACGTGCAACGGCGGGTCGAACCAGCAGTGGTCGGTGCCCTAGCCCTATCCCCTCCGGCGCCGCCGCGGCTGCGGCGGCGCCAGGGGGTGGACAGGCATTCCGCGGGCGAGTTAGCTGTTCTGCGCGGCCTGCACGGCGTCGGTGATCTCGTTGTACTCCTCGTCCAGGAGCTGGATCGACGCCGCGGCGATGTTCTCCGCCACGTGCTCGGGTGAGCCGGAGCCGGGGATCGGCAGTATCACCGGCGACCGGGCCAGCAGCCAGGCCAGCGCGATCTGCCGCTGGTTGACCCCGTGCCGCTCGGCGGTGGTGACCACCGGGATGATCTGCTGTGTCTCCTGGATCGGCGCCCACGGCAGGAACACCAGGTCTTCCTGACTGCACAGGTCGACCATTTGTTCGGAGGTCCGGTCGTTGACGTTGTACCGGTTCTGCACGGACACGATCGGGGTGATCCGCTCCGCCTCGCGGAACTGGTCTTCCCGCACGTTGGACACCGCGATGTGCCGGATCTTCCCTTCGGCCTTGAGCTCGGCCAGCGCGCCGATCGACTCGGCGATGGGTACCCGCGGGTCCGGGCGGTGGAGCTGGTACAGCGGGATCTGCTCCAGCTTGAGCCGGCGCAGGCTGCCCTCGCACGCCGCGCGGAGGTGCTCTGGGCGCCCGTCCGCGTTCCATTGCCCCGGGCCCGGCCGGACCAGGCCGCCCTTGGTCGCGATGACCAGCTCGTCCGGATAGGGATACAGGGTTTCCGCGATGAGGATTTCGCTGACATCCGGGCCGTAGGAGTCGGCCGTGTCAATAAAATTAACGCCCAGCTCAACGCCCTTGCGGAGGGCTGCCTTCGCCTGCTCGCGGTCGGTGGGCTCACCCCAGATGCCCGGGCCGGTGATCCGCATTGCGCCGAAGCCCATCCGGTTGACGGTCAGGTCGCCGCCGATGTCGATGGTCCCGGCCGCCTCGGCCGTCGGTTGGCTCATCATGAAAACCTCCTCGCACGGGGGGTTCCAGCTTTCCAGTTCGGGTCGGGCGGCGCACAGCGGGGTGGGGATATCGGCGCGGGCCGCGGAGCCGGCATGAGCTGCGCCTACAGAGGGTAAAGTTATAATGCTCAGAGTAATCACCTTCGGCCCGTGCTGAGGGCGGTTGTCGAAGCGCTTCAATACAGGCGCTGATCATCGCAGCCGCCCTGGGCGGTGGGTTAGCGGTCCGGGCCGTGAGTGCCGGCCAGCCCGGTGCTGACCCGCGCCGTGCTGGCCCGCACGGTCAGCCGCGGCGGGAGCAGGGTGGCTCGCGGTACCGGCTCCCCGGCCAGCTTGGCCATCAGCAGCCCGACCGCCCGGGCGCCCACCTCGTCGGCCGGGATGGCGATCGAGGTGAGCGCGGGCGTAGCCTGTTCGGCCAGGTCGTCCGGGCAGATGGCGAGGACGGCCAGGTCGTCGCCGATCCGCCGGCCAGCGGCCCGCAGGCTGTCCAGCAATGCGCCGAGAGCAGACTCGTTATGTACCAGCACGCCGTCCAGCCCGGGCCGCTGCTGTAGGAGCTTGCGCACGGTGGCCCGGACCGCACCGGGCGCCGGATCGCACGGCCAGGTGACTGGGCGCAGGCCGCGGCCCCGGACGGCCCGCTCGAAGCC
>DASXIN010000174.1:0-1946 GCA_036497945.1 Streptosporangiaceae bacterium | reverse complement strand
GCCGTGCTCATCGTGGAGCAGCGGGCCAAGGCCGTGCTGGCGATCTCCGACCACACCTACGTGCTCGGCGGCGGCGAGGTGCGGATGGAAGGGACGCCGGCGGAGTTGTCGGTCAGCCCGGAGTTCATCGAGTCGTTCATCGGCGGCCGCGGCCGCCCAGCCGGGTCGGCCAACGGCTAACGGCAAGGCCGGTTAGTTAAGCGGGCTTGTCCGGTTGTCAAGGCGTGTCGGTTGATGCAACGGCAGCGGGGCTCCGGTAAGTGAGGTTTGTCCGCCAAGACACACCTCGTGACCAGGAGCCCCGCCGTTGGATGAGTCTGTCATTACCCGTGTCGTGAGGGTGGCTGGAGGGCGGTTCGCGCCCGGCCACCTGGGCGAGCTGACGCAGCAGGTGCCGTTCGAGATGGTCGATGCGGTGCTGGAGCAGACCTGCCGGGTCCAGCGCCGCGTCCGTGATCTGCCGGCCCGTGTGGTGGTGTACCTGCTGCTGGCAGGGTGCCTGTTCGCCGACTTGGGCTACTCCCAGGTCTGGCACCGGCTGACAGCCGGGCTGGGCGGGCTGGACGTCGCGGCCCCGACCGGGTCCGCGCTGACCCAGGCGCGCCGGCGTCTGGGGCCCGGGCCGCTGCGTGAGCTGTTCTTCCTGCTGCGCGGCCCGTCCCCGGCCGGAGCCCGCTGGCGGGGGCTGCTGGTCTGCGCGATCGACGGCACCATCATGTCCGTCGCCGACAGCGCGGCGAACCTGGCCGTCTACGCCAAGCAGCGCGGCGGCCGCAACGGGGACTCCGGCTACCCGATGCTGCGGCTGCTGGCCCTGGTCAGCTGCGGCACCCGCACCATCATTGACGCCGTGTTCCGCCCTGTCTCCAGCGGCGAGACCACCTGCGCCCCGCTGCTGCTGGGCAGCCTGCGCGCCGGGATGCTGCTGCTCGCCGACCGGAACTTCGCCGCCGGCTACCTGGCCGCGCAGATCGCGGCGACCAAGGCCGGCTTCCTGATCCGCGTCCGCACCGGGACCGGCGCCCCCAAGCTCCCCGTCCTGCGCCGCCTCCCCGACGGCTCCTGGATATCCCGCTTCGGCGGCGTCCCGGTCCGGGTGATCGACGCCGAGATCACCATCGCGACCAGCACCGGGCGGTCCTGCGACGGCTGCCGGCTCATCACCACCCTGACCGACGCCGCCCGCTACCCCGCAGGCGACCTGGCCGTCCTTTACCACGAAAGATGGGAGATCGAGACCGCCTACCTCGAGCTCAAGTCCACCATCCTGGGCGGCCGCGTGCTGCGCGCCCGCACCCCCGACGGCATCGAGCAGGAGATCTACGCCCTGCTGGTCACCTACCAGGCCCTGCGCACCGCCATCGCCGACGCCGCGAGCACAGCCCCCGGCGCCGACCCCGACCGCGCCAGCTTCACCATCGCCCTGAACGCCGCCCGCGACCAGGTCATCCTCGCAGCAAGCGTCACCGCCGGCCACGTCATCGACCTCGCCGGGACGATCGGCCGCACTGTCCTCGCCAGCCTCATGCCCGCCAGGCGCCTGCGCATCAGCCCCCGCGTCGTCAAACGCGCCCTGTCCAGATACAACGCCCGCGGCAAGGTCGACCGCACCACCTACAAAGCCACCATCGACATCGCCATCCTCGCCGCCCCCTTGACACCCGGCAGCGAACCTTAACTAACCGGCCTTGCCGTTAAAGGCCTGCCTTGATATCTACGCCTGACACCCCTAGCGTCGGTCACGCAGTCCTGGCACCTTCTCTCGCTACCAGGCCAGCGCGCATGCTGTCAACGGCGCGCGAACCTCGGTTCTGCTACCGCAGGTCAGCGAGGTGAGCCAGAAGCCCACGGGATTCAGAGGCTCTGTTCGAATTTATGCCTCTAAGCTGTGCCTCAGTAGGATCCAACCTGCGCTCACGGCTCCGGATGCGTTGCTGTGTCCGCCT
>DASXIN010000173.1:0-1999 GCA_036497945.1 Streptosporangiaceae bacterium | reverse complement strand
TGGCTGCCTCGATCAGCTCGGGCAGCGCCCAGAGGGAGACATACACGTGCTTGTGCTCGCTGGCTTGCCGGGCCGCTGCCAGTGCTTCCTCGTAGCGGCCGAGGCCGTTGTAAAGGCCTGCGGCCACCCAGTGCGCGACTGTCACCGAGACTCCCTGGCCCCCGGCGGTGGCCTGTTCGATGATGGACTTGATCAGCGGGACGGCCTCGGTTTCCCTGCCACGGAACGACGCCAGCATCGAGGCGGCGATGGGCGCGAAACGAGACCCGGTCGCCTCGCAGACCGCATGGGCTTCGGCGATCAGCACCGTGGCAGCCGCAAAGTCACCACCCCATACGGTCTCCACGGCCATGCGGTTCAGAAGGAATGAGAGCTGGTCGAGCGCGCCGACGTCACGGGCGAGCTGGACCTGCCTGACCGTCACGCGCCAGCCCTCGTCGTCCCACAGGGCTTCGTCCGCCACCGTGCCGATAAAGCCCCATCGGAGTAGCTCTTCCTCGGGGATGTCTGGGCGGGCAAAGGCACTCGTGGCCTGCCGCAAGGCGGGTGCGGCGGCGGCCGGCCCATCGGTGACCAGCAGCGCAAAACCGTCCAGCACCAGGTCGACCAGACGCGGCGGGTGCGCTGGCGGGGGTAGGATCCGGGCGGCACGGGAGACCTCCAGCAGGTCGCCGGCGCCCGCTAGGTGCCCGGCGAAAAATGCTGCCTGCCACGCGTCGACGTAAGTTTCGCGGGCCAGGTCGAGGTCGATCGGCTCGAGCCGCCTGGCCGCCTTGAGCAGCAGCGATGGAGCCTCGCTGCCGAGGTTCGAGGCGAAAGCGATCTGCCCGCGCAGCAGGTCCATCCGGGCGCTGGCGAACTCATCCAGCGGCTCGGCTTCGGCCGCGGCCAGCAGGTCACGGGCCTTGCCGAACGCGCCGGCCCGCACGTTGGCCTGGGCGGCGTCCAGCGCACGCCCGGCTCGCCGCGCCGGGTCGGGCGTCAGCGCCGCCGCCCGTTCCAGGAACGCCGCGGCGGCGGCCAGGCCGCCGCGGGCCTGGGCCCGTCCGGCCGTGCGTTCCAGTTCGGCTGCGACCTGCTCGTCCGGGCCGGCTGCGGCTTCGGCCCGGTGCCAGGCCCGCCGGTCGGGGTCGGCGGCGGGGTCGGTGACCGCGGCCAGCGCGGCATGCGCGCGGCGCCGCGTCCCAGGCGGGGCCGCGTAGTAGGCCGCCGACCGGATCAGCGGGTGGCAGAACCGCACCCGCGGGTGCCAGGACATCAGCCGGCCGGTCCCCGGCGCATCACCCGCCTCCGCGTCGATGCCCAGCTGCCCGGCCGCCTTGGCCACCAGCGCCGGATCCCCCGACGGGTCGGCCGCCGCCACCAGCAGCAGCGTCTGGGTGCCGGGGGGCAGCGCCCGGATCCGGGCCAGGTACAGCTCCTCCAGCTGCCCCCCGAACCGCAGCGGCCAGCCCAGCGGCACCGCCCCGGACAGCTCCGCCGGAGTCAGCTCCGCGGCCAGCTCCACCAGCGCCAGCGGGTTGCCCATTACCCCGGACACGATCTGAGCGCTCACCCGCCCATCCACCGGGGCGGCCGCCGAGACCGCCAGCAGGTCACCGGCCACCTCTTCGGGCAGCCCGCCAAGCATCAGCTCCGGCAGCCCGGCCAGCGCGGCCGCCTGCCCCTCCCCCTCCCGGACGGTGAACAGCACCCCAACCCGGTCCGCGTACAGGCGACGGGCGATGAACCCGAGCACCTCCACCGACACCTGATCCAGCCACTGCGCGTCATCAACCAGGCACAGCACCGGCTGCCCGGCCGCTGCGTCCGTCAGTAGCGTCAGCGCCGCCAGCCCCACCAAAAACCGGTCCGGCGACGGCCCGGCCACCAGCCCAAACGCCGACCCCAGCGCCTGCCGCTGCGGCCCAGGCAGCCCGTCCAGCCCGCCCAGGAACGGCACCAGCAGCTGATGCAGCCCGGCGAACCCCATCCCCATCTCCGCCTGGATCCCGGCCAC
>DASXIN010000172.1:0-36075 GCA_036497945.1 Streptosporangiaceae bacterium | reverse complement strand
TGTAGGTGGCCCAGGGCACCTGCTGGGCGGTGTCACAGGCGCTGGCCAGCAGGGCCGCCGCCAGGCCCACGGCGACTAGGCCGATCGGGCCGCGCCGGCGGAGCTGTCTTTGCGGCCGACCCTGGCCGTGCGGGGTAGGTGTGGTGTTCATCTATTTCACCGACCCTCCGAGCGCGGGCACCGCGACGCCGAGGAGCATAAACAGGCAGGTGAGGATCAGCAGGATGCCCAGCAGCGGCGCCACGAATCTCAGGTACCGGTCGTAGCGGACCCCGCTCAGTGCCAGCCCGCCCATCACGACCGCCGAGGTGGGGGTGAACAGGTTCATCCAGCCGGAGGCGGACTGGTAACCGGTCACCACCATCGCCCGGCTGACCCCGGCGAAGTCGCCCAGAGGCGCCATGATCGGCATCGCCAGCGTCGCGTGCCCGGAGGAGGACGGGACCAGGAACGCCAGCGGGATGTTCACCAGGTACACAACCACCGCGAACGCCCCGGAGTTCAGCCCGCTCACCGCGCCCTCCAGGTAATGCAGCACCGAGTCGGTGATCGAGGCGTTGTTCATGATCGTGGTTACCCCGCGGGCCACCGCGATGATCAGCGCGGCGCCGATGAAGTCACCCGCGCCGGAGATGATGCCGGTGACGGTGCCCTCCTCGCCGAGTCCGCCGACCAGCCCGACCAGCACCGCGCCGACCAGGAACAACGCGGCCAATTCGGGGAAGTACCAGCCCAGCGTGATGCTCTCCAGGGAGGCGCTGAAGTCGCCCCACGGGATCACCGAGAAGATCATCAGCAGGAAGGTCAGCCCGAAGATCCACAACACGATCTTCTGCCGCCCGGTCATCGGGGTCGGCGGCCCGGCTGGCTCGGCCGCCCGGGCGCGGTCGCCTTCGATGGCGGGCATCATGGACTTGCCCGGGTCGGCCTTGACCCTGCGGGCATACCACAGCACGTACAAGAGGGCGATGATGACCATGACGACGTACATGATCAGCCGCAGCCCGATGCCGTCCCCCAGGGCCACCCCGGCGGCGTCGGAGGCGACCCCGGTGGCGAACGGGTTGACCGTGGACGCCAGCGTGCCCACCCCCGCGCCGACCATGATGATCCCGACGCCGACCAGCCGGTCATAACCCAGGGCGATGATGACCGGCAGGATGATCGCGTAGAACCCCAGCGTCTCCTCGGCCATCCCGTAGGTGGTCCCGCCGAGGGAGAAGATCACCGCCAAGATCACGATCAGCAGCAGGCCGCGTTTGCGGAACCTGTTGGTGATCCGGCCGATGCCCGCATCCAGCGCCCCGGTCTTGATGGTGACGGTGATGAACGCGCCGATCGCCAGCACGAAGAAGAACACCTGGACCGCGCCGGCCAGGTCTCCGCTGTTGTAGGGCCCGGTGTTCCCCGGCGGGGTGACGACCTCGGCTGGCACCTGCTTGCCGCCCACGGTCCCGCAGGCCGCCTCGGCCTTCTTCAGCAGCCCCGAGCCGGGGTCCGAGACCACCTCGGCCGGTGTCCGTATCCCATACAGGCCATTGACCGGCGACAGCCACAGGTCATACAACCGCTCCTGGAAGGAGAGGCTCTGGTCGATGTTTTCGAAGGTACCGGGGATCGGCTTGGGCGATCCCCCGTCGCAACTGACGTAGGAGTACGTGCCCGGCTTGATGATGAACGTCAGAACCCAGACCAGCACCAGCACGAAGAACAGCACGGTGAACGCGGTTGGGAACTTGAACTTGCGCTTGCGCTCAACGCCCGCACCATTATCCGCGCGGGGCTCTGTTTCGGTCGTCATCTCAGCTCCGGCTCATAGGTGAAGGCCGACGACCCATGCAGTCTTCCCGGGCCGTGCCGAGACGGAATCACCCTTCCGAGGGTGATTCCTGTCTGCTTTTGGAGACCGCAATGTCAATGGGACAGCAGATTCTTATCTTGACAATTCTTACCAAATATGATCAGGCAGCAAGCCGGCGCCAGGTCCTGACCCGGTAATCAGGTAATCAGTAGGCTTGCGGCATGGTCAGCGGGCGGACTTCCTGCCGCGCCCGGGTCTACTGGTGCCCGGTGACGATGACGGTGGCCCGGAACGCGATGAGCGCGTCGCAGTGGATCGGCTTGGCGGCACATACCTGCCGGGCCGAACTGAGGTGCGCGACCCCCTGATGCAGGGCGGCGAAGAACGCGCCGGTCTCCCCGACTGGCAGCCTCAGCTGGCCATGCGTCACGGCCACCACGGACCTGGAGTCCGACTGGATCGATGCCCACATCCGCCCGGGAGCACCGGTCAGGTAGACGTCCAGCCGCTCGCCGGCCTGCACGCAGAACGTGTCGCCGTTGCTGCTGTTGCGCAGCGTCAGCACGCCGGTTTCGCCCGAGGCGGGCAGGAGACGCATGCCACCGCAGCCAGCACCGGGCGTCGGCGGGGCCGGACGCACGCTCGACGGGGCTGGGGAGTCGCCCGAGGGCGCCGGGATGTCCGGCCCGCCCGGGTTCACCGACCCGGCCGGGCTGGCCGACGGCGGCGCGGCTGGGCGGGCCGGCGCCCCGGCCACCTGGGAGCCGCAGCCGGCCAGCGTCGCGGCCAGGCCGGACACCGCCAGGCTGGTCACGGCGACGGCACGGAGCAGCGACCGGGCTGGCATGCCCACCTCCGGATCGGCGGCGTGGCCGCGGCGGCGGGCGGGCGGCCAAGCGTTATCTGGTACGCATTGGACGCCGCCCGGCCCGCACCGGTTCCGGTGCTCCGGGCGCGGGCGGCGGGTGCCCGCGCCAGCGGTGCAGTCGATGAAACATTCATCCCGCGCCAGCCCGGAACTGGCCGCTGACCTGGGCAGCCAGCCCAGATACCGACGCGCTCTCTGGTGCCTCCCGCTCCTCCTTCATACGATCAGGCCGCCCGCTGCACCTGGACAGGAAGGGGCCGGTCGTGGGGATGCGCGAGATCGCGACTGCCGTGCTGGCCGGCGTGGCCGTGAGCGCGCTGGCCGCCTGTTCGGTGTCGTCTGGGGCCGCCCCGGTGCCGGGTGGCGCGGGCGGCCCGGCGTCAGGCGCACAGGCCGGGGCGGCCGCCAGCAACTCCGGTGGCACCGGCGGCAAGGCCTCGGCCGGTCCCCCGGCGCCGTATTGCGCGCAGGCCCCGGCCGCCGTGGTCGGCGCGGCGCTCGGGCTGTCCCTGGGTAAGCAGGTGTCTACCCTGGAGGGCCCCGTCTCGGTCTGCGCCTACCTGGGCAAGTACATGGTCATGGTGCGCTACCAGACCGGCGAGTCGGCCAAGGAGTTCCGGCAGAGTCAGCAGTCCCTGACCAGCCTGCACCAGTCGGTGCGCGCGGTGACCGGGGTGGGCGACCGGGCCTACTTCGCCTCGGTCGGCACCGCGCACGGACCGAGCAACACGCTGGCCGCGCTGAGCGGCACGGTCGCGGTGTTCGTCACCGCCCCGCGGCCGCTGGCTTCCGAACGCTCGCTCATGAAGCACCTGCTCGCCAAGATCTGATCCCGGCCATCAGGATAGATGTCGAGGACGATTCCAGCTGCTTCGACTGACTGGTGAGGGCGCACCGCCGCGGCGCGCCAGGACCAGGGAGGATGGCCTGATGAAGTACCTCATGCTGATCTACGGCAACCAGGAGAAGTGGAACTCGATACTGGGCGAGTCGTGGCCGGAGGAGATCGCCAAGCAGGAAGCGTTCAACACCAAGTACCGGGAGACCGGCGAACTGCTCGGCGCGTACGGCCTGGCCGACGCGGTGCAGGCCAAGCTGATCCGGCGGCAGGGCGGCGCCCCGGCCATCACCGACGGGCCCTACCTGGAGACCAAGGAGTACATCGCCAGCCTCTACTTGCTGGACTGCGAGAGCGCCGAACGCGCCGAGCAGATCGCGGCCGACATGCCCTGGGCCGACCAGGAGCCGGTCGAGCTGTGGCCGATCCTGCACGAGTCGCCGGAGCCGTGAGCCAGCCGGCCAGCCTGGACCGGGCCGCCGAGGACCTGCTGCGCGAGCTGGCGCCGCAGGTCCTCGGCGCGCTGGTGCGCCGGTACGGGCACTTCGACCTGTGCGAGGACGCCACCCAGGAAGCGCTGCTGGCTGCCGCGCTGCAATGGCCGGCCGACGGGCAGCCGGCCAACCCGCGCGGCTGGCTGATCACGGTGGCCTCGCGCCGCCTGCTGGACCAGGCCCGCAACGAGCAGTCCCGGCGCCGCCGGGAGGACCAGGTGGCGGTGGCCACGCCGCACGCGGAACTGCTCAGCCCGGCCGCGGACGCCGGGCCGGGTACCGGCCGGGACGACTCGCTGGCTCTGCTGTTCGGCTGCTGCCACCCGGCACTATCCGGGCCGAGCCAGATCGCGCTGACCCTGCGTGCGGTGGGCGGGCTGACCACGGCGCAGATCGCGGCCGCGTTCCTGGTCCCCGAGGCGACCATGGCCCAGCGCATCAGCCGGGCCAAGCGGACCATCAAGGACAGCGGCATCCCGCTGACCCTGCCCACCGGGCCGGAATTCGCGCAACGCCGGGCGGCGGTGCTGCACACCCTCTACCTGATCTTCAACGAGGGCTACGTCAGCAGCAGCGGCCAGCAGCTGACCGCGCCCGCGCTGTCCGGGGAGGCCATCCGGCTCGGCCGCTGGCTGCACCGGCTGCTGCCGGACGACGCCGAGGTGGCCGGGCTGCTCGCGCTGATGCTGCTGACCGACGCCCGGCGGGCCGCCCGGACCCGGCCGGACGGCAGCCTGGTACCGCTGGAGGAGCAGGACCGCCGCCGCTGGGACCAGGCGCTGATCGCCGAGGGGACCAGCCTGCTCACCGCCGCGCTGCCCCGCGGCGATCCCGGCCCCTATCAGCTGCAGGCGGCCATCGCCGCGGTGCACGACGAGGCGGCCGATGTGGACAGCACCGACTGGCCGCAGATCCTCGGCCTGTATGAGCTGCTGGAGCAGCTCGCACCCAACCCGATGACCACGCTGAACCGCGCTGTCGCGGTGGGCCGGGTGCACGGCCCGGCGGCCGGCCTCGGCGTGCTGGCCGCGCTCCAGCCGGACCGCCGGCTGAGCTCGCACCACCGCTTCTACGCCACCCGCGCGCACCTGCTAGAGCAGGCCGGCGATGCAGCGGCCGCCGTTGCCGACTACCACGCCGCCGCCCGCCGCGCGACCAGCCTGCCCGAACGCCAGTACCTGGCCGCTCAGGCCCACCGGCTCGCGGCCGTAACGGGCTAGGGTCCTGGCCGGCCGGGGTCGCTGGCCACTAGGACCTGTCTCAGGCGGCGGAGCGCTCGCTGAGCGTGCGGCGGCGCAGTTCCGTCTTCTGGATCGCCGGCGGCAGGTATGCCTGGTCGAGGGTGCCGATGTCGGTTCCGGGCGGGACGATCTCATCGATCCGGTCGAGGACATCGTCGGAAAGGACGACGTCCACCCCCGCGAGAAGGTCGTCGAGTTGCTCCATGGTGCGGGCACCGAGCAGCGCGCTCGTGACACCCGGGTGCGAGATCGCGAACGCCATCGCGAGGTGGGGCATCGACAGTCCCGCTTCTCCGGCGAGCGGGATCAACTGCTCCACCGCGTCCAGGCGCCGCTCATCACTGAACGCCGTCATGAATTTCGCGCGAGTGACGTCGTTGTCCTGCCCGCGACGGACCCGACCGGTGAGCATGCCCTGACCGAGTGGTCCCCAGACAAGAATGCCCATGCCGTACCGCTGCGCGACCGGAAGGACCTCACGCTCGATGCTGCGGTTCAGGATCGAGTACGGCGGCTGGTCGGTACGGAACCGCTCCAGGCCGCGCCGTTCCGCTACCCAGTGCGCCTCCACGAGGTTCGATGCCGGCATCGCCGACGTTCCGAGCACGCGGATCTTGCCGCTGCGGACGAGGTCGGTCAGCGCGGAAAGTGTTTCCTCGATATCGGTGTCGGGATCGGGGCGGTGGATCTGATACACGTCGATGTGGTCGGTCTGGAGGCGGCGCAGCGAGTTCTCGACTGCGGTGATGATCCACCGCCGGGAGGCACCCTGCTGGTTCGGGTCGGTACCCATGGGGCGGCCGACCTTCGTCGTGAGGACCACGTTGTCACGGCGGCCTTTAAGTGCCCGGCCGACTATCTCCTCCGAGTCTCCGTACGAGTCAGCGGTGTCGACGAGATTGATGCCTGCGTCGAGCGCCTTGTGGATGATCCGGATCGAGTCCTCGGGGTCGGGGTTGCCGACCCGAGTGGCGAACATGAGCGCGCCGAGCGCATAAGGGCTGACCTTGATGCCTGTTCGGCCAAGGTTTCGGTACTGCATGCGGGTTCTCCAGACGTGAGCGTGACGTGTGTAGACGTCTCCGTCGACGTACACTGCGACTAAGCGGAAGCTCTTTCCGGAACTATACGGAATCGCTTTCCGGTTAGCAACAGGAGGACCATGGCACCCGAGTCGGTCAGCACGACGGCTCCGTCGACGGGGCGCAGCATCGACCCGTCCCGGCGTCAGCGCTCTGACGCAAAGCGGAATGTCGTCGCGCTGGTGGAGGCGGCAAAGACCGTGTTCGCGGGCAGCGGTGTGGACGCGCCCGCGAAGGAGATCACGGATCTTGCCGGAGTGGGCGTTGGCACGCTCTACCGGCATTTCCCGCGCCGATCCGACCTCATCGTCGCTGTGTTGCAACACGAGATCGACGAGTGCGTCGAAGCTGCGGAAGAGCTCGGGACCACGCTCAGTCCGTGGGAAGCGCTCGTGGGCTGGATCGATCGCTTCACGGACTTCGTCGGCACCAAACGCGGGCTCGCCTCGGCGCTACACTCCGGTGACCCGGCCTACGATGACCTCCCGCAGCACCTCATGGACCGGCTCGAACCGGCGTTCCAAACGCTCCTCGCCCGAGCGGTAGACGGCGGGTACGCGCGCGACGACGTTACGGCCCGGGAAGTCCTCACGGCCATCGCCCTCATTTGCCAGCCGGTTCGCGGCGAGCAACCGAGCTTCAATCAGCGCATGACACGAGTGTTCATGCAGGGACTGGGCCGCGTTGCTAAAGCTGGTGTTGAGCCAGTGCAGGGTGGCGGCCAGGCAGAGTGCGGTGCCGCCGGCCGCGCCTGGCTCACTGGACCGCCGCCCGATTGCCAGTGACCCACCCGAACCTGGCCGTGCCGGGTCCGACGGCTAGCCGGTCCCGGCCACGCCCGCCCCGCCGGGTGGCTCCTCCGGGCGCATCTGGAGCCGCACGTTCTCCGGACTGGCCCCGGCCTCCGGCTGGTCAGGCGGTGCCTGCTTGGCCTTGGCCGCGGTGGCGCGGCGGCGGATGTTCTCCAGACTCGCGTTCAGCGCCAGCCAGACGCTGCCCAGCGTGACGCTGTCCGGCAGCTCACCGCGGATGGTGCCGGGTGGATCCGCCTGGCTGCCCAGCGCCTCGGCGGCCGCCCGGGCGGCCTTGATGATGTCCGGATCGGTGGCCTCTATGGTGAGGCTGGTGTCGGTGACCCGGAGCACCATATGCCGCCGGCCCCGCTCCTCGGGCTGCTCGTCGCTGGTGCCGGTCACGTCCACGGTGCGCAGCGCCTCGCGGGCCTGGTCCAGGTCGATGCCGAGCGAGACCAGCGTCCGGGCTGCGGCGCTGTCCGGGTCGTCCAGCGCGGCCAGCAGCAGGTGGTGTGACCCGACCGGCTTGGTTCCGGCCAGCCGCACCGCACCGCTCACGCTCGCTTCCCCGGCCGGCGTGGCGGGCAGGTCGTCCATTTCGCCGACCTCCCCGGCCACAGCACCGAGGCTGCGCAGCAGGCGCTGGCCCTTACCGGCCACTTGCGCGGGCAGCAGCTCGATCACGGCCTCGCGGACGGTCCTCAGGTCACCGCCGTGCGCCTGGGTGATCTGCGCGCCGACCCCCTCACCCTCCCGGACCAGGCCGAGCAGGATGTGCTCGGTGCCGATGTAGTTGTGCTGGAGCTCGAGCGCCTCGCGGAGGGCCAGTTCGAGGGTCTTCTTGGCCCGCGGGGTGAACGGGATATGCCCCGGCATTGCCGTGCTGCCGGCACCGACCTGAGCGATGACCTCCTCCCGCACCGCCTCGTGCGACATCCCGAACCGGTCGAGGACCTTGCTGGCCACGCCACCTTGCACGGCCAGCAGCCCGAGCAGGAGATGCTCGGTGCCGATGTAGTTGTGCTGCAGCCCGCGGGCCTCTTCCTGCGCATTGACCACAGCGCGGCGGGCCAGATTAGTGAATCGCTCGAACATGGTCTCACCGTGCACCCGGCTTCTTAACCCTGTCAATACTATGCTATTAGTAGGGCCGGAGGCTGATATGGACTGGGCAGACCGACTTGACGAGTGGGAACTGGAACTCGAGCTGTCCGCGCAGCTGGAGGGCTCGGACTGGGTGACCCTGGACCGGGCCGCGGCCGACACCGGCGCGTCCCGGGCCGCGCTGCGTACCTGGTACCGGACCGGGCAGATCCCGTCCCGGCTGGTGGACGGCCCGCACGGGCCGCAGCGGCTGGTCCCACTGGCGCTGGTCGCGGCCCGCGCCGAGGCATCGCCGCGGCTGCGCCGCACCGCCGAACGCAGGTTGGCCGACCAGGCCGAGCTGGAGATCCTCCGGCACCGGATCGACCAACTGGAACTTCGGCTGGCCGCGCTGGAGCAGCAGGCGGCCGGATAACGGCCGGGCGATGAGTTGCCGGTCCGCGGGGCGTCAGATCAAGGGACGTTCCAACCAGCGGAAAGGCAGCGCATGAGCAAGGTTTTGTGGCACATCACCATGTCACTGGACGGGTTCGTGGCCGGCCCGGACGATGACATGGGGTGGCTGTTCGGCAGCGGGTTCGACCCGGACCCGCAATTCGTCATGCGGACGCTGGATGAGATCGGCGCCGTCCTCATCGGGCACCGCACCTATCACGGCGGCGACGGCGATCAGGGGGCCAAGACCGAGAAGGGTGAGCCGTACGGAGGCTCATGGCACGGGCCCATGTTCGTGTTCACCCGGGACGATCCCGGCACCGCCGCGCCCGGGTTCACGTTCGTCAGGGGGGACATCAAGCATGCGGTGCAGCTGGCCAAGGACGCGGCCGGGGACAAGTACGTCTCGGTGCTCGGCCCGGGCCTGGCGGCCAAGGTGCTCGACGCCGGCCTGCTGGACGAGATCCTGGTGCACGTCGCGCCGGTGCTGCTCGGCGACGGGAAACGGCTGTACGACCACCCGGGTACGGCCAACATCCGGCTCGAGCCGACCGGCCGCACTCCGCAGATCACGAATCTCTGGATGCGAGTCAGGCCGGGCCAGTAACGACACCGGACGGCGGCCACCCGGCCTGGGCGGCCGCCGTCCGGCGGTCGGATCGCGGTTACCTGGCCCCGGTCAGCACCGGCTCCGGCGTGGCCTGCGCTGCCCCGGCCTGCCCGGGCCGTACCGGGCCGGCCACCCGGAGCAACCGGGCCAGCGGCGACGGCAGCCACCAGTTGGCCCGGCCGAACAGCGCGACCAGCGCCGGGACCAGCAGGCAGCGGACGACCACGGCGTCGATCAGGATGCCGGCGCCGAGCCCGGTGGCCAGGATCTTCAGGTCGGTCTGCGGCCCGGTGGACATGGACAGGAAGCTGAGCATCAGGATGGCCGCCGCGCTGGTAACCAGGCGGCCGGTCCGGCCCAGGCCCTCGATGACCGCGTGCTTGGCGTCACCGCTTTCGTCGTACGCCTCCCGGACCCGGCTGAGGATGAACACCTCGTAGTCCATGGACAGGCCGAACAGGAAGGCGAACACCATCAGCGGCACCCACATGGTGATCGCGCCGGTGGCCGGGATGCCCCATACCGCGTCCGAGCCGTGGCCGTCCTGCCACACCCAGGTCAGCACGCCGTACGCGGCGGCCAGCGAGATCAGGTTGAACACGACCGCCTTGGCGGCCAGCAGCACCGAGCGGAAGGCCCGGGCCAGCAGCAGGAAGGTGGCCACCCCGATGATCGCGAGCATGAGCGGGAAATCGCCGTACACCGCGTGGTCGAAGTCGATCAGCGAGGCGCCGTCGCCGCCCACGCCGAGCACGTGCGGGTGACCCAGCAACGTGTGCTCCAGCCCGCTCATCGTGGCCTGGCCCGTGGGCACGCCGCTCTCCGCGGCAGGCAGCACGGTGACGATCGCGGTGCCGGACCGGTGGTAGCCCGGAGTACTGGGCGCCACGGCGGCGTACACCCCTGGCACCCGGCTGGCCGCCGCGGCCACCCGGCCCGGCCCGGCGGACGTCAGCACCTCAGCCGGGGTGAGCACGCCGGACGGGACGCCACCCTCGGTCAGCGTGGTCAGCGCGCTGTGCGCCGGCCCACTGCTGGCCTGGGCCGAACTGCCCGGCTCACCCAGGTGCAGGGACAGCGCGGGCAGGATCAGCGCGGCCATGATGCCCAGGCCAGCCAGCGCGGCCGCCCAGCGGTGCCGGTAAACCAGGCGGGCCCAGGCGGCGAACACCCGGCTGGGCCGGCGCTCGGTGCGCAGCCGCGGCCAGTCCAGCCGTGGCCCCACGGTGGCCAGGATGACCGGCAGCAGGGTAATGGCCACCGCCACCGAGACCAGCGGGACCAGCACGCCGCCGTAGCCGACGCTGCGCAGCATGGGCACCGGCAGGACGACCATCGACAGCAGCCCGATGGCTACGGTCAGCCCCGAGAACACCACCGCGCGGCCCGCGTGGTTCATCGCCTCGGTCACCGCGGCCGTGTTGTCCCGCCCCGCGGCCCGCTCCTCGCGCCACCGGCTGACCACCAGCAGCGAGTAGTCGATGGCCACACCCAGCCCGATCAGCGCGATCAGGAACTCGACGATCTGGCTCACCCCGGTCACCTCAGTCAGCCCGCCGACCAGCAGGAACGTGGCCAGCACCGAGATGGCGCCGATGAGCAGCGGCAGCACGGCCAGGAAGCTGGCGAAGACCAGGGCCAGGATGGCCAGCGAGCCGACCGCGCCGATCATCGCCTCGGTCATTACCCCGGTGCCCTTGCTGGCCGCCGGCTTGCCGTTCATCAGCAACAACTGGCCGGTGACCCCGACGTGCCAGCCGGCCGGCGCCGCGGCAGCCAGCGTGCGCTGGATGGCCGGGCCCATGGAGTTACCGCCGAACCCGGCGGCCGGCGCGGTGAACGCGAGCGCGAACGTGCTGCGGCCATCCCGGGTGAGGAACGCCCGGTTGTGCGTATTGGCGTAGTCGGCAATACGCACATCCGGGATGGTCTTGGCCAGTGCGGCGAAAGCGCGTCCAGTGGCGGCGGCCACAGCCGGCTCGGTGATCCGCTGCCCAGCCGGGACGGTGATCACCGGCACGTAGGGCGGCTGCGAGCCGCCGTTGCCGTATTCACGGACGATCTGGTTGTCCACCCTGAACGCCTGGCCCGGAATGCTGAAGTTGTTCGTCATCCGGTGCGTGGTGCCGCTGATGGTGGCGACACCGGCGGCGGCGATGAGCACCCAGAACAGGGCAACCAGCGCCTTGTGGCGGAGTACGAAGCTGGTGAGCGCGGTCATCGTGACCTCCGGATTGCGGTGCCGGTGGTCGTTCCACCAGCCGCAGCCAGCGTGCCGCCCAGCACCCCCGCCGGTCGTCCGGCGCCAGCAGGCACTTGCCGGTACCCCACCTGGAGCAGGCCAGTCCGGCGTACTCCCGGGGGAGTAATCAGACGATCAACTCTGGGAGGGCGACTCCAGCCCGGATGGTGCTTACGCTGCTGGCATGCAACATGTCCGGGCGGCGTGGCGGCGCTGGGTGAACTCCCCCGCCAGGGACGTCATCTTCGCCCTGGGGCTGACCGTCGTCTTGGTCGGCGGCACCTACGGCGAGGGTCACCCCACGTCGCCCTCGGACACGATCCAGTTCAAGGGCATCCCCATCCCGCATCCCGGGCCCGGCGCGCTCGCCCTGGTCGCGGTGGCCTGCCTGGCGCTGGCCTGGCGGCGCCAGTGGCCGGTAGCGGTGCTCGGCATCTCCACCGCCGCGGTGTGCATCTTCACCCTGCTCGGCTACGTCAACGGGGCGGCCATGCTGGCCCCGGCCATCGCGGTATACAGCATGGCCACCCTGGTAAGCACGTGGCGGGCGGCCGGGCTGGCGCTGGCCACCTTGACCGTGCTGATGGCGGCCACCGCCGCGGCCAACCCATTCGGGAAGATCACCGGCGGCGGGTTCTACCTGATCCCGGGCCTGATCATCGCAGCCTTGCTGGCCGGGATCGCGGTGGCCAACCGGCGCGCGTACGTCGCCTCGATCCAGGACCGGGCCCAGGAAGACGCGCGCCGGCAGGTGGTCGAGGAACGGCTGCGCATCGCCCGGGAACTGCACGACGTGGTCGCGCACACCATGGCCACCATCAACGTGCAGGCCGGGTCCGCCGCGCATGTGCTGGCCACCCGCCCCGAGGTGGCCGCCGAGGCGCTCCAGGCGATCAAGGCGGCCAGCAAGGACGGGCTGCGCGAGCTGCGCGCCATCCTGAACGTGCTGCGCCAGGCTGACGACGCCGACCCGACCCAGCCCGCGCCGGGCCTGGCCCAGATGGACACCCTGGTCGCCGGGGCCCGCCGGGCCGGCCTGGAGACGACGCTGACCGTGACCGGGACCGCTGTCCCGCTGCCCGCCGCGGCCGACCTGGCCGCCTACCGGATCATTCAGGAATCGCTGACCAACACGATCCGGCATGCGGGCCCGGCTACCGCCGCGGTAGCGGTCAGCTACACCGGCGACGAGGTGCGGATCTGCGTCACCGATACCGGGCTGGGCCAGCCGGTTGAGGCGGGCGGGAACGGAACCGGGACGGGCGGGCACGGGCTGGCCGGGATGCGCGAGCGGGCCGCGGCCGTCGGTGGTTCGGTCGAGACCGGCCCCACTCCCGGCGGCGGGTTCCGGGTCATGGCCCGGCTGCCGCTGCCCGCGCCTGCCGGGCCCGGCCCGGCTCCCGACGGCGGGCAAGACGCATCGCCCACCCCGATTGAGGAAGGCAGGCGGCCATGATCCGGGTCGTGCTGGCAGACGACCAGGCGCTGATCCGGGCCGGTTTCCGGGTGCTGGTCGACGCGGCGGACGATCTCCAGGTGGTCGGCGAGGCCACCGACGGCGAGCAGGCGGTCCGGCTGGCCCGCAGCGAGCGCGCCGACGTAGTGCTGATGGACATCCGGATGCCCGGCGTAGACGGCCTGGAAGCGACCCGGCGCATCTCGGCCGACGAAGATCTGGCCGGCGTCAAGGTGATCATCCTGACCACGTTCGAGTCCGATGAGTACGTGTACCGGGCGCTGCGCGCCGGGGCCAGCGGCTTCCTGGTCAAGGACACCGAGCCGGCCGACCTGCTGCAGGCGGTCCGGGTGGTGGCCCGGGGCGACGCGCTGCTGTCGCCCAGCGTGACCCGGCGGCTCATCACCGACCTGGCCAGCCGCCCAGAGCGGCCGCCGCCCAGCGACCAGATCCTGGCTGGGCTGACCGACCGCGAACGTCAGGTGCTGGGGCTGGTGGCCGAGGGCCTGTCAAACGACGAGATCGCGGCCCGGCTGTTCCTCAGCCCGCTCACCTCCAAGACCCACGTCAGCCGGATCATGACCAAGCTGAACTCGCGGGACCGCGCCCAGCTCGTCGTGCTGGCCTACGAGAGCGGCCTGGTCACCCCCGGAAGCCACGGGGCGGGCTGAGCCCGCCCCGTACCGCGGCCCGGTCCCGGTCAGCCGACCTGATTCACCCGGTGCCGGAACAACCAGGAGGCGGCGGCCACCGACAGGACCAGGACGCCCACGCAGTAGGCGACGGCCAGCCCGGCCTGGGAGGCGACGCTGGCCCCGGTGGACGTGCGCCCCATCCACAGCCCGCGCATGGTCTCCACGATCGGGGTGAACGGCTGGTGCGCGGCGAACCCGCGCAGCCACCCGGGCATCGTGCCCGCCGGGACGAACGCGGTGCTGACGTACGGGATGAACATGAACACGAACGTCACCGCGTTGGCCGCCTCGGCACTGCGGGTCAGCAGCCCGACCGCCGCCGCGAGCCAGGACAGCGCCAGGATGAACAGCACGATCATCGCGGCGGCCCCGGCCCAGCCGGCCCCCGAGGCGTCCGGCCGCCAGCCGACGGCCAGGCCGACCCCGATCACCAGTGCGGTGGCGATCAGGTTGCGCAGCAGGCTGGCCGCGATATGGCCGGCCAGCACCGACGAGCCGCTGATCGGCATGGACCGGAACCGGTCCACGATGCCGTTGCTCATGTCGGTGGCCACCGCGACCGCGGTGGTGCCCGCGCCGAACCCGGCGCACAGCACGATCAGGCCAGGCACGACGTAGTTCGCGTACGAACCGACGGTGTTCATCGCGCCGCCGAACACGTAGACGAACAGCAGCATCAGCACGATCGGCAGCATGAGCGCGGTGAAGAACGCCTCCGGGTCGCGCCGCGAGCGCCGCACCGAGCGGGTGACCATCACGCGGGTGTCCGAGATTGTCGCGGTCATGCTCATCGAGCCATCTCCTCTGCCTCGGCCGGGACCAGGTCCATGCTGGTCAGGGACAGGAAAACGTCGTCCAGGCTGGGCCGCAGCACGGACACCTGCAGCGCGGGCGCGCCGGCCGCCTCCAGCGAGCGGAGCAGGCTGAGCACCTCGGCCGCCGAGCCGTCGGTAGCCACCTCCACAGTGCGCAGCCTGCTGTCGGTGTGCGTGCTGCGCAGCGCGGCGGCCACCCGCTGGTAGCTGGTGTCGTCGGCGAAGCGGAGCCGGATCACCTCGGTACCCAGGCTCGCCTTGAGTTCGTCGGGCGTGCCCTGGGCGGCGATCCGGCCGTGGTCGAGCAGGCAGATGGTGTCCGCCAACTGGTCCGCCTCGGCCAGGTACTGCGTGGTGAGCAGGACCGTGACCCCGTCGTCCACCAGGCGCCGGACGGTGCCCCAGAGCTGCTCCCGGCTGCGTGGGTCCAGCCCGGTGCTCGGCTCGTCCAGGAACAGCAGTTCCGGCTGCTCGACCATGCTGATAGCCAAATCGAGGCGCCGTTTCATGCCGCCCGAGTAGGTCGCCACCCGGCGATCCCGGGCGTCCAGCAGGTCGAAATCGGCCAGCAGCTGAGCAGCTCGGGGTCGCACCTGGCGCCGGGGCAGATGCCGGAGCCGGGCCATCATCTCCAGGTTCTCCTGCCCGGTGAGCATGTCGTCCACCGCCGCGTACTGGCCGGTCAGGCTGATCGACCGCTTGACGGCGACCGGGTCGGCCAGCAGATCGTGGCCAGCCACCGTGGCCGTGCCCGCTTCCGGCTGGAGCAAGGTGGCCAGGATGCGCACCATCGTGGTCTTGCCCGCCCCGTTCGGGCCGAGCAGCGCGAGCACCGAGCCGGTCTCGACAGCCAGGTCGACCTGGTCGAGCACCCGCTGCCCCCCGAATGACTTGCAGATACCGGTTGCATTAACTGTGTATGACATACACTGAACCGTATATGCGGCACACAGTTATAGTCAAGGCGCCAAAGGAGGGCGCCGCCGACTGGACTGCCGCGCCGAAGGGGGCGCGCCGCCGACTGGACTGAGGAGCGAGGGTGCGAGGAACGAGCGACCGAGCGACGAGGGAAGGAGGCGGGTATAGCGCCCCCGGAGGCGCAAAGTGAAAGAGTCGGGGGATGGCACAGCGACCGGATAGCGCGAGCGCGGCACCGCCGCCGCTACCGCCTGGGCTCGACCTGCTCTGGGGGCGGCGCGAGCGGGGGCGGCGGGGACCGAAACCAGGACTGTCGGTGGACGCCATCGTCGAGGCGGCCGTCCGGGTGGCCGACACCGAGGGCCTGGAGGCGGTTTCCATGTCCCGGGTGGCCACCGAGCTGGGCTTCACCACCATGTCCCTGTACCGGTACGTGACCAGCAAGGACGAGCTGCTCCAGCTGATGTGGAACGCCAGTGCGCAGGGCGCGGAGAGCCTGGTGCTGACGGGCGACGGCTGGCGGGAGCGGCTACGGCAGTGGGCGCTGATCCAGCGCGAGATGATGGACCTGCATCCATGGATCACCCAGATGCCGATGGCCGCGCCACCGCTGGCGCCCAACTCGCTGACGTTCGTGGAACGCGGGCTGGAGACGCTGGACGGGACCGGCCTGCCGGACGCCGACAAGATCCGGGTGATCGGCCTGCTCAGCTCCTACGCGCTGAGCGAGGGGAGGATGGCCCACGACGCCGCCCGGGCCGCGGCAGCCGCGCAGGCGGCGGCCGCCGCCGGGGACCCACCTGTCCCCCCAGCTACCTTCGAGGAACTGCTCCGCCAGTTGGTGGACGAGAAGTCGTTCCCGATATTGCACCGCATCGCCTGGTCAGGCTCAGTCGGCCAGGCCCCGTCCGGGATGGACGAGCAGGCCGAGTTCCTGTTCGGCGTCGAGTGCATCCTTGATGGCGTTCAGCAAATGATCGAGAGAAGCCGGAATGGGCGGTCCGCGGGCCGCGGCACTGCGGGCTGACCTCAGCCGCCGCGCCCCACGGGACCGCTACCAGACCTGCTGGGTGGCCGGCGGGGCCGGCGGGGCCGGCTGAGGTCGCCGGGTTAGCTGGCCTCGGGGGGTGCTAGCGGGCGGCGGCCAGCCGCTGGGCGGCGTGCACCACGAACGCGCGGCGCCGGGCCCGCTCGGCCGGGTCATCAGGGTCGGCGCCGGTGAGCATCCAGGCCAGCGCATCATCTACCTGTCCAGCATCGCCGCCGTGCAGGCCTGGCCCGGCGGCGCGGCGTATGGCGGCGCCAAGGCAGCGCTCAACGTCCTGGCCAACGTGGTGCACCTGGAACTCGCCGATTCCGGCATTCGCACCGTCGCCATTGCTCCGGGGCTGACCTACAGCCCGGGTATGCGGGCTATCGTCAGCGAGGACCATCTCAACCGGGTCGCAGGCAACTACCCGGGCGGGCGGATCGGCGAACCCGAGGACATCGTGGCGCTGACTAATTTCCTGTGCAGCGACGCGGCCAACCACCTGTCCGGCACCGTCATCACGGTGCGTCCGCCGGTCACCCGCTGACCCCGGCTGGGAGCGACCAGCACCAGCAGGAAGGACACCGGATGACGCGGCCGCTGAGGTTCGGCCTGGTAGGCACCGGCTACTGGGCCCGCAGCACGCACGCGCCCGCGCTCGCGGCCAGCGCAGCCGACGGCATCGAGTTCACCTCGGTCTGGGGCCGCAACGCGACCGCCGTGGCCGAACTGGCGGCCCGCCATCAGGCCACGCCTTACCAGGACTTCGACGCGTTTCTGGCCAGCGTGGACGCGGTCGACTTCGCGGTCCCGCCGGACGTGCAGGCACCGCTGGCCACCCGGGCGGCCCGGGCGGGCAAGCACCTGCTGCTGGAAAAGCCGATCGCGCTCAGCGAACCCGAGGCGGACGAACTGGCCGCCGCGGTCAGCCAGGCCCAGGTCGCGTCCGTGGTCTTCTTCACCGCCCGGTTCCAGGCCGATGTCCGGGCCTGGCTGGCCGAGGTGACCGCGACCGGCGGCTGGGCCGGCGGGCAGGCGATCTGGCTGGGCACCGCCCTGCAGCCAGACAGCCCGTTCAACACGCCGTGGCGGCGGGTCAAGGGCGGCCTGTGGGACCTGGCCCCGCACGTGATCTCGCTGCTATGGGCCAGCCTCGGCCCGGTCACCGCGGTCACCGCGGAAGCTGGGCCGGCCGACGTGACCCACCTCATCCTGCATCACACGAACGGCGCGTCGGCCTCGGTCACCGTCACGCTCAGCGCACCGGAGAGCGCCGCGGTCGCCCGGCTGGAGCTGTGGGGGACGGCAGGCCGGTCGGCCGCCCCGCTGGAGACGGATCAGCCCACCGCGCCGCTGCGCACCGCGCTGGCCGAGCTGGCCGCCAACGCGCGGGCCGGGCAGCTCAGCCACCCGTGCGACGTCCGGTTCGGCCGGGCCGTGGGCCAGGTTCTGGCCGACGCCCAGCACCAGCGCGACGCGCACCACGGCCAGCCGGGCTAGCCGGCCACCGATCGCCAGTGCGCGGCCACGAACGCCGGATCGGCCGCCCAGCCGACGAGCACGACCAGCGCCGCGGTGAGCAGCGGATCCACGACGAGCAGTTCCGGCCGGGTGCCGGTGGTGAAGGCCAGCGGCTCGGGCAGCAGGTGGTAGCGGTGCTTGGACAGCGGGAACAAGAGCATGCAGCCGGAGTCGGTCAGCATGTCGCCCGCGATGTGCGTACCGCAGCCGACGAACACCGCGATCGGGATCAGCCGCAGTCCGTACCCGTACCAGACCTCCCAGGACGCGATGGCGATCCCGATCAGGTCGGCGACGTGGCTGCGCGCGACGCGCAGGGCCTCCAGCCCAGCCGAGACGGTGAGCGTCATCAGCAGCGCGAGCCCGGCCTTGCCCGCCCAGTCCTGCCGATAGTGGCAGGAGAACCAGGCCAGCGTGGTGAAGGCGGCGATGCCCAGGATGGAATGCGTCGCGTGCCGGTGGCCGCCGGTGAGCCGGCCGATGATCCAGGCCACCGCCTCGGACAGGAAGCCGAGGCAGCGCGCCGGGGAAGAGCCGCACTTGTCCAGGTCCGGCAGCAGCGCCATGCCCGCGGTGAACCCGGCCAGCGCCGCGGTCTGCGGGAACGACAGCTGCAGGAACAGCCCGGCGGCCAGCCCGGTCACCGCGCCGGACAGCGCGTGCGAATGCCCCAGCATCAGCCCCGCCGCCGCAGCCGTGCCATGACCCACCGCCTCTCCGCCGGGCAGATGCTAACCAACCGGGACGAAGACACGGCGGAGGCGCGCGGGGCCCGCTGGCCAGCAGCCAGCGGGCCCCGCCCAGCAGCGGTCAACCGACCCGTTCTCTCCAGTACCAGGCACATGTCCGCCTGCCGCCGAGCATTTCACCCGTTGGCTCCGTAGGCTGGCTGGCTAGCCGCACACCACCTGGCCAGCTAGAGTCCTAGTGAATCTGCGATCACTTCGATGGAGCAGGCGTGGATTTCGCTGAGACTGCCGAGCACCGCGACCTGCGGGCCGCTGTCGCGTCTATAGCCAGGGGCTTTGGCCCCGGGTACTACGCCAGCCACGCCGCGGCAGGCACGCCCTGCGATGAGCTGTGGGTCAAGCTTGGTGAAGCCGGATTCATTGGCGTGAACATCCCCGAGGCGTACGGCGGCGGGGGCGGCGGCCTGACCGAACTGGCCCTGGTCTGCGAGGAACTCGGCGCGCAGGGCACGCCGCTGCTGCTGCTGCTCGTCTCCGCGGCCATCTCGGCCGGGGTGATCGCCGAGTTCGGCACCGACGAGCAGCGCAAGACCTGGCTGCCCGGCCTGGCCGCCGGCACGACCAAGATGGTGTTCGCGATCACCGAGCCGGACGCCGGCTCGAACACCCACCGGCTGGCCTCGAAAGCGACCAGGGACGGCCAGGGCTGGCGGCTGCGCGGCACCAAGTACTACATCTCCGGGGTGGACGAGGCCGAGGCGCTGCTGGTCGTCGCCCGGACCGGCACCGACGCTCGCGGCGACGCGGAACTGTCCCTGTTCATCGTGCCCACCGACGCGCCCGGGCTGGACGCCAGCGTGCTGCCGGTCGACCTGATGCTGCCGGAGAAGCAGTTCACGCTGCACTTCGACGACGTGCCGCTCGGCCCGGAGGCGCTGGTCGGCGGCGAGGGCCAGGGCTTCCGGCAGGTGTTCCACGGGCTGAACCCAGAGCGCATCACCGGCGCGGCCACCTGCGTGGGCATCGCCCGTTTCGTGCTGGGCATCGCGGCCCGGTACGCCACCGAGCGCCAGGTGTGGCAGGCGCCGATCGGCACCCACCAGGGGGTGGCCCATCCGCTGGCCCGGGCGAAGATCGAGACGGAGCTGGCCGGGCTGATGATCCGGAAGGCCTGCTGGCAGCACGACCACGGCGAGCCGGCCGGCGAGGCCTCGAACATGGCCAAGTACGCCGCGGCGGAAGCGTCGATCGCCGCGGTGGACGCGGCCATGCAGACCCACGGCGGCAACGGTTTCGCCACCGAGTACGGCCTGGTGCCGTACTGGGGCCTGGCCCGGCTGCTCCGGGTGGCCCCGGTCAACCGGGAGATGATCCTGAACTTCGTCGCCCAGCACAGCCTGGGCCTGCCCCGGTCGTACTAGGAGCGGCGGGTACTGGCGTTAAGAAAGGAACGGGTTGTGGATCTGGCGCGCAACCTCATCCAGCGGATCAACGTGGGCGACTCGCTCACCCGCTCCGCGGCCGCCCGGCCGGACCAGCTCGCCGTGGTGGACGGCGACCGGCAGCGGACCTACCAGGAGTTCAACGGCTGGGTGAACCAGCTCGCCCACGGCCTGGCCGGCCGCGGCTACTCCAGGGGCGACGCGCTCGGCCTGGCCTCGGCCAACAGCGCCGAGTTCCTCGCCGTCTACTTCGCCTGCGCCAAGCTGGGCCTGGTCTGCGTGCCGATCAACCTGGGCTGGCGGCCGGAGGAGGTCGGCTACGTCCTCGACCACTCCGGCGCCCGCGGCCTGGCCGTGGAGTCCCAGCTGGTGCCGCAGGTCCGGGACGCCGTGGTCAAGGTGGCGGCGGTCGCGGACATCGTCGTGCTGCCCGGCACCGGCGCCAGCTACGAAGCCGAGCCCGCCGACCGGTCCTGGACCACCATCGGCGAACTGGCCGCATCGCCCGGCGGCCAGGCCGAGCCGGAATGCTTCGTCGACGACCGAGACCCGCTCAGCTACCTGTACACCTCGGGCACCACGTCGTTCCCCAAGGCGGTGGTGGCCAGCCACGTGGCCATCTACCTGGAATCCATGGGCAGCGCGCTGGACTCGCAGTGGAACCACACCGACCGGTTCGCCGCCATGATGCCGATGTTCCACACCGCCCAGCTGAACGCGTTCTGCACGCCTGCGATCATGGTGGGTGCGACGATCCACGTGCTGCGCGGCTTCGACCCCGCCGCGCTGCTCAACCTGATCGAGGCCGAGCGGGTCACCCAGGTCTTCGGGCTGCCGATGATGTACCGGGCGCTGCTCGACCACCCGTCGTTCCCGGACCGCGAGCTGGCCAGCCTGCGCCGCTGCGTGTACGCCATGGCGCCGATGCCGGACCAGCTGATCCGGCGCTGCCTCGACGGCTTCGGCTGCGATTTCGCGCTGCTGTTCGGGCAGACCGAGATGAGCCCGGTCACCACGCTGTTCCGGCCGGAGCACCAGCTCTCGCACACCGGCGCGGTCGGCACGCCGATCACCGGCGTGCAGGTAGCGATCATGGGCCCGGATGGCGAGCTGCTGCCGCACGGCGAGCAGGGCGAGATCGTCTACCGCGGCCCCAGCACCATGACCGAATATTTGCATAACGCCAGTGCCACCGACTCGGCCTTCGTCCACGGCTGGTTTCACTCCGGCGATGTGGGGTGGTTTGGGCCTGATGGAGTGCTCTGGTTCGCCGACCGGTACAAGGATGTGATCAAGACCGGCGGGGAGAACGTGGCCTCCATCGAGGTGGAGAAGGCGGTGTACGCCGCGGACCCGCGAGTGGCCGAGGCCGTGGTGGTCGGGCTGCCGCACGAGCGGTGGAGCGAGGCGATCACCGCCGTGGTGGTGCCCAAGCCGGGCCAGACGATCGACCCGGCGCAGCTGCGGCAAGCGCTGCGCGGCCTGCTGGATGGCTACAAGGTGCCCAAGGCGGTGATCGTGGTGGACGAGCTGCCCAAGACGTCTACCGGCAAGATCCAGAAGAACGTGGTCCGCGACCAGCACACGGCGTACTACGACAGCTGACCTGGGCCAGGCTGCCTCTTCGGCTTGTACTTGAGCCGCCGCCGGGCCTGCTCGCTCCGGCCGCTGCGCTCGTTGTCGGCGGCCAGCTTCCTGGCCTGCTGCAGGTCGGCCAGGGTGAGCAGACCCTGCCGGAGCAGGAACTCGGCCAGCTCCCGCTGGTGCCCGGCTTCCTTCCAGATGAGGTCCTGCAGCAGCTTCTTGTAGTCGGACACCGCCCCCTCGCCGCTCAGGTCCAGCGCGACCACCACGTCCATCATCGGCACCGGCTGCGGGGCAGGCCGGCCCAGGATGTACTCCTGGTAGTGGAAGGCCATGGCCATCCGGGCGGCCGCGTTGCGCTGCAGGTAGGTCTGCGCCCGCTGCGCGGCATCCGGCCGCGGCGGGATGCCCCGGCGGGTCAGCGTGCTGTTGGGCGGGACCGGCTTCTCCACGGTGACCGGCTGCTCATCCTGGCCCGGTTCGGCTGGCTCGTGGCCGCCCTGGCCGGCCAGCTCGAGGCGCAGCGGCAGCACCCAGTTCCCGACGCTGACCAGCCAGGTCCCGGCCTCCAGCACAACCGGCAGCGTTTCGTAGTGCAGCGCGGGCGCGACCGGCAGGATGTGCTGGGCCGTCTGCTGCACACCGCGCGCGTCCGGCGGCGCCGCCCCGGCGCCCGGCGCCAGGTAGACCGGGTAGCTGCTGTCCCGGCTGAACAGTTCCCACCGGTGATGCACGTAGCGCAGCCCGGCGCAGCGCGGCGAGCGGTGCAGGGTCAGGTCGCGGTTGCCGCTGAGCAGCGCCCGGTCCAGCCAGGTGATCTCGTCCCGCGGGCAGCGCACCCAGTCGCCGCCGGACGGCGGCTGGATGAAAAGCTGACCGCGGCCCGGCGACGGCTGGGTCAGCCGATCTCTACCCGGGACTGCGGCGCGTCCTGATTCTGTCCCCACTGGATCGAGTCGCCGTCGTGCAGTGGGTGCTCCCCGGCTAGCGGGCTGCCGTTCAGGGTTAGACCGTTCAGGCCCAGGTTGGCTATCCACCACTGACCGTCAGAGTACGTGAATCTGGCGTGCTCCCTGGAGACGGTGGGCACATCGGGCAGCGCGAGTTCCACCGCGCCACGCCCGGCCCGTGCCCCGGACGTCCGGGTCTGCGACACGTACTCCCCGGTGCGCAGCCGCAGCAGCGGGATCGGGTTGTGCACCGGCTCCGCCATGGTAGCCAGGCCACCAACCGGCACCGCGGGTGCCACCTCGGCGGCGGCGGTGATGCCGTCGTGCGCGAACGGCCACTCCCCGGCGACCCGGTTGACCTGCGGCCGGTCGCCGCCTGGCCGCTCGCCGCCCAGGCCGTCGCCCAGCGGCCGGTCGCGGTCGCCGGCCGGCGGCGCGGCGGGGCCCGGGCCGGGCGGCCGGTAGCCCGGCGGCGGCGGCCGGAAGGCGGCCCGGGATCCGGCGGCCGCTGGCTCGGCGCCCAACGGCCGGCCCTGCCGGAGCAGGAACCGGCCCGGCGGCACGGCCGGGTCGCAGATCACGCTCACCTCAGGCGGCCCGTACCCGGCGAGCCGGGCCTCGTGCGCGGTGACCGCCTCGGCGTAGACCTCGGCTGCGCTGGCCGCGACCAGGCCGATGTCCATCCGCTGCGCCAGCGAGTCGTAGTCGCGCTCGTTCAGCCGCAGCTCGACCGAGTTCGGCGCGAGCAGCGCTCCGCTGGGGGTGACCACGAATACCTCGGGCAGGTGGCGCAGGGCGAGTTGGAGAACCTCCTGTCCGTCCCGCCACGGTCGGCTGGCCGCGCCGCGGACCCAGGGGTGATCCCGGGTGACGCCGAGCAGCCGCAGCGCGGCGACGAACCCGGCGCCGATCGCCGCGAGCAGCAACAGCAGCGCGGTCGCCCCGATCAGGGATCCGGTGATGATGTACAGCAGCGCCCAGCCGCCGGCCACGCTGCCGCCGATCACCCAGCGCCTGCGGCTGCGGCCCGGCGTGCGGGTCACCGGCGAGCGCCCGGCCGGAGCACGGGGCGGGCGGCGCACGTCCTCCATGCGGTCAGTCATCAGCACCAGTCCTACATATGTCGGCCGCGACACGGCGGCCTGCTGGATCGTCGGTCAGGTGAGCCCACCGGGCCCACCTGTTAACAATGCGAACAGAGGTCCCGCCGGGTCAACGAATCCGCCCCCACTCCCAGACATCTGGAATTTGCTGGTCCGGGTCGGCCGTACCTGGGAGCTTCAGCGGCACATATCACCCCGGAGCGCTCCGGTAAACGCGGCAAAACCGGCAAATCTCCGTGCTGCGGGGTGAACAGTGGAGGCACAACGCCCAGAGATGGGTCATGCCCCGCGCGTCATGCGGGACGCGCGGGGCATGAGCGGGTGAGTGCCCGCCGGCCCGGGTGAGGTGAACCCGGGCCGGCGGGCCCGGGGCCGCCGGCCAGCCGGGGTGCGGCCGACGCCCCGGCGGGGTCCGGCCCGGGGGAAGCCAGGACCCCGGTGGGGAGAGCCCAGAGCCTGGGGTCAGGCGGCTGGGCCGGTGGTCAGAGTGACGGTGGCGCTGTGCGACTGGCCGGCCTGGTCGGTCCAGCCGATGGTGATCTTGTCGCCCGGGTGGTGCGTGGCCAGCGTGCCCGAGATGCCGCTCGCCGAGCTGACCGTGTGGCCCGCCACCGAGGTGATCTCGTCGCCCTGGGTCAGCCCGGCCTGGGCTGCGGCCGACCCGGACACAACCCCGGCCACCAGCGCGCCGTTGCCGGTCGTGCCGTCGCCGTTGCCGCCGAACCCACCGAAGCCGGTGCTGCCCGTCGAGACCTGCACGCCGAGAAACGCGGTCTGGCCGATGTGCACGGTGGCCGAGCCGTGGCCCGCCTCGATCTGGCCGGCGATCCGCTCCGCCTTGCTGATCGGGATGGCGAACGCCTGGGTCTGCCGCTGGCTGGACTGCCCTTGGAAGCCGGTCATCGAGATGCCGGTGGACGCAGCCGTGTTCATCCCGACGATCTCGCCGGCCCGGTTCACCAGCGCCCCGCCCGAATCACCGGGCTGGATCGGCGCGTTGGTCTGGATCATGCCACTGAGCTGCTCGGAGCTTCCTGAGCCCTCGTCCGATGCGGTGATCGTCCGGCCCAGCCCAGTGACCTTGCCGGTGGCCTTGGACGGGGTGCCGCCCTTGCCTTCGGCGTTGCCCAGCGCCACCACCTTGTTGCCCACGCTGACACTGGCCGAGCTGGGCGTGACCGTCTGCAGCCCGGAAGCACCCTGCAGCTGCAGCACCGCGACGTCGTCCTTCTCGTCGTAGCCGACGACCTTGGCCGTGTAGCTGCGCCCATTGCCCACGTCGGTGGCCTTGATCTGGGTCGCGCCGTGAATCACGTGGTTGTTGGTCAGCACCTCGCCGGAGGAGGTCAGCACCATCCCGGTGCCCGCCGCCTGGCCCTGCTGATAGCCCAGGTTGGTCACGATGTCCACCAGCCCCGGGTTCACCTTGGACGCGATCTGGGCGGTGGTCAGCGTGCTGGAGCCGAACGCGTTGGCCGCGCTGAAGCCGGCCACGGCCAGCGCCGCAACGGCCACCGCGGACCCGCCCGCGATCAGCAGCCGGCGGCGCCGCGGGCGGCGCCTGTCGTCCGGGCTGCCGAACGCGCCATAGCCGCCGGCCCCCGGACCGTAGCCACCAGGACCGTAACCACCGGGACCGGAGCCGCCCGGGCCATAACCGCCCGGCCCAGATCCGCCCGGTCCGTATCCGGCGGAACCGTAGCCGGGGTTGTACGGGCTGTACCAGCCACCCGCGGCGCTGGCCGCGGCCGCAGCCGGATCCGCATCCGCCGCGGTGTCCTCCGGGCCGGCCTGGGGTGCCGGGTTAGCCGGTGCTCCGCTGTGCTCGTCCGGGTCAGGCCCGCCCTGGACCGGCCCGCCAAAGTTCGTGCTCATCTGGGATCGCTCCTCCGTACGTCCTGCCCCTGTTAGCTGAACACCCTGATACTCACCGGTAGACCTGGAAGTAGGCTGAAAGCATCCTCGGCGCAACCCGATGGTTTTCTGAAGGCTTCCTGACCGCGATCAGGCCGGGCGGGACATTCCGCGCCGGGCCGGGCAAGATGCTGACCTACGGCCGATGCTCACCGGTGAACCTGGCCGCCCGCTGGAGGGAACACGAGTGAACGGTGCTCAGGCGCTGATCCGGACCCTGACCGGGTGCGGGGTGGACACTTGCTTCAGTAACCCCGGCACCTCCGAGATGCATTTCGTCGCCGCGCTGGATGCCGTGCCGGAGATGCACGCCGTGCTCTGCCTGTTCGAGGGCACGGCCACCGGCGCGGCGGACGGCTACGGCCGGATGCGGGACCGGCCCGCCGCGGCCCTGCTGCATCTCGGCCCGGGCCTGGCCAATGGGCTGGCCAACCTGCACAACGCCCGACGCGCGCACACGCCGGTGCTGACCATCGTGGGCGACCACGCGACCTACCACAGCCGGCTGGACGCGCCGTTGGAGTCCGACATCGAGTCGCTGGCCCGGCCGGTGTCCGGCTGGTTCCGCCGGACCGCCGCCGCGGCGCTGGCCGGCCCGGACGCCGCGGACGCGGTGGCCGGGGCCAGCCGCCCGCCGGGGCGCGTGGCCACCCTGGTGCTGCCCGCCGACGTGTCCTGGTCGGACGGTGGCGAGCCGGCCCCGGCCCGGCTGACCCGACCGGCCACGCCGGTCCCGGGCGCCGCCATCGACGCGGCCGCGGCCGCGCTGCGCAGCGGCCAGCCGTGCTTGCTGCTGCTCGGCGGGCCCGCGCTGCGCAGCGCGGGCCTGGCCGCGGCCAGCCAGGTCGCCCAGGGCACCGGAGCCCGGCTGCTGGCCGAGACGTTCCCGGCCCGGCTGGAACGCGGTGCGGGCCTGCCTGCCGTCGACCGGCTGGCCTACCTGGCCGAGTTCGCCGCGTCGCAGTTGGCCAGCCCGAGGCACCTCATCCTGGCCGGCGCCCGGGCCCCGGTCTCCTTCTTCGCCTACCCGGGCCAGCCCAGCTCGCTGGTGCCGGCCGACTGCCAGGTACACGTGCTGGCCGAACCGGGCGAGGACGTGCCCGCCGCGCTGGCCGCGCTGGCCAGCGAAGTGGCCCCGGCGGCCCGGCCGCTGCCCCAGCCGGCCCAGCGCCCGGCGCTGCCGGACGGCGACCTGACCGCGGAGCGCGCGGCGGCCGTGCTCGGCGCCCTGCTGCCCGAGGGCGCGATCGTGTCCGACGAGGCCAACACGTCCGGGCTGTGGCTGCCCGGCGCCACCGCCGGTGCTCCCCCGCACGACTGGCTCACCCTGACCGGCGGGGCCATCGGCCAGGGGCTGCCGTTGGCCACCGGGGCCGCGATCGCCTGCCCGGACCGGCCGGTGCTGGCGCTGGAGGCGGACGGCAGTGCCATGTACACGATCTCCGCGCTGTGGACGCACGCCCGGGCACAGTTGGACATCACCACGGTCATCTTCAGCAACCGGTGTTACGCGATCCTCGGCATGGAGCTCACCCGGGTGGGCGCGGCGGCCCCCGGCCCGGGAGGCGCGGCAGGCAACGGCGGCGCGGGGATCGGCCGCGCGGCACGGGACCTGCTCGAGCTGACCCGGCCAGACCTCGACTTCACCGCGCTGGCCACCGGGATGGGCGTGCCCGCCCGCCGGGCCCAGACCACCGCGGAGTTCGCCGCCGCGCTGCGGCACGCCCTGGCCGAGCCCGGCCCGCACCTCATCGAGGCCCTGATCCCCCCGCTCGGCTGACTCGCTGGCTGGGCGGCGGCGGCGCTAGGCGGAGCCGATGAGCAACTCTTCCGGGCGCTTATGGGTTCGGCCCGCGGCCAGCCGGACATGGTAGATCGACTTGTATCCCTTGCCGGTGAGCAGGAATTCACCGGACATCGGCAGCGCGGTGATCCCGTTGAGGATGGCCTCCGGGTCGCGGTGCCGCTCCTCGGCCGGCTTCGCGTCCACGATGTCCACTACCTCGCCGGTGGCCGGGTCGATGCCGGCCAGGTAGGGCCGCTGCGCGACATTGGCCCAGATCCGGCCGCCGGCCCAGGCCAGGTCGTTGAGCTCACCGACCCGCCGCCCGGCGCAGCGCACCATGATCAGGCCGAGCGGCTGCAGCGTCGTTGGGTCGCGCACCACCAGCTCACTGCTGCCGTCGCTGGTCAGTACCTGGTCGCCCGCGGTGCAGATGCCCCACCCCTCACGGTTGTAGGAGATCGTCTCGAGCAGCGTAAGGCTGCGCGCGTCCCAGCGCAGCGCGACCCGCTCCCGCCAGGTGAGCTGCCAGATGTGCTCGTTAACCAGGCAGATCCCCTCGGCGAACAGTTCCGGCGGCAGCGCCGCGGTGTCCGGCGCCTGGTCCTGGCCGAGCTGGTAGCGGCGCAGCGCGGACTGTCCGTACAGCCCGGTGCTCTCCCAGACGGTTCCGTCGGCGGCGATCAGGCCCTGGGTGAAGGCGCGGTCCGGATGCGGCAGGCGGCGCAGCACCTTGACGCGGTGAAACCTGGGCAAGGCGGCACACCTCCGGTCGTGATCCCCGCGGCAGACAGGTTACGCCGCGGCACCCGCCGAAGGCCCGTCTCTCCGGGCATCCCGGCGGCCGGCCGCCCGGGCCAGCCGACTGCCCGCCCGGGCCAGCCGGTCACCGAGCCGGGCCACCCCAGGCCGCAGCGGCCGGTCGGTATACCCGCCGTCGGCCAGCCCGGCGCGCCGCTCGAAGATGTTCCGCGCACCGAAGTCCCCGGTCAGCCCCCAGGACACCCCGGCGGCCAGGAAGTACAGCGGCAACATGGCCAGCCCCGCGCAGCACGCGTACTGCGTCGCGTGCCGCGCCTCGTGCGCGACCAGTAGCGGCATCGTGGCCAGCGTGGCGTGATCGCTGCGGGCCACGATCACATTCCCGATGCAGAACGCCGGTGCCACCGGCACGGGCAGCCGATAGCCGGCGCCGACCAGCAGACCGTCGTGCGCCCTGGCCAGTCTGGCTCGCCCGGCCGCGGCCACCAGGACACCGGCCAGGGTGGACCCGTTCACCAGGTTGGCCATCAGCCGTACCCGGTATGCGGCGCGCATGCCGGGTCAGCCGCGGGTTCCGGTCAGCCCCCGGACCCGTTCGGCGGATCGGGGTCGGGGGCGGCCAGCCACGGGCCGGGCGCGGTCAGCACCGGAGGCTGCTTGACCTGGGGCATGCCCAGCGGGACCTGGCTGTGATCACGGTGCGCCACCGCCGCGCCCGCGTGATACTCCTCCAGCCGCTGGATGAGCACCGGGTCGGCGTAGGGCCGGCCGTCCACGAACGGTCCCGGCCGCTGCTCGATCACCGCCACCACATCGTCGCCGCTCAGCGTCTTGTGCGTCTCCAGCGCGTGGGCCAGGCAGAGCACGCGGTCCCGGTCGGTGCGGATGATCTCCTCGACCCGGCCGAGCAGCCCGTTGAGGTTGTCCTCGATCCGGTCGGCCAGCGCCCGGCGCATCTCCGCCTCCGGGTCCTGACCCTTCTTGTTCCGGCCGCCCTGACCGCCGCCGGGCGAGCCGACCTCGAGCCGCTTGGCGGTGGAATACGAGGACACCGTGGAGCCCATGCCCCAAAAGCCCTCCATGAACGACGCCACCGTGGTGGCCGACTCAAGGTCGCCGGACACACCGGACGAGCTGTCGTCGTCGAAGAACATCCGCTCTCCGGCCAGCGAGGCGAGCGAGACCAGGATGTCGGTCTGGTACTCGCTACGCCACCGGGTGAACTGGTCCTCGGGCGGGATGCTGGCCACCATGCCGAGGTAGTCGCTGCCCTTCTCGATGGTCGCGATGTCGATTTCCATGTGCTGCCGGGTGCGGTACGCGACCAGCGCGTGGCACGCCTCATGAATGGCCACCGCGTGCCGTTCCCGCTCGATGTACTCGACGTCTTCGGGTGGCCCGAGCTCCTTGAGCTGCTTGGCCTTGATCACGTCCGACCAGGTGATCACGTCCCGGCCGTCCCGGATGGCCTGGATCAGCGCCTCATTGACCAGGTCCTTGATGGTCGCGCCGGTGGCGTACGGGGTGATGGTGGCCAGCTTGTCCATCTGCTCCGCGGACAGCTCGTGCCGCACCTTGGCGAAGTAGCCGTCGTAAGTGCGCACCCGGCCGGCCTTGGACGGGTAGCCGACCTTGTAGATCCGGTCGATCCGGCCCGGCCTCAGCAGCGCCTCGTCCAGCGCCTCCGGCAGGTTGGTCGCCATCATGACCAGGATCCGGTACTTGGGCGGTGGCTTGGGGCGCATGCCGAGCAGCCGCCGGACGTGGCGGTTGATGAAGCCACGCGGCTTCTTCAGCCCCGAGATCTCGGTGAGCAGCGCCTCCAGCGTTCCCATGCCGCCACCGCCGCCACCGCCCATGCCCATGATCTGCTTGTTGCGCCGGGTGTCCGGCTCCTCGCCGGCCGAGCTGAGCGCCCGCTGGGCGAGCCGCCACTGCACATCGTGCGACAGGTAGGAGAAACCGTGGCAGCCGCCGGCCTGCCAGGCGGCCGGGGTGGCCCGGCCGGGCACCGGCGGGCCGCCACCCTGGGCCAGCGCGCCGCGGCGGCCCAGCGAGTCGGCTTCGTCGAAGAACACGATCACGCCGCCGTACCGCAGCGCCAGCCGCCGCAGCTTGCGGAACAGCGACTTGACCTTGAGGATGCCGACGCCCATGAACATGTTGATGAAGGCGCCCGGGTCCACGAACACGTACGGCTTGCCGGTCTCGCCCGCCACCGCCTCGGCCATCAGCGTCTTGCCGGTGCCCGGCGGCCCCCAGAGCAGGATGCCACCCGGCACGTAGCCGCCCCGGGACTCGATCTGCTCCGGGTCCTCCAGGTAGAGGATGTTCTCCTTGACCCGCTCCAGCACGTGGTCCTGGCCCCAGACGTCGACGAACCGGGTCTTGATGTCGTCCGGGAAGTACACGTCCACGCCGCCCCGGGACAGGAACCAGAACAGCGCGCCGAACTGGATCACCACGAAGATGACGCCGAACATGAGCTGCAGCACGAACGGCAGCGCATGCCAGATGTAGGCCGGCGCGGATACCAGGGCCGACACCGGGTCCTTGTGCGTAATCTTGCCGATGATCACCGCCACGATGGCGATCCAGAAGATCCACTTCAGCAGGCGGGTGACCCGGAACCTGGTCCAGTCGGACAGCTTGCGGTGCGTCGTCCGCTCGAAGCCGCCGAAGAACTTGACCGTCCAGAACCGGTGATAAGCAGCCCAGTGCTCACTGACCAGGAAGTGGACCTGACGCAGCGCCTCCAGGCCGATCAGCACGAACACCCAGAAACCGGCCCGGGCCTCGATGCGGAACGCGTCGGACCAGGGGACCAGGGGATTGTTCGACTTGGTCGACCAGACCAGGATGAACCACACCAGGACTAGCAGCAGCAGGAACTTGATGCGGTCCCAGATCGGAAGCGTCTTGCGGGTCGGCCGGTCGTCGTCCCGTGGCCGCCCGCCGGGCGGCCGCAGTCCTTCCGGGCTGCCTGCCGGGGCCATCGTCATCATGGGCTCCTGACCGTGAAGGATTTCATCACCGTGTCGATCTCGCTTTGGTGCTTGCTGTAACAGCTCGCCAGGCAGTGCACGAGAAGCAGGTAGACCTCGGTGTCATCCGCGTTCGTCAGGGCAACCTGGTCGAAAGTATTGACGCTGCCATCCGGGTAGGAATAGTCGTAGACGACCCGGACACCGTGCACTCCCTGGGCCAGTTCCAGCATGGAGTCGCTGAGCAGCTGGAATTTGGTCAGCGGGAAGCCGCTCTGGGCCGCGCTGGCCCGGGCCGTCGCGGTCACCGGCAGGAAGAAGTCGCGCAGGTTGTTGTAGGACAGCGCGTTGGTGGTTGTCTGGTTGACCGCCGCGACCACGGAATACGCGAATGGCTGCTGGTTCTCCGCGCCGAGCACATGGTTCGCTTCCGGCTGGGTGCTGCCGTCGTAACCCACCGTCCAGACCCCGCTCTGCGGGGCGGAGTTGACCGCCGCGGCCAGCGCGCCCGCGCTGATCTCCCGCCAGCCGGACGGCACCTTGAAGTAGGTGTGCTGGCTGGAGTTGGTGACGTAGGTGAACTGCGGCGCGGCGCATCCGGCGACCGCGAGACCGAGCAGGACCACCCACAGCCCAACGATGCGGCCCCGGCTCATGCACCCTCTCCTGCGTGTCGCGTGACACTAGCACCACGGCGTATATCAAGCCGTTATAAGCGAGTATCGCGCGTGCACCATAGCGCTGGATAGATGTGACCGTGATTGGCCACACGCCTGTAACACGTAGCAGCCAGGCGGCTGGCTCACGGCGCGGTAACCCGCTCGCGATGAGGGACTCAGGTCCCCCGATTAGCCCTCATGCCATGCACGGTACATAACCGGAGCAAGCGGAGGGCAAGCCGGGTGAACGAGCAGAGCCCCGGCCGCGGGAAAAGATTCCTGCGGCCGGGGCTCTGGGGGGGATCCGCGGGCCCGGCGGTGCTGCTGGAGCTGGTCGTGCTGCCCTCGCTAGCCGCGGGCTGCGACGTGGTCGAGGACCCCTCGTCCGACGTGACCGGCACCGGTGCTGGTGCGGCCGGCCCCGGGATGTTGGTCACCCCGGAGCGCCCGTCCGGCACCTTCTGGTTCACGTAGATGAGGTTCGGGTTGTGGATCTGGTGGTTGGCGCCTTCGATCGCGGAAAGCGAGACACCTGAACGCGCGGCGATCCCACTCAGTGTGTCGCCGGACTGCACGGTATACGTGCTGGCTAGCGCGGGCCCGGCGGCCAGCCCAGCCATCAGCACACCAGCGCCCGCTGCCGCGAATATCCGTGTTTGCACTCTCGTATATCTCCTTGTCCGGATTGTGACCAAAGCGGCCCAAACTAGGCAAGGTCGCAGAGCTGCGCAAGTCCGGATTCGCCGCCGGCAGCGCGCTGAGCAGCGGATTCTCCTGGCGGGCCAGGGGATGCGGGCGGCTGAGCGGAAGTTTAAATTCCTGCCCGGCTGGGTGACGAATTTCGCCGGTCGTGACCGGGAGACTCCGGTCCGCCGGCCGCCAGCGGCGGCTGAGGGCCACCGGAACGCGCCAGCGAGCCGGCCGCCGGACGCTGCTCAGCGCGATGCCGCCGAGGATGGCCGCAGCCCCGCTCAGCTGGGCCGGGCCAGCCGGGTCACCGAAGATCAGCACGACGGCCACCGCGCCGACCAGCGGCTCGATGTTCAGGAAGGCGCCGGCCACCTGGGCTGGCAGGCGGCTCTGCCCGTAAGCGAACAGGCTGAACGGCAGCAGCGTGCCGCCGACCGCCAGCGCGGCGACCGTCACCACCGTGCCCAAGCTGCCGGGCGCGGCTGGCATGCCCTCGGTCAGCACACTGAACGGCAGCGCGACCAGCGCGGCCCCGAGGAACTGGACCGCAGTGACCGCGACCGGGTCGCGGTCACGGAGCAGCCGGGCCTGGCTGACCGTGAAACCCGCGGACAGCAGCACCGAGGCCAGCACCATGCCGTCGCCGGCCAGGTCGGCCTGGCCGCCGCCGCCCGCCGCGATCAGGGCCACTCCAGCCAGCGACACCGCGAACCCGGCCCAGGCCACCGGGCGGGCCACGCTCCGGTGCCACACCGCCGCGATGATCGCCACCAGCACTGGCGCGGTGCCGATGAGCAGCGCGGCGTGGCTCACGCTGGTCCGGGCGATGCCGGCGTTCTGCAGCAGGACCGTGCCGCCGTATCCCACCGCACCGGAGGCCAGCAGCCCTGGGCTGAACGCGGCCCGCACCCGGGGGCCCAGCACCATCAGCAGGATGGCGGCGGCCACGCCAAAGCGCACCACGGTGAGCCAGCCCGGCGGCAGCCAGTGCAGGGCTAGCTTGGACATCGGCACGGTGGTGCCCCAGAGCAGCCCGGCCACGGTGAGCGCGGCGAGGGCGGGGCGGGGGTTGTTGCGCATGCATCCATCTTGCCAACCGCAGACCGAATATTCGTGCTGGAGCGCTCACAACGAGATATTGTTTGGTGCTATGGCTGTAAAACTTGATGAAGTTGACATCAATCTGCTCGACGCCTTGCAGGCGGATGCCGACAGGACGAATGTGGAACTGGCCCGCCTGGTCGGGCTGTCCCCGGCCGCCACGCTGCACCGGGTGCGCTACCTGAAGGAGTCCGGGGTCATTCGGATCATCACCGCGCGGCTGGACCCGGCCGCGGTCGGGTTCCCGCTGCAGCTCTACGTGGCCGCCACCCTGGGCCGCCACGACCCCCGGTCCACCAAGATCTTCGAGGACCAGGTCCGGGCCCTGCCGCAGATCATCTCGGCGGACAACGTGGCGGGTGAGATGGACTACATCTTCACCGTGGTCGCCCGCGACGTGCACGAATTGCAGGAGGTGCTGGCCCACCTGTCCACCCGGGGCGGCCAGCGGCTGATCACCTACCTCCGGCTGTCCGAGGTGAAGCCCCCCTGCGGCCTCCCCCTCACCCGCGAACTGCCAAAACCGCCCCCAGCCCCCAGGCACCGTCGCGGCCCGGCGACCGCCCACTAGGGCTGCCAACAGCGTGGCTGAAACATTGCCCGGGCCCTCGGCTACCTGCAGGAGTGCCTGCTTGGCGGCGAGCCGCAGGTCAACGACGGCTGATGAGCCGCAGCTCAGCTACTGGTGAACGTTGCGCAGCCCACCCGCATGGGGTCACCATCGACCGCCGCGCGGGCGGGCTGCTGAGTCCGGCCCGAGCGCTCAGCCGCTGACGCCCGGGCCGGACGTCTTTCCCGCTCTCCCTTGCCGCTACCCCGTAGTCGCGGCTCAAACAGGTCAGCCGCACCAGGTGGTCGATGCGGTGCAGACCCGGCTGTGCTCTCACCGCATTCTCCTTCCAGCAGCGCTCACGCCTTACTGGTTACTGTTCCTGTCGGGGACGTCGCGCACGGTCGTCCTCCTGGCCGGCGGGGGCGGCCGGCGGCCTGCCCTCACCGAGCCGCCGGCCGCCCCGCCCCGCTACCCGGAAGCGGCCGTCCTACTCGAAAGAAAGGCCACCCATGCTGACCGAGCACGAGGCAGAAGAGTTCCGGATCCGCAGGCTGGTGGAAACCTGGGCGGTAGCCCGCGACTCCGGGGACTGGGCGACATTCGCCTCGGTGTGGCACGACGACGGCTGGATGACCGCCACCTGGTTCCAGGGGCCGGCCACCGACTTCGTCCGGGTCAGCCAGGCCGGATTCGAGGCGGGCGTGAACATCCTGCACTTTCTCGGCGGGTCGGTCTGCACCCTGTCTGCAACCACGGGCTCTGCAACCACGGGGTCCGCAGCCACGGGGGCCGGGGACCGGGCCATCGCGCAGACCAAGATGCAGATAATGCAGCGCGCCGACGTGCACGGCGTGACCGCCGACGTGACCTGCACCGGCCGGTTCTACGACTTCCTGGCCAGGCGGGACGGCCGCTGGGGCATCGTCCGGCGGCAGCCGATCTACGAGAAGGACCGGCTCGACCCGGTCGACCCGGCGGCCCAGCTCAGCCTGGACCCGAAGCTGCTGGGCAGTTTCCCGGCCGGCTACCGGCATCTGGCCTACCTGCAGTTCCAGCTCGGCTACCAGATCGCCCCCGGCCTACCTGGGCTGCGCGGGCCCGCGGTGGACGTGCTCTACCAGGAGGGACGTGACTGGCTGAACGGCTCACCGCGGCCCGGCGTGCCCACAGCGGACAGCCTGCGCTCGCCGGGTTCCACGGTGTAGCCCTGCTCAGAGGTCGATAACGGCCCCCACGTCAACCCGGCTGAATGTGCTTTCGTCCTTGCCACATACGGGCAGGTAGTTGTCCAGCACGGCGAGCCCGATCTCGTTGAACAGCCCCTCGTGAATGACGTAGCCCCGCTCCGGGCCGACCGCACGGGCGTAGTCGATCATCTCGCCGGTCTTCAGCCACGGCCCGCTGGCCGGCAGCAGCAGGGTCCGCACCGGGTCCTGCGGCACGGTGAACGCGTCGCCCGGATGGAACACGTTCCCGTCCACCAGGAACCCGGTGTTCTCGACCACCGGGATGTCCCGGTGGATCACCGCGTGCAGGTGCCCGTAAGCGTGCACATCGAAGCCGGCCACGCGGAACGCGTCCCCATCGTCCGCGATGTGCACCTGGTCTTTGCTGAACCCGGCGAACTCGCTGGCCACCGCCTCGTTGGTCCACAGTTGCAGACCGGGATCCACGGTCAGCGCGGCGCGCAGCCCGCCCGCGTCGAAGTGGTCGAAATGCTCGTGGGTGACCAGCACCGCGCTGGCCCCTTCCAGGGCGCGCGGCATGCTCCACGCGGCAGGGTCGATGACCAGCACGACCCCGTCCTTCTCCAGCCTGACGCACGCATGTTCCAGCTTGGTGAGCCGCATCTGTTCTCCCAGAGTTAAACCGATATCCGCGACCTTACCGGCCGCATCTCTGCGCACGTGGGTGCAC
>DASXIN010000171.1:0-42231 GCA_036497945.1 Streptosporangiaceae bacterium | reverse complement strand
GCCGAGCGCGGGCTGCGGGCACCGGCTGACCTGAGCGTGATCGGCTTCGATGACGTGCCGGTGGCGTCCTGGGCCACCCCGGCGCTGACCACCATCCGGCAGCCGCTGGCCGCGATGGCGGCCACCGCGTTCCGGATGCTGCACGGCGGGGCAGCTGGCGGGGCAGCGGGCCGGGCGGATGAGCCGCAGCACATCGAGTTGGCCACCGCGCTGGTGATCAGGGACAGCACCGCCCCGCCTGCCCGGTAGCGCCTCGGCTAGAGGTGGCGAGCCAGCCAGACTATGGACGAACATGTGCGTATCGGTTGAGGCGCGCCGGTGCATCGCTTAGTCTCCCTCTGTTACCCACTGTTATCAGGGAGCCCCCCATGCCTCGTCTACCCGGCCGCATCCGTGTCCTGTGTGTGGCCGCAGCCGCCGCACTGCTGGCGGCGGGGTGTAGCGGCAGCGGCGGCTCCGGCGCCGCGGGCGGTCTGGAGAAGACCACCCTGAAGATCGCGGCGGTGCCCGCGATGGACTCAGCTGGGCTGTACATCGCGCAGCAGCGCGGGTACTTCGCCCAGGAAGGCCTGCACGTGCAGATCGTGGCGGCCACCAGCAGCGCCGACGTCATCAAGCAGCAGCTGGCCGGCAATTTCGACATCACCGCGGGCGCTTACCCCTCGTACATCGCGGCGGATGAAGCGCATAACTCGCCCCTCAAGGTGCTGGTGGCCGGGTCGACGATGGCGCCGAACGTCCAGGAGATCGTGGTACCCGCCGGGTCGGGCATCACCAAGATGTCTCAGCTGTCCGGCAAGACGGTCACCCTCAACGCGCTGGACAACATCGGCCAGCTACTGGTCGAGTCGACGCTGCAGGACAACGCGGTGCCGCTCGGCAAGGTCAATTTCAACGCCATGCCGTTCCCGGCGATGGGCCCGAAGCTCGCCCACCATCAGATAACGGCGGCGTGGGTGCCCGAGCCGTTCATCAGCGAGTTCGAAGAGAAGTACGGCGTCCAGCCGCTGGCCGACGCCAACCAGGGCGCCGCCGAGAACCTGCCGATCGAGGGTTACGTGGTGACCCAGTCCTGGCTGAACAAGTACCCGCACACCGCGGAGGCGTTCCGCCTCGCGATGGAGAAGGCACAGGCTGTCGCTTCGACCAACCTCGACGCGGTACAGAAGTCGATGACCGCGTTCGCGCAGGTGCCGCCCCTGGCCGCGTCGGTGCTGCCCGCGCCGGGCTTCCCGACCAACACTCAGGCCGGGCCCCTGCAGCGGATCGTCACCCTGATGGTGCAGCTCGGCTTCATCAAGGCCTACAACGCGCAGAACCTGATCGCCAAGATCCCCACCGGCTGAACCTGGCCCTGCCGTCTAGCCCAGCCCTAGCCCGCCAGGGTGGGGCCCGGTTGCTGGACGCCGCGGTGCTGGCCTTCTCCGGTGACGACGAGGCCGAGGTGACGCTGGAGGCCATCGCCCGCGACGCGGGTGTCGGCATCGGCACCCTGTACCGGCACTTCCCGACCCGGGAGGCACTGGTCGAGGCGGCGTACCGCAACGAACTGGCCCGGCTGTGCGGCGCGGTGCCCGGCCTGCTGGCCGAGCTGCCGCCGGACCAGGCCGTCCGGACCTGGATGGACGGCAGCACCGGGTGTTGGCGGCGGGTCAGGCCAGTCGTCGGCCAAGGTTCGCACAGCTGTCACGTTGAGTTACAGATTCGGGAATCTGGACCGGTGATTATCGGGGCGTGCCTGTGGACGCACCACCTCCGGTCGGCTGCCACCCAGCACGCAACCGGCATCCGGAGCACAGCCGCCGCACGGGACGGGCCCGGCCGTGCGGATAGTGCGGCTGGCCAACTATGTCGCGCCGGCCTCGGGCGGCCTGCGCACGGCGCTCCGTGAGCTGGGCGCGGGCTACCTGGCCGCCGGCCACGAGCCGGTCCTGGTCATCCCCGGGCTCCGGCCCAGCCGCGAATACACCAGGCAGGGCCTGGTTATTACGGTGCCCGGGGTGATCGTGCCGGGCACCGCCGGCTACCGGGCGATCATCACGCGGCGGCCGCTGCGGCAACTGCTCGAGGACCTGGCCCCGGACCGGCTGGAGGTCTCCGACCGCACCACGCTGCGCTGGACCGGCAGCTGGGCCCGGGACCACGGAGTTCGGTCGATGATGGTCTCGCACGACAGCCTGGCCAAGCTGACCGGCATGTTCGCACCGCCCGGCCTCACCGGGCAGTGGCTGTCTGACCAGATGAACGCCAGTACGGCGGCCTCCTACGACGTCGTGGTGTGCACCACCGGGTGGGCCGCGGCCGAGTTCCGCCGGCTGCACGTGCGGAACCTGCGGCAGGTACCGCTGGGCGTCGACCTGGACTGCTTCCGGCCCACCAACCGGGACGCCGGGCTGCGCGCCAAGTTCGCCGAACCGGGCCAGCCGCTGCTGGTGCACTGCAGTCGGCTGTCCCCGGAAAAGCGGCCGGAACGCGCCATCGGCGCCCTGGCCGAACTGCGCCGCCGCGGAGTACCCGCGGTGCTGGTGGTGGCCGGGGACGGGCCGCGGCTGCGCGGGCTGCGCGCCCAGGCCCGCGACTTGCCGGTTTGCTTCCTGCGGTACGTCACCGACCGCGGCGTGCTGGCCCGGCTGCTGGCCACGGCGGACGTGGCCATCGCGCCCGGGCCGGCCGAGACGTTCGGCCTGTCCGCGCTGGAAGCACTGGCCAGTGGCACTCCTGTGGTGGTCAACGACACGAGCGCGTTGCCCGAGGTAATCGGCCAGGCCGGGCTGACCGCCGCGGACAACGACGCGGCGTTCACCGACGCCATCCAGGACCTGCTGGACACCGACGTGGGCCAGCGCCGGGCGCGGGCCCGGGCCCGGGCCGAGCGCTTCGGCTGGCCCGCGGCCGTGTCCGGGTTCCTGGCCGCGCACGGGCTCGGGCCGACGCACCACGAACCGGCCCCGGGTAGCCCGGCCGCACCGCAGCGCTCCGGTGGTACCCGATGATGCCCGCCTGCGAGGCCGCTCCCGGGTCCGAGCCCGAACCGTGGCCGGTGACCCGGTTCGCCGCGCTGGGTGACTCGGTCACGCTCGGCATGGGGGATGCCATGCCGAGCGGCGGCTGGCGCGGCTGGGCCGCCCTGCTGGCCGGTTCGCTAGCCCCGCCGGACCGGGTCGAGCTGAGCAACCTGGCGCTGTCCGGGGCGCTGATCCGGGACGTGGCCGGCGACCAGTTGGACCAGGCGGTGTCCCTGGCCCCCACGCACGCCTCGGTGCTGGTCGGCATGAACGACACGCTGCGCGGCACGTTCGACCTCACCGCGATCGCCGATGACCTGGACCGGATCGTCGCGACGCTGGAGCGGACCGGGGCGCTGGTGCTCACCGCCACCCTGCCCGACCCCGGTCTGCTGCTGCGCATCCCTGGGTCGCTGCGGCGGCCGCTGGCTCGCCGGGCGCACGCCATCAACGGGGTACTCGACCGGCTGGCCGAACGCTACGAGATCGTGCACGTGGACGTGGCCGCGCACCCGGCCATCTACGACAAGCGGATGTGGGGCGTGGACCGGCTGCACCCCAGCGAGCGCGGGCACCGGCTGCTGGCCCGGCTGTTCGCCGCGCGGCTGGCTGAGCTGGGCATGCCACCGCACGCCATGCCCGACCCGGAGCCGACCAACCCGGAACCCAGTGCCTTGGCCCAAGCGCACTGGATGGCGACCAAGGGCACCACCTGGATCGTCCGGCGGTCCCGGGACCTGGTCCCCCGGCTGCTCCAGCTGGCCGCGAAGGAATGGTGGCACGACCGGCGCGGCGGCCCGGACCTCGGCCACGAACTACTACTGCTGGACACCGGGGAGCCAGGATGACTGTGCCCGCGTCAGCTAGAGCTACATATGTCGGATTGGGCACGGGCATCAGTACCGGGCGGGGCAGCGACTACGCCGCGCTGTCCCGGCTGATCCGCCAGGACGGCCTGCTGAACCGGCGGCCCGGATACTACGCAACGAAGATCTGCATCATGGCGGTGCTGTACATCGCGGGCTGGGCCGCCGTCGCGGCGCTCGGCGCGTCCTGGTACCAGCTGCTGGCCGCGGTGTACCTGGCGGCTGTCTTCGGCCAGCTCGCCTTCGTCGGGCACGAGGCCGGGCACCGGCAGATCTTCCGGTCCCGGCGGGGCAACGACGTCGCCGGGCTGCTGCTCGGCAACCTGCTGATCGGGCTGAGCTTCGGCTGGTGGACCGGCAAGCACAACCGGCACCACGCGCATCCCAACCAGCTGGGCAAGGATCCGGACCTGGACATCCCGGTGATCGCCTTCACGGCCGGCCAGGCCGCGGGCCGTCACGGGATGTACCGGCTGCTCGCCCGCTACCAGGCGTACCTGTTCTTCCCCATGCTGCTGCTGGAAGCGGTGAGCATGCATCTGGTCAGCAGCTGGGCCGTGCTGCACGGCGCTGTGCTGCCCGGTACCGCCCGGCCCGGCCGCCGCGGGCTGGAAGGCGCGCTGCTGCTGGTGCACTTCGCCGGGTACCTCACCGTTGTCGCCCTGGTCATGTCCCCGGCCCAGGCCGTCGCGTTCATCGTCGTGCAGCAGGGCCTGCTCGGCGTCTACCTGGGCTGCGCCTTCGCCCCGAACCACAAGGGCATGCCGGTGCTCGGCGAGCAGGACAACCTGGACTTCCTCCGCCGCCAGGTGTTCACCTCGCGCAACGTGAGCGGCGGCCCGCTGGTGGAGACCCTGCTCGGCGGGCTCAACCTACCAGATCGAGCACCATCTGTTCCCGTCCATGCCCCGGCCCAGCCTGCGCCGCTGCCGGTCGCTGGTGCGGGCGTTCTGCGCCCAGCATGAGCTGCCGTACAGCGAGCTGAGCCTGGTGGCCAGCTACGCCCAGGTGCTGCGGGCCTTGCACGCGGCCGGGAGCTAGGCGTCAGCCGAGTAGCCGGGCCCGGCAGGCCAGCTGCAGCGCGAGCCGCTGGTCCGAGTCCTCCAGGTCGATGTCCAGCAGTTCGGTGATGGTGCGGATCCGGTTGGCCACCGCGTTGCGGTGCAGGTGCAGCTGCTGCGCGGTCTTGATGATGGACCCCTGCTGGTCCAGGTAGGCAGCCAGGGTGCGGATGGCCGTGTCGGCCCGGACCTGGCCCAGCTTCTCCAGCGGGGCGAGCTGGTCCCGCACCGAGGCGCGGGCCGTGTCGGACGCGTACCACTCCATCAGCATCCGCTGCACGCCCACCGCGTCGTGCGTGGCCACGCCGGGGGGCTTGCGCGCGGCCCGGGCGGCGAACAGGGCGGCCCGGGCTTCCGCCGCCGAGGCACGCAGCCCCATCGGCCCCTCGTGCGGGGCGCCCACCCCGGCCCGGAACGCCACCGCAGGCAGCCGGCCGCCGAGCGCCTGCAGCGCCCGGCCGGCCGCGCGGGCGGCCTGCGCGCCGGCCTGCGGGCCCGGGTCGGAGGCGGTCACCCGGATCAGCACGATGGCCCGCGCCACCCGGGACAGGTGCCAGGTGCCGCCGGCCGCCGCTGCCGCCTGCAACGCGATCTGCCCGGCCGACTCCAGCAGCTCGAACCGGTGCACCTCGTCCCGGCCCGAGCCGTCCAGGTCGTCCGCCTCGATGCGGACCGCGACGTGCCAGCCGCCCAGCACGATGTTCAGCTGCCGGGCCCGGTCGAGCAGGTCCTCGTTGATGGCCGAGTCAGACATCAGCAGCTCGGCCAGCAGTTCGCTGCGCGACCGGGCCGGCACCTCGCGGGCCTGCCGGGCCAGGTCGAGCAGCCGGCCCGCGGCCGCGGCCGCGTTGTGCAGCACCAGCCGGGCGGCCACGGCCAGGTCGCCGTGCGCCTCCGGGGCAGCGAACTGGCCGATGAGCGTGTCGCCGACCAGCACCGGCACACTGACCTCGGTCAGCGCCGCGCCCGGGCCGGGCAGCATGGTGCTGGCTGCGGTAGTCAGCGCCGGATTCCCATCTGCGGCCAGCACCGGGTTCCCGTCCGCGGTCAGCGCCACGCTGCCGTTGCCGGTGGCCCGGGGCCGGAACTCGACCGGCGTGCCCAGCGCCCGGCTGATCGACTCGCGCAGCCGGTCCAGGCTGGCCCCGGCGACCTCGGCCCGGAGCACCGCGTCCAGGCCCTGCTGGGCCCGGCCCAGCGCGAGGTCGGCGCCACCGCCGATCTCCCGGACCAGCGCCTGGACCAGCCCGGCCAGGTCGGCGTTGGCTGGGATGGAGATCAGCGCGATGTCCGCCCGGCCGGCGATGTCCATCGCGGTCACGGTGGGCTCCCACTGCTCGGCGGCGAATACCGCCACCGCGCTCACCCGGTTCACCGTCGCCCAGCGCAGCGCCATGTCCAGCCGGTAGTCGGTGACCTCGGCCGACGCGGCCCGGGACAGCAGCACCAGGCTGCCCGCGGGCGCATCGTCCAGTTCGGCGAAGCGCTCGGCCAGCCGCACCAGGGCGACCGGGCGGTCACCGCCGGCCCGGCTGACCCGGTGCAGACCGGCCAGCGGTGAGCTGGCCAGCAGCTCGTCGACCGACGGCATCCGCCCCCCTCTACCTGTCCCCAATGGCGCGTACGGGTGCGTCGCGCACACTTCAGTCACGATCGCAGTGCATTCCGCCCATTCTCCCGGCCTACACCAGATGCAAGCATGGCATTGCATCCAGCTTTCCGCACCGGCCTGGCCCGGGCCCGCGGTTACTGGTGCTCCCAGGGAGAGCAGATGGACAACGAATCCGCAATCGATTTAGTGACTGCTGACGGAGAGGCCCCGGACTGGTGGCCCTATGCCCACGAGTTCCCGTACTGGCACGTGTGGCGGGGGATCGCCGGGCTGCTCTACGCGCGGCGGCTGATGTCCAGTCCACCCCGCGTGGTGCGCAGCCAGGATCCGGTTGAGCTGCGCGAGCAGATCATGCAGGCGGAACTGCACCGGTAGCTGGCCGTTCGCCGGAAAAACATGCTCAGATCCGGCTCGATCGGGAACTATAGGCAGTAACAACCCATCCGCTGCATGTCCTGACCACCTGACGGCCGTTACCGATGAAGCGACTGCTCGAGCCGGACGCGCTGCGTGCCTTAGCGCGCGGCTGCGCCGTGCTGGGCGCTGGTGGCGGCGGGGACACCTACCTGGCGCTGCTCCAGGCGCTCCAGGCGACCGAGGACTACGGTCCGGTCGCCCTGGTCGACGTGGACGAGCTACCCGACGACGCACTGATCATGCCGTGCGGCGGGATCGGCGCGCCCACGGTCAGCATCGAGAAGATCGAGAACGGCGACGAGGGGGAACGGCTCCGCGACCACCTGCAGTTCCTGCTCGGCCGCCCAGTGGCCGCGCTGATGGCCACTGAGATTGGCGGCGGCAACGGCGTGCTGCCGGTCACCTGGGCGGCGCGGATGGGCCTGCCGCTGGTGGACGCGGACGGGATGGGCCGGGCCTTTCCCGAGGTCCCGCAGGTCACCATGCAGCTGGCCGGGATCTCGCCGAGCCCGGCGGTGATGACCGACGAGCGCGGGAACCTGGTCCTTTTCAAGGCCATTTCCGGGCAGTGGATGGAGCGTCTGGAGCGGGCCGCCGCGGTCGAGTTCGGTGGCGCCGCCTCGTCCACCGAGTTCACCCTCACCGCGGCGCAGGCGCGCACGGCCACGGTGCGCAACTCGGTGTCGCTGGCCATCCGGATCGGCGCCGCGGTGCTCGGCGCCACCGGCCGCCCGGTCAACGCGCTGATCAGCGAGATCGGCGCGTTCCGGCTGGTCGGCGGCAAGGTCTCGGACGTGGAACGGCACACCACCAGCGGCTTCGTCCGGGGCTCGGTGGTGATCGAGGGGCTGGCCGCCGATGCAGGCCGGCTGATCCGGCTGGAGCTGCAGAATGAGAACCTGGTCGCGCTGGAGCGGGGCCACGTGCTGGCTTCGGTGCCCGACCTGATCTCGGTGCTGGACGGCGAGACCGGGGACGCGATCGCGACCGAGCGGATCAAGTACGGTCAGCGGGTGGTGGTGATCGCGTTTGGCTGCGACCCGGTCTGGCGGACCGAGCGTGGTCTCGAGCTCACCGGGCCGCGGGCGTTCGGCTACGACTTCGACTACCTGCCCGTGGAGGAGCTTGCCGGTGCCCGCTCCTGAGTGTCGCCTCGGTATCGACGTCGGCGGCACCAACACCGATGCGGTGATCATGGACGGCGCGGACCGGGTGATCGCCAAGGCCAAGGTGCCCGGGACGCCGGACATCACCGGCGGGATCATCGCGGCGATCGACGCCGTGCTGCGCGCCCCGGAGGCCGCCCCGGAGCGGATAACCCACGTCATGCTGGGCACCACCCATGCCACCAACGCCGTGCTGGAGCGGCGGAACCTGCGCCGGATCGCGGTGATCCGGATCGGCGGGCCGGCCACGCACAGCATCCGGCCGATGTTCGGCTGGCCACCCGACCTGACCGCGGCCATCTCGGCCGGCGCGGTGATCGTGGACGGCGGCATCGAGTTCGACGGCCGGGACCTGTCCCCGCTGGACACCGAGGCCATCACCCGGTTCCTCGGCCAGGTGGCCGGCACGGCCGACGGCGTCGCGATCACCAGCGTGTTCGCCCCGGTCTCGGCCCGGCACGAGCTGGCCGCGGCCGAGATCGTCAAGCGTGAGCTCGGTGAGCTACATATGTCGCTCAGCCACGAGATCGGCTCGATCGGGCTGATCGAACGGGAGAACGCGACAATCCTGAACGGGGCGCTGACCGGGGTGGCCAACGACGTGGCCATCGCCATGCACCAGGCGCTGGACGCACACCAGCTGCGGCCGGTCACCTTCTTCGCGCAGAACGACGGCACGCTGATGGCCCTGGACCAGGCGCTGCGCTACCCGGTGCTGACCATCGGCAGCGGGCCGGCGAACAGCGTCCGCGGCGCGGCGTTCCTCACCCGGACGGCCGACTCGCTGGTCATCGACGTCGGTGGCACTTCCACCGACGTGGGGGTGCTGGTCAACGGCTTCCCGCGGGAGTCGTCGTACGGGGTCGAGATCGGCGGCATCCGGACCAACTTCCGGATGCCCGACCTGGTCACGATCGCGCTCGGCGGCGGCACCGTGGTGGCGGCCGACCAGGCCGGGCTGCGCATCGGGCCGCGCAGCGTGGGTTACCGGCTGCAGCAGGACGCGCTGGTGTTCGGCGGCGGCACCGCCACGCTGACCGACGGTGCGGTCGCGGCGGGCCGGGCTAAGCTGGGCGACGCCGGGCTGATCGGCGGCCAGCAGCGCCTGGTCACCGACGCGCTGGCCCGGGCGGACGTGATGCTGGCCGACGCGATCGACCGGATGAAGACGTCCCGGGAGGACCGCCCGCTGATCGCGGTGGGCGGCGGCAGCATCCTGATCCCGGACCGGATCCCCGGCGTCAGCGAGGTCATCCGGCCGGAGCACTTCGACACGGCCAACGCCGTGGGCGCCGCGATCGCCTCGGTCAGCGGGCAGATCGACCGGATTTTCCACCTCGGCACCGGTGGCCGGCAGGCCGCGCTCGACGAGGCGTGCGGTGAGGCACGCGAGCGTGCGGTGGCCGCCGGGGCGGAGCCCGGGACGGTGCAGATCGTCGAGATGGAGGAGATCCCGCTCGCCTATCTCACCTCCCCCGCGGTGCGGATCCGGGCCAAGGCGGCCGGCACCCTCGGCGGCCTGCTGGGCCAGCACCGCGAGTCACCGAACGGAGCTCAGCCATCCCAAGGAGCACGGAGGAATCCATGAAGGCCCACCGCGCCGGGCTGCTCGCAGCCGGCTGCTCGCTGCTGCTGGTGCTGGCCGCCTGCGGCGGCTCGTCCCAGCCGACAGCCAAGCCGCCGGCCAGCACCCAGGTGTTCACTTACGACACCACCTCCCCGGTGATGGTCGACGGCTGGGACCCCGCGACCGAGTACTCCGACGGCATCCTCGCGATGAGCGAGATGTATGAGACGCTCACCCGCTACGACAGCGCCACGCACACCGTCAAGCCGCTGCTGGCGACCAGCTGGTCGTCCGCAGCCAACGGCCTGACCTGGACGTTCCACCTGCGCCAGGGGGTGCACTTCCACACCGGCCGGCTGCTGACCGCACAAGCCGCGGCCGCGGCCATCCTGCGCACCGAGAAGCTGGGCGGTGGGGCCGCCTACGTATGGGACGCGGTAAAGAGCATCAGCACGCCGAGCACGTACACGATGGTGTTCCACCTGAAGTACCCGGCGCCGCTGGACCTGCAGGCGTCGGCGTCGTACTCGGCGTACATCTACGACACCACGGCGGCTGGTTCGGGATCGCTGACCAAGTGGTTCAACACCCCGCACGACGCGGGCACCGGCCCGTACGAGCTGCAAACCTGGAACAAGGGCCAGGAGTTCGAGGTGATCCTCAAGGCCTTCCCCGGCTACTGGGGCGGCTGGTCGGGCACGCACTTCAAGAAGGTCGTGTTCCGGGTGGTGCCACAGGACACCACGGCCGCCCAGCTGCTCCGGTCCGGGCAGGTCTCGTTCGTGGAGCAGATCAGCCCGTCGCTATGGAAGTCGCTGGCGGGCCAGTCCGGCATCCACACGGTCAGCGTGCCGTCCTTCCAGAACCTGCTCGGCCAGCTCAACGCCAAGACGCTGAGCCTGCCGATGCGGCAGGCCATCTCCTACGGGATCAATTACGCGGGGATCGTGGCGGCCCTGCAGGGCGCGGCCGTCCAGCCCAGCGGCCTGGTCCCGGCCGGGCTGCCCGGGCACTCCACCAACCTGCCCAACTACAGCTACGACCCGGCCAAGGCGATTCAGCTGCTGCACCAGGCCGGCTACGGGCCGGGCAAGAAGTCGCTCAACCTGAGCCTGACCTACACGCAGGGCGACTCCAACGAGCAGGTGGTGGCGACGCTGCTCAAGTCCAGCCTGGCCAAGCTGAACATCAACCTGTCCACCCAGTCGCTGGCCTGGCCGACGCAGTGGGCCAAGGCCAAGTCCAGCAACGCGGCCAGCCACCAGAGCATCTTCTTCGAGTACTGGTGGCCGGACTACGCCGACCCGTACACCTGGTTCAACAACCTGCTGCTGACCGAGAAGCAGCCGTACTTCAACCTCTCCTACTACTCCGACTCGAACCTGGACAAGCAGATCAACCAGGTGGAGTCGCTGCTCGCGACCAACCGCACGGCCGGTGAGCAGCTGTACCGGACGATGCAGGTCGAGGTGCTGCAGCAGGCGCCGCTGGACGTGCTGTACAACGTGAACTACCAGTACGCGATGCGCACGTCGTTCACCGGCTTCCAGCCCGACCCGGCCTACGCGAACGTGGTCTTCATCTACAACCTCAGGCCGACTGGCAGTTGACCGTTTACGTCGCACGCCGGGTCGCCCTGGCTGCGCTGGTGGTCGCGGGCGTCATCATCGCGACGTTCGTGATCGCCCGCGTCGTCCCGGGCGACCCGGCGGCGACGTGGGCCGGGCCGCACGCCTCGGTGGCCCAGGTCGCCGCCGCGCGGCGGTTCCTCGGCCTGGACCGGCCTGCGCCCGTCCAGCTGCTGGCCTACTTCGGCGGGGTGCTCAGCGGGAACTGGGGACTGTCGGTGCACACCCACCAGCCGGTGCTGTCCGATATCGGCACCGCCGCCCCGGCCTCGCTGGAACTGGTCACCGCCGCAATGATCATCGCACTGGTGGTGGCGGTGCCACTCGGCCTGGTGTCCGCGCGCTGGCCGGGCGGGGTGGCCGACCAGGCCATCCGGGCCGGGTCGATCCTCGGCGTGTCGATGCCGATCTTCTGGATGGCGCTCATCCTGCAACTGGTGTTCTCCCAGCAGCTGCACTGGCTGCCCGCGGCCGGCGAGTACTCGCCCAACCTGCTGTTCAGCCACCCGCTGGCCCACGTGACCGGGTTCAGCCTGCTCGATGCGCTGCTGACCGGTAACTGGGCGACGCTGGGCAGCATCCTGACCCACCTGGTGCTGCCCGCCATCGTGGTCGCGGCCTACCCGGCCGGGCTGATCGCCCGGATGGTCCGCGCCCAGGTGCTGGACACGGTGGGTGAGACGCACATCCAGATGCTCCGCGCGCTCGGCTTCCGCGAGCGCACCGTGTTCGCCCGGTTCGCCATGAAGCTGGCCTGGAACCCGGTGGCCGCCGCGGTGGCCCTGGTGTTCGGCTACTCACTGGTCAACACGTTCCTGGTCGAGGCGATCTTCGACTGGCCCGGGCTGGGCAGTTACGCGGCCGCCTCGATCGCCACCCTGGACACCCCGGCCATCCTCGGGGTGACCCTGTTCATCGCGCTGGTCTACGTGGCCGCGAACCTGATCGTGGACATCCTGCAGGCCGCCCTCGACCCCCGGATCAGGCTTCGATGATCGAAGCGCCCACACCGGCCGACATCCCGGCGGCCGTGCTGCCCCGGGGCCAGGCCCTGCGCCGCGGCCTGCGAGCCAACCCGCTGCTGCTGGCGGGCGCGCTGACCGCGTTGTTCATCGTGGTGGTCGCGGTGCTGGCCCCGCTGCTGGCGCCGTTCCCGGCCGACGCGGGCAGCGCCACCAACCCGTTCGCGGTGCTCCGCGCACCGTCGGCGCAGCACTGGTTCGGCACCGACCAGGTGGGCCGGGACGTGCTGTCCCGGGTCATCTACGGGGCCCGCATCTCGCCGCTGATCGCGGTCATCGTGCTGGCCATCGCCTGCCTGATCGGCATCCCGCTGGGCATCGCGGCCGGCTACTTCGGCGGCTGGGTGGACGAAGTGATCATGCGGGTGACCGACGTCTTCCTGGCCTTCCCGTCGCTGCTCCTCGCGCTGGCCCTGGCCGCGGTGCTGCCGCCCAGCCTGACCAGCCTGACCATCGCGATCGCAGTGACCTGGTGGCCCTGGTACACCCGGCTGATCCGGGGCCAGGCCGCCTCGGTGGCAGGCCGGCCGTACATCGGCAGTTGCCGGGCGCTGGGTATCCCGCGCTGGCGGATCATCGTCCGGCATATCCTGCCCAACTCGGTCACCCCGCTGACCGTGCAGGTATCGCTGGATGTGGGCGGGGTCATCCTGACCGCGTCGGCGCTGTCCTTCCTCGGGCTCGGCGCCCAGGATCCGACCCCGGACTGGGGGCTGATGGTGGCCGAGGGGCAGAGCTACTTCACCACCGCCTGGTGGGTGGTGACCTTCCCGGGCATCGCCATCCTGGTCACCGCGTTCGCCTTCAACCTGATCGGCGACGGGCTACGCGACCTGCTCGACCCCAGAAGGAGTCTCCTCCCGTGAGGCTGGCCATCCGGGATCTGCAGGTGCGGTTCGGCGACCGGCCCGTGGTCGACATGGCCGAGTTCGGCCTGGGCCAGGCCGAGATCGTCGGGCTGGCCGGGGAGAGCGGCTCCGGCAAGTCGATGACCACGCTGGCCATCCTGGGCTTGGCGCACACCGTAGGGGCCACCGTCAGCGGCAGCATCCGGCTGGACGGCACCGAGCTGACCGGGCTGTCGCAGCGTGAGCTGCGTGAGTTGCGCGGACGGCGGATCGCGGCCATCTTCCAGAGTCCGGCACTGGCGTTCAGCCCGGTATTCAAGGTGGGCAGCGTGGTACTGCGTGCGCTGCGTTTGCACGGGATGAGCCGGGCGGATGCGGCGGACGCGGCGGCGCGGGCGATGCGGCAGGTGCTGCTGGCGCCGGACCTGCTGGACCGGTACCCGGCGCAGCTGTCCGGCGGGCAACTGCAGCGGGTGGCCATCGCGCTCGCGCTGGCGCTGCGGGCCGAGGTGCTGCTGGCCGACGAGCCGACCAGCGCGCTGGATGTGACGGTGCAGGCCGAGGTGCTCGAACTGCTCCGCGGGCTACGCGAGCAGGAGGGCATGTCCGTGCTGCTGATCAGCCACGACCTGGCCGTGGTGGCCGAGCTGTGCGACCGGGTGGCCATCATGCAGGGCGGCCGGATCGTCGAGCAGGGCCCGGTCGGCCAGGTGCTGTCCACGCCGCGGCACGGCTACACGGCCGAACTGCTGGCCGCGGTACCCCGGCTCGGCACGGCGCCGAACGCGCCTATCCTCCCCGCGCCGCCCCCGCCCACCCCGGCCGACGGCGAGGCGCCCGGATGACCGCGCTGCTGGAGATCGAGGACCTGAGCGTACGGTTCGGGCCGGTGCGGGCCGTCGACGGGGTCAGCCTGCAGGTCGCCGCCGGGCCGTTCGGCCTCGGCGTGGTCGGGGAGAGCGGGTCGGGCAAGACCACCATCGGCCGGGCCGTGATCCGGCTGCTGCCGTCGGTCAGCGCCGGGCAGATCCGGTTCGAGGGCGCCGATATCGGCGCGCTGCGCGGCCGGGCGCTGCAGGACTACCGGCGGGCCGCGCAGATCGTGTTCCAGGACCCGGACAACAGCCTGGATCCGCGGATGCGGGTCGGCACCTCGATCCGGGAGGCGCTGGCCGCGCACCGCCTGGTGCCGCGGCGGCAGGCCGGCGCGCGGGTCGGCGCGCTGCTGGCCGAGGTCGGGCTGGACCCGGAGTTCGCGTCCCGGTACCCGCATCAGCTGTCTGGCGGGCAGCGGCAGCGGGTGGCCATCGCGCGGGCGCTCAGCGTACAGCCCCGGCTGCTGGTGCTGGACGAGCCGACCAGCGCGCTCGACGTGCGGGCGCAGGCCCGGATCTTGGCCCTGATCGGCCGGCTGCGCGCCGACCGTTCGCTCGGCTACCTGCTGATCACGCACAACGTGGCCATCGTCAGCGAGCTGTGCGAGCAGACCGCCGTGCTCTACCTGGGCCGGGTGGTCGAGAGCGGGCCAACCGGGGAGCTGCTGCGCAGCCCGGCGCATCCGTACACCGCGGCGCTGCGGTCGGCCGTGCCGGAGATCGACACCGCGGCCCGCCGGTCCCGGCTGGTGCTGCCCGGCGAGCCGCCCAACGCAGCCAGCCCGCCACCGGGTTGCGTGTTCCATCCGCGCTGCCCGCTGGCCGTAGCCCGGTGCCGGACCGAGGTCCCGGCGCTGCGCGCGGCCGGGCCGCCGGGCCGGCTGGTGGCCTGCCACCGGGCGGAGGACGTGCTGGGCGGCGCGCTCAGCCGCGGCTTATCAGCGCCGGACCGCGTGACCGAGCAAGCGCTAGGCAGACTCCTGCGATAATGAGCAGGTGAGCACAAGGAAAGCCCAGGGCGGCAGCCGGAACGGCACGGCCGGGACGATGACCGCGGACGGGGCACCCCGGTCCGAGCGGCGTACCCAGATGGTCGGGCTGGCCGGTGACCTGTTCGCGGAGAAGGGGTTCCGGGCCACCACGGTCCGGGAGATCGCGGACGCCGCCGGGATCCTGTCCGGCAGCCTGTACCACCACTTCGACTCCAAGGAGTCGATCGCGGACGAGATCCTGTCCAGCTTCCTGAACGAGGTGCTCGCCGACTACCGGGCCGCGGCCGCCTCGGGGGGCCGCCCGCGCGCCGTGCTGGAGCAGATCGTCCGGTCCACCAGCCACACCCTGTCCCGGCACCGGGCCGCGCTGGCCATGCTGCAGAACGACTGGACCTACTTCGCGGGCCAGCCCCGGTTCGGCTACCTGCGCAAGGCGGTGCGCGAGATCGAGCGGACCTGGCTCACCCAGCTGGAACGGGGCAAGGAGAGCGGCGACTTCCGCGCCGACCTGGATGTCCGGCTGACCTACCGGCTGCTCCGCGACGTGCTGTGGATCCCCTCGCAGTGGCGGCAGGCCAGCGGCTTCAGCACCGACCAGGTGGTGGACGGCTTCCTCCGGCTGCTGTTCGATGGGATCGCGGCCCAGCACCCCTGAGCGTCAGGGCCGGCCGGCGCCGGGCACCTGGACCGGGCAGGCCAGCACCTGGCCGGTGCGCGGACCGGTGACCAGCCGGTCGAGATTGCTGGTGATGCCGTCGGCCGGCCGCCACTCGGCGGTCATGATGTACAGCGTGCGCCGGTCCGGGCCGCCGAGCATCAGCGCGAACGGCGCCCGGTTCTCGCCTAGCTCGATGCGGTCCAGGACGCCGCCGCCCGCGGCCACCCGGACGACCGAGGTGCCGCCGGTGGACACCCAGATCGCGCCGTCGGCGTCCAGGCAGATGCCGTCCGGGCTGACCTCGGCGGCGAACACCCGCCGGTTGGACAGCCCGCCGTCGGCGCCGATGTCGAACGCGGTCAGTTCCCGGCTGAACGACTCGGAGATGATCAGCGTCCGGTTGTCCGGCATGATCACCATGCCGTTGGGGAACTGGATGTCGCCGGCCACCTGGCGGAGCTGGCCGTCCGGCGTGACCAGCTTGATCCAGCCGGGCTTGGGCGCTTCCCCGCCCGCGAAGTCGAAGTCCGCGCCGTTGAGGTAGATGTTGCCCCGCGCGTCGACCACGATCTCGTTGGCCGCCTGCTCGGCCACCGTGACCACCGACCCGTCCGGCTCCTGGCGGCGCAGCTTGTCCCCGGTGCTGAGCAGCCGGCCGTCCGGCAGCCAGTCGATGGACCAGCCCATCAGCGGGCCGGCCGGGCTGGGCAGAAACTCCGCCATGCCGTCCGGGTGGGCGGCCACGATCTGCTGGCCGATCCAGTTGGCGAACCACAGCCGGCCCTGGTGCCACCGGGGTGACTCGGGGATGCCCAGGCCGGTTAGCAGAACCTCTGGTTCGGGCATGACGCCTCCTCACGTCGTGGGCTTGTCTACCAGCTACACGAACGGGGCCCGGGCTGATCGACAGCCGGCTGTTAAGCTCGGCACCAAGCAAGCGTTTGGTGGGCGGGAGGTGCGTGTGGGGCGACTGGAAGGGAAGGTTGCGCTGATCACCGGCGGGGCACGCGGCATGGGCAAGTCGCATGTGCGGCAGTTCGTGGCCGAGGGGGCCCGGGTGGTGTTCGGCGACGTGCTGGACGACAAGGGCCAGTTCGTGGCGGCCAAGCTGCCCGAGGGAACCTGCCGCTACGTGCATCACGACGTGACCAGCGAAGACGACTGGGCGACGGCGGTGAGTACAACGCTGGAGGCGTTCGGCAAGCTCGATGTGCTGGTGAACAACGCGGGGGTGCTCACGTTCGCGCCGATCGCGGAGATGCCGGCCGCGGAATTCCGCCGGGTGCTGGAGGTCAACGCGGTGGGCTGCTGGCTCGGCATGAAGTCGGTTATCGCGCCGATGACGGCCGCGGGCGGCGGGTCGATCGTGAACATCTCCTCGGTCGAGGGGTTCACCGGCGCTTTCGGGCTGTCCGCGTACAGCGCGAGCAAGTTCGCGGTCCGCGGGATGACCAAGGCGGCCGCGCAGGAACTTGGCCAATTCGGCATCCGGGTCAACTCGGTGCACCCGGGCGGGGTGCTGACCAGCATGACGCTGTCCCGGGCCGACACGTTCGATCACGTGGACCCGGAAGCGCTGCTCAAGTCGATGCCCATCGCCCGGTTCGCCGAGCCGGCCGAGATCTCCCGGCTCGTTATGTTCCTGGCCTCGGACGAGTCGTCCTACTCGACCGGCAGTGAGTTCACCGCCGACGGCGGACTGCTGTCCGGCCCGGGTTACTAGGGAGCTGACCGGATGAACGAGGCGCTCACGCTGGACGGCCGGGTGGCCGTCGTCACCGGCGCGGGAAACGGCCTGGGCCGGGCCGAGGCGCGCGGGCTGGCCCGGGCCGGCACCCGTCTTGTGCTGAACGACCTGGCCGCCGACGACCTGCGGGCAGCCGTGGACGAGATCCGGGCCGACGGCGGCGAGGCGGTGGCCTGCCCGGGCGACATCGGCGACTGGCAGACCGGCCAGGACCTAGTGGCGGCCGCGCTCGGCGCGTACGGCCAGCTGGACATCCTGGTCAACAACGCCGGGCTGGTCCGGGACCGGATGGTGTTCTCCATGTCCGAAGAGGAGTGGGACCTGGTTATCCGGGTGCACCTGCGCGGCCACTTCGTGACCACCCGGTTCGCCACCGCGCACTGGCGGGCCGCGAGCAAGCAAGCGGGCGGCCCGGTCTACGCCCGGATCATCAACACGTCGTCGGAGGCGTTCCTGCTCGGCTCGCCCGGCCAGCCCAACTACGCCGCGGCCAAGGCCGGGATCACCGCGCTCACCGTGTCCACCGCCCGCGGCTGCGCCCGGTACGGGGTGCGGGCCAACGCGATCTGCCCGCGCGGCCGGACCGCGATGACCGCCTCGCTGATGGGCGAGGCACCTGTTCCGGGCGAGCTGGACCCGATGGCCCCGGAACACGTCGCGCCGCTGGTCAGCTACCTGGCCAGCCCGGCCGCGGCGGCGATCAACGGCGAGGTGTTCGTGGTGCACGGTGGGGTCGCCGCGGTCATGGAACCACCGCGGATCCGGGCCACCTTCCAGGCCGCCGAGCACGGCTCTGCGGACGGGATGTGGTCGCTGCAGGCGGTGCACGACGCGCTGGGCCCGGTGTTCGGCGCGGCTGAGCCCGGGGCCGACGAGGCGGACGCCGCCGGGCCGGCTCCGGCCGGGTTCGCCTGCGAGGACACCATCGCGCTGGCCAGCGAGACGATCGGCTTCACCCGGTGAAGCAGCGCGACCAGGTGACCATGACCGAGGCGGAGATCGCCGCGCTGCTGGCCGCTGCGCGCAAGGTCCAGCTGGCCACGATCAACCCGGACGGCACGCCGCACCTGGTCACGATGTTCTACGCGCTGATCGACGGGCAGATCGCGTTCTGGACGTACCGGACCTCGCAGAAGGCCCGCAACCTGGCCCGCGACCCACGGCTGGCCTGCCTGGTCGAGGACGGCGAGGACTACTTCGAGCTGCGCGGCGTGCAGGTCACCGGCACGGTGCGCCGGATCGAGGACCAGGCCGGGGTGCTGGCCATCGGCCGCCGCATCGCGGGCGGGCTGAGCGGCGTGCCCGCCGACGCGCTGGACGACTACGTGGCGCACGCCGCCCGCAAGCGGGTCGGCTTCATCGTCCAGCCCACCCGCATCGTCTCCTGGGACCACCACAAGCTCGTCGCAACCAGCTGACCCCGGGCCTGGCACGCTCGGCCACCGGAACCGCGTTAGTGCGGTGAGTTGTGCCCCACCGGCGGGGCATAACTCACCGCACTCATGAGAGTGCGTTGCTGGCGGTGCCGGTGTGACCAGTGGTGCGGGAACCGGCGCAACCCCACTACATCATTTCGTCGGTGAACGGGAGCAGGACGGTTTTCAGCTCGGTGTAGGCCTCGATGGCGGGCTGGCCACCCTCGCGGCCGAGGCCGGACTGCCGGAAGCCGCCGAACGCGGCGTGCGGTTCCAGCTGGTAGCCGTTGACGCCGACGGTGCCGGCCCGGATGGCCTTGGTCAGCCGCAGGCCCCGCTTCAGGTCGCTGGTCCACACCGTGGCCGCCAGGCCGTACTCGGTGTCGTTGGCGATCCGCACCGCCTCGTCCTCATCGCTGAACGGGATCACCGACAGCACCGGGCCGAAGATCTCTTCCCGGGCGATGCTCATGTCGTTAGACACGTCGGTGAACACGGTCGGCGTGACGAAGTTCCCCTCGGCCAGCTCACCGGAGCTGCGGGTGCCACCGCAGACCAGCCGGGCCCCCTCGGCCTGCCCCTGCTCGATCAGCCCGAGCACCCGGTCCAGCTGCCGGGTGTTGATCAGCGGCGACGAGGTGACGGCTGGGTCGAACGGGTTGCCGTAGCTGACCATCCCGCCGATCATCTCGGCCATGGCCAGGAACTCGTCGGCCACGTCCCGGTGCACCAGCGCCCGGGTCTGCGCCAGGCAGACCTGCCCGGACAGGCCCATGGTCACCGTGCCCATGGTGATGGCGGCGGCCGTGCCCACGTCGGCGTCGGCGAACACCAGGGCCGGGCTCTTGCCGCCCAACTCCAGGCTGACCCGTTTGAACGTGCCCGCGGCCGCGATCATGATCCGGCGGCCCACCGCGCGGCTGCCGGTGAACGAGAGCTTGTCCACCAGCGGGTGGTTGATCAGCGCATCGCCAGTGGGCTCACCGGGGCCGGTGACCACGTTGAGCACCCCAGCAGGCAGGCCGGCCTCCTCGATCAGCCGGGCCAGCCGGAGCACCGCGAACGTGGCGTACTCCGATGGCTTGACCACCACCGTGCAGCCGGCCGCCAGGGCCGGGGCGAGCTTCTGCGCGGCCAGCATGAGCGGCGCGTTCCACGGGATCACCGCGCCGACCACGCCGACCGGCTCGCGCAGCGTCATGACGATGTGGTCGCCGCCCTGGTACGCCGGCAGCGTCTGGCCGGCCAGCTTGTCCACCCAGCCCGCGTGATGGTCGAACACGTCGGCCACGAAGGCCGGCGAGGTGGCGTAGACCGAGCCGAACGTGAGCGGCACGCTGTTGTCCAGCGCCTGCAGCGCGAGCAGCTCGTCGCCGTGCTCGCGGACCAGGTCGGCGACCCGGCGCAGCACCCGGATCCGCTCGGTGGCCCGGGCCCGCGGCCAGGGCCCCTCGTCGAAGGCGCGGCGTGCGGCCCGCACCGCACGGTCCACATCGGCGGGGCCGGCGATGGGGAACGCGGCCACCTGCTCTGCGGTGGCCGGGTGCCGGTGCTCCCAGACCTGCTCGTCCTGGGCCGCCGACCAGGTCCCGTCGATCAGCATGAGGCCGTCGCTGAGGCCGATCTCGTCGCGCTTCGGCTTGATGGATGCCACCATTGGCCTGCCCCTTAATAGAACACGTTCTAGTTCTGGCGCCAGATTACACCGGGTGGATCGACCGCGGCCAGGGATCACACCGGAGGCTCGGTCACCGCCAGAAAGGCCGGGCGCTCGCCGCCGCCATGCACTAGCAGAGCGGAGCCGGTCAGGTAGGCGGCGGCCGGTGAGGCCAGGAACAGGCAGGCGCCCGCCACGTCGTCCGGGGTGGCCATCCGGCCCATCGGGATCGTGCCGCCCACCGCCGCCACGCCAGCCTCGTCGCCGAAGTGCGCGCCCGCCGCGGGACTGCCGGTGGCCACCGGCCCGGGCACCACGGTGTTCACCCGGACCTTGGGCGCCCACTCGACGGCCAGGGTGGCGGCCAGGTTGTGCAGGCCAGCCTTGGCCGCCCCGTAGGCCGCGGTGCCGGGCGAGGGTCGGGTGCCGCTGACGCTGCCGATCATGATGATCGATCCGCCGCCGGGCTGGTCCTGCATGACCGCGTTGGCCGCCTGGGCCACATGCAGCGGGGCGATCAGGTTCAGCTCGATGACCTTGGCGTGGAACCGCGGCGAGGCGGTGGCCGCCGCGGCCGGCGGCGATCCGCCCGCGTTGCTGATCACCAGGTCCACCCGGCCGAACCGGTCGGCCGCGGTGCGGATCAGCCGCTGCGCCTGCGCGGCGTCCCGCACGTCGGTCCGGGCGAACACCGCACTGCGCCCGCCCACCGCAGGCAGCCCAGCCAGGCCCGCCGGGCCGCCTGCCGGGCCGGCCGGGCTTGACTCCTCGGCCGGGTCGGTCCGGCCGCAGACCAGCACGTCGGCGCCGGCCGCGAGGAAGGCCCGCGCGATGCCCGCGCCGATGCCCCGGGTGCCGCCGGTCACCACGACGGCCCGGCCCGCGCAATCGGGCTCGCGCATGAGGCTCATGTTAGGTTGGCCACCAAGCAAGCGCTAGGTAATGTCAGCACTGGCCATGCGGGCGCTGAACCCGGCCCGGCGGCGCGCGAGGCGAGGCTGAAGGCGAGGTGGCGATGGGCATCGAGCTGCGCAGCCAGGACGGCATCGCCGAGGTGATCATCGACTTCCCGCCGGTCAACGCGCTGCCCGCGCAGGGCTGGTTCGAGCTGGCCGACGCGGTGACCGAGGCCGGCGCCGACCCCGCCACGCGGGTGGTGATCCTGACCGCCGAGGGCCGCGGGTTCTGTGCCGGGGTGGACATCAAGGAGATGCAGCGCACCCCCGGGCACACCGCGCTGATCGACGCCAACCGCGGCTGCTACGCCGCGTTCGGCGCGGTCTACGACTGCGCGGTCCCGGTGATCGCCGCGGTGCACGGGTTCTGCCTGGGCGGCGGTGTCGGACTGGCCGGCAACGCGGATGTCGTGCTGGCCGCCGAGGACGCCAGCTTCGGCCTGCCCGAGGTGGACCGGGGTGCGCTCGGCGCGGCCACCCATCTGGCCCGGCTGGTGCCGCAGCCGCTGATGCGGGCCATGGTCTACACCGGCCGGACGGTCAGCGCGCAGCAACTGCTCAGCTTCGGCACCGTGCTCGACGTAGTGCCGAACGCCGGGCTGCGCGACGCGGCGCGTGAGCTGGCCGGGCAGATCGCGGCGAAGGACCCGGCGGTGATCAGGCTGGCCAAGCAGTCGCTCAACGGCATCGACCCGGTCGACGTGCAGCGGTCCTACCGGTACGAGCAGGGCTTCACGTTCCAGCTCAACCTGGCTGGCGTGGCCGACCGGGCCCGCCAGGCGTTCGTGGACGGCCAATGGTGACGGTGCTGACCGCCGACGAGGTCGCGGCTGAGCTGCGCTCCGGGATGACCATCGGGATCGGCGGCTGGGGATCGCGGCGCAAGCCGATGGCGCTGGTCCGCGCCATCCTGCGGGCCGGCCTGACCGACCTGGAGATCGTCAGCTACGCCGGCCCGGACCTCGGCCTGCTGCTGGCCGCGGGCCGGGTCCGCAAGGTGGTCACCGGTTTCGCATCGCTGGACAGCATCCCGCTCGAACCGCACTTCCGGCAAGTCAGACAGAACGCCGGTACCCGGCTCACCGAACTCGACGAAGGGATGCTGTCGGCGGGGTTGCAAGCCGCCGCGCAGCGGCTGCCGTTCCTGCCCACCCGGGCCGGCCTGGGCTCGGACGTCATGCGGGTGAACCCGGAGCTGCGCACGGTGCGCTCGCCGTACCCGGACGGCGAAGAGCTGGTCGCCATGCCGGCCCTGCGGCTGGACGCCGCACTGATCCATCTCAACCGGGCCGACGCCAGCGGGAACGCGCAGTACCTGGGGCCCGACCCGTACTTCGACGACCTGTTCTGCCTGGCCGCCGACCAGGCGTTCGTCTCCTGTGAGCAGATCGTGCCCACCGCTGACCTACTCGCGGCCGGGCCGCCGCAGAGCCTGCTGATCAACCGGGCCATGGTGCACGGCGTGGTGCCCGCCCCCCGCGGCGCGCACTTCACCAGCTGTGTCCCGGACTACCCACGGGACGAAGCGTTTCAGGCCGAGTACGCCGCGGCGGCGGCCAGCCCGCAGGCGTGGCCGGAGTTCCAGGACCGCTACCTGTCCGGCGACGAAGCCGACTACCACAAGGCCGTCCAGCGGTTCCACGACGACCGCGCGGCGGCACCGTGATCGCGCCGAAGGGGCGCGCCACCGACTGGACAGTGAAGGGGGAATGGGGAGGTGGGCGGGGAGCGAGCGAGGAACGAGCGACCGAGCGACGAGGGAAGGCGGCGGGTAAAGCGCCCCGGAGGCGCAAAGCAAGCAGAGCCGAGGTGTGTGTCGTGGCGTGCGCCGAGGCGTGGCGCGGCGACGGCGCCATCCTGGCCAGCCCGATGGGCCTGATCCCCAGCCTGGGTGCCCGGCTGGCCCGGCTCACCTTCGCCCCGGACCTGCTGCTCACCGATGGGGAAGCCTACCTGCTCGACGCGGAGCAGACCGTCGAGGGGTGGCTGCCGTACCGGTCGGTGTTCGCCATGGTGGCGGCGGGCCGCCGGCACGTGATGATGGGCGCCAGCCAGCTCGACCAGTTCGGCAACCAGAACATCTCCTGCATCGGCGACTGGGCCCGGCCCAGGGCCCAGCTGCTGGGGGTGCGTGGCGCGCCGGGCAACACCATCAACCACCCGGTCAGTTACTGGGTGCCGAAGCACTCGCCCCGGGTGTTCGTCCCGGCCGTGGACATGGTCAGCGGCGTCGGATACGACCGCGCGGCCGGGCTCGGGTCGGTCGCGGCCCGGTTCCACCAGCTCCGGGTGGTGGTGACGAACCTGGCCGTGCTGGACTTCCAGACCCCGGACCACGCCATGCGGCTGCGCTCGGTGCACCCCGGGGTCACCGTGACCGAGGTGATCGAGGCCACCGGCTTCCCGCTGGTCATCCCGGACGACATGGCCGTCACCCGGCGGCCGACCGCGGCCGAACTGGCGCTGATCCGGGACCGGCTGGACCCGGATGGCCGCCGCGACCGAGAGGTCCAGGCCGCCCCGTGATCCGCACGCCGCTGACCAGCCTGCTTGGGATCAGTGCCCCGGTCGTCCAGGCCGGCATGGGCTACGTGTCGGGCGCCCGGCTCGCCGCGGCCACCTCACGCGCGGGCGGGCTGGGTGTGATTGCGTCGGCGACGATGAGCACCGGTGAGTTGCGTTCGGCCATAAAAGAAGTTAAGGAACGGACCGGAGCGCCGTTCGCGGTCAACCTGCGCGCGGACGCGGCCGACGCGGCGGAGCGGATCGAGCTGATCATCGCGGAGCAGGTCCCGGTGGCCTCGTTCGCGCGCGCCCCACAGCCGGAACTGATCAGCCGGCTGCGCGCGGCCGGGGTGATCACAATCGCGTCGGTCGGCGCGCGGCGGCACGCGGAAAAAGTGGCCGGCTGGGGCATCGACGCGGTGATCGCGACCGGCGGCGAGGGCGGCGGGCACACCGGCGCGGTGCCGACCAGCCTGCTCATCCCCCAGATAGTGGACGCGGTGCAGATCCCGGTGATCGCGGCGGGCGGGTTCTTCGACGGCCGCGGCCTGGCTGCCGCGCTCAGCTACGGCGCGGCCGGGATCGCGATGGGTACCCGGTTCCTGCTGACCAGCGACAGCCCGGTGGCCGACGCAGTCAAGCAGGTCTACCTGGCCAGCGACGTGACCGGCACGGTGGTGACCACCCGGGTGGATGGGGTGCCACACCGGGTACTGCGCACGCCGCTGGTGCGGCGGCTGGAGCAGTCCGGGCGGGTGACCGGCCTGGCCCGGTCGGTGCGCAACGCGGCCGCGTTCCGCGGCCTGTCCGGGCTGAGCTGGGCCGAGCTGATCCGCCAGGGCCGGGCCATGCGCCGCAGCGGCGACCTGACCTGGGCTCAGGTGCTGATGGCGGCGAACACGCCGATGCTGCTCCGGGCGGCCATGGTGGACGGACGGCCTGATCTCGGCCTGATGTCCGCGGGCCAGGTCACCGGGCTGATCGACGATCTGCCGTCGTGCGCCGAGCTAATCAGCCGGATCACCGCCGAAGCCGAGCAAATCCTGACCCGGCTCTCCACGCTGCTCACCCCGGACCAATTGCCTGACTGACGCGAAATGGCCGGGCCGTGTTTAGGGATCAATGGCTGGGTTAGCTAGGATCCCGTCTCCGGCCTGCCTGGGCGGGGTGGGCGGTACCCACAGTCGTCCCGTGCAATGGCTTCCCCTGACCATTGCACGGGGCCGTGGGGTGCCATTCCCGCCAGCTCCCGCCAGCTCCAGCCAAGGACGTGCTCAGAGCCGCTCGACAATGGTCACGTTGGCCTGGCCGCCGCCTTCGCACATGGTGACCAGGCCGTACCGGCCGCCGGTCCGGTCCAGCGCGTGCAGCAGGGTGGTGAGCAGCCGGGCGCCGGTGGCGCCGAGCGGGTGGCCGAGCGCGATCGCCCCGCCGGACACGTTCACCCGGGCCAGATCCGCCCCGGTCTCCCGCTGCCAGGCCAGCACGACCGGGGCGAACGCCTCGTTGATCTCGACCAGGTCGATCTCGTCCAGGGTCAGGCCGGCCCGGCGCAGCGCGTGCCCGGTGGCCGCGATCGGCGCGGTGAGCATCAGCACCGGGTCGTCGCCGCGCGCGCTGAGGTGGTGGATCCGGGCCCGTGGCTGCAGCCCGTGCTCCCGGACCGCCCGCGGCGAGGCGATCAGCAGCGCGGCCGCGGCGTCCGCGATCTGGCTGGACAGCGCGGCCGTGACCAGCCCATCGGGGCGCAGCGGGGCCAGCGCGGCCATCCGGGCCAGCGAGGTGTCCCGGCGCGGGCACTCGTCCTCGGTCAGCCCCGCGTAGCCGGCGATCTCGTCCCGGAACAGCCCCCCGTCCACCGCCGCCACCGCCCGCTGGTGGCTGGCCAGCGCGTACTCCTCCATCTCGGCCCGGCCGAGGCCCCACTTGGCCGCGATCAGGTCCGCCGCCCGGAACTGGGAGATCTCCTCGCCGCCGTACCTGGCCTGCCAGCCGGCCGATCCGCTGAACGGGTCGGCCACCCCGTACGCCTGGCCGGCCAGCATGGCGGACGCGATCGGGATCATGCTCATGTTCTGCACCCCACCCGCGACCACCAGGTCGGCCGTGCCGCTGAGCACCGCCTGGGCCGCGAAGTGCACCGCCTGCTGCGACGAGCCGCACTGCCGGTCCACGGTGACCCCCGGCACCGCCTCGGGCAGCCCGGCGGCCAGCCAGGCGGTCCGGGCGATGTCACCGGCCTGCGGCCCGATCGTGTCCACGCAGCCGAACACGACGTCATCCACGGCCGCCGGGTCGGCGCCCGCCCGGTCCAGCACGGCGCGGATGACGTGCCCGCCGAGATCGGCCGGGTGCGCGGCGGCCAGCCCGCCGCCGCGGCGGCCGACTGGGGTGCGCACCGCATCGACTATGAACGCCTCGGTCACCGGGCCTCCTCGGCTCAGCCACGCCCACTGGCCGGCTTACGCACCGCTGGCCACCGGGCGTACCCTGGCTAGAACACGTTCTACTTTACCGTCGGAGCCACGGGGCGCCAGTGGAGGGCGGATGGACCTGAGCTACACGCCGGAACAGGAGAAGCTCCGCCAGCAACTGCGGGATTACTTCGCCGCCCTGATGACGCCGGAAGTGCGCGCCGCGCTGGACATCGGCGGCGACTACGGCACCGGGGAGGCCTACCGGCAGGTGGTCCGGCAACTCGGCCGCGACGGCTGGCTCGCGCTGAGCTGGCCCGCGGAGTACGGCGGGCGCGGCGCGCCCATGCTGGACCAGCTCATCTTCACCGACGAGGCGGCGGCGGCCGGGGTGCCGGTGCCGTTCCTCACCATCAACACGGTTGGCCCGACCATCATGCGCTTCGGCACCTCGGAGCAGAAGGCGTACTACCTGCCCCGGATCGCGGCGGGCGAGATCCACTTCTCGATCGGGTACTCCGAGCCGGAGGCCGGCACCGACCTGGCCGCGCTGCGCACCCGAGCGGTGAGAGTGGAGGGGGACGGGGAGGTGGGTGGGACCGGGTACTTGATCAACGGGCAGAAGATGTGGACCAGCCTGATCCAGTACGCGGACTACGTGTGGCTGGCCTGCCGGACCGACCCGGACGCGCCCCGGCACCACGGCCTGTCCATCCTCATCGTGCCGACCGACGCGCCCGGCTTCTCCTGGACCCCGGTGCCCACCATGGCCGGCCCGACCACCAGCGCCACCTACTACTCCGACGTGCGGGTACCCGCCGCCGCCCTGGTCGGCGAGGAGAACCAGGGCTGGCCGCTGATCACCAACCAGCTCAACCACGAGCGGGTCGCGCTCACCTCGGCCGCCCCCATCCGCACCGCACTGGGCGACGTGCGGGACTGGGCCAGCCGCACCAAGCTGGCCACCGGCCAGCGGGTCATCGACGCCGAATGGGTGCAGATCAACCTGGCCCGGGTGCACGCCAAGGCCGAGTTCCTGAAGCTGCTCAACTGGCGCATCGCAGCCGAGGCCGGCCAGGGCCTGAGCCCGGCCACGGCATCGGCCTGCAAGGTGTTCGGCACCGAGTTCGCCACCGAGGCGTACCGGCTGCTGATGGAGGTGCTCGGCGCGGCCGCCACCGCGCAGGCCGGCTCCCCCGGCGCCGCGCTGGCGGGCCGGATCGAGCGGATGCACCGCTCGGCGCTCATTCTCACCTTCGGCGGCGGCACCAACGAGGTGCAGCGGGACATCATCGCCACGGTCGGCCTCGGGCTGCCCGCCGCACGCCGCTGACCCGAGGAGACCACGGTGGACTTTTTGCCCAACGATATTGACCTGGAACTGGCCGCCCTGACCAGGAGCATCCTGGCTGGCGGGCGGCATGGCGGCGGGCTGGCTGAGCCCACGGCCGGCGGCGCCGGGCGGGATGACGGCCGGTGGGCCGACCTGGCCAAGGCAGGCGTGCTGTCGGCCAGCCTGCCCGAGTCGCTGGGCGGGTTTGCCGCCGGGCTGCTGGCCCAGTGTGCGGTGCTGACCGAGATCGGCCGCGCCGTTGCCCCGGTGCCCTACCTGGACGCGATCGTGCTCGGCGCCGGCGCGGTGGCCCGGTTCGGCACGCCGGAGCAGCAGCGCCGCTGGGCCGAGCCGGCCGGCCGCGGTGAGCTGCTGCTGGCCGCCGCGCTGGCCGAGCCGGACGGCGACGATCCGGCTCGGCCGTCGGCCACCGCGACGCCTGCGGCTCATCCGTCGGCCACCGCGACCCCTGCGGCTCACCCCTCAACCACCGCGGCGCCGGGCGGCTGGCTGCTGTCCGGGGTGAAGACCATGGTGGCGGCGGCCCCGGAGGCGGACTGGCTGCTGGTGCCGGCCGCCACCCCGGACGGCAGCGCGGTGTTCCTAGTCGATGCCGGGCAGCCCGGCGTGACCGTGCAGCGGCAGCAGGCCACCGGCGGGCTGAGCACCGGCCAGCTGGTGATGGCCGATGTGATCGTGCCGGGAGACCAGTTGCTGGGCAGCGGCCCGGATGGCCTACGGGCCGTGGCGTGGCTGGCCGCCCACGGCACCGTCGGGCTGTGCGCGGTCCAGCTCGGGATCCTGGAGCGGGCGCTGGAGATGACCGCGGAGTACACCCAGAGCCGGGTGCAGTTCGGCCGGCCGATCGGCACCTTCCAGGCGGTACGGCAGCGGCTGGCCGACGCCTACACCGATGTCGAGGCGGTCCGGCTGACCATGTGGCAGGCCGCCTGGCAGCTGGCCGCGGGCCGGCCCGCCGGCACCGCCATCGCCACTGCCAAGTTCTGGGCGGCCGACGCCGGGCACCGGGTCGCGCACACCGCCGTGCACCTGCACGGCGGAGTGGGCATCGACGTGAGTTACCCGCTGCACCGCTATTTCACCGCGGCTAAGCGCTGCGAGTTCGCCCTTGGCGGGGCCACCACCCAGCTGCGGCACATCGGCGCGGCCCTGGCCCAATCCAGCTGAGCCAATCGTGAACTGATGGGGTTGCCTATACGTGAAATGAGGGGCGGGGAAATCCCCGCTATTCAGCAAGGGGGAGATCTATGAAATGCTCGCAGTGCGGCAGCGATGCCGCCGGGGGTGCCCGGGCCTGCCCCAGGTGTGGCGCATCACTGCCCATGGCCGCCGAGGCGGCCAGCCTCACCCAGCCCGGCCCGGCGCTGGCGTTCCGCTTCGACGCGGCGCGCTGGACGATGGCCGACCGGATCGCCGGCGGCGCCACCCTCGTCCTGTTCATCAGCCTGTTCCTGCCCTGGTTCTCGGTCAGCGCGGGCTTCGGCAACTTCACCGCGAGCTCGTCGGTGGACGCGCTGACCGCGCACGGCTACCTGTACCTGGTGCTGCTGCTGGCACTGGCCATGCTGGGCTACCTGATCATGTCAGCGGGCCTGGACCACCTGCCTGAACTGCCGCTGCGTCATGAGCAGATCCTGGGTGCCGCGGCCGCCGTCAATCTGCTGCTGGTGCTCATCGGCGTGCTCGTCATGCCGGGCGGCGGCTCGTCGCTGGTGAAGGTGAGCTGGGACTTCGGCGCGTTCATCGGGCTGGCCGCGGCGATCGTGGCCGTCGCCCCACTGGCCGCCGCGCTGCTCCGGGCCCGGTCCGGCCGCACGGCCTAGTTCCCGCCATTCCCCCGGCCGGCCGCGCCGGGGGAATTCCGGCATTACCGGGCGGCTGCTGTTCGGCCCTGCAGAACGCCCAGCCACTAAAGCGGTAAATCGTCTCGCACTTTTACATAAGGCGCCGGGACGCGCCGGGAAACTTGATGCTGTCCTCATCCGGCGGTGCCATACTTGCGGGCTATGTCCATGTGGATCTTCAAGGAGGACAGCAACGGAGCTGGCCTCCGGGTGGCGGTCAAAGATCTCATCGACGTCGCCGGGCTGCCCACCACGGCGGGATCCCGGGCCGTGGCCGACCGCGCCGTGCCGGCGGCCAGCGACGCCCCCTGTGTGGCCGGGCTGCGCGCCGCGGCGGCCCGCGGCGAAGCCCACTTCGTCGGCAAGACCAACCTGCACGAGCTGGCCTACGGGATCAGCGGGATCAACGCCGCGTTCGGCACGCCGGTCAACCCGCTCGACCCGGCCCGGGTCCCGGGCGGCTCGTCGAGCGGGTCGGCGGTGGCGGTGGCCAGCGGCGAAGCCGACGTGGCCTATGGCTCAGACACCGGCGGCTCGATCCGGATCCCGGCCGCCTGCTGCGGGGTGGCCGGGCTCAAGACCACCTGGGGCCGGATACCGCTGACCGGGGTGTGGCCGCTCGCGCCGAGCCTGGACACGGTGGGCCCGATGGCCCGTGACGTGGCCGGGCTGGTGGCTGGGATGGCGCTGCTCGAGCCGGGGTTCACGGTGACCGCCGCGCCGCCGCGGCGGGTCGGCCGGGTGGCCATCGGCGCGGACTGCGCCGTCGACGCGGCGGTGGATGCGGCGCTGGCCGCCGCCGGCTGGCCGGTGGCCCCGGTCGAGCTGGCCGGGCTGGAGGCCGCCACCAGTGCGGCGATGACGGTGCTGGACGCTGAGGCGTGGGTGTCCGACGGCGCGCTGGCCGAGTCCGCCCCGGACCGGATCGGCCGGGACGTGCTGGCCCGGCTGCGCCAGGCGAGCACGACCACCGAGGCCGCGCTCGCCGCGGCCTGGCAGCAGGCCGCGGTCTGGCGGGCGACCGTGACCTCGCTGTGGGAGCAGGTGGACCTGCTCGCCCTGCCGACGTTGCTGGGCCTCCCGCCGACCCTGGATCGCTCGCGGGACATGGTGCAGATCCGTGGGGTCACCTCGGCGGTGAACCTGGCCGGGGTGCCGGCCCTGGCGCTGCCGGTGCCGACCGGCGGGCCGCTGCCCGCCAGCATCCAGCTGATCGGCCCGGCCGGGGCCGAGGACCGACTGCTGGCCGCGGCGGCCATCCTGGAGCAGGCGGTGCGGAGCTTACCGGGCTGCTCAGGCGGCCCGGCTGCGCACCGTGATCGTGGCTGACCAGCCACCCGAGTTGCCGGTGAAGCTGTCCCCGTTGACGCCCAGGTACAGCTCACCGCCGGTCGCGGTCAGCTGGGCCGAGCCGCCGACGGCGAACGGCGCCCCGGCCCCGATCCGGCCGATCAGCGACCAGCACGTCAGGTCAGGCGCCGGGAACTGGGCGCGCTGCGCCGGGTAGCTGGCCGCGGGCGTGCAGCCGGGATCCCCGGCCGGGCCCACATCCGCGGACGTGGCGCCGATGTAGATCTCGCCGGACGCGACGATGGTCAGCTGGTCGCCGGGCTGCACGGTGATGCCGGTGGCGGTCCACTCCTGACTGCCCGGCACGGCCCGGCTGTACGTGCTGCTGGCCGGCTGGCGGGTCGGGGTGGGGGCAGCGCTGGGGGAAGGTGCGGTGGCCGGTGACGACGATCCGGGCCGCACCGCCGGCATTGTGCTGCCCGGCGACGGCGACGAGGAGGCCGCCACCGCCATGGTCACCCCGGAACCGGACTGGTCCCGGTGCCGGTGATGGTGCGCTGAAGGCCGATGCGGACCATGGGCCTTCAGCACCGCGGCTGGGCCGGGCAGCTTGGCCGCCGCCCTGGCCGGGCGTGCGTCGTGCCGGACCGCGGGCTGCAGGATCCCAGTCAGCATGACGGCCACCAGCACACCGGCCGCACCAGTCCCGGCGCCGGCCGCGGCCCAGAGCCGGGACCGCCGCCGTCGCCCCGGGTGCCGTGGCGGGGCGACGGCGGCGGCGCGCGGCCGCGGCGCGTTCCTGAGCCGGCGCGGCCGGACGACCGTCACCGTCGGTTCCTCATCGGTAACCGGCGGCTGGTGGTCCGGCACGAGAGGCTCGCCGCCCACCACGGGAAGCTCCATGCCTGTCTGGGGAACCGCACTGCCTATCCCGGGAAGCTGGCTAGCTGCCGGGGGACGTGCTGGGTCAGCCGCGGGAAGCGCACTGCCCACGGCGGCCAGCTGGCCTGCTGGCACGGGGTCGGCCAGCACCGGGGTGGCCGGCACTGGGCTGGCCGACCCCGGGCTGGCCGGCACCGGCAGCTGGCTGCCGGTCATCGGCAGCCAGCCGGGGCGGTCCGCAGCCGGGGCTGGTCGCTGCGCTGGCGCAACCCAGCCGGGCGGACTGGCCGCCGCTTCAGTCTGGCCCGCTTCGGCCAGCGCCACTTCGGCCCGCGCCGCCTCGGCCCTCGCCGCCTCAGGCGCGGCGAACTGGCTGAGCATCTCGGCCACGTCGGCCGACAGCCAGTCGCCGCACGGCCGGGTGTCGCCCAGCTCGGCCAGCAGCTGCGCTGGGCTGGGCCGCTGGCTGGGGTCCTTATCCAGGCAGCGCTCGACCAGCGGCCGCAGCTGCCCGGGCAGCTGGCCGGTGCTGGGCTGGCCGTACACCACCCGGTAGAGCAGCGCAGCCATGGACCCGGCGCCAAACGGCCCGTGCCCGGTCGCGGCGAAGGCGAGCAGGGTGCCCAGGCTGAACACGTCGCTGGCCGGGCCGACCAGCCCGCCCTTGGCCTGCTCCGGTGACATGAACCCGGGTGAGCCCATCACCATGCCGACCTGGGTCAGCGAACTGGCGCCGGCCGCGCGGGAGATGCCGAAGTCGATGACTCGCGGCCCGTCTGCGGCGACCAGCACGTTGGACGGCTTCAGGTCGCGGTGCACCAGGCCGGCCGCGTGGATCACGCCGAGGGCCTGGGCCAGCCCAGCGCCCAGCGCCAGGACCGCGGACAGCGGTAATGCGCCGTGTGTGCGGACCAGCTCGGCCAGCGACGGCCCGGGCACGTAGCTGGTCGCCAGCCAGGGCACCGGCCCGCTGGTGTCCGCGTCGGCCACCGCCGCGGTAAACCGCCCGCTGACCTTTCGCGCCGCGGCCACTTCCCGGTCGAACCGGGCCCGGAATCCGGGGTCGTCGGCCAGGTCGGCCCGGATCACCTTGACCGCGACCAGGCTGCCGGCGGCCGACCGGCCCAGGAACACCGACCCCATGCCCCCGCAGCCCAGCCGGCCCAGCAGCTGGTACGACCCCACCCGCCGGGGATCGCCGGCTGTCAATCCAACGATCATGCCAAGCCCTCCCGCCCCAGCCATCAAGGGTCTCCGGTCAGGAGAACGGCCGGCGGGCAGGCCCGGTTCAGCGCAGCGTGTCGAGCCGGCTCAGCGCCTCAGCGGTTTCCTGCACCAGGCTTTTGACCAGCTCGGCCACCGGACGGACCTCGGTCATCCGGCCCACGATCTGGCCCACCGGCATCGGCTGCACGTCGGGCTGGCCGGACCGCATCAGCCGCTGGTGTGCCTCGCTGACCAGCAGGTTCTGCAGCGGCATGGGCAACGGGTCCGGGGCGCCAGGCTCGGTCCAGGCCTGTGTCCAGCGGTTCTTCAGCAGCCGCGCGGGCTTGCCGCTGTAGATCCGGGACCGCACCGTGTCCGACGAGGTCGCGGTGAGCAGCGCCGTGCGCAGCGCGGGCAGAGCCGCGGTCAGCCAGTACTCCTCGGTGATCAGCCAGGCCGAGCCCATCCAGACGCCGACGGCGCCGAGCGCCAGGGCCGCGGCGATCTGCCGACCGCAGCCGATCCCGCCCGCCGCGAGCACCGGCACCTGGCCGCCGACCGTGTCCACGATCTCCGGGATGAGCACCATGCTGGCGATCTCGCCGGTGTGCCCGCCCGCCTCGTAGCCCTGGGCCACCACGATGTCCACCCCGCTGGCCACGTGGCTGCGCGCGTGGTCCGCCTTGCCGGCCAGCGCGGCGACCAGCATGCCGCGGTCGTGCGCCCGCTCGATGATGTCCGCGGGCGGCGGCCCGAGCGCGTTCGCGATCAGCCGGGCCGGATGGGTCAGCGCCACCTCGACGTGCTGCCGGGCCACCGAGTGCAGCCAGCCGAGCACGCCGTCCCCGGCGGGTGCGCCGTCCGGCAGCGGCGGCACGCCCAGTTTGAGCAGCGTCTGCTCGACGAAGTCCCGGTGCCCCTCCGGGATCAGCTGGCCCAGGTCGACGGGAGCGCCCTCGGCCGGGACCCGGGCGGGCATCACCACATCGACGCCGTACGGGCGGCCATCGGTGTTGCCGTCCATCCAGTGCAGCACGGCGTCCAGCTCGGCCGGGTCGTTGAACCGGACGCAGCCCAGCACGCCGAGCCCGCCGGCCCGGCTGATCGCGGCGGCCACCTGTTCGGACGGGGTGAAGCCGACGATCGGGTGCTCGATGCCGAGCAGGGTGCACAGCGGGGTCCGCACGGGTCTCCTTAGTGGGCAGGCTGGCTGGCGCCGGCCGGCCGGCCCAGGCTGGGCGGGTGGGCGGCCACGTAGCGCTGCGCCCAGCCGTAGTCGGCCTTGCCGGCCGCGGTGCGGCCGATGGAGTCGACCAGCCAGATGCTGCGCGGCACTTTGTACCCGGCGATCTCCGCGCGGACATGGCTGATCAGCTGGTCCAGGTCCACCGGGGTGTCCTCGCGGGCCTGCACCAGGGCGGCCACCCGCTGGCCGAGCGTCTCGTCTGGCACGCCGATGACCAGCGCGTCGAACACCCCGGGATGGGATTTGAGCGCGCCTTCGACCTCTTCCGGGAACACCTTCTCGCCGCCCGAGTTAACGCAGGTGTTGCCCCGGCCGAGCAGGGTCACGCTGCCGTCCGTCTCGACCCGGGCCCAGTCCCCTGGCACGGCGTAGCGCTGCCCGTCCAGCTCGGTGAACATGGCCGCCGTCTTGACCGGGTCCTTGTAGTAACCGAGCGGCACGTGACCACCCCGGGCCAGCCGGCCGACCTCACCCGGCCCAGCCAGGCCGCCTTCGTCGTTCAGCACGACGACCTCCGGGCCGGGCTTGACGGTCGGGCCGCCGCGCTGCTCGGCACCCGCGGTCACCAGGCCCATCCCGGCGAAGCCGGTCTCGGTGGAGCCGATCGCCTCGGTGATGAACACGTTGGGCAGCGCCGCGGCGCAGGCCTCCTTGACCACTGGGGAGAACAGCGCCGCGCTGGACGACAGCGACACCAGCGACGATGCGTCGTAGTCGCCGTCGCGGTAGGCCTCGATCAGCGGCCGCGCCATCGCGTCCCCGATGACCAGCATCACGTTCACCTTGTGCCGTTCGATCACCCGCCAGGCCTCGTGCGGGTCGAACCGACGGGTCAGCACCACGGTGTCCCCGCCGAACAGCGCACCCAGCGTGGCCACCTGCGCCGCGCCATGGATCAGCGGGGCGGCGCACAGCCGGACCAGGCCGGCCGACTCACGGCCACGGCGGGACTGCTCCCACTCGTCGGCCAGCGCCTCTCCGGTGAAGAAGTCGATGCCCCCGCCCAGGGTGCGCCAGATGTCCTCGTGCCGCCACATGACGCCCTTGGGCCACCCGGTCGTCCCGCCGGTGTAGATGATGTACACGTCGTCGCCGCTGCGCTCCGGCAAGTCGCGCTCCGGTGACCCAGCGGCCAGCGCGTCGTCGTAGCGCACCCCGGTGCCGATCTCGGCACCGCTGCCGTCGTCGATCACCACCGTGCCGAGCAGCCCGGGCGCGGCGTCCGCGACCGCGGCCACCCGGGCCGAGTCCTGCTGGTCGTGCACCAGCGCGACCGGGTCCGAGTCGTCCAGCAGATAACGCAACTCGTTCTCGACGTACCGGTAGTTGATGTTGACCGCGACCGCGCGCAACTTGCACACGGCGAGCAGAGTCTCCGCCGCCTCGACCGAGTTGCGCGCGTACACGCCCACGTGGTCCCCGGGCTTGACACCGATACCCGCTAAGTAGTGCGCCAGCCGGTTGGCGCGTTCATCCACCTCGCGGAAGGTGAACTGTTTGTCACCGCAGGCCAGCGCAGTGCGATCCGGGAAGGCGTCCGCCGCATGCTCATAGAGGTCGGCGATGTTCAGGGCCATGGGATGAAACTAGAACGTGTTACCGTTTTTGGGCAAGCCTCCGCCGGGGCCAAACTGAGGAGAGACCGGCTCGATGACATCGACGTCCGCGCCCGCACCAGCTGAGCCTGCCGACGGCCCGGAACCGCCGCACGCGCTGATCGAGCGCCGTGGCCACGTGCTGATCGTGACCATGAACCGGCCGCAGGTGCGCAACGCGCTGAGCGGGCCGATGATGGCCCTGCTGCGCGAGGCGTGGGATCAGGTGGACAGCGACCCGGACATCCGGGTCTGCGTGCTGACCGGCGCGGGCGGCGCGTTCTGCGCGGGCGCCGACCTGAAGGCGATGACCCGGTCGCATCCGGGCGAGTCGCTCCGGGCCGGGGACCTGGACATGTCGGCCATACCGGCGCTGCTCAAGGGCCGCCGGCTGAGCAAGCCGCTGATCGCCGCGGTGGAAGGGCCGGCCATCGCCGGCGGCACCGAGATCCTGCAGGCCACCGACATCCGGGTGGCCGGGGAGAGCGCCCGGTTCGGCATTTCCGAGGCCCGCTGGGGTCTGTTCCCGCTGGGTGGCTCCGCGGTACGGCTGACCCGGCAGATCCCCTACACGGTCGCGGCCGACCTGCTCCTCACCGGCCGGCACATCAGCGCCGCCGAGGCCCGCCAAATCGGGCTGATCGGCCACGTGGTGCCAGACGGCCAGGCGCTGGCCAAGGCGCTGGAACTGGCCGACCTGATCGCGGCGAACGGGCCGGTCGCGGTGCGCGGGATCCTGCGCACCATCCGGGAGACCGAGGGCCTGCCGGAGAACGACGCGTTCCGGGTTGAGGCTGAGATCGGCACGGCGGTGTTCGCCAGCGAAGACGCGAAGGAAGGCCCGCGCGCCTTCACCGAAAAGCGCAAGCCCAATTTCCGCGACCGCTGACCCCACGCCCCGCCCAACCCCACCCGACCACACACCCCACCCACCCGCACACCTCACGCTCCCCCGCTGGCTCCAACCCGCACTGATCACATGCGCCCCACTGGTCACAGGCGTCCGGGCGTCGGTGAGTTATCACCCCAGATGGTCGGCGTTTTGTCCGGTTGCTCGTTCCAGGCGTGCGTCCAGGGTGATAAGTGGTCGGCGGCGGGGTGTGCGGCCGGGTGTGTGCGGCGCGGTGTAGGTGGTGCGGGCAGGCCGGTGGCGGGAGGCGCAGCGGGGCGCCGCGGTTAGATGGCGCGGTCGCGGTTGGCCCAGTAGGGGTGGCGGAGGCGGCGCTTGTACAGCTTGCCGTTTGGGTCACGGGGCAGCTCGGCGACGTAGTCGATGGTGCGCGGCAGCTTGTACTTGGCCAGCCGGCCGGCCAGATAGTCCTGCAGCTGCTGGGTCAGCTCCGGGCTGGGCCCGACACCTTCGGCGGGCTGGACCACGGCCTTGATCTCCTCGCCCCAGTCCTCGTGCGGGATGCCGAACACGGCGACGTCGGCCACCGCCGGATGGCAGGACAGCTCGGCCTCGATCTCGGCCGGGTAGATGTTCACCCCGCCGGAGATGATCATGTCGCTGGCCCGGTCGCAGATGAACAGGTAGCCATCCTCGTCCTGGTAGCCGATGTCGCCCACGGTGAACAGGCCTCCGGCCCGGGCGGCCCGGGTCTTCTCCTCGTCCTTGTAGTAGGCGAAGTCCGAGGTGCCCATCTTCATGTAGACCAGGCCCTGCTGACCGGGCGCGACCTCGTGGCCCGCCCGGTCCAGCACCTTGACCTGCGAGCCGAGCCAGGGCAGCCCCACCGAGCCTGGCTTGCGCAGCCATTCCGCCGAGCTGATCAGTGTGCCGCCACCCTCGGTGGCCGCGTAGTACTCGACGATGACCGGGCCCAGCCAGTCGATCATGCGGCGCTTGATCTCTGCCGGGCAGGGCGCCGCGCTGTGGATCACCGCGCGCAGCGAGCTGGTGTCATAGCGGGCCCGCACCTCGTCGGGTAGGGCCAGCATCCGGCGGAACTGGGTGGGCACCGTGTGCGTCTGGGTCACCCGGTGCCGCTCGATCAGGGCCAGCGCCTGCTCCGGGTCCCAGCGGTCCATCAGCACCACGGTGTGGCCGAGCTGGATCGAGATCGCGGCGAAGTTGAGCACCGCGGTGTGGTACAGCGGCGACCCGCACAGGTGCACGTGATCGTCGTACGGCGCCAGGCCGAATAGGCCGAAGAACCAGGTGGACTGGGCCCCGGTGGCGACGTCCGGATCGAGGCCGGTCAGCGGGCGGCGCACCCCCTTGGGGCGGCCGGAAGTGCCGGAGGTGTACAGCATCGGCGCGCCGTGCGTGCGTGGCTCCGGGCGGCTGGTCAGCCCGTCATCGCCCAGCGCGGTGAGTGGCTCGAAGCCGGGTATCGAGCCGGCCGCGAACCGGGCTTTGAGGCCGGCCAGGTCGGCCGCCTCGGCGGCTACCGGGCCGAACCGCTCGGCGGCCACGAACGCGCCCGCCTCGCTGTCCGTCAGGATGTACGCGACTTCCGGGGCCAGCTGATGCCAGTTGACCGGCACCACGTACAGGCCGGTCTCGATGGCGGCGAAGTAGAGCGCCAGCGCGGTCGCGCTGTTGGGCAGCAGCGTGGCCACCGTGTCCCCGGCGCCGAGGCCGAGCGTGCGCAGGCCGCGCCCGTAGCGGTCCGCCGCGGCGGCCAGCTCGGCGTAACTGACCGGGGTGCCATCCGGCTCGATGACCGCGGCCTGGTCCGGGGAGGTGGCCGCGATGGGCCACAGGCCGATGCTGTCCATGGCGTAAATCTAGAACAGGTTCTATGAGGGGACAAGGCGGGCCCGCTCCGGCTCGTGGGGCTCTATTGCCGGGCTCAGCCGGAACGTGTTTCACTCTGTTGCGTGAGTCAGCCGCTGCGTGCCCCGCTGGAGATCGGCTTCGACTACACCCGCTCGCTCGGCCCGGTGCTCAGCCAGTTCATGACCGGTCTGGCCGGCCGGCGGATCCTCGGCGCACGAGGAGCCGACGGGCGGGTGCACGCCCCGCCGTTCGAGTATGACCCGGACACCAGCGAGCCGCCCGGCACTCTGTTCGAGGTAGGTCCGGAGGGCACCGTGACCAGCTGGACCTGGGTGCCGGAACCGCTGGACGGGCAGCCGCTGGCGCACCCGTTCGGCTGGGCGCTGATCCGGCTGGACGGCGCGGACACGGCAATGCTGCACGCGGTGGACGCCGGGTCGGCCGCGGCCATGCACACCGGCCTGCGGGTGCGGCCGCGCTGGGCGGCCAACCCGGCCGGCGGCATCCACGACATCGCCTGCTTCGAGCCGTCCGGCAGCGCGGGGGTGGCGGCGGAAGGCCACCACTCTGACCAGGCCGGGAAGCCGGTGACCATGATCACTACGCCGGTGCGGCTGCGCTATGAGCACACCACCTCCGCCGGGGAGAGCAGCTACCTGCGCGGGCTGGCTGAGGGCCGGCTGCTCGGGCAGCGCTGCCCGGCCTGCGGCAAGGTGTATATCCCGCCGCGCGGCACCTGCCCGGCCGACGGGGTACCCACCACCACCGAGGTGGAACTGCCGGACACCGGCATTGTGACCACGTTCTGCGTGGTCAACGTGCCGTACCAGGGGCAGCGGGTGGCGCCGCCGTACGTCGCCGCCTCGGTGCTGCTGGACGGGGCCGACATCGCGTTCCAGCACCTCATCCTGGGCTGCCCGCCGGACGAGGTGCGGATGGGGATGCGCGTGGCGGCGGTCTGGAAGCCACGCACGGAATGGGGCACCACCCCGGAGAACATCGACCACTTCCGGCCGACCGGCGAGCCGGACGCGTCCTACGAGTCCTATGCCCACCATCTCTGAAGGACAGAAACCGTGACCGACGTCGCCGTCATCGGCTTCGCCCAGTCGCCCTGCGTCCGGTACGGCGACGGCACGACCAGCGGGGTGGAGATGCTGGTGCCGATCTTCGCCGAGGTGCTGGCCAGCACCGGGCTGGCCAAGGCGGACATCGGGTTCTGGTGCTCGGGCTCGTCGGACTACCTGGCCGGCCGGGCGTTCTCGTTCGTGCAGGCGGTGGATGCGATCGGCGCCGTCCCGCCGATCATGGAGTCGCACGTCGAGATGGACGGCGCCTGGGCGCTGTACGAGGCCTGGGTGAAGATCCTCACCGGCGCGGCGGACACTGCGCTGGTGTACGGGTTCGGCAAGTCGTCGGCGGGCCAGTTGCGCCGGGTGCTGGCCCTGCAACTCGACCCGTACCTGGTGGCGCCGCTGTGGCCGGACTCGGTGAGCATCGCCGCGCTGCAGGCCCGGCTGGGCATCGAGGCCGGGCGGTGGACCGAGAAGGACATGGCCGAGGTGGCCGCGCGCAGCCGCGCCGACGCCCAGGGCAACCCGCAGGCCCAGCTGTCCGGTCAGGTGTCGGCCGAGGAACTGCTCGACCAGCCGTATGTCGCCGACCCGCTCCGGGCGCACGACTGCGCCCCGGTCGGGGACGGGGCCGCGGTGGTCGTGCTGGCCTCGGCCGACCGGGCCCGCGAGCTGTGCCCACGGCCCGCCTGGATCACCGGTTTCGCGCACCGGATCGACTCCGCGGTGCTGGGTGCCCGGGACCTGACCACGGCGCCCTCGGCCACCGCGGCCGGCCGGGCGGCCGGCGCCGGCCCGGGCATCGACGTCGCCGAACTGCACGCCCCGTTCAGCCACCAGGAGCTCATCCTGCGCACCGCGCTGGGCCTGGACGCCGGCGCCCAGGTCAATCCGTCCGGCGGCGCGCTGTGCGGCAACCCGATGTTCGCGGCCGGCCTGGCCCGGATCGGCCTGGCTGCCCGGGCCATCACAGCGGGCCGGGCGGACCGCGCACTCGGCCACGCCACCAGCGGCCCGGCCCTGCAGCAAAACCTCGTCTGCGTTATGGAGGCGGGCCGATGAAACAGCAGGCCGCGGTGCTCGGTGTCGGGCAGACCCGGCACCGCTCCCGGCGGGCCGACGTGTCCATCGCCGGGCTGTGCCGCGAGGCGGTGGACCGGGCACTGGCCGACGCCGGGCTCACCCTGGCCGACATCGACGCGGTCGTGCTGGGCAAGGCGCCCGACCTGTTCGAAGGCGTGATGATGCCCGAGCTGTACCTGGCCGACAGTCTCGGCGCGGTAGGCAAGCCGCTGCTGCGGGTGCACACCGCCGGCTCGGTCGGCGGGGCCACCGGGATCGTCGCGACCAGCCTGGCCGAGGCGGGGGTGCACCGCCGGGTGCTGGCCGTCGCGTTCGAGAAGCAATCCGAGTCCAACGCGATGTGGGCACTGTCCATCGCGCCGCCGTTCAGCATGCCGCTGGTGGCCGGCGCGGGCGGCTACTTCGCGCCGCACGTCCGGGCCTACATTCGGCGCAGCGGGGCGCCCCGGCACATCGGCGCCATGGTCGCGGTCAAGGACCGGCGGAACGGCGCCCGCAACCCCTACGCCCACCTGCAGCAGGCGGACATCACGCTGGAGAAGGTGCAGGCGTCGCCGATGCTGTGGGACCCGGTCCGCTACGACGAGACCTGCCCATCCTCCGACGGCGCCTGCGCCGTGGTCATCGGCGACACGGCCGCGGCCCGGGACAGCGCGGCCGCCGGCCGCCCGGTGGCCTGGATCCGGGCCACCGCGATGCGCACCGAGCCGACCATGTTCTCCGGCAAGGACCACGTCAACCCCCAGGCCGGGGCGGACGCGGCGGCCGCGCTGTGGCGCGACGCGGGCATCACCGACCCGGCCCGTGAGATCGACGCGGCCGAGATCTACGTGCCGTTCTCCTGGTTCGAGCCGATGTGGCTGGAGAACCTGGGCTTCGCCGAGGCCGGGCAGGGCTGGCGGCTGACCGAGGCCGGGGAGACCGAGATCGGCGGCAGCCTGCCGGTGAACCCGTCCGGCGGCGTGCTCAGCTCCAACCCGATCGGCGCGTCCGGCCTGCTCCGCTTCGCCGAGTCGGCGCTCCAGGTGATGGGCAAGGCCGGCCAGCACCAGGTGGACGGCGCCCGGACCGCGCTGGGCCACGCCTACGGCGGCGGCTCGCAGTACTTCTCCATGTGGGTGGTGGCCAGCACCCCCGGGTGACCGGCCAGTCAGCGATACAGGTCAGCGGTAGCGGACAGGCAGGCGCTTGATGCCGTTCAGCCAGCCGGACCGGAGCCGCTCGACGTCGCCTGCCTTGGTGATGGCCGGCATGGCGTCGGCGATCGCGTTGAAGATCAGCTCGATCTCCAGCCGGGCCAGGTTGGCCCCTAGGCAGTAGTGTGCGCCCAGGCCACCGAAGCCGAGGTGCGGGTTGGGACTGCGCAGGATGTTGAACTCGCCCGGACGGTCGAAGACCGCTTCGTCGAAGTTGGCCGACCGGTAGAACAGGCCGACCCGCTGCCCGGCGCTGATCTGCTGGCCGCCCAGCACCGTGTCGGCCAGCGCGGTGCGCTGGAACACGGTCACCGGGGTGGCCCAGC
>DASXIN010000170.1:0-5073 GCA_036497945.1 Streptosporangiaceae bacterium | reverse complement strand
CCGCGGACCGACCGGCTGCGCGCCGCGGCGCTGCTGTGGGGCGGCTGGCTGGTGCTGACCGGCCTGGTATTCAGCTACATGTCCGGCATCATCCATCCGTACTACACGGTGGCGCTGGCCCCGGCGATCGGCGCGCTGGTCGGCATCGGCCCGGTCGCGCTGTGGCGGATCCGGGACCGCTGGCCCGCCCGGGCCGTGCTGGCGGGCACGCTGCTGGTCACGGTCGGCTGGGCCTGGGTGCTGCTCGGCCGCAGCCCAGACTGGATGGCCTGGCTGCGGGTGGTCATCGCGGTGGCCGGCGCGGCCGCGGCAGGCTTGATCCTGGCCAGCCCCGGTCGGCGGGCCGCGAACCCGTGGGCCGCCCGCACTCGGAGCGCGGCCGCGCTGGTCATCGCCCCCGTCTCGCTGGCCCTGATCGCTGGGCTGGCCGGGCCGCTGGCCTACAGCATCGACACCGCGGCCACCGCGCACGGCGGGTCGATCCCGACGGCCGGGCCGTCCGTGACGGGTGCCGCCGACGGGGGCGGTGCGGGTGGCGGGTTCCCCGGTGGGGCTGGGCATCCCGGGACCGGCTCCGGCAGCGGCGGCGGCAGCAGCAGCAGTACGGGCGGCGGCAAGACCGGGACCGGCCAGCCGGGCGGCGGCGAGCTAGCCGGCCAGCCGGGCGCGGGCCGTCCCAGCGGTGTGCCGTCCAGCACGGGCCAGTCCGGAACTAGTCGCTCCGGAACTGGTCAGTCCGGGATCGGTCGGCCAGGCGCGGGCGGGGCCGGCGCGGGCGGCGGGGTCAGCAGCGCGGTGTCCCGGCTGCTGGAGTCGGGTGCGTCCGGCTACCGGTGGGCGGCGGCCACCGTCGGCTCGACCAGCGCGGCCTCGCTGGAGTTGGGCAGCAACGGAGCCCCCGTGCTGGCCATCGGTGGCTTCACCGGCAGCGACCCGGCGCCCACCCTGGCCGAGTTCGAGAAGCTGGTCGCGGCGCACGACATCCACTACTTCGTGGCCAGCGGCGGTGCCGGGGCCGGCGGGCCGGGTGGTGGCTCCGGGTACGGGTCGCAGATCACCGCGTGGGTCAAGCAGCACTACCTGGCCAGGACCGTCGGCGGGATGACCGCCTACGACCTGGCCAGCGCCAAGGGCTGACCCTAGACCCGGGCCGGGTGCACCGGACGAAGATGCACCCGGCCGGAGGTCTTGGCGGTCAGCTACCCTGCTCCCTCTCGCGTACACAGACCAGATCCTGGCCGGGTCCGCGGCGCTGGAACCGGCCGACGCGCTGGCCCGCCGGATCGACGAGGCGGCCAAGTTCATCGATCTCGGCCGGCTGGCGCTCAGCCCGCAGTGCGGTTTCGCCTTGCCGCCACGGCCTCCGCTACCGGCTGGCCATCAGCTGACCCTCCGGCCGGTTGCCGTCAGGCGCGGCACGACGCTAGCTGGCGGAACCGCCGGTGGCCAGGCGCATCAGGTCGGAGTCCAGGTCGATGGCGGTCTCGGTGCCGCCCGCGCTGCCGAACTCGTGCTGGTAGTTCTGCCAGGACTCGTCCCGGACCTTGGCCGCGAAACCGCTCTCCATGAGTAGCACCAGCTCGCGGGCGGCCCGCTCGATGCGGGTGTTCAGCGCCGGATCGCTCCAGTCTTCCGGGGCGGCGAACAGCGACGTCGGCGCGGTCATCGCGCGCAGGTAGGCGAACATCGGGCGCATCTGGTCGTCCGCGACCAGGGCGTGCCGGGCGGTGCCCGCCGTCGCGGCCAGCACGACCGGCTTGGCGATCAGCAGGTCGTTGTCCAGGACGTGGAAGAACGAAGTGAACAATCCGCTCGGGCCCGCCTTGTAGACCGGGGCGGCGGCGATGATGCCGTCCGCTTCGCCCAGGGCGGTGACGGCCTGCTGCAACCTCGGCGTGATCAGCTGGGAGACCAGCGCGGTGGAGATGTCCGCGGCGATCTCGCGCAACTCGATGACGCTGACCGTCACCTCGTTCCCGTTCCGGGCGGCCAGCGCCGCGGCGCGTTGCGCCGTACGGTCGGCCAGCAGCCTGGTCGACGACGGGTCGCTGGTGCCGGCGCTGACCACCACGAGCCGGAATGGTTCCGGCTGGGCGGGGGCGTTCATCGGCGGATGTCCTCTCTGCTGATACTGGGGTCGCTGTCGCGGTCGCTGGCGCTGGCGCGGGCCTGGTCGGCCAGTTTCCGGCCGAGCGTTTCGAGCTGCCGGAGCTCGCCAGGGCTCAGCCCGGCGGTCATCGCCCGGGCGACGCTGCGCGCGTGCTGGCGGCCGATCCGGCGCTGCACCTCCCGGCCGACCTCGGTCAGCGCCAGCCGGACGCTGCGCCCGTCGGCCGGGTCGGCCTGGCGGGCCAGCAGGCCGCGGTCGGCCAGCCGGTCCACCAGGCGGGACAGGGCCGGCTGGCTGAGCAACACGTACCGGTTCAGCTCGCTGATCCGCACCGGCTCGGCGCACTTGGACAGCGTGTACAGCACGTCGTACTCCCGCATCGAGACATCCGTCCAGATGTCCTCGGCTGCGAACTGCTTCATCAGCACGGCATGGGCGTTCAGTAGTGCTTCCCACGCGTCGTTGGCGGTATGCCTGTAGTCAGCCATCACAGCTCCGGGTACTCCGTCTCGACCTCAGCCGCGGAGTCCTGGTAGGGGGAAGCACCCGTGACGTTGTCGCCGCGATTGGCGTTCGGCCGCGGCTGGCGGGCCGGCTGGTCACCGTACTTCGCCGTGACCAGGCTGGCGTGCGTCGGCGCGTCCGGCGTCGCCGGGTCCTGCCGGGCGGCGATCTCCTTGCGCAGCACCGGCACGACCTCGTCGCCGAGCAGGTCAAGCTGGTCGAGCACGGTCTTCAGCGGCAGGCCGGCGTGGTCCATCAGGAACAGCTGGCGCTGGTAGTCGCCGAAGTGCTCGCGGAAGGTCAGCGTCTTGTCGATGACCTCCTGCGGGCTGCCCACCGACAGCGGGGTGAGCTCCATGAAGTCCTCCATCGATGGGCCGTGCCCGTAGACCGGCGCCTCTTTGAAGTACGGCCGGAACTCCCGCTTGGCGTCCTGCGAGTTCCGCGCGATGAAGGCCTGGCCGCCCAGGCCGACGATGGCCTGCTGCTCGGTGCCGTGACCGTAGTGCGCGTAGCGCTGCCGGTAGAACTTGATCAGCCGCTGGTAGTGCTCCTTGGGCCAGAAGATGTTGTTGGCGAAGAACCCGTCGCCGTAGTACGCGGCCTGCTCGGCGATCTCCGGGGTGCGGATCGAGCCGTGCCACACGAACGGCGGCACGTCGTCCAGCGGCCGCGGGATCGAGGTGAAGCCCTGCAGCGACGTGCGGAACTTGCCCTCCCAGTCCACCACGTCCTCGCGCCACAGCCGGTGCAGCAGGTTGTAGTTCTCCAGGGCCAGCGGCAGGCCCTGCCGGATGTCCTGGCCGAACCACGGATACACCGGCGCGGTGTTGCCGCGGCCGAGCATCAGGTCCATCCGCCCCTTGGACAGGTGCTGCAGCATCGCATACTCCTCGGCGATGCGTACCGGGTCGTTCGTGGTGATCAGCGTCGTCGCGGTGGTCACGATCAGCTTCTTCGTGGTGGCCGCGATGTACGCCAGCAGCGTCGTTGGCGATGACGAGAAGAACGGCGGGTTGTGGTGCTCGCCGATCGCGAACACGTCCAGCCCGACTTCCTCGGTCTTCTGCGCGATCTGCACGATCGCGTCGATCCGCTCCGCCTCGCTGGGTGTCTCCCCCGACACCGGGTCCCGGGTGATGTCACTGACCGAGAAGATCCCGAACTGCATGCCTACTCCCTGACTCCTGCTGCTCAGATATATGCGTTTGCATGTATCTCAACAACCCGGCTGCCCGGTTATTCCGCCGCCAAGGAGACACCCGGAACCGGGACATCCAGTCCACTTGCATAGTCATGCATGGCAGGGCATAATTTTGCGGGTGTCTAAGGTCATCACTTCCCTGCCTATCGGCGAGCGGGTCGGCATTGCCTTTTCCGGCGGGCTCGACACCTCGGTCGCGGTCGCGTGGATGCGCGGCAAGGGGGCGGTGCCCTGCACTTACACCGCCGACCTGGGGCAATACGACGAGGACGACATCGACTCGGTGCCCAGCCGGGCCAAGTGGTACGGCGCCGAGATCGCCCGACTGGTGGACTGCCGCGCCGCCCTGGTCGAGGAGGGGCTGGCCGCGCTGGCCTGCGGCGCGTTCCACATCCGGTCCGGCGGCCGGAGCTACTTCAACACCACCCCGCTGGGCCGCGCGGTCACCGGCACCCTGCTGGTCCGGGCCATGCTCGAGGACGACGTGCAGATCTGGGGCGATGGCTCGACATTCAAGGGCAACGACATCGAGCGGTTCTACCGCTACGGCCTGCTGGCCAACCCCAAGCTGCGCGTCTACAAGCCGTTGCTGGACGCCGCGTTCGTCGCCGAACTCGGCGGCCGGCAGGAGATGAGCGCCTGGCTGCTGGACCACGATCTGCCGTACCGGGACTGCGCGGAGAAGGCCTACTCGACCGACGCGAACATCTGGGGTGCCACCCACGAGGCCAAGACCCTGGAGCACCTGGCCAATGGGATCGAGACGGTCGAGCCGATCATGGGCGTGCCGTTCTGGGACCCGGCGACGGAGATCGAGTCGGAGGACGTCACGATCGGCTTCGACCGCGGCCGGCCGGTAACGATCAACGGGGCAGAGTTCGCCACCCCGGTGGACCTGGTCACGCGGGCCAACGAGATCGGCGGCCGGCACGGCCTGGGCATGTCCGACCAGATCGAGAACCGGATCATCGAGGCCAAGAGCCGGGGCATCTACGAGGCGCCGGGCATGGCACTGCTGCACGCGGCGTACGAGCGGCTGGTCAACGCGATCCACAACGAGGACACGCTGGCCAACTACCACACGGAGGGCCGCCGCCTGGGCCGGCTGATGTATGAGGGCCGCTGGCTCGACCCGCAGGCGCTGATGCTGCGCGAATCGCTGCAGCGCTGGGTGGGCGCTGCGGTCACCGGCCAGGTCACGCTGCGGCTGCGCCGCGGCGAGGACTACTCGATCCTGGACACCACCGGCCCCGCG
>DASXIN010000169.1:0-3726 GCA_036497945.1 Streptosporangiaceae bacterium | reverse complement strand
CCGATCGCCGCTCCGCGCCGAGCGGCAGCAAGCTGCCGCGGTAGGGGGGCGTCCCCCCGGACCCCCCGATCGCCGCTCCGCGCCGAGCGGCAGCAAGTGCCGCGGCAGGCGCCGGCCGTGTCGACGGCAAAACGGCCTATGCGGCGATTAGACTCGCGGCGACAGCAGCAGTGCCGGGTGAGCGGGGGTGCCAGGTGGCGGGCCGGATCCGCGACGAGGACATTGCGCTCGTCCGGGAGAGAGCAGCCATCGACGAGGTGGTCGGCGAGTACCTCCAGCTGCGCAACGCGGGCGGCGGCTCGCTCAAAGGGCTATGCCCGTTCCACGACGAGAAGACCCCCTCGTTCAACGTCACCCCGGCCCGCGGCCTGTGGTACTGCTTCTCCTGCGCCGAGGGCGGCGACGTCATCAAGTTCGTGCAGAAGATCGACAACCTGTCGTTCGTCGAGGCGGTGGAGCGGCTGGCCGACCGGGCCGGGCTCGAGCTCCGCTACGAGCAAGGCGGCCAGGTGCCCGGGCGGGAGCACAGCCAGCGGCGCAGGCTGATCGAGGCGCACAAGGCCGCAGCAGACTTCTTTGCCGAACGCCTGCTCGGGGCTGGTGCCGCCGCCGCGCACGCGTTCCTGGCCGAGCGGGGATTCGAGCAGGCTGACGCGGAGCGGTTCGGCGTCGGGTATGCGCCGGCCGAGTGGGAGGCGCTGACCAGGCACCTGCGCGGCCGCGGCTTCACCGAGCAGGAACTCCTGGTGGGCGGGCTGGCCACGCAGGGCCGCCGCGGCGCGATGGACCGGTTCCGAGGCCGGCTCATCTGGCCGATCCGGGACCTGACCGGGGACGTGATCGCGTTCGGCGCGCGGAAGCTCAACCCGGACGAGGACGGCCCCAAATACCTGAACACGCCGGAGACCCCGCTGTTCAAGAAGAGTTCCGTGCTGTACGGCGCAGACCTGGCCAAGCGGGACATCGCGCAGCGCCGGCAGGCGGTCATCGTGGAGGGCTACACCGACGTGATGGCCTGCCACCTGGCCGGGGTGACCACCGCGGTGGCCACCTCGGGCACCTCGTTTGGCGAGGACCACGTCAAGATCCTGCGCCGGCTGCTGATGGACGCGGACTGGCAGGTGGCCGAGGTCATCTTCACCTTCGACGGCGACGCGGCCGGGCAGAAGGCCGCGCTGCGCGCGTTCCACCTAGAGGAGCGGTTCGCCACGCAGACGTTCGTGGCCGTGCAGCCCGACGGACTCGACCCCTGTGACCTGCGGCTGAAGCAGGGCGACGCGGCGGTCCGCGACCTCATCGCGCGGCGCCAGCCGGTGTATGAGTTCGCCGTACGGAGCGAGCTGGCCCGGCACAACCTGGACACCAACGAGGGCAGGCTGGCCGCCCTGGACGCGGCCGCGCCGATCATCGCCCGGATCAAGGACCGCGGCCTGCGCGACCGGTACGCGGTCAGCCTGGACCGCTGGCTCGGCCTGCTGAACGAGGAGTTCGTGCTAGCCCGGATCCGCGGTGTTAGCCCGGGGGGGCGACCCCCCGGACCCCCCGACCGCCGCTCCGCGCCGGGCGGCGGCGCGGCCGCCGCGGCCAGCACGGCCCAGGCCAGGGCGGAGGCCGCGCCCTACAACGCCAGCGATCCGGTGGTCAACCTGGAGCGCCAGGTGCTCAAGCTGGCCGTGCAGCGCCCGGCGCTGTGTGGCCCGGCGTTCGACACGCTGGACCAGGGCGATTTCAGCGTCCCGGTGCACGGCGCGGTCCGCGAGCTGATCGCGGGCTGCGGGGGAGTGGCCGCCGCCGGGCCGTCCCGGGAATGGGCCAGCCAGCTGATCGGCGCCGCGCCCAACGACCGGGCCCGGGAGTTTGTCACCCGGCTGGCGGTGGAGGCCATCGAGGCCCCGCGATCCGACGGCGAACCGGACGCCCGGTACGCCGAGGCAGTGCTGGCCCGGGTGGAGGAACTCGCGGTGAGCCGGCGGATCACCGAGCTCAAGTCGCGGCTGCAGCGGCTCAACCCGGCCGACAGCCAGTACAACCGGGCGTTCGGCGACCTGGTGGCGCTCGAGCAGCGCCGGAAAGCCCTGCTGGACCAGGCGGGCGGGGCGCTCTGAGCCGTGGCTTGAGTGAGCCCGGTGCGCTGGACGAAACCCAGGATGGCCAAGTGACCGGTGAGCCGAGCCACGTTATCGGTTCGGCAGGCTTAGGCGTTACTTACTATAAGGTGACAAAATTAACCCCACCGTTACCTGGGCTTCGTGGCGCACACTGGTCTGCGTGACCCTTACGTTACTGCCCAGTGGCGGTCTGTCAGCGGAACAGGTGGCGGAGCTGGTCGCACGGGCCAGGGAGCGCGGCACCGTTACCGCGGCTGACATCACGGCCGCCCTCGATGCCGCAGAGCTCCCCGCCGACGCCTTCGAGAACGTGGTGCGCCTGCTCACGGACGAGGGCGTGGAGATCACCGACCCGCCAGTCGACGAGGGGGCGGATGCGCCCCGGGGCGCGGCTGATACCGGGCAGCGGGCCGGCACCGGAGATCTGGTCCGTATCTATCTGCGCGAGATCGGCCGGGTGCCGCTGCTCACCGCCTCGGACGAGGTCGAGCTGGCCAAGTCGATCGAGGCCGGGCTGTTCGCCGAGGAGAAGCTGCAAGGCGGCTTCCCACTGCTCGACGCGCACCGCGCCGAGCTGGGCGAGCTGGCCTCGGACGGGCTGCGCGCCAAGCAGCGGCTGATCGAGGCCAACCTTCGCCTGGTGGTCTCGATCGCGAAGCGGTACATCGGCCGTGGCCTGGTCTTCCTCGACTTGATCCAAGAAGGCAACCTGGGCCTGATCCGCGCGGTGGAGAAGTTCGACTACACCAAGGGCTACAAGTTCTCCACGTACGCCACCTGGTGGATCCGGCAGGCCATCACCCGGGCCATCGCCGACCAGGCGCGCACCATCCGGATCCCGGTGCACATGGTGGAAACCATCAACAAGATGGCCCGGGTGCAGCGGCAGATGCACCAGGACCTGGGCCGGGAGGCCACCCCGGACGAGATCGCCGCGGAGATGGGCCTGACCGCGGAGCGGGTGGCCGAGATTCAGCGGATCGCCCAGGAGCCGGTCTCGCTGCAGTCGCCGATCGGCGAGGAAGACTCGGACCTGGGTGACTTCATCGAGGACGCGGACGCCGTGGTGCCGATCGAGGCGGCCGCGTTCATCATGCTGCAGGATCAGCTGGAGCAGATCCTGGACACGCTCAACCCGCGCGAGCAGAAGATCATCCAACTCCGGTTCGGCCTGATAGACGGCCACCCGCGCACGCTGGAGGAAGTCGGCCGGGAGTTCGGCGTGACCCGGGAGCGGATCCGCCAGATCGAGTCCAAGACGCTGGCCAAGCTGCGCCACCCGAGCCGCGCCCAGATGCTCCGCGAATACCTCGGCTAACCGTTTTCCTGGCTGAAACTGCCACGCAGTCCCCACTGCGTGGCAATTTCATTCGTGTCGTGCGCGGCCAGTTAGGCCTGGGTGTCCGGGCCGGATGATGGGGGGCTGGCCGGGGGCGGGCCTGGCTCGGGAGTCGGCCACTGGGCGGTGCCGGTCCCGGTCTGCCCGGCGCCCGGCCCGGCGGGCGGCACGCCTGACCCGGGAGGCGGCGGCCAAGCCGGCTCGGCCGCCGAGGTGCTGTGCGCGGCGGTGAGCCGGTAGTAGACCAGCGTCACCACTAGGGCCAGGAACGGCGCGATC